>DAITBB010000024.1:0-4292 GCA_036823975.1 Hyphomicrobium sp.
ATAGAGCACGTTCACTCCCGATGGGCCGATTCCATTGAGAGTGAACGTGCTCTAGTGCGCGGCCCTCGGGTCCGGGACGAGGACGCGTCCGGTTCCCTTGCCGAATGCCCAACTGCCGAGAGGCCAGGATGCTCACCGATCTCGACGCTCACATCTCCGCCAAGCTCGGGCCAAAAGTGCTGGACCGGTGTCTCGCCGTGGGAGAGTTGACGATCACCGTGCCGGCCGGCGAGATCGTGGCCGTTCTGACGACGCTGCGTGACGATCCGAAGTGCCGGTTCGAGGTGCTGATCGACATCTGCGGGGTGGACTGGCCCGCGCGCGCGCTGCGCTTCGACGTCGTCTATCATCTGCTCTCGCCGCGCCTCAACCAGCGGCTCCGCGTCAAGGTGCACGCCGATGGCGAGACGCCGGTGCTGAGCGTCGTCGGCGTCTTCCCGGCGGCGAACTGGTATGAGCGCGAAGCCTACGACATGTACGGCATTCTGTTCTCCGGCCACCCGGATCTGAGGCGGCTGCTGACGGACTACGGCTTTCAGGGCTATCCGCTGCGCAAGGACTTCCCGCTCACGGGCTACGTGGAAGTGCGCTACGACGACGAGGCCAAGCGCGTCGTCTACGAGCCCGTGAAGCTCGTGCAGGAGTTCCGCTCGTTCGATTTCGAGAGCCCCTGGGAAGGCGTCAACGCCGTGTTGCCGGGCGACGAGAAAGCCACGCAGTAGGGGGCGGAATGGGAAGTCTGTCGATCTTTCACTGGCTGGTCGTGATCATCTACGTTCTCGGCGTGATCATTCCGTTCTGGGCCATCCTGCCGAGAGCGGGATTGCCGCGCGTGCTCAGTCTCATCATGCCGATCATTCCGCTCAATATCATCGTGCTCTGGGTGCTGGCCTTCAAGCGCTGGCCGGGAGACGCGCGAGGCACGCCATGAAGGATACGCTCCAGCCCGGCACGACGGCGCAGCTCACGTTCACGGTGCCGCTCGAAAAGACCGTGCCGCATCTCTATCCGGAATCGGCCGACTTCAGCGCCATGCCGACGGTGTTCGCAACGGGGTTCATGGTGGGGCTCATGGAGTGGTGCTGCCTCGAGGCTTTGAAGCCGCATCTCGACGCGGGCGAGGGCTCGCTCGGCATTCACATCAACGTCTCGCACAGCGCGGCGACGGTTCCGGGCCAGACCGTCACCGTCACGTGCGCGTGCACGAGCGTCAACGGGCGGCGCGTGGCGTTCGAGGTGACGGCGCACGATGGCGTCGAGGTGATCGGGGCGGGCACGCACGAGCGCATGGTGGTGCCGTGGCGCCGCTTCGTGGGGCGCGTCAACGACAAGGCGCGGGCGGTGGGCGCGGCGCCGATTGCGGATGTGGGAGCGCCCTGATGGACAACGAAGCAAGCCGGATCGGCGGAACGTGCCTGTGCGGAGCGGTCCGCTTCGCTTTCGAGGCTGCGACGCGCGACGTAGGCGTCTGCCATTGCGCGATGTGCCGGCGCTGGGCGGCGGGGCCGTTTCTGGCGCTCGAGCACGTGGGGGCCATTGCCGTCGAGGGCAGCGAGAACGTGAGCGTCTACAAGTCGTCGGAGTGGGGCGAGCGTGCGTTCTGCAAGATCTGCGGCACGTCACTCTATTGGCGCATGAGCGGCACGGATCATTTCGCGGTCTCCGCCGGGGCGCTGGACGATCAGGAGGGTCTCGCCCTCACGACGGAAATCTTCATCGACGAGAAACCGTCCTACTACGCGTTCGCGAACGAGACGAAGACGATGACCGGTGCCGAGGTCGTGGCCGCGTTCGCGGGCGGCAAGGCGCAGGGGTAAGGAACCGACCGATGGCTGAGACCGAGATTCGTCCCTTCAACATCAACTTCGGTCCGCAGCATCCGGCCGCGCACGGCGTGCTGCGGCTGGTGCTGGAGCTCGACGGCGAGGTGGTGGAGCGCGTCGATCCGCACGTCGGCCTTCTGCATCGGGGCACCGAGAAGCTGATCGAGGCGAAGACGTATCTGCAGGCCATCGGCTATTTCGACCGGCTCGACTACGTGGCGCCGATGAACCAGGAGCATGCCTTCTGCCTCGCGGCGGAGCGTCTGCTCGGCATCACGGTGCCGCGGCGCGGCCAGCTCATCCGCGTGCTCTATTCCGAGATCGGCCGTCATCTCTCCCACCTCCTCAACGTCACGACGCAGGCTCTGGACGTCGGCGCGCTGACGCCTCCGCTGTGGGGCTTCGAGGAGCGCGAGAAGCTGATGATCTTCTACGAGCGCGCCTCAGGCAGCCGCATGCACGCCAAGTATTTCCGCATCGGTGGCGTGCATCAGGACCTGCCGCCCGCGCTGATCGATGACATCTATGCCTGGTGCGATCCGTTCCTCAAGGTGCTCGACGACATCGAGGGGCTGCTCACCGAAAACCGCATCTTCAAGCAGCGCAACGTGGACATCGGTGTCGTCTCGCTCGATGACGCATTCGCGTGGGGCTTCTCGGGCGTGATGGTGCGCGGCTCGGGCGCGGCGTGGGACCTGCGCAAGGCGCAGCCCTACGAATGCTATGACGAGCTCGATTTCGATATCCCGATCGGCAAGAACGGCGACTGCTACGATCGCTATCTCATCCGCATCCTCGAGATGCGCGAGAGTGTCAGGATCATGAAGCAGTGCTGCGAGAAGCTCGGCAGCGCGGGCGGCGGCGGACCCGTTTCTGCGCCGCTGCCGAAGGTGGTGCCTCCGAAGCGGAGCGAGATGAAGCGCTCGATGGAGGCGCTGATCAACCACTTCAAGCTCTATACCGAGGGCTTCCACGTGCCGGCGGGCGAGGTCTATGCGGCCGTCGAGGCGCCTAAGGGCGAGTTCGGCGTCTATCTCGTCGCCGATGGGTCGAACAGGCCGTACCGCTGCAAAATCCGCGCGCCGGGGTTCCCGCATCTCGCGGCCATGGATTTCCTCAACAAGGGGCACATGCTGGCGGACGTGTCGGCGATCCTCGGCTCGCTCGATATCGTGTTTGGTGAGATCGACCGGTAGAGACTGGGGCGCTGCGCGCGCGGGGCGTTTGCCCCGCACCCCAATCGGGGGAGGGCTCCCCCGAACCCCTTCTTTTTGGATCTTTATCTTAGGGAAAGGCGTCTTCGAAGATGGGGGCGTCGGCGTGTGCGGCGGCCATGCGGCGGTCGCGCTCGGTGCGAACGGTCCAGGTGAAGAGGGGAAGGCCCAGATCCGTTCGGATGCGGTGGGCGACGGGCGAGGGCAGGGCGCGGACGTCGTAGGCGTAGAAGTAGGGGTCCGCCAGCGTGCTGTCCTCGAGGTTCGCGAGCGCGGCGCGGCGGGCGTCGGTGAGCTCGTCCGGATACCAGGGACGCCCATCCGGATCCCGATAGGGGCCGGTGACGAGGCCGCGGGGCACGCCGGGCGCGAGGCGGCGCATCTCGGCCATCACGATCGGATCGAACGACATGAGGCCCAGCGGGCCAGAATAGGCGCTGGCGAGGTTTGCGATGCCCACCATGAAGGCCGGGTTGGGTGGGCTCCAATCGCTTTTCACCTCGGCGAGCAGAGGCACGCGGCCGCCGATCAGGGTGAGCAGGTTGGCGAAGGTCAGGATGCCGGTGACGCCGCCGGACTTGAACGGCAGCTTGGCTGCGCAGCCGGGCTGGAGATCGGTGATCCGGCCGGTGCCGGTCGTCAGTCGCGCAAGATCGACGTCATGGAAGACGAGCGGCGTGCCATCAGCCGCCGGCTGCAGGTCGCACTCGATGCCGTAGCCCTTGGCGATCGCCGCCTCGAAGGCCGGCGCAGGAAGGTCTTGCGGTCGAGCATGGGGTGCGGGCCTTCGCGTTCGTCGCGGTGGTGAGCTATTGCCGGCGTCGGTATGAAGAGCAACGCGGAACGGCCCGGATGGTCTCGCCCGAGGGCTCGATCATCCTGGCAGCTCTTAGGTCTCGCTGCGAGCGTCTCAGCCGGCGATGGCGATGATGGCGTCCACCTCGACGGCGGAGCCCATCGGCAGGCTCGCGACGCCGACCGCGGCCCGGGTGTGGCGGCCGGCATCGCCCAGCACCTCGACCATCAGGTCGGAGGCGCCGTTGACGACCTTCGGATGGTCCTTGAAGTCGGCCGTCGCGGCAACGAAGCCGGTGAGGCGGACGACCTGGGCGATGCGGTCCAGGCTGCCGAGCGCGGCCTTGGCCTGGGCCAGGACGTTGAGGGCGCAGAGCCGCGCGGCGGCCTGGCCCGTCTCCACATCCACATCGGCGCCGAGCGTGCCCATGTCCATGGCTGGAGCCGGCGCTTCTGCCTG
>DAITBB010000024.1:4302-39143 GCA_036823975.1 Hyphomicrobium sp.
GCGCGCCGTCGGCGCCCTTGGCGACCTGTCCGGAGATGAAGAGGAGGTTGCCCGCAACGGCGGAGGGCACGTAGTTGGCGACCGGGTTCGGTGCGGCGGGAAGGGTGAGGCCGAGCTCGGCAAGGCGCGCTTCGATAGTGCCGGTCATGGCGGGGATCTCCGGTCGTTGAGGGGTGTCAGTTCGGGTGAGCTCGGTTTGCTTTTGCGCAATCGGCCGCAAAACGAGCATAGCACCTTGTTAGAGTGCTTCCGGAAAATTGGGAACCGGTCATGGTGGAGCCCGTGCGAAAGACGTGTCCGATAAGAAGCCCGATCACAAAAGCTTAGATCCGTTCCGCGATTCCACTAAAATCGGAACGATCTAGCGCGTGGATCGGACTTTGCAACGGCGTGGCGGTGCCCTAGATTCCGGCTATCGGTGCGGGTCTCGGCCCGGGCTTCGTAACAGGATGAGCAGAATGCGGAATTGCGCGGGTTTTCGGGCCCTGGCCCTCGGGGTGATCGCGGCAGCAGCCGGTTGGGCCGGCACCGCCGCTCCAGGGCAGACGGCTCCGGCGCCGCAGGATGTTGTGTTCGCCCCGCATCGGGCGGTCTACGATCTTCATCTCGACGGGGCGAGCTCCGGCTCCGGCGTGACCGGGGTCAACGGACGCATCGTCTACGAGCTCAGCGGCAATGCATGCGAGGGCTACGCGCAGAGCATGCGCTTCGTGACGCAGACGCTCAACCAGGAAGGCGGCGTGCAGACCACCGATCTGCGCACGTCGAGCTGGGAGAACGTGCCGGCGCGCAAGCTGCGCTTCAGCACCAGCACCTACCAGAACGAGATCCAGGCCGAGCAGACGCAGGGTGTGGCGCACCGCAAGGATCCGCGCGGCGCGGCGACCGTCGATCTGGTGCGCCCGACACAGCGGCAGGTGAAGCTTTCCGGCGACGTATACTTCCCGATCCAGCATTCGATGGAGATCATCCGCTCGGCGCGGGCGGGCCGTACCATCCTCGCCGCCGATCTCTATGACGGCTCGGAAAGCGGCGACAAGATCTTCTCGACCTCGACCGCGATCGGGCGCGAGGGCAAGGCGCCGGTGATGACGCTCGCCAAGGGCGTCAAGCTGGATGGCGTCGCCTCGTGGCCGATCTCGGTCAGCTACTTCCCGTCAACGGCCGCGCCCGGCGATACCCTGCCGCTCTACGAGATGTCGTATCGGTTCCACGAGAACGGCGTCACGAGCAGCCTGCGCATCAACCATGGCGATTTTGCCATCCGCGGCGAGCTCAAGGAGCTGACCTACTTCGAGGCATCGCCGTGCAAGACGCCCGTGCCGTAACGGCGCTTCGATCCTCGCAGCCGCATTGACGAGCGGGCAGCCTCACTCCCAGAGCCAGGCTGCGCCGCGGACGCCGCTCGCGTCGCCCCATTTCGGCGGGCGGATGTCGAGGTGGGCGGCGACGTCGGAGAACACGTAGGGCGCGGCGAGCCGCGGCAGCACCTCGTAGAGATGGGGCAGCTTCGAGAGGCCGCCGCCGAGCACGATCACCTCGGGATCGATGATGTTGACGATGACGGCGAGGCCGCGCGCGAGGCGGGAGGCGTGGCGGTCGAGGCTGGTCCGGGCCGCTGGCTCGCCGAGGCTGGCGCGGGCGACGATCTCGTGGCCCGACACGCGCTCTCCCGTGCGCCGCTCGTAGTCGGCCGAGAGGCCGGTGCCGGAGGCCCACATTTCCATGCAGCCGAGGCGTCCGCACCAGCATCGCGGGCTCGGCTGCTCGTCCGGCTCCGTCCAGGGGAGGGGCATGTGTCCCCATTCGCCGCCGATGCCGCGCGCGCCTTCGAGGACCTTGCCGTCGAGCACGATGCCGCCGCCGCAGCCCGTGCCGATGATGGCGCCGAACACGGATTTGGCGCCCGCCGCGGCGCCGTCCACGGCTTCCGAGAGGGCGAAGCAGTTGGCGTCGTTGGCCATGCGGACGGGCCGGCCGAGGGCGGTTTCGAGATCCTGGCGCAGCGGCCGTCCGTTGAGCCAGGTCGAGTTGGCGTTGCGGACCAGGCCCGTGGCGGGAGAGAGCGAGCCCGGCATGGCAATGCCGATGGTCCCGGTGCCGTCGGCCTCCTTCTCGAGGCCGATGACGATATCGATCAGGGCGCGGACGGAGGCGGCATAGTCCCCTTGCGGGGCGAGGATGCGCAGGCGGGCGCGCTCGGTGCCGTCGGCGGCGAGCATGCGGCCTTCGATCTTGGTGCCTCCGAGGTCGATGCCGAGGCGGAGGCGCGTGTCGCCATGCTCGGGCTCAGCCATCGATGGGCTCCGCGCCCAGGGTGCGCGCCAGGGCGGCGCGTGCCGGAGCGAGGCTTTCCGGGGCGATCCCCTTCGAGGCGGCAAAGACGAGCAGGAGGGATTCGTCGCCGAGCAGGTGATCGAGGACGGCGAGGAGCGTCTCCGGGGCGTCCGCGGCCTGGCGAAGGTCGGCGGGGCCGATGCCGGTCAGGCCCAGAAAGCGGACCAGGCGCTGGGGGTCCTCGGCGAGGAAGGCGAGGCCGGAGAGCGCGAGGGTGGAGGCCGTCTCGGCGGTGGCGGGCGCTGGACCTCTCGTCCTCATGCGCTTTCTCCCATTTTTCGTTCTGTTTCCGTGGCTTGGGTCAGGATCGCTCTTCAAACCCCATGTTTCAACAGTTGCTTAAACTAAAGGGGGCACACTGCCCGCAGAAGCCCGGAGAATCGGTGCAGTAGTTGCGGGGGGAGCGTGGCGACCTTCGACGATGACCTACCAGGAGACGAGAATGGCCGTCGAGGGCCAGACGCAGCAGCCGGGCAAGCCCCGCGGGGCCAAGACGGTGCTGATCGTGGAGGACAACGAGCTCAATATGAAGCTCTTCCACGATCTGCTGGACGCCTATGGCTATCTCACCGTGCAGACCCGCAACGGCCTGGACGCGCTGAGTCTCGCCCGTGCGCATCGTCCCGATCTCATTCTGATGGACATCCAGCTTCCGGAGGTTTCCGGGCTCGAGGTGACCAAGTGGCTCAAGGAAGACGAGGATCTGCGCAACATCCCGGTGGTGGCTGTGACCGCGTTTGCGATGAAAGGCGATGAGGAGCGGATTCGTTCCGGCGGCTGCGAGGCTTATGTGTCCAAGCCGATCTCGGTCGCGCTGTTTCTCGATACCGTGCGGCGATTTGTGGGGGACGCCTGAGCACTGCGCCGGGGTCGGCGTGTGTGTTCGTATTGGGTGTGTGTGAGTTATCATGACTGCCAGAGTTCTTGTCGTTGACGATATCCAGGCGAACATCCGCCTGCTCCAGGCTCGCCTCGAAGCCGAGTATTTCGATGTCGTGACGGCGACCAGCGGGCGCGAGGCGCTCGACATCTGCGAGCGCGAGCGTGTGGACGTCGTGCTGCTCGACGTCATGATGCCGGGCATGGATGGGTTCGAGGTCTGCCGGAGGCTCAAGTCCTCCGCGCAGACGCTGCATATCCCCGTCGTCATCGTCACGGCGCTCGACCAGGTGTCGGACAAGATCCGCGGGCTCGACTGCGGGGCCGACGATTTTCTTTCCAAGCCCGTGGACGACATCGCCCTCGTCACGCGCGTGAAGAGCCTCGCCCGCCTCAAGATGCTCAACGACGAGATGCTGATGCGCGTCTCGACGAGCCGTCAGATGGGGCTTTCGGACGAGGAGACGCTGGCGCGCGTGCTGGGCGACCGGCCGGGGCGCGTGCTCGTCATCGACGATCATCCACGCTCGTCCTCGCGGGTCATGAGCGCGCTCGGCAAGGTGCATGAAGCCTACATCGAGCCCGATCCGCAGGTGGCGCTCATGCATCTCGCGGAGCAGCCGTTCGATCTCGTCGTGACGGCGCTGCGGCTCGAGAATGCGGACGGGCTGCGGCTCTGCTCGCAGGTGCGCTCGCTCGACCGCACGCGGCATCTGCCGATCCTCATCATGGTGGATCAGGGGGACGAGGCGCGCCTCCTGCGCGGGCTCGACATGGGCGTCAACGATTACCTCATGCGGCCGGTGGACCGGCATGAGCTGCTGGCGCGCGTGAAGACGCAGATCCGGCGCAAGCGGTTCTCGGAGTATCTGCGCAACCAGATCCGCGAGAGCGTCGAGCTTTCGATCACGGATCCGCTGACGGGGCTGCACAACCGCCGCTACATGGAGCGCCATCTCAAGACGCTGATCGCGGATGCGCAGCGCACGGGCCGCTCGCTCTCGGTGCTGATCGCGGACATCGACTTCTTCAAGTCGGTCAACGACACCTACGGGCACGATGCGGGCGACCTCGTGCTGAAGGAGTTCTCGGACCGGTTTCGCCGCTACACGCGCGGGGTGGATCTCGCCTGCCGGCTCGGCGGCGAGGAGTTCCTGATCATCATGCCCGATACCGACAAGACGCTGGCGCGTCAGGTGGGCGAGCGGGTGCGCGAATGCGTCGCCTCCACGGCCTTCCGGATCGGGACGGCGCAGGAGATCTGGGTGACGGCGAGCGTGGGTCTTGCAACCTGGGAAGGGGCGAACGATACGGCGGAAGCGCTCTTCAAGCGGGCCGACAATGCGCTCTATGCCGCCAAGCACCAGGGGCGCAACCAGGTCGTCGCCGACGCGGCCTAGAGCACGTTCACTCTCAATGGAATCGCCCATCGGGAGTGAACGTGCTCTATCTCTTTGTTTTAGAGTCTGATTCACGCTCTCGATGCGAGCTGAAGGGCTCGCATCTCAAACGATCAGGCTCTAGGACTCTCCGCTCCGCGGACCGTTCTGTCTCGCTTTGCCGGGAACGGTGGGAGCCCAGCTTCCGCGAGCAAGAAAGTCGCGTCTATTTACGTGTTTTCAAGGGGTTGATGAGGCTGGTTGCCAGCCTTCCGGCGTGCCGCGGCCGGGGTTTGTCTTAAAAGTAGTATAAAACAATTCCTTATGGCGCTCGGGCCGCTAAGGGCCGCTTCCGTTGCCGTCTCAGGCTACGCCGTTAAGTGTAAGACTTGCTGGACCGTGTTCGCCACGCAATGGTCAAGGTGTAAACTTGCAATCTCCTAACTGTTCTGCCAGAGTTCACGCGAACGGAGGGGATTTCACTCATCGGCTGATGCGCGGGCGATCACTGGTCTTCGCTGCGTTCGCTCGGATACACCGCCTCGCGCGGTCATCGGGTTCGCCGCTCCTCGTTCGGGAGCGCGAGATTCGTAGTGGTCCGGCAGCGGCTGGATGACCTCCTAAAGTCGTTTAGCCGTTGCTGCCTCTACGACACCAGGTGGATCGTCAACGCCCTCTTTGACACCGCTTGGTCACTAGGCCAGGGTCCGTGGCTAACCTCGGAATGCTTACCCCGCTGCCGAGCGCGGTTACGGACCCTGGTGTGCCGCCACCGTCCGCACTCCCATTCCATCAGATCGACGTCACCGGACGAGGCCGCAGCCTTCGGGTCTGGCTCATGTCGGACGCTCTCATATCGGACGCTCAATGGGCGTTCCGATCGGCGTGGCTTGCTCGAGAAGCGCAGCGTTTCCGGATGCGCGGGCGGGCCGCTTGGGCGCACCAACCGTGCGTGGGACGCCCCGTCTTCCGCGTGATCTCCCGGCCTCAAGGGCCGGGCGCGCCTACTTGATCTTCGTTTCCTTGAACTCGACGTGCTTGCGCACGACGGGATCGTAGCGCTTGAAGACGAGCTTCTCCGTCGACGTGCGGGGGTTCTTCTTCGTGACGTAGAAGAAGCCCGTCCCGGCGGAGGAGAGGAGCTTGATCTTCTGGACAATCTGCTTGGCCATTGGTCTTCAGACCTCGAAAAAAGGGGAAATTCCCATCGAATTCGGAGTGCGCACCATACTGAGCGCGCTTCTCGTGTCAAGCCGGGCCGGGGCGTTTAAACGCTTGCGGACTGCGGCTTTTCCGTCGGTGGCCCGCGCTCAGGGGCGCTCGAGCAACGTGCGCTCGAGGAGCCCGCGGCGATGGGCATAGAACGGCACGGCGAGGGCCGGCCGGCGGGCGGCCGGCAGGCGCACGTAGGCGGCGATATCCTCCAGAATGTGGCGCGTGATCGACGGCAGGGCGAGGCGCTGGGCCTCCGCGATGGCGAACCAGCCGATGTCGAGCAGCTCGCCGTCGGTGCGCGGGGCCTGGTGGGCGATGGCGCTCGCCTCGACGATGAAGAAGCGCGTGTCGTAGCGGCGCGGGCGCGCGGGAGGCGTGATGGCGCGGGCGAGATAGGTGAGGCGGGTGAGCCCCGGCGTGAAACCGGCGTCGAGCTGGGCGGCCCAGGTGAGGGAATCGCCTCCGATGTCGCCGGAGGTGCCGACGAGCACGCCGGTCTCCTCATAGGTTTCGCGGAGTGCGGCGAGGGCGAGGGCGCTCGCGCGCCGATCGCTCGGCTTGCCGGGCATGTGGCGCTGGACGCAGGCGCTCTCCCTCGGCGCCAGGGCGTGATGGCGGGCGGCGGCGCGGTCCGAGGCTTCCACGCGGCCACCGGGGAACACATACGTGTTCGGCAGAAACACCTGATCGGGACGGCGTCGCCCCATCAGGATCCGCGGCTCGCGGCCGGTGTGATCAACGATGACCAAGGTCGCCGCATCGCGCGGGCGCAGGCGGGCTGCGGGGGGCGATGGCGGAGCGGCGGCGTTCATGTGCTCTCCCGATCCGGAGCGGGGTCTCATGGAGGCGGCGGTCATGGCCGACGGGGACTCAATGGGGCCTGGGATCGATGGTGGGCGCTTCGTCCGGCTTGCCGCTGAAGCCGTGCATGCGCAGCGCCCATTGCAGGCCGACGAGGGCGCCTTTGACGTGCGGCAGCAGCCAGAGGCTCAGGCCGACCGTCAGGGGGAGCCAGAGCGCGAGCTGCACCCAGCTCTCCGGGGACATCGCTTTCTCGAGCGCCAGAATGCCGGCTATGACGATGTGGCCGACGATGACCATTGTGAAGTAGGGCGGCGCGTCGTCGGCGCGGTGATGGTGGAATTCCTCGCCGCACGATGGACAGGTGTCGGCGACTTTCAGATAGGCGCGAAAGAGCGCGCCTTTTCCGCACGCGGGGCAGCGCTGAAGCCAGCCTTTCATCAAGGCGTCCGTGACGGAGCGCTCGGGAAGCGCGGGCTCGGAGGCGGGGAACTTCTGGAACTCGATCGTCATCGCTCGGTCCTGCTCGATGTCGCGTCATTGTAGGAAACGCGGCGGGCCTCACAAGGGTCTTATCGCCGCCGGCCGCGCCGTGCCCGGAAGCGGTGTGCGCCTTTGAGCGCGGTGAGCGCGCTGCGCTTTCCCGACGACAGCATCTCGAAGCGGATGGCGCCGGCCGAGGGGATCACCTCGACGAGGCGGACGCTGACGGGGTCGCCGAGCTGGAAGGTCTCCCCGCTGCGGCTGCCGACGAGCGCGTGCGCCTCCTCGACGTGATGGAAGAAATCATGGATCAGCGTCGAGACCGGCACGAAGCCGTCGGCGCCCGTCTCCCGGAGCTTCACGAACAGGCCCGAGCGGGTGACGCCGGCGATGCGCCCGTCGAACGAGGCGCCGACGCGATCGGACAGGTGGGCGGCGATGAGGCGGTCGATGGTCTCGCGCTCGGCGGCCATGGCGCGGCGCTCGGCGGCGGAGATGTCCTTTGCGATGTCGGTGAGGCGCGGGATCTCCGCGTCGGTCAGCCCATCGGGGCCGAGCTTCAGGGCGCGGATCAGCGCGCGGTGGACGACGAGATCGGCGTAGCGGCGGATGGGCGAGGTGAAGTGCGCGTACTTGGCGAGGTTCAGGCCGAAATGGCCGATGTTCTCGCGCGTGTATTCGGCCTGCGCCTGGGAGCGGAGGATGACCTCGTTGACGAGCTCCGGCACGGGCAGAGTCTTGGCGCGCGCCAGAATGCGATTGAAGGCCTCGGGCTTCAGCCCCGTGCCGGGCGCGAGCTTGAGGTCGAGCGTTTCGAGGAAATCGCGCAGGCTCTTGAGCTTCTCCTTCGAGGGCTCGTCGTGCGTGCGGTAGAGGAGCGGCGTTTTCGCCTGCTCCAGCGTTTCGGCCGCTGCGACGTTGGCCTGGATCATCAGCTCCTCGATCAGGCGATGGGCATCGAGGCGCTCGGGGATGACGACGCGGGCAACGCGGCCTTGCGCATCGAGGAGGATCTTGCGCTCGGGAAGATCGAGATCGAGTGGCCCACGCGTGTCGCGGGCGCGGGAGAGGGCGGCGTAGGCCGTCCAGAGCGGGCGCAGCACCTGCTCCATGAGCGGCCCGCAGGTCTCGCTCACGTTGCCGTCGATGGCGGCCTGGGCCTCCTGATAGGAGAGCTTGGCGGCGCTGCGCATCACGGCGCGCACGAACTCGTGGCGGCGCTTCTTGCCACCTGCGTCGAAGATCATGCGGACGGCGAGGCAGGGACGGTCCTCGCCGGCGCGCAGCGAACAGAGGTCGTTCGAGATGCGCTCCGGCAGCATCGGCACGACGCGGTCGGGGAAGTAGACGGAGTTGCCGCGCAGCGCGGCTTCCTTGTCGAGGCGTGAGCCCGGGCGGACGTAGTGGGCGACGTCGGCGATGGCGACGAGCACGACGTGGCCACCGCGATTCTTCGGATCGGGGTCGGGCGCGGCGTGGACGGCGTCGTCGTGGTCGCGTGCGTCGGGCGGATCGATGGTGATGAGCGGGATCTGGCGCAGGTCCGTGCGGCCGTCCGGCGTGAAGGAGGCGAGTGCCGCGCTCTCGGTCATCACGGCGGCGGGGAAGTCGTCCGGCAGGCCATGCGCGTGCACGGCGATGAGGCTGATCTTGCGCTGGTCGTCCGGGTTGCCGAGCGTTTCGAGCACGCGCGCTTCCGAGAGCGACTGGCGATGGCGCGCGGAGAGGTCGAAGCGCACGAGGTCGCCGTCGGCAGCGCCGCCCGTGTTGCCCTCGCGGACCTGCCAGGCGCGCAGGGCGCGCCGGTCGATGGGCTCGATCGTGCCGCCGCCGCCTTTGCGCGCCCGGAAGATGCCGAGCAGGCGGCGCGTCTCGCGCGGGAGCACCTTGATGGGCTCGGCCTCGTAGGCGTGGCCTGCGACGTCCGGCTCGGCGAGGTGCGTGATGCGCGCGAGCAGGCGGTCGCCGATGCCGAGCGCGGCCTCGCGGGCTTCGCTCTGGGCGCGGCGGGCGAGCACGAGGACGGACGGGGGTGAGCCGTCCGTGTCTTTCCAGACAGCAGGGCGGGCGACGAGGTCGCCCTCGTCGTCGCACGCCACGATCTCGAGCACGGTGACGGGGGGAAGCGCGCCCTGCGCCTGCAGCTCGCGCCGCGTGCCGGTGAGGGTGCCTTCGGCGGCCATCTCGGCGAGGAGCTGCTTCAGCGCGGTGCGGGCCTCGCCCTTGATGTTGAAGGCGCGCGCGATCTCGCGCTTGCCGGCCTGGCCCTCGTGCTCGCGCAGGAAGGCGAGGATGTCCTCGCGCGTGGGGAGCGGAGCGTCGTCACGCGGCCGCCGCGCCGCCGGCGCCGTGCGGAAGCCTTTCTTGGCTCCGCGCGGCGCGGGACGTTTCCCGGGCGGCTTGCGTGCCATGAGGATCAGCTTTCGGCGGAGGCGCCCTTGGTGGCGCTCTTCTTCGGTTTCGCCGCGGCTTTTTTGGCCGGCGCCTTTTTGGCGGCTTTCGGCTTCGCCGTCTTCGCTGCGGCGCCGTCGTTATTGGCCGCTGCGGCGCTGGCCTTCGTGGCCTTCGGCTTCGCGGCCGCTTTTCTCGCGGGCTTCTTGCCGCCGCCCTTGGCGATGCGCTCCTGCAGGAGGTGGATGGCCTCGTCGAGCGTCAGGGCCGCGGGGTCGGTGCCTTTCGGAACCGTGGCGTTGACCTTGTTGTGGCTGACGTAGGGACCGTACTTGCCGTCGAGCACCTGGATCTTGCCGCCGCCGCCCGGATGCTCGCCGAGGTCCTTCAACACCGTCTTCGCGGCCGCGCGCCCGAAGCGGCCGCCGCCCTTGCCGGCGCGCTTTTCAGCGAGCAGCGTGACGGCGCGGTTCACGCCGATGCTGAACACGTCCTCGATGCTCTCGACGTTCGCGTAAGTGCCGTCGTGCTGGATGAAGGGGCCGTAGCGGCCGAGGCCCGCCATGATCGGCGTGCCGGTCTCGGGATGGATCCCGACCTCGCGCGGCAGAGAGAGAAGCTGCATCGCCTTCTCGAAGTCGATGGTGGCGGCGTCGATCCCCTTGGGGATCGAGGAGCGCTTCGGCTTCTCCTCGCCGTCGCCTTCGCCGAGTTGGAGATAGGGGCCGAAGCGGCCCGCCTTGACGAGCACGGCGAGGCCCGTCTCCGGATCGAAGCCGAGCTCGCGGTCGCCGGCGGCTGCGGTGGCTTCGCCCGTGAGCTGGCGCGTATATTTGCAGTCCGGGTAGTTGCCGCAGCCGATGAAGGCGCCGGACTTGCCCGAGATCTTGAGCGAGAGGCGGCCCGTGCCGCATTTGGGACAGAGACGGGGATCGGAGCCGTCGGCCTTGGCGGGGAAGATGTGCGGGCCGAGCATCTCGTTGAGGGCTTCCAGCACGTCGCCGACGCGCAAGTCCTTGATGCTGTCGATCGCGGCCGTGAAGTCGCGCCAGAAGTCGCGCAGCACCTCTTTGTACTCCATCTCGCCGGAGGAAATGAGGTCGAGCTTCTCCTCGAGAGCGGCGGTGAAGTCGAACTCCACGTACTTGCCGAAGAAGCTCTCGAGGAAGGCGATGACGAGACGGCCCTTGTCCTCGGGGATCAGGCGCTTCTTGTCGATGCGGACGTAATCGCGCTCCTGCAGCACGGCGAGCGTGGAGGCGTACGTCGAGGGGCGGCCGATGCCGAGCTCCTCCATCTTCTTGACGAGGGTCGCCTCCGAATAGCGCGGCGGCGGCTGCGTGAAATGCTGCTGCGGCTCGATGGCGCGGTCGGTGACCGCATCGCCTTTGGCGAGCGCGGGCAGGCGGCGGCTGCCGTCCTCCTCGTCGGAGGTGTCGTCCTTGCCTTTGTCGATGGTGAGCACGCGGTCGTCGCGGCCTTCGTCGTAAACCTTGAGGAAGCCGTCGAAGACGACCACCGAGCCCGTCGCGCGCAAGATATACGTCTTGCCGTCGCGGCCCTTCACCTCGATGTCGGCGGTCGTCTGCTGCATCTCGGCGGAGGCCATCTGGCTCGCGACCGCGCGCTTCCAGACCAATTCGTAGAGACGGGCCTGGTCGGCGGCGAGATAGCGCGCGACGGAGGCCGGCGTGCGGGAGACGTCGGTCGGGCGGATGGCCTCGTGCGCCTCCTGCGCGTTCTTCGCCTTCGTCTTGTACTCGCGCACGAAGGGCGCGACGTAGCGCTGGGAATAGGTGCGGGCGATGAGGCCGCGGATGGCGTTGATCGCCTCGGGGATGATGGTGACGCCGTCGGTTCGCATATAGGTGATGAGGCCGACCGTCTCGCCGCCGACGTCCACGCCCTCGTAGAGGCGCTGGGCCACCTGCATCGTCTGCTTGGCGGAGAAGCCGAGCTTGCGGGAGGCGTCCATCTGCAGGGTCGAGGTGGCGAAGGGCGCATACGGATTGCGCTTCACGTCGCGGCTTTCGACGGAGACGACGCGGAAGTCGCCCTTCTCGATGGCCCGCTTGATGGCGAAGGCGGTGGCCTCGTCCTTGAGGTCGAGCTTCTTCAGTGCGGTGCCGTCGATGGCGTGCAGCCGGGCCGGGAACGTCTCGCCGCTGCGGGTGGCGAGGGTGGCCTCGATGGTCCAGTATTCATCGGTCCTGAAGGCCTCGATCTCGGCCTCGCGGTCGCAGATGAGGCGGAGGGCGACGGACTGCACCCGCCCGGCCGACTTGGCGCCCGGCAGCTTGCGCCACAGCACCGGCGACAGCGTGAAGCCGACGAGGTAATCGAGCGCGCGGCGGGCGAGGTAGGCGTCGACGAGCGGCTCGTCGATCTGGCGGGGGGCGGCGATGGCCGCCATGATGGCCTGCTTGGTGACGGCGTTGAAGGCGACGCGCTCGATCTCGAGCCCCCGCTTCAACGCCTTCTTCTGGCCGAGGATTTCGAGCAGATGCCAGGAGATCGCCTCGCCCTCGCGATCGGGGTCGGTGGCGAGGATGAGCTTGTCCGCCTTCTTTACGGCCTCGGCGATCTCGCGGACGATCTTCTGGGAGCCGGGGTCGATCTCCCAGGTCATCTCGAAGTCGCGGTCGGGGACGACCGAGCCGTCCTTCGACGGCAGATCCCGGACGTGGCCGAAGGAAGCCAGCACTTTATAGTTGCTGCCCAGATACTTATTAATGGTTTTCGCTTTGGCGGCGGATTCGACAATAACGATGTTCATTTTTGATGTCTGAGCCTTGAACGTGTTGTCGCGCCTGGATATTTCTTTCGCGGGCGCTCCACCTGAAATTGTGCTGCGCGAGCTGTGCGGCGCAGCGGTCCAATGCGCGAAACTCGGGCCGGGAACATGGGAGAGGAACCGCCGCCTGTCAAACGGCCATCGGCCGGCGGCGCCCGCTCCTAGAAGCGGAGTGAGGCGATTCCGCGGCGCCTGAAGCCCCTGCGACAGAGGTCCGCAGGCCCTAATTCTCAACCTGGGGTAGTGGCGGGAAGCAGGCGGCGGACGGCCGTCGCGAGCTCATTATAATGTCCGATCACCGCGTCCGCCCCGAGCGTTTCGACCGGGGCCTCGGAGTATCCGAAGGTGCAGGCGATGGCCGGGATGCCGGCGGCGCGGCCCGCGGCCACATCGATGCCGGTGTCGCCGATCATGATGGCGGCCCTCGGATCTCCGCCGGCGAGGCGGATGGCGCCGAGCACATGGTCGGGATGGGGCTTGTGGACGGGAAAGCTGTCGCGCCCGGCCACGCCGTCGAACAGGTGGGCGAGGTCCAGCGCGTCGAGGAGATGGCGGGCGAGCGCCAGGCGCTTGTTGGTGCAGACCGCGAGGCGTGCGCCCTCCGCGCGGAAGGCTTCGAGGGCGGCCACGGCGCCCGCGAAGGGGCGGCTTTCGCGGGCGATGTTGGGCTCGTAATAAGCGAGGAAGCGGACGAGCAGGCGGTCGACCTCGGCGTCGGGCAGGGTGCGGCCGGTGTGGCTCAGCCCGGCGAGGATCATGCGGCGGGCGCCGAAGCCGATGCTGGCGCGCAGCGTCTCGGCGGCGACGGGCGCGAGGCCGAGGTCGGCGAGGGCATGGTTGGCGGCGGCGACGAGATCGGGGGCACTGTCGACCAGGGTGCCGTCGAGATCGAAAACGAGAGTCGCATTCTGCATCGGCCTCGTTTAGGCGCATCGCGGCAACCTCGCAAGGTCAAGCACTGTCGCATATTTTGCCCTCGAGGCCGTGTTTGACGCTTGCCCTGGCCGCCAACGACTGGCAGACAAGACACGCATCGGAAGGAAGCGGGATGTCCGTTCAAACCCACAAGCTGGCCGCGGCGCGGCGTGCCCTCGGCTATGTCGAGCCCAAGATGCGCTTGGGGCTCGGCACCGGCTCGACCGCGGCGATCTTCGTCGAGCTTCTGGCGGCGGAGGTGAGGGCGGGTCTCTCAGTGCTCTGTGTGCCGACGTCCGATGCGACTCGGGTTCTGGCCGAGCGGCTCGGCGTGCCGCTGACGACGCTCGACGAAACGCCGCTGCTCGACCTCACCATCGACGGCGCCGACGAGGTGGACGGGGAGCTGCGGCTCATCAAGGGCGGGGGTGGCGCGCTTCTGCGCGAGAAGATCGTGGCGACGGCCTCTGACCGCATGATCGTCATTGCCGACGAGAGCAAGCGCGTGGACAAGCTCGGCACCTTTCCGCTGCCGGTCGAGGTCGTGCGCTTCGGCGTGACGGCCACGCGCAACATGATCGAGATGCTGGCGCACGATGCGGGCTGCCAGGGCGAGATCACGCTGCGCCTCGACAGGGACGGGCGGCCGTTCGTGACCGATGGCGGCAACTTCATCTTCGATTGCGCCTTCGGGCGCGTGGATGATCCCGAGTCGCTCGACGAGGCGCTGAAATTCATCCCCGGCGTGGTCGAGAACGGCCTCTTTCTCGGCATTGCCGATATCGCCATCCTGGGCGGGCCGGAAGGCGTCACGGTGATCGAGGCGCGGTACGCGGAAACGACGGAAACGGCCTGACGGGCGGGATGGCTCGTCTTGCGCGCTGCGGCGGTCGGGCCGGTTGCGGGGCGCCGCCCGTTCGGTCAGGGTGGCCGCGCGTTGGAGACGGCAGACCTTCATCATGGCACACGATTACGATCTCTTTGTCTTCGGCGGCGGCTCGGGCGGCGTGCGTGCGGCCCGCATCGCGGCCGGCTATGGCGCGCGCGTGGCCATCGCCGAAAGCGACCGCTTCGGCGGGACGTGCGTGATCCGCGGCTGCGTGCCGAAGAAACTCCTCGTCTATGCCTCGCGCTTCGCCGACGATTTCGAGGATGCGGCAGGTTTCGGCTGGACCGTCGGCACGACGCGGTTCGACTGGGGGCGGCTCATCGCCAACAAGGATCGCGAGATCGCGCGCCTGGAAAGCGTCTACGAGGCTAACCTCAAGGCCAAGGGCGTGACGACGCTCGCCGAGCGTGCGCGTCTGGACGGGCCGTGCTCAGTGCGTCTCGCGGACGGGCGGCGCATCACGGCCGCGACGATCCTGATCGCGACCGGCGGGCGGCCCATGCGCTACGGCGACATTCCGGGCGCGGGGCACATCGTCACCTCGAACGAGATCTTCGAGCTCGATGAGCTGCCGCGGCGGATCGTCGTCTGCGGCGGCGGCTACATCGCCGTCGAGTTCGCGTCGATCTTTGCCGGGCTCGGCGTCGAGACGACGCTCGTGCACCGGCGCGACAAGGTGCTGCGCGGCTTCGACGAGGACCTGCGTGACGGGCTCATGGAGGCGATGGCGGCGCGCGGCATCCGGCTCGTCATGGGCGAGGCGCTCGAGAGCGTGGCCGCCTCCGCTGGCAGCTTCAACGTGGCGCTGCGCAGCGGCGACACGCTCGAAGCGGATCTCGTGCTGTCGGCGATCGGGCGCGCGCCTGCGACGGCGGATCTCGGGCTCGAGACCGCCGGGGTGAGGACGGGTTCGCGCGGCGAGATCCTGGTCGATGCCTTCTCGCAGACGACGGCGCCCGGCATCTTCGCCGTGGGCGACGTGACGGACCGAGTGAACCTGACGCCCGTCGCAATCCGGGAAGGGCATGCGTTCGCCGATACGGTGTTCGGCAAGCGGCCGGTGCAGGTCGATCATTCCTGCATTCCAACGGGCGTGTTCACGACGCCGGAGCTGGCGACCGTCGGCCTCTCGGAGGTGGCGGCGCGCGCGCAGGGTTTCGAGATCGATCTCTACAAGTCGCGCTTCCGGCCGATGCGCAACACGCTCGCCGGGCGCAGCGAGCGGATGCTGATGAAGCTCGTCGTGGACCGGGCGACGGGGCGTGTGCTCGGATGTCACGTGCTGGGCGCGGATGCGGCGGAGATCGTGCAGATGGCGGCTGTTGCCGTGCGTCTCGGCGCAACGAAGGCCGACTTCGATGCGACCGTGGCGCTTCACCCCTCGGCCGCGGAGGAGCTCGTGACGATGCGCGAAGTGTGGACGGCGCCCGCAGGCGTTTAGCAAACGGACGGAATTGTTCCCCGTTCCCGGCTCGGGAGCGTTAGTCGCTCCCCGAGCGCTCATGGCAGAGAATACGTCGATGGACAGACTGAAGGATAAAGTGGCCGTGGTGACGGGCGCGGGCGCCGGGATCGGCCGGGCGATCGCCTCGCTGTTCGCGGCGGAAGGCGCGCACGTGCTCGTGACCGATCTCAACGGCGTGGCGGCGGAGGAGGCGGTCGAGGCGCTGACGCGTGCCGGCCACAAGGCGACCGCGATGACCGTCGACGTGTCGCGCGGGCAGGACGTCTCGGCGCTGTTCCGCGAGGTGGAGCGGGCGTTCGGGCGCGCGGATGTGGTGGTCAACAACGCCGGGCTCAACGTGCGCAGCGATTTCCGCCACCTGTCGGATGCGGACTGGGTGAAGATCCGCGAGGTCAACCTCGATGGCGTCGTGCGCATCGCACGCGATGCGTTCGGGATGCTGAAGGCGTCGGAGGCGGGTTCGCTGATCAACGTGTCGTCGATCATGGGCCAGCGCGGGCTGCGCCAGCTCGCCGGCTATTCCGCCACCAAGGGGGCGGTGACGGCGCTCACCAAGGCGCTCGCCGTCGAGTACGCGCCCTACAACATCCGCGTGAACTCGCTGGCGCCGGGCTACATCGAGACGGCGCTGACCGAGCGCTTTCTCAGGAATCCGCTCGTCAGCAAGGCGCTGCTCGACAAGACGCCGATGCGCCGGTTCGGGACGGCGGACGAGATCGCGCAGGCGGCTTTGTTCTTCGCGAGCGCGGATTCGGCCTACGTCACGGGGGCGGAGCTGGCCGTCGATGGCGGCATGTCGGCGGGGTTGTGAGGCGCCGGCTGGCGGCGTGCTTATTGCCCGTGGGCAGGCCGCTCAGGCGGTGCCTGTGGCGGCACTGAGGCTCTCGCGGGCCGCGGCGGCGTTGAGGCGCGCCAGCTTCACCGGGTGGCGCCGTGCCATGGTCGCGGGGCAGGATGCGGATGGCACTTTCTGACCGGCCTGGCCTTCAAGGCAGGCGGCCCGTGTGCGACGGGCCGGCTTGGTGTGGAACGGCGGATGTGGACGCTGCAAGATCCCCTCCTGACGCTCGCGGGATTGCGGACGTGAGCGCGCTTTAGCACCCGGCTCCCGCAACCTACAACGCGCTTGCGCGGCTTGCCCACAGGCGCGCGCGGACTTCTCTTCGACGGACAGCTCCGGCCGGGCGTTGTCCGGAACGCGGCGCGGTGGATCGGTTGCGCGAAGGCCCCCCGCGGTCAAACGACTGGAAACCATGCCGTCTCTGAAGCTATGGTCGGCCGTCGAGAACCGAACACGGGTGCCCCTTCATGCGCTACGATGATGACGATCGCCAGAGCAGCAATGTCGACGACCGGCGCGGTCAGGGTGGCGGCGGCATGAGGTTTCCCGGTGGCGGCCGGGGTATTCAGATCCCAATCGGCGGCCGGGGCGGCATGAGCCTGACGTCGCTTCTGATCCTCGGCGCCATCATGCTCTTCTTCGGAATCAATCCGCTCGAGGTGCTGCTCGGCGGTGGCGGGTTCCCGGATATCTCCGGCCAGATGCCCAAGCAGACGACCGAGGCGCCGCGCCGCCAGGGCGGCGAGCGTCCGTTCGAGATCCCGGGCCTGCCCGGCTCGGAGCAGGCGGGCCAGCAGAAGCAGGTGCCGCAGGCGACGGACGACATGAAGGTGTTCATCTCGCGCGTGCTGGCCGATACCGAGGACGTGTGGCACCGCGTGTTCGAGAGCTTCGGGCGCAAGTACAAGGAGCCGCAGCTCGTGCTGTTCACGGGCGGCACGCGCACGGCGTGCGGTACAGGTGTTTCGGCGATGGGGCCGTTCTATTGTCCGCTCGATCAGAAGGTCTATGTGGACCTCGCCTTCTATGACGAGCTGAAGCGGCGCTTCAACGCGCCGGGCGATTTCGCGCAGGCCTATGTGATCGCGCACGAGGTGGGCCATCACGTGCAGACGCTGCTCGGCATTGCCGACCAGGTGCAGCGTGCGAAGTCTCAGGTGAGCGAGCGCGAAGGCAACCGCATCCAGGTGATGATGGAACTGCAGGCCGACTGCCTAGCGGGCGTCTGGGCCAACCTCAACGACCAGCTCAAGAACCGTCTCGAGAGCGGCGATATCGAGGAAGGACTCAACGCCGCGAGCCAGATCGGCGACGATATGATCCAGAAGCGCACGCAAGGTCACGTGGTGCCCGATGCGTTCACGCACGGCTCGGCGGCGCAGCGCGTGGAATGGTTCAAGCGCGGCTACGAATCCGGCCAGATGAACGTTTGCGATACGTTCAAGGCGGGGGCGTTGTAGGGCTGTTTTCGGGTTGGGTGAGGTTCTGGGCTCTGCGGCTGGCGTGGTGTGCGCCAAAGCCCCTCATCCGCCGGCTCTTTCGATTGCGAGCCTCCGGCTCGACCGGGGCACCTTCCCCCTATGGGAGAAGGAAGTGGGGGAGCTTCGCCTAGAGTGCGTCGCCGGTGTAGCGGGTAACTTGGCAGGGAGTCGCCTTCAGGGCCAGCTCCTGGCAGAGCCGGCGGGCCTCGTCCGGGCTGGCGACCGGGCCGATGACCAGATCGTAGGTCTGCTGGTTGCCTGAAACGTCGGTCTTGTAGCGCGGCTCGTAGGGGCGGATGGAGTCGCCGTGGCGCTCGTTCAGGAGCGTCCAGCTCAGGCGCAGGCTGTCGACGGAGGGACCGGTGGCGATCTGGACGCCGACCTGCTGAGACGGCGGGCCGACCGCCGTCGTGGTCGTGACCGTCGGCGGGCCGAAGGTGATCGCGCCCGCAGCCGGAGTGGCGACGCTGCCGGTCTCGAGCTTCTTCTTCTCGGCTTTGGCCGCGAGCTTCTTTTTCTCGTCCTTGGCGTTGGCCTTGGCGGCGGCCTGCTGGGCCGGCTCGGCGCCCTTCTTGCCCTTGACCGGGGGGGCTGCGTCTTTCGGCTCGGCCGCGGCGACCTGCTGCTCGGCGGGTGCGGCTTCGAGCGCGGCCATGCGGCCGGCAAGCTCGCGCGCGGTATCGGTCTGGCTCGAGACCTGGGCGCGCAGCTCGATCAGCTCGTTGCGGAAGAGGTCGATGGTGCCGCGCAGGGTCCGCACCTCGGCGACGGTCTCGTTCAGGCTCGCGGCGGGTGCGGCAGCCTCCTCGGCCACCTCCTCGTCGGCGCCGAGGTAGCCCGCGACCAGCGTCGGCTGCGTGGCCAGGGCGCCGAGATAGGCAAGAGAAAGCGCCGCGAGCACGGTCCAACCTGCCACATAAGGTGTGAGCGTGCGGCTCCGGACCTGCGGCGAAGAGGGCTGAGACGTGGTCTTTTCCGTCATCATCGGGTTCCGGATCTCTTGGAAAATCATGGACTTTCATGTCGGATCCCGAGGATCGGCGGCGCGCCTCGGGCAGAGGTCCTAGGTGGCGTGAGTCCCCCCGGGGGGTCAACGCAACGGGGTGATGCAACTGTGGACGATTTGGGGATATCGACGCGGGGCCCGGCGGGGTAACGCGCTGGGCTATCGGCAGCATTTGCGATCGTCCAGACACGGAGATAGCGTGCAGTCGATTCTTGCCTTTTCAAGGCGTTTGGCCTTCCTTCTGCGCCCGGCGGCGGGCCGGAGCATGTCCGGCGCCGTCCTATCTCTCCACCTCTAGCGTTCAGGATCCTCCATGAGCTCACCGCTGCTCACCGTCGTTCTGGGTGCCGGCAAAGGCACGCGCATGCGCTCTGCCCTGCCCAAGGTGCTGCATCGCATCGCCGGGCGCTCGATGCTCGGGCACGTGATCGCGCTGGCCCGCAGCGTGGGCGGCGACAAGCTTGCCGTCGTCGTCGGGCCGGACATGGACGCCGTGCGCAAGGAGGCGCTGGCGCACGCGCCGGATGCCGAAGTGTTCGTGCAGGAGAGCCAGCTCGGCACGGCGGATGCCGTGCTGGCGGCGCGCGCGGCGATCGGCGCCCATCGCGGCGACCTCCTCGTGCTGTTCGCCGATACGCCCCTCATCCGGCCCGAGACGATCCAGGCGCTGCGCGCGGAGCTGGACAAGGGCGCCGCGCTCGCGGTGCTGGGCTTCGAGGCTCGCGATCCCGGTGCGTACGGCCGCCTCGTCACCGCGCCCGACGGCACGCTGACGGCGATCCGCGAGGCGAAGGACGCGAGCGAGGCGGAGCGGGCGATCCGGCTCTGCAACTCGGGCGTCATGGCGTTCCGGCTGGAGGATCCGCTGGCGGTGCTCGGCGAGATCGGGAATGCGAACGCCAAGGGCGAATACTATCTGACCGATGCGGTGGAGATCGTGCGCCGGAACGGGGGCCGCGCGGCGGCGGTCGTCTGCGACGAGGACGAAGTGCTCGGCGTCAATGCGCGCCGCGAGCTCGCGGAAGCGGAAGCGATCTGGCAGCGGCGTGCGCGCGAGCGCGTGATGGCGGATGGGGTGACGCTGATCGCGCCGGAGACCGTGTGGCTCTGCCACGACACCGTCATTGGCCGCGACGTGACGATCGAGCCCAATGTTTTCTTCGGCCCCGGCGTGACGGTCGAGGAGGGGGCCGAGATCAAGGCGAACTCGCATTTCGAAGGGGCGCGAATCGGGGCCGGCGCCCGCATCGGGCCGTTCGCGCGGCTGCGGCCGGGCGCGGTGCTCGGGCGCGACGTGCACGTCGGCAATTTCGTCGAGGTGAAGAACGTGAGCCTCGGCGACGGGGCCAAGGCCAATCATCTCTCCTATCTCGGCGACGGCTCGGTGGGGGCGGGCGCCAACATCGGCGCGGGCACGATCTTCTGCAACTACGACGGCTTCTTCAAGCACAAGACGGAGATCGGCGCGGGCGCGTTCGTGGGCTCGAACTCGGCGCTCGTGGCGCCGGTCAAGATCGGAGACGGGGCCTACATCGGATCGGGCAGCGTCATCACCAAGAACGTTTCGGCCCATGCGCTCGCGCTCGAGCGCAGCGCCCAGGACGAGCGGCCGGGGTGGGCCGAGAAATTCCGCACCATGATGGCGCGGCGCAAGGCTGCTGCGGCGAAATAGGCCGAGTTAAGAACGGACATATTGTTTGATTTGATAGGCCCGCCAACGTCCCTTACGCCCCAGGGACCTGCTGATTTGCAGCGCGGCCCGGAATTGAGCGAAAGGCAAACGGATGTGTGGGATCGTCGGCATCATCGGCAGCAAACCCGTTGCGGCGGATCTCGTCGATGCGCTGCGGCGGCTCGAATACCGCGGCTACGATAGCGCAGGCATCGCGACCGTCGAGAACGGGCATCTCGAGCGGCGCCGCGCGGAAGGCAAGCTGCGCAACCTCGAGACGCGTCTTCTCGCCGAGCCGCTCGATGGGCACATCGGCATCGGGCATACACGCTGGGCGACGCACGGCCGGCCGATCGAGCGCAATGCGCACCCGCACATGACGGACGCCGTCTCCGTCGTGCACAACGGCATCATCGAGAATTTCCGCGAGCTCAAGGACGAGCTTTCGGCCAAAGGACACGTGTTCGAGACCGATACCGACACGGAGGCCGTGGTCCATCTCGTGACGGAGGAGCTGCGCGCCGGCGCCGGCCCGATCGAGGCGGTGCGGGCTGCGCTCGGCAAGCTGCGCGGTGCGTTCGCGCTCGGCATCATCTTCGCGGGTGAGGACGATCTCATGATTGCGGCGCGCCAGGGCAGCCCGCTCGCGATCGGGCACGGCCGGGACGAGATGTATCTCGGCAGCGATGCAATCGCGCTCGCGCCGTTCACCGATGCCATCACCTATCTCGAGGAAGGCGACTGGGCGGTGATGCGGCGCGCGGGTGTCGAGATCTTCGACCATGCCGGCCGGCCGGTGAAGCGGCCGCAGATCAAGTCTGCCGCGAGCTCGCTGCTGGTGGACAAGGGCAACCACCGCCATTTCATGGCGAAGGAGATCCACGAGCAGCCCGAGGTGATCAGCCACACGCTCGCCAACTATCTCGACATGGCGACGGGGCGCGTCAATCTTCCGGATCTCGGCGTCGATCTCTCCAAGATCTCGCGCGTCACCATCTCGGCGTGCGGCACGGCCTATTATGCGGGGCTCGTCGGCAAGTACTGGATCGAGCGCTATGCGCGCCTGCCCGTCGAGATCGACGTCGCCTCCGAGCTGCGCTACCGCGAGGCGCCGCTGCCCGAGGGCGGGCTCGCGCTTTTCGTCTCGCAATCGGGCGAGACGGCCGACACGCTCGCGACGCTGCGCTATGCGCGCGCCAACGGCCAGCGCATCGCGAGCGTCGTCAACGTGCGCACCTCGACGATCGCGCGCGAATCGGACGCGGTGCTGCCGACGCTGGCTGGGCCGGAGATCGGCGTCGCCTCGACGAAGGCGTTCACCTGCCAGCTTGCGGCGCTCGCCTGCCTCGCGATCGGCCTCGGGCGGACGCGCGGCGTGCTCTCGGAGGCGCAGGAGCAGGAGCTGGTCACGGCCCTGATCGAGGTGCCGCGGCTGATCTCGACGCTGCTTCAGGACGAGACGCAGTTCCTGGAGCTGGCGCAGACGCTCTCCAAGGCCCGCGACGTGCTCTACCTCGGCCGGGGCTCGAGCTTTCCGCTGGCCCTCGAAGGGGCGCTCAAGCTCAAGGAGATCTCCTACATCCATGCCGAGGGCTATGCGGCGGGCGAGCTCAAGCACGGGCCGATCGCGCTCATCGACGAGAACGTGCCCGTCATCGTCGTGGCGCCGGACGACGACCTGCTCGAGAAGACGATCTCGAACGTGCAGGAGGTGGCCGCGCGAGGCGGGCAGATCCTATTGATTTCAAACGCTGATCCGGAGAAGATCGGATGCGAGGTGGCGGCCCACATCGCCGTTCCCACCGCTCATCCGTTGACCGATCCTCTGATCTACGCCGTTCCCGTGCAGCTTCTCGCCTATCATACGGCGGTCTTCATGGGGACGGACGTCGATCAGCCGCGCAACCTCGCCAAGTCGGTGACGGTGGAATGAGGGGATAAGAGGGCCATCGCGGTGCCCTCGATTTGCCTCTTCCTTCTGGTTGACCTACACGATCACGGGGGTGCTGCGTCTGGAACAGCGGCTGGGAAGAGTGCGCATGGTGAGTGCGACGCATCGGGGATTCGGTTCGTTCGGTCGGGGAAAGGTGCGCGTGGGCGTGCCGCTGGCGCTGGCCGCGGGCGTGCTTCTTTCCATCGCATCGCTGCCGTTCGCGAGCGAGGCGGCGGCCCAGGCCAGCAAGGCTAAGGCGGCGAAGGATGCCAAATCCGCAGCGGAGGCCCAGAGAGCGGCGGCGGCTGCCGGGCAGCAGGCTTATGCAGCCGGTGTGCGGTCGTTCGAATCGGGCGACATCGCGCGTGCCGAGCAGCAGCTTTCCACGGCGCTCGCCGGCGGCGGCTTGCCGAACGCGCAGATGGCGCGTGCGCTTTATTATCGCGGATCGGCCTATCGGCAACTCGGACGACCCGCGCAAGCGATCTCGGACCTGACCACCGCCGTCTGGCTCAAGGGCGGGCTGCCGCCGGATCTCAAGACCAAGGCCATCGAGGCGCGCAAGCTCGCCTATCAGGAGGCGGGCCTCGGAGACTCGCCGCCGCCGATCGGCGCGGCGCCGATGGACCAGAGCCCCTCGACCCCTGCAACGGCTGCGGCCCCGGCGACGTCCTCGCCGGGCACGCAGGTCGTGGAGGTGACGGAGCAATCGTTCTGGAGCGGGTTCTCGATGCCGTCCCTGACGGGATCGCCAGCGGCGCCGGCAGCGCCGGCAGCTCAAACTGCGGCGGCGCCGGCCGGGGGCGAGCCGCAGCAACAATCCTCGTCGTTCTGGAGCTTCCTGCCGTCTCTCGGCGGATCGTCGGCGGCTGAGCCGGCTCCGCCGGCGGCGGCCGGGTTCGCGACCACCACGGTGGCCGCCTCGGACGCTGCGGCCTCGGCGCCGGCCATGGGCTTCGGCGCCGTTTCCGAGACCGCTCAGGCGGCCCAGACGTCGTCGTGGGATACGGCGACGGCGGCAAGTGCCGCGGCCAGCCCCGCGCCGGCGCAGACCATCGTCGCAAGCTACGTGCCGCCACCCGAGGCCGTGGGCCTGACGGCGCCGTCGACGCCGCCGCCGGCGGCTCCGGGCGGGACAGCGTGGAGCAATCCGCTGGCGGGCACGGGCCAGGCCGTTTCGGGCTTCTTCTCGAACATGTTCAGCCCCGGCGCCGCGCCAGCCGAGGCGACCACCACGACGGCGGTTACGACCGGGTCGACGGCGGGCGCTTCGGGCTGGGAGACGACGGATCCCACGGGCGCGACCTCACAGACCTCGTCGATGCTGCAGCGCGGGCCGGATTCTCCGTCGGCCTCCGAGCAAATGCCGTGGGCGACCGGGAGCACGGGGGCCGCCGCAGCGCCGGCCCGCGTCGCGACGGCGGCCCCGGGCGGGCGCTACAAGCTGCAGGTCGCGGCCGTGCGCTCGCGCGAGGAGGCCGAGCGCCTGGCGCAATCGCTCTCGGGCTATCAGCCGGTCCGGGACGGGCGGGTGCGGCCCGAGATCGACGAGACGGTGATCGGCAGCATGGGCACGTTCTACCGCGTGCGGCTCGGGCCCTATGCGGACTCCAAGGAGCCGGGCCAGCTCTGCGCGACGCTGAAGCCTCAGGGCTTCGACTGCCTCGTCGTCACGCAGTAGCTGCGGATTTCGGGGCGCCGGTGGCCACGGCCGCCAGTTGACGGCGGGGGTGCAGGACCGCACGATGGCGCGATGAGCAAGCCTGCCGGTAAACCTCCGCCCGAGAGGGGCGACACGGCCCCGCTCTCCGGGCTGCAGCGCCTCGCCACCGACGACGGAGCGCCGTTGCGCATCGGCGCGCGGCTGCGCAACTATTTTCTGACCGGGCTCATCATCGTCGGGCCGGTGACGCTCACCATCTACATCATCTGGTGGGTGATCAACGTCACCGACGCGTGGCTGAAACCGTTCGTGCCGAGCGCCTATCTGCCGGACAACTACCTGCCGTTCCCGGTGCCGGGCATCGGGCTTCTGTTCGGCTTCGTGTTTCTGACGATGATCGGCGCGCTCACGGCGAACCTGCTCGGCCGCTCGCTCATTTCGTTCGGCGAGATGGCGCTCGACCGCATGCCGATCGTGCGCAACGTCTACCGCGCGCTGAAGCAATTCTTCGAGTCTCTCGTTTCGACGACGACGGCGAGCGGGGCGCAGGCCGGCTTTCAGAAGGTGGGGCTCATCGAGTTCCCCTCGAAGGGGCTGTGGTCGATCGTGTTCGTGACGGGCGAGACCAAGGGCGAGATCGGCATTTCGAAACCGGGCGGAGAGGACGACCTGCTCACCGTGTTCATGCCGACGGGCATCGTGCCGCCGACGGGGTTCATCTGCTTCGTGCCGCGCCGCGACGTGACGTTCCTCAAGATGAGCGTGGAGGACGCGGCGAAGGTCGTGATCTCGGCGGGCATGGTGACGCCAGACTACGAGGCGCGCCTCCGGCAGCTCGCCGAGCGGAGCGTGCGGACGGAAGCCAAGCGGCCGCCGCCCGCAGCGCCGGAGAGCCCGACGTGATGGCCGGCGCAGCGATCGCATGACCGCGGCCGATATCCTCATGCGACGCCCGACGTTCGAGCGACTGAACCATGGCTGGAATGCCGAGCCGAATGCGCCCGTTCCGATCGTAGAGTGCGAGGGAGCCACGGTTCGGCTGAGCTTCTTTCTCAATCCGTTTCAGTTCGAAGCGGGTGACGAGGAAGTGGCGCAACTGACCTTCACCGGCGCGCGATGCTGGCGCCTCGGGCCTACGAACGACGAGGGCTGGTATCGTGGACAATGCCGCTATGTCGGCAGCGCACCGGCGTGGGGAGAGTTCTACGAGATCCTTGGCGATGATCCGCTCAGGTCGGCGCCGCAGGACTGGACGAAAACGATCATCGGCGGATGGGAAGGGCGGCACTTCCTCTTTTATCTGAGGGATGAGACTTTCGAATGTCTCGCCGACGCGTGGTCCTTCCAGCGTGGCTTGTCGCGCGGCGCTCACGATGTCAGCACGTAAATTCTGTCGCAGAAGCTCCACGTCGCGAACGTGAGTGCGTGGGGGACTACACCGTGGCTCACGCCGCGCGGAAGAGGCGGATGGCCTCGTCGCATTCGAAGAGGTAGAGGAGGCGGCGGAGCGCCTGGCCGCGCGGCGTGGTGAGCGCCGGGTCGGCGGCCAGGATCATGCGGGCGTCGTCGTGGGCGGCGGCGAGCAGGTTCGCGAACGCCATGCCGACGGCGACGCGGAACTCCGCTTCCCCGCTCTGGCGCGCGCCCAGCACCTGGCCGCCGCCGCGCAGCTCGAGGTCCTTCTCCGCGATGAGGAAGCCGTCCTCGGTCTCCTCCATCATCGCGAGGCGCTCGCGGGCGGTCCGCGTCAGCGGATCCTGGAATAGCAGCATGCAGAAGCTCTCGCGGCTGCCGCGTCCGACGCGGCCGCGAAGCTGGTGAAGCTGGGCGAGGCCGAAGCGCTCGGCGTGCTCGATCACCATGATATTGGCGTTCGGCACGTTGACGCCGACCTCGATGACCGTCGTCGCCACGAGGACCTTGAGGTTGCCGTCGGCGAAGGCCGCCATGGTGGCGTCCTTGGCGGCGCTCGTCATGCCGCCGTGCAGGAGGCCGATGCCTTCGCCGAGCACCTGCGTCAGATGGGCGTGGCGCTCCTCGGCGGCGGCGAGGTCGGAGACATCGGAGCTTTCGATGAGGGGGCACACCCAATAGACCTGCGCGCCCTCGGCAAGCTGGGCGCGGATGCGCGCGATGAGCCGCTCGATGAGCGTATTGGAGATCTGCTTGGTGACGATCGGCTTGCGGCCGGCCGGCTTCTCCGTGAGCTTCGAGACCTCGAGGTCGCCGTAGTGTGTCATCAACAGCGTGCGGGGAATGGGGGTGGCCGTCATGACCAGCATGTTGGCGCCGCCGTCGCCGCCTTTGGTCTGCAACGCGAGGCGCTGGTGCACGCCGAAGCGGTGCTGCTCGTCGATGACGGCGAAGGCGAGATCGCGGAAGGTCACGTCGTCCTGGAACAGCGCGTGCGTGCCGATGAGGATGTCGATCTCGCCGGAGGTGAGGCGGGCGAGAACCTCGTCGCGGGCGCGGCCTTTCTCGCGGCCCGTGAGAAGGCCGATGTTGAGGCCGGCGTGCTCCGCGAGGGGGGCGATGGTCTCGAGGTGCTGGCGGGCGAGCACCTCGGTGGGGGCCATGAGGGCGGCCTGGGCGCCCGCTTCGACGGCGACGGCCATGGCCATCAGTGCGACGACCGTCTTGCCGGAGCCGACGTCGCCCTGCAGCAGGCGCAGCATGCGGCGCGGGGCGCCCATGTCGGCCTCGATTTCTTGCAGGGCAGACGTTTGCGAGCGGGTGAGCGCGAAGGGGAGCGCGGCGGTAATGCGGGCGCGGATGCGGCCGTCGCCTTTGACGGGGCGTCCGCGCTGGGCCTTGAAGCTTTCGCGCACGATGGCGAGGGCGAGCTGGTTGGCGAGCAACTCGTCGTAGGCGAGGCGCTGGAGGGGCGTGCTGCCCGGCGAGACGTCGGCGGCGTCCTCCGGCCGGTGCACGCGCGTCAGGGCCTCGGCGAAGGTGGGCCAGCCCTGCTGCTTGAGCCAGGCCGCATCCTGCCATTCCGCCAGCTCCGGAACGCGATCGAGGGCCTGGCGCTCGGCCTTGTGCAGGATCTTGCCGGAGAGGCCGGCGGTCAAAGGATAAACGGGCTCGAGCAGCGGCAGCTCGTCCCGCTGGTCGGGGGCGACGATGTAGTCCGGATGCGCCATCTGCAGCGTCTCACCGTAGCGCTCGACGCGGCCCGAGACGTAGCGCTCCTCGCCGACGGGGAGCTGGCGCTCGATGAAGGAGCGCTCGGCCCGGAAGAAGACGAGGTCGAGGCGGCCGGTCTCGTCCTCGGTGGCGACCTTGTAGGGCGCCTTGGTGTTGCCGCGGGGCGGGGCCTTGTGCTTCAGCACACGGACCTTGAGGGTGGCGATGGTGCCCGGCAGCGCGGCGGCCACCGTCGGCTCCGCACGCCGGTCGATGACGCCGGTCGGGAGGTGCCACAGCATGTCGATGACGCGCGGCTGGGCGACGCCCACGGGCAGCCGCAGCGCCTTCTTGAGCAGGACCGTGACGCGCGGGCCGATGCCTTTCAGGACCTCGGCGGAGACGAACAGGGGATTGAGCTCGATGGGCCGCATGGGTGTCGGTCGAAATCCGCTCGGAGGGCGCCTGCGGCGACGCGGGCACGGGCGTTCAGGCCGGACGGGCTGACATCGGCCGGCCAGGGCGCTATATGACACCTCTCGATGGGCGGCGCAAAGCGCCCGGGATCTCCAAGCGGTTCTCTCATCATGAGTGCGGAACTCGACGTTCGCCGCCGGCGTGCCGTCTGGCGGGCGGCGCATCGCGGCACCAAGGAACTCGACCTCTTGATCGGGCGCTTCGCGGATGCGCGTCTCGCCGGCATGGCGGAGGCGGAGCTTCAGCGCTTCGAGGCGTTCCTGGCGGCGAGCGAGCCGGAGCTGCAGGCGTGGCTGCTTAGCCCCGAGGGCACCGAGGCGCGCGGCCCCTTCGCGGATCTCGTGGCTGAAATCCGCCGGTTCCACGGTTTGAATTGAGGCGCGGCGGAGGCCGGCGGCGGGCACGACATGAGTGAACGGGCAGATCTGATCTTTACGGGCGTGCCGGAAGGGCTCGATGCCCTCGTGCTAGCGCGTTTCGTGGAGGAGGCCGCAGACGGCCCCCGCGCGGGCCTCTTGCTGCACGTGGCGCGCGACGATCGCCGCCTCGAGGCGCTCGAAGCCCAGCTCCGCTTCTTCGCGCCCAAGGTGCGGGTGGTGCCGTTCCCGGCCTGGGATACGGTGCCTTACGATCGCGTCAGCCCCAATCCGGAGATCGTGGCCAAGCGCATCACGGCGCTGTCGCGGCTGGCGCTGGGGAGCCGCAGCGAGCCGGTGGTGGTGCTGACGACGGTCAACGCCGTGCTGCAGCGCGTGCCGCCGCGGACGTTCATCCGCAACGCCATGAAGAGCCTCGCGCCGGGGCAGCGCATCGATCTCAACCGGCTCGTCAAGCGGCTCGGGCTCGCGGGCTACCGGCGCACGGGCACGGTCATGGAGCCGGGCGAGTTCGCGGTGCGCGGCGGCATTCTCGATCTCTTTCCACCGGGGCGGCAGAACCCGGTGCGGCTCGATTTCTTCGGCGACACGCTCGAAAGCGTCAAAGCGTTCGACGCGGAGACGCAGCGGACCGCCAAGCCGCTGCGCAAGCTCATCCTGATGCCGGTTTCGGAAGTGGCGTTCGGGGAGGCGGCGACGGCACTGTTCCGCTCGCGCTATGTGGAGCTGTTCGGCGGGGCGACGGGCGACGATCCGCTTTACGAGGCGGTGAGCGCGGGGCGCAGCTACGCGGGCCAGGAGCATTGGCTGCCGTTCTTCCACGATCATCTCGAAACGCTGTTCGACACCATGGACGGCGCGGCAGTGAGCTTCGACCATCTCGTCGACGAGGCGGTGAAGAGCCGGTTCGAGCAGATCTCCGAGCATTATCTGGCGCGAACGGAGGGGCTCGAGTCCGAGCGCTTCGGTGCGCCGCCCTACAAGCCCGTGCCGCCGGACCGCATGTTCCTCGACGCCGCGGCCTGGCGGCAGGCGCTCGCCGGACGCAAGATCGTGCGGCTCACGCCGTTCGAGATGACGGAGGGCGCGGGCGTGCGCCCCTGGCGCGGCAAGGTGGGCCGCTCGTTCGCACCCGAGCGGCAGAACCCGGATGCGAACGTGTTCGATGCGGTCGTGGCGCATGTGAAGCGGGTGCAGGCCGAGCATCGGCGCGTGCTCGTGGCGGCGTGGACGCCGGGCGCGCGCGAGCGCCTCGCCTCGCTCCTCTCAGATCACGGGCTCAAGGCGCAGGCGAAGGTCGAGGGCTACGCCGAGGCGCTGGCGCTCGACCCCAACGTGACGGGTCTTGCGGTGCTCGGCCTCGAGCAGGGCTTCGAAACGCCGGAGCTGGTCGTCGTCGCCGAGCAGGACATCCTGGGCGACCGCCTGGTGCGGCCGCGGCGCAAGGCGAAGCGGGCGGCGGATGTTCTGACCGAGGCGACGAGCCTCTCGGTCGGCGATCTCGTCGTGCACGCCGATCACGGCATCGGGCGCTTCCACGGTCTCAAGACGATCACGGCGCTCGGCGCGCCGCATGACTGTCTCGAGCTCAAATACGCGGGCGGGGATACGCTCTATCTTCCGGTCGAGAACATCGAGCTTCTGTCGCGCTACGGCTCGGACGACGGCACGGCGCAGCTCGACAAGCTCGGCGGCGCGGCCTGGCAGTCGCGCAAGGCCCGCCTCAAGAAGCGGCTGCGCGAGATCGCCTCCGAGCTGATCAAGATCGCGGCGCTGCGCCAGCTTCGCGAGGCGCCGGCGCTGGCGCCTCCGGCGGGCGCCTACGACGAGTTCGTGGCGCGCTTCCCCTACGAGGAGACCGAGGATCAGGCCGCAAGCATCGACGCGGTGCTGGCGGATCTCAACTCGGGGCGCCCGATGGACCGGCTCGTCTGCGGCGACGTCGGCTTCGGCAAGACCGAGGTGGCGCTGCGGGCCGCGTTCGTGGCGGCGATGAACGGCCTGCAAGTCGCCATCGTGGTGCCGACGACGCTGCTCGCCCGGCAGCACTCGCGCACGGTGATGGAGCGCTTCAAGGCGCTGCCGCTCAAGATCGCGCAAGCCTCGCGCCTCGTTGCGGCGAAGGAGCTGGGCGAGGTCAAAGACGGGCTCAAGAACGGCACGATCGACATCGTCGTCGGCACGCACGCGCTGCTCGGCAAGCAGATCGAGTTCCAGCGGCTCGGGCTGCTCGTGATCGACGAGGAGCAGCATTTCGGCGTGACGCACAAGGAGCGGCTGAAGCAGCTCCGCGAGGACGTGCACGTGCTGACGCTCTCGGCGACGCCCATTCCGCGCACGCTGCAACTGGCGCTGACGGGCGTGCGCGAGCTGTCGCTGATCACGACGCCGCCGGTGGATCGGCTCGCGGTGCGGACGTACATCTCGGAGTTCGATCCGGTCATCCTGATCGACGCGCTGAAGCGCGAGCGCGACCGCGGCGGGCAGACGTACTATGTGGCGCCGCGCATCTCCGATCTCGAGGAGGTGGCGGCGTTCCTGCGCGAGGCGGTGCCGCATCTGAAGCTCGCCGTCGCGCATGGTCAGCTCGCGCCGTCCGAACTCGAGGACATCATGACGGCGTTCTACGAGGGGCAATACGACGTGCTGCTCTCGACGGCGATCGTCGAGTCTGGTCTCGACGTGCCGAACGCGAACACGCTGATCGTGCATCGGGCGGACATGTTCGGCCTCGCGCAGCTCTATCAGCTCCGCGGCCGTGTCGGGCGCTCCAAGCGGCGCGCGTATGCCTATTTCACGACGCCGCCGGGCAAGGCGCTGACGGAGGGCGCGGAGAAGCGGCTCAAGGTGCTGCAGTCGCTCGATACGCTGGGGGCCGGATTCTCGCTCGCGTCGCACGATCTCGATATTCGCGGCGCGGGCAACCTGCTCGGCGAGGAGCAGTCCGGTCACATCCGCGAGGTTGGCTTCGAGCTTTACCAGGCGATGCTGGAAGAGGCCGTCGCGGCGATGAAGGGCGGCGACATGGAAGCGGCCGACCAGTGGAGCCCGGAGATCTCGATCGGGCTTTCGGTGCTCATCCCCGAAACCTACGTCGCCGACCTGCAGCTCCGGCTCGGGCTCTACCGCCGGCTCTCGTCACTCGAGACGCGCGGGGAGATCGATGCGTTCGCGGCGGAACTGGTCGACCGGTTCGGCGCGCTGCCGGCGGAGGTCGAGCACCTGCTCGACGTCATGGAGATCAAGGGGCTGTGCCGGACGGCGGGCATCGCGAAGGTGGATGCGGGCCCGAAGGGCGCCGTCATCACGTTCCATCGCAACCAGTTCGCGAACGCGCAGGGGCTCGCGCAATTCCTGCAGGCCTCGCGCGGGCTCGCCAAGCTGCAGCCGGACCATAAGCTCATCTTCAAGGGCGACTGGGACCAGCCGGAGGCGCGCTTCAAGGGCGTGCGCGGGTTCGTCTCGGCGCTCGCCGAGATCGCTGCCAAGGGCGCGAAGGCGGCGTAGAGGGGCGAGACGGGAGTCATGTAAAACCGCGATATCCCTCGAAAGCCAAAGCGGCGAGCATCTCGCTGGTCAGCCACGAGGATGGCGGCGTATCAGATGGAGGCCTTCGCTTGCTCGAGGGTCGCCTCGCGGCTGAGCCGTACCAAGACCTCGCGCAGCCAGCGGTGGGCAGGATCGTGGTCGTAAGAGGCATGCCAGATCATCGAGGTGGTGAGTTCGTCGAGGGCGACCGGTACCGGACTCGTCGATAGCCCGAGCCGCTCCGCAAACGTCAGCGCCAGTTGATCGACCATGGTGCTGATGAGAGGGGCCGCCTGCACATGCAGTGGCACGGTCGTAAAGCGTGGGGTGGTCGCTGCGAGCCTGCGTTGCTTGCCGATGGCGGCAAGAGCCGCGTCGACTACGCCACGTTCCATACCGGTTACGCTCGTCATGATGTGCGGGAAGCGAAGGTAATCGGCAAGTGTGAGAGGCGCCTTAACTCCCAATAGATCCGCATTGAAAAGGCATAAAAACCCGAAACGGTAGAGCGAGCGAATCTTATGGTGGCTCTGACCTTCGGTGATCATGCCGATGCCGAGATCGACTTGATCGCTATCGAGCTCGGTCAGCAATTTGTCGTAGTTTATCGCTCGCAGGGTTAGGCGCACACCGGGCGCTTCGCGTTGCAGAAACGCCAGCAAACGCGGGCCAAGATGGCCTTCGACGCTGCCAGGAAGGGCGATTGTAAAACTGCGTTCTGCCGTGGAAGGATCGAAGATATCTTCGGCCAAGACAAGGCTTTGAAACTGCCGCAGCGCCACTCGGACAGGGTCGACCAGCGTCCGTGCGCGGGGCGTGAGCTGCATTCCGTCAGATGCGCGGGTCAGCAGGTCGTCGCCGAGAAGTTTCCGCAAGCGCGCGAGGCTGCTGCTCATCGCGGACTGACCAATTCCAACTCGTCCTGCGGCTCGCGTGACACTGCGCTCTGTCAACAACGCGTCGAGGGAGACCAGCAGGTTCAGGTCGATGCTCGCGAGATCTCGGTGCTTTAGCGTCATGATGCTCCACTCGCGAGCGCCGTTCGGTCGCTGATTGGGTTTGATCTATTCCCGCCCTAACGACGCGCAATTGTCGCACGACCGCCGACATTGACGCCACCAATACGAAGTATGGATCGCATCTGTTTGAATGACGCGGGGGCAGGGCACATAGTCTAGTCGAAAAGCGAGACCATAAGGAGAGTGGACTATGTCACTTATCGGAAAACTTGTCGTTGGCGCGGCAATGGCTTTTGCCGCCACAACTGCACAGGCTTCGGATGCTGCTCAGCTTGAGAAAAACAAAAAGACGATCGTTGAGTTCTACAACAAATTTCTGAACGAAAAAGACATTGATGCCGCGGTCGCGATGATCGGCCCGACGTACAAGCAGCACAATGCCTTCATCAAGGACGGGAAGGACGGCTTCCGAGAGTTCTTCATCGAGTTGAAGAAGAAGTATCCGCACCTTCAGACGAAAATTATTCGGGTGTTTGCCGAAGGCGACTTCGTGATTCTGCACGTGCACACGATCCGAGAGCCGGGTACGCGAGGCGAAGCCATCATGGACATCTTCCGCCTGGAAGACGGAAAGCCCGTTGAGCATTGGGACGTCATTCAGCCGATCCCGGAGAATATCCCGCACAATAATACGATGTTCTGAGCGATCGACGCCCATAAGAAAGCAAACGAGTGAGAGCATAATCGTGATTGCGATTATCGGTCCGTCTCATTGCAGCCCTCTCGTATTTGTTCGGGTCCTGCTGGCGGCGACTGTGCTCCTTACGCTATCCGGCGTCGCGTTCGCGACGCCGGATAGCGTTCCGTCCGTCATGCCCACTTCCCAATCAATGCGTGCCCAGACCGCGGAGACCGCTATGCTTGCTGAAAAGTATCATGGCTATATCGACAGCTTGAACCGGAGAGCTTGGGACGAGCTCGACCACTTCGTCGTCGAAGGGGTGCAATTCAACGGCCGAACAGTCGGTGTGAAAGGCCTAGGGGAGCTACTTGACGATGTTGTCCGCTCCGCCCCGGACATCCGCTGGACGGTCGACATGGAGGTGGTACAACCGCCTCGGATCGCTGCTCGCTTGCGGATCGTCTGCACGCCTCCGGGCGACGTGTTCGGAGTTTCCGTGAATGGTCGTCGCGTGTCGTTGAATGAATATCTCGTCTATCAGTTTGAGGGCGACAAGATCGCGGCGATTTGGGGTGTCCTTGATTTGGATGGGCTCAAGTCACAGCTCGATGACTAGCCCCATGGTCACATCGCGCGAAACTCTCAAGAAGCCGACACGGGCCGCTCGGGCTCGCGTCCGTTGCAGGGGGCCTGCTGACTCTCGGATGGGTCAAACGCCGGCGAGGGCGGCGCGGCGGATTTTGCCGTTGGCGGTGCGGGGGAGCTGATCGAGGAAGCGGATCTCGCGCGGGCATTTGTAGGCGGCGAGGCGCTCGCCGGCGAAGGTACGAATGGCCTCGCTCGTCGGGTTGGCTTCGGGCTTCAGGACGATGAAGGCGCCGACGACGTGCACGTCCGCGCGCACCGCGACCTCCGCGCAGGCGACCTCGGCGATGTCGGGATGCGTGGCCAGCACGGCTTCCACCTCGGCCGGCGAGACGCGATAGCCGAGCGCCTTGATGACCTCGTTGTTGCGGCCCTCGTGGGTAATGTAGCCGTCGGCGTCCATGCGGCCGAGATCGCCGCCGACGAACCAAGTGCCGCGCACCACGTCTGCCTGCTCGTCCGGGCGGTTCCAGTAGCCGAGCATCAGGCCCGGATCCGAGCGGTGCACGGCGACGAGGCCTTCGGTGTCGGGCGGCACGGGATCAGAGCCGCCGTCGGCGGGAAGGATGACGACGTTGCGGCCGGGCTGCGCCTTGCCGACGGTGCCGGGCCTGCGCGGCACGGCGGGGCCGGTCGAGATGTAGGTCGAGATCTCGCTCATGCCGAGCCCCTCGTAGAGGTCGGTCCCGGTCGTCTCGCGCCATGTCTCGAAGAGGCCGGGCGGCGGCGCCTCGCCGGCGATGAGGGCATGGCGGAGGGTCGGCATCGCGCGCGGCGTGACGTTGCCGTATTTCAGGATCTGGCGCATCAGCGCGGGCACGCCGGCGAAGATCGTCGCTTCCGTGCGGTTGACGAGGCGCGGCCAGAGGGCCGGCTCCTTCTCGCCCGTGTAGATGATCGCGG
>DAITBB010000096.1:0-7363 GCA_036823975.1 Hyphomicrobium sp.
GCGAGCGTTCGCTGGCCTCGCTCAAGCGCAAGCGCGAGCGCGAGAAGCTCAAGGCCATGGGCATCCAGCAGCCCAGGGACAAGATCGTGCGCGAAGTCGTCATTCCGGAAGCCATCACCATCCAGGAGCTCGGCAACCGCATGACGGAGCGGGCGGTCGATCTCATCAAGTTCCTGATGAAGCAGGGCGCGATGCACAAGATCACGGACGTGATCGACGCGGACACGGCCGAGCTCATCGTCTCGGAGTTCGGCCACACCGCGAAGCGCGTGTCGGAATCCGACGTCGAGACCGGCTTCATCGGCGAGAAGGACGACGAGGACTCGCTCAGGTCGCGTGCGCCGGTGGTGACGATCATGGGCCACGTCGACCACGGCAAGACGTCGCTGCTCGACGCCATCCGCAAGACCAACGTCGTTTCGGGCGAAGCGGGCGGTATCACACAGCACATCGGCGCCTATCAGGTGACGACGCCGTCGGGCTCGAAGGTGACGTTCATCGATACGCCGGGCCACGCCGCGTTCACCGCCATGCGCGCCCGCGGCGCCAAGGTGACGGACATCGTGGTGCTGGTGGTGGCGGCCGACGACGGCGTCATGCCGCAGACGGTGGAAGCCATCAACCACGCCAAGGCGGCCAATGTGCCGATCATCGTGGCGATCAACAAGATCGACAAGCCGCAGTCGGATCCGAAGCGCGTGCAGACGGATCTGCTCTCGCACGAGATCGTCGTCGAGAGCATGGGCGGCGAGACGCTCGAGGTGCCGGTGTCGGCGCTCAAGGGCACGAACCTCGACAAGCTGCTCGAGACCATCCATCTGCAGGCCGAGGTTCTCGACCTCAAGGCGAACCCCGACCGCTCGGCCGAGGGCGTCGTGATCGAGGCGAAGCTCGAGCGCGGCCGCGGTCCGGTCGGCACGGTGCTCGTGCAGCGCGGCACGCTGCATGTGGGCGACATCGTCGTCGCCGGCATGTCGTGGGGCCGTGTGCGTGCGCTGATCGACGATCAGGGCAAGAACTGCGCGACGGCGGGGCCGTCGGTTCCCGTCGAGATCCTGGGCTTCAGCTCGGCACCCGAGGCGGGCGACCAGTTCGCTGTCGTCGAGAACGAGGGGCGCGCCCGTGAGATCACGGATTACCGCATCCGCAAGCGCCGCGAGACGCTGGGCTCTGCCGGCACGCCGCGCACGCTCGAGCAGATGATGCAGTCGCTCAAGGATTCGGCCGGCAAGAAGGACTTCACGCTCGTCATCAAGGGCGACGTGCAGGGCTCCGTCGAGGCGATCCAGGGCGCGTTGAAGAAGCTCGGGACGGACGAGGTGGAAGCCCGGCTCGTACACTCGGCCGTCGGCGGCATCACTGAATCCGACATCGCGCTGGCTGCGGCCTCGGGCGCGGTCGTCGTCGGCTTCAACGTGCGTGCCAACGCGCAGGCCAAGCAGGTGGCGGATTCGCAGGGTATCGAGATCCGCTACTACAGCATCATCTACGACCTCGTGGACGATGTGAAAGCGGCCATGTCCGGCCTGCTCGCGCCGACGCTGCGCGAGAACTTCCTCGGCTACGCCTCGATCAAGCAGGTCTTCAACATCTCGAAGATCGGCAAGGTCGCGGGCTGCCTCGTCACGGAAGGCAAGGTGGAGCGCGGCGCGAAGGTGCGTCTGCTGCGCGACAAGGTCGTCATCCACGAGGGCACGCTCTCGATGCTCAAGCGCTTCAAGGACGATGTCAAAGAGGTTCCGGCCGGCCAGGAATGCGGCATGGCGTTCGCGAACTATCAGGACATCCGCGAAGGCGACGAGATCGAGTGCTTCCAGGTCGAGACAATCAAAAGAAGTCTCTGATTCGCTCACGGCTGCTGTTCCGCTCGCTTTCGCGAGCGGGCAGCCTCCGCGGGGGCGCGGCTCGCCGCGGGTCGCCTTGCTCCCGGACGCCTTTGGCGCCGAAGGGGCGTTACACAAGAGGCTATTAGCCTCGTGCCGGTTCGATTCCGGTTGGGTTGAGAAGAGATGTCCAGAAAAAAGAGCCATTCCGCCAAGGGGCCGACGCAGCGGCAGTTGCGCGTCGGCGAGCTGATCCGCCACAAGCTTGCGGAGATGCTCGCGCGCGGCGAGATTTATGACGACGTGCTCGCCTCGCATGTGGTGACGATCACGGAGGTGCGCATGTCGCCGGACCTCCGCCTCGCGACCGCCTACGTGATGCCGCTCGGCGGCAAGGACACGAAGGTCGTGATCGACGCGCTTGCCCGCAATGCCAAGTTCATTCGCGGCGAGATTTCACATGCGGTCGATCTGCGCTCGGCGCCGGAGGTTCGTTTCCGCGAGGACGAGACCTTCGATGAGGTGCAGCGGATCGATCAGCTCCTGCACAGCGAGCGCGTGCGCCGCGACGTCGAGAAAGACTGACCGTGCTCGATCGCGAACTCACGTATCGCGTTCCGTTCGAGCGGCTCACGAAGCTCAGCCGCTCGATGAGCCGCAAGGCGTTCGGCCCCATTTGGTGGGCGACGTGGGCCTGGATCGGTGCGTTTCTCGTGGCCTGCCTGTTCGCGCCGTCCGTCGAGCGTCATCTCAGCCTGCGCGATTGGCCGAAGGGGGCTACGTTCGTCATTCTGCTCGCGGTCTTCTTCGCCGGGCTCTGGCTCCTTCTCGTCCTCTCGCGCAAACGGTCGCGCAAGCGCGCCGACTACGACGCCGAGGCGCGGTTCCGTCAGGACAGCGGCGGCTTGCGGATCGCGACCAACGACATCGAATATTATTTGAAGTGGCCGGGCATCGCGCAGGTGCTGATCGAACCCGACGGATTGGTCGTCTCGCACGGAAATCTCTTCTTTCTCGTTCCGAACACGGCGTTCGTCTCGCTCGATGAACGCGACGCGCTCGTGCGCGAGATTTTCCGCAATCTTGGTCCGGACGCAAAAGACCGCAGCATCGCGCACGTGAGGCCGTTGCTGGCTTCATTTGCCGAGGAGAGGTGAGCTTGGCACGACGTAAAAAAGGCAACCCCGTGCACGGCTGGCTGGTGCTCGACAAGCCGCTCGAGATGACGTCCACGCGCGCGGTCGGCATCCTGAAGCGGCTTTTCTCCGCGCAGAAGGTCGGGCATGCCGGCACGCTCGATCCGCTTGCGACGGGCATTCTGCCGATCGCGTTCGGCGAAGCGACGAAGACGGTCTCGTTCGCGGTCGACGGCGAGAAGGTCTACCGGTTCATGGTGCGCTGGGGCGCGGAGACGGCAACGGACGACGCCGAGGGCGAGATCACGGCGCGCTCGGATCTGCGCCCGACGGTTGCGGACATCGAGGCGCTGCTGCCGCAGTTCACGGGCGAGATCCTGCAGGTCCCGCCGCAGTTCTCGGCCATCAAGGTCAATGGCGAGCGGGCCTATGCGCTGGCGCGCGACGGCGAGGAGGTCGTGCTCGAGGCACGCCCTGTCGTGATCGATGCGCTGCGTCTCGTGGATGCTCCGGACGGGGATACGGCGCTCTTCGAAGCGCGCTGCGGCAAGGGCACGTATGTGCGCGCGATCGCCCGCGACATGGGGCGTGCGCTCGGATGCCACGGGCATGTGGTCGGGCTCAGGCGGACGCAGGTCGGTCCGTTCCGCGAGGAGGAGTCCGTCGGGCTCGAGGAGATCGAGGAGGCGGCCGAGGCGGGTGAGGATCTGACGACGTTCCTGCGGCCCGTGGAGATGGCGCTCGGGGAGATCCTGGAGCTGAACGTCAGCCCGTCCGATGCGGCGGATCTGGCGCAGGGACGCAGCATTCTGATCCGCGGCCGCGATGCGCCCGTGCTGAGCGGCCTGGCCTATGCGATGTCGCGCGGGCAGATCGTGGCACTGGGTGAGATCGAGAAGGGCGCGCTGCATCCGACGCGCGTCTTTACGTTCGGGTAGGACGCAGCCTTCGAGATCGCGCATCTGGTTCCGTCGCCTGCTGATCCTATATCTCCCGGAAGGGCGCGCCTCATGCCGCGCCGGCTCAGGGAGGGTCCATGCGCGCGTCGTCTCGGCGGCCGGCTTCCGCCGCTCACGCTCTGGCTGCGATTTTCGCAGTTGTGGCTCTCGTGCTCGCTGCCGCTCCGACGGCGAGCCTCGCGCGTGAGGAGGCCTCGGCGGCTGTGTTCGACGAGGCCGCCGGGCTCGTCCGTACGCATTTCTACGACCGCAAGATGCACGGGCGCGACTGGGATCAGCTCGTTGCGCGCTATCGGCCGCGCTACCTCGCCGCCGAGGGCGCGAAGGCGCGCTCGGAGGCGATCAACGCGCTCCTCGCCGAGCTCGAGGCGTCGCATATGATCTACGCGACCCCGGACGATCCGGCTTACTATCAGCTCGCCGATATCTTCCGCTTCGGCCTCCGGCGTGACCTGCCGAAGCATTTCCCCAACGGCATCTCCTATCCCGGCATCGGCATCTTCACGCGTGAGATCGACGGCAAGACGTTCGTGACGGGCGTGATGGCCGGACTTGCGGGGGAGAAGGCGGGCCTCAAGGTGGGCGACGAGATCGTGTCGGCCGATGGGGCGCCGTTCCAGCCGGTCGGCTCCTTCCGCGACAAGGTCGGCACGACCGTCCGCCTCGCCATCCGGCGGGAGCGGAGCGGGCCCGAGACGGTCGTCGAGATCCGGCCTGAGCGCATCGAGCCCGGCAAGGCGTTCCGCCGCGCCATGCACGACAGCGCGCGCCTCATCGAGGCCAACGGCAAGCGGATCGGCTATATCCGCGTGTGGTCCTATGCCGGGCGGGACTATCAGGACATCCTCGTCGACGAGCTGAGCAGCGGCAAGCTCAAGGATGCCGATGCGCTGATCTGGGACCTGCGCGACGGCTGGGGTGGGGCGCGGCCGCATTTCCTCGACGTGTTCAACGCGCGCGCGCCCGACATGACCTTCACGGAGCGCTCCGGAAAGCGCGAGTTCGTGAGCTTCCGATGGCGCAAGCCGGTGGCGATGCTGGTGAACGGCGGCACGCGCAGCGGCAAGGAGGTGCTGGCCTACGGCTTCAAGACCTACGGCTACGGCGAGGTGATCGGCGTGCGTACGGCCGGCGCTCTGCTTGCCGGGCGCGGATATCTGCTGTCCGACGGAAGCTTCCTGATGGTGGCGGTGAGCGATGTCGCCGTCGATGGGATGCGGCTCGAGCGGACGGGCGTCACGCCCACCCTCGAAGTGCCGTTCGACATTCCCTATGCGGCCGGCTCCGACCCACAACTCGACAAGGCCGTCGAGGTGCTGAGCGGCGGATCGGGGGGTAGACTCTGAAATTTTCATTGATATCAATGGGAAGTCTGCCTGGGCGCGTCGGTTGCGGGCGGGGCTGCAGGCGCGATGACCTGTTGCGTAATCCGCAACATCCCGTATAAAGCCCTCATCCCGTTCGCGCTTTCCGGCGCGGACGGCGATTTTCTTTGGACCGCAGATCCCTGTGCCGGACGATCAAATCCGACACGATTGCGGTCGCGTTTGCGACCTGGCTGGACGACATCCCGGCCATGGCCGCCCTTAGGCGCGCTTGCCATCTCCGGCCGGCCGCCCTCCATCCAGAAAGGAGTCCCCGATGTCGCTGACGCTCGAGCACAAGACCAAGATCATCAAAGACAATGCCACGAAGACCAACGATACCGGCTCGCCCGAGGTGCAGGTTGCGATCCTCACCGAGCGGATCAATGGCCTGACCGAGCACTTCAAGACCCACAAAAAAGACAACCATTCGCGCCGCGGCCTCCTCAAGATGGTGAGCCAGCGTCGTCAGCTCCTCGACTATGTGAAGCGCAAGGACGAGGCGCGTTACCAGAAGATCATCGAGAAGCTCGGTATCCGCCGCTGACCGGCGTATTTTCCCAGCGTGCGACCGGCGCGGGCGGATCATCCGCCTCCGGCCTTTCGGCGCGCCAGGGGACTGGCTTGCTTCGCAGCACTCGTGGCGCCGCGGGCCTTTTGGGTTCGCGGCGCCTCTTCCATTCGTGCTAAGCAAGCCGCGCATCAACGATAGAGAAAACAGAGAACGAAAGAACGAACATGTTCGATATTCATCGTGTGGAAATTGAGTGGGGCGGCCGGACGCTCAAGCTCGAGACCGGACACATGGCGCGCCAGGCGGACGCTGCCGTCTATGCGCAATACGGCGAGACGAGCGTGCTCGCGACCGTCGTCGGCGCCAAGAGCCCGAAACCGGGCATCGATTTCTTTCCGCTGACCGTGAACTACCAGGAGCGCACCTATGCCGCCGGTAAAATTCCGGGCGGCTATTTCAAGCGCGAGGGCCGTCCCACCGAGAAGGAGACGCTGACGAGCCGTCTCATCGACCGCCCGATCCGCCCGCTGTTCGTCGAAGGTTTCAAGAACGAGGTGCAGGTCGTCGTCACGGTGCTGAGCCATGACCTCGAGAACGATCCCGACATCGTCGGCATGGTGGCCGCCTCGGCCGCGCTGACGCTCTCCGGCCTGCCGTTCCTCGGCCCGATAGGCGGCGCCCGCGTCGGCGTGATCGGCGGCGAGTGCGTGCTCAATCCGATGATCGACGAGATGCCCGAGAGCGCGCTCGACCTTGTCATCGCCGGTACGCAGGACGCCGTGATGATGGTCGAGAGCGAGGCCAAGGAGCTTTCGGAAGCCAAGATGCTCGAGGCCGTCATGTTCGGCCACAAGCACATGCAGCCCGTGATCGCCGCCATCATCAAGCTGGCCGAGAAGGCCGCCAAGGAGCCCTGGGACATCCAGATCCCCGACAAGGGCAAGTACAAGGACCAGGTCGCGGCGCTCGCGGCCGAGACGCTCAAGACCGCGTTCTCCACCAAGGAGAAGGGCAAGCGCCAGGACCTCTGCGCGGAAGCCAAGAAGGCGGTGGTCGCGGGCGTGGAGCTTCCCGACGATCCGGCGGAGAAGGTGCTGCTGACGGACGCCTTCAAGGCGCTCGAAATGGACATCATGCGCGGCGACGTGCTCCGGACGAAGCGGCGCATCGACGGCCGCGATCTCGAGACCGTGCGCCCGATCCTGTCTGAGGTGCACGTGCTGCCGCGCACGCATGGCTCGGCGCTGTTCACGCGCGGCGAGACGCAGGCGCTGGTGGTCGCGACGCTCGGCACCGGCGAGGACGAGCAGTACATCGACAGCCTCGAAGGCACGAAGAAGGAGCGCTTCCTGCTCCACTACAACTTCCCGCCCTACTCGGTGGGCGAGACGGGCCGCATGGGCTCGCCGGGCCGCCGCGAGATCGGCCACGGTAAGCTCGCCTGGCGCGCCGTGCGTCCACTGCTGCCGAAGGCCGACGAGTTCCCCTACACGCTGCGCGTCGTCTCGGAGATCACCGAGAGCAACGGCTCCTCGTCGATGGCGACCGTTTGCGGCACCTCGCTCGC
>DAITBB010000097.1:0-4095 GCA_036823975.1 Hyphomicrobium sp.
ACAAGAAGCGCGTGCAGCCATGCGCCGCGTACCTCAACGGGGAATACGGTGTTAAGGGTCTTTACGTCGGCGTGCCGTGCATCATCGGCTCGGGCGGCACGGAGCGGGTCGTGGAGATCGATCTCAACGCCGCCGAGCGCGCGATGCTGATGAAGTCGATCGAATCCGTGAAGGGTCTGGTCGATGCCTGCGTCAAGATCAACCCGCAGCTCGGCGCCTAGCCGGGGTCGAGCGGACCGCGTGGGGGCGCGCCTCCAACACGGGCGGGGTGAAAGCCCCGCGCGCGTTCCTCACGCTTCCGGTCCTTGCGTTTTTCCGGCCTTACGTTTTCCAGCTTTTCTTCCCGGGTTGACGGACCTGTCGTCTCACCGCTTCCGCGCAAGACCGACGGCCTCCGCAACCCTCTAGAGGGACCTCCCCCGTCATGAACATTCACGAGCATCAGGCCAAAGACCTCCTCAGGCAGTACGGCGTCGCGACCTCCGGCGGGGGCGCGGCCTTCAGCCCCGAGGAGGCCGAGAAGGTCGCCGCGACCGTTCCGACCGAGGTCAAGGTCGTCAAGGCGCAGATCCATGCGGGCGGACGCGGCAAAGGCCACTTCAAGGAGAAGGAAGCCGGCGAGAAGGGCGGCGTGCGCTTCGCCAAGTCGCCGGCGGAGGCCCGCCAGCTCGCCGAGCAGATGCTGGGACGGACGCTGGTGACCGTGCAGACGGGGCCGGCGGGGCGCGCGGTGCAGCGCCTCTACATCTCGGAAGCGACGAACATCGGACGCGAGCTCTACCTCTCCGCGCTCGTCGACCGTGCCAGCTCGCGCGTCGCCTTCATCGCCTCCACCGAGGGCGGCATGGACATCGAGAAGGTCGCCCACGACACGCCCGAGAAGATCCTGACGCTCACCGTCGATCCCGCCACGGGCCTGCAGCCCTTCCATTCGCGCAAGATCGCCTTCGCGCTCGGCCTCACGGGCGGCGCGATCAAGGAATGCACGGCGATGATCGAGGGCCTCTACAAGCTGATGCTCGACAAGGACGTGAGCCTGCTCGAGATCAATCCGCTGGTGGTGACGACGGAGGGGCATCTCCTCGCCCTCGACGCCAAGATGAGCTTCGACGGCAACGCGCTGTTCCGCCATCCGGACATCCTGGCGCTGCGCGACGAGAACGAAGAAGACCCGATGGAGATCGAGGCCGCCAAGTACGATCTCTCGTACGTGAAGCTCGACGGCACGATCGGGTGCATGGTGAACGGCGCGGGCCTCGCCATGGCGACGATGGACATCATCAAGCTCTACGGCGCGGAGCCGGCCAACTTCCTCGACGTCGGCGGCGGCGCCTCGAAGGAAAAGGTGCAGGCGGCGTTCAAGATCATCCTGTCCGATCCCTCCGTGAAGGGCATCCTCGTCAACATCTTCGGCGGCATCATGCGTTGCGACATCATCGCCGACGGCATCGTGGCGGCGGCGCGCGAGATGGCCATCACGGTGCCCCTCGTCGTGCGCCTCGAGGGCACGAACGTGGACCTCGGCAAGGAGATCCTGGCCAAGAGCGGCCTCAAGATCGTGCCGGCCGACGATCTGGCGGATGCCGCCGCGAAGATCACGTCCGCCATCAAGGTTCCCGCCTGAGCGCGCCGCGGCGCTGCTGCCACTCATTTCAGAGAGACACGACGAAATGGCCATTCTTGTCGACGCTTCGACCGTCACCATCTGCCAGGGGCTCACCGGGAGCCAGGGCACCTTCCACACCAAGCAGGCGCGGGCCTACGGCACCAAGGTCGTCGGCGGCGTCACGCCCGGCAAGGGCGGCACGAAGCCTGCCGACCCGGAGCTGGCGGACCTGCCGCTCTTCAACACCGTCAGCGAGGCGAAGGCGAAGACCGGCGCCACAGCCACCGCGATCTACGTGCCGCCGCCGTTCGCGGCCGACGCCATCCTCGAAGCCATCGATGCGGAGATCCCGCTCATCGTGTGCATCACGGAGGGTATCCCCGTGCTCGACATGGTGCGCGTGAAGCGGGCGCTCGGCGGATCGAAATCGCGCCTCGTGGGGCCGAACTGCCCCGGCGTGCTGACGCCCAACGCCTGCAAGATCGGCATCATGCCGGGCAACATCTTCCGCAAGGGCAGCGTCGGCATCGTCTCGCGCTCCGGCACGCTGACGTACGAAGCCGTGAAGCAGACGACGGATGCCGGGCTCGGCCAGTCGACGGCGGTCGGCATCGGCGGCGACCCGGTCAAGGGCACCGAGTTCATCGACATGCTGGAGATGTTCCTCGCCGATCCCGATACGCATTCGATCATCATGATCGGCGAGATCGGCGGATCGGCCGAGGAGGAGGCGGCCGCGTTTCTGGCCAGCGAGGCCAAGAAGGGCCGCAAGAAGCCGATGGCCGGTTTCATCGCCGGCATGACGGCGCCTCCGGGGCGGCGGATGGGCCACGCGGGTGCCATCATCTCCGGCGGGCAGGGCCGCGCCGAGGACAAGGTGGAGGCCATGCGCAGCGCCGGCATCTCCATCGCCGACAGCCCCGCTTCGCTCGGCACGACCCTGACGAAAGTTCTGAAGGGCTGATCGACCGGCCGGCCGTTGTAGCGGTCGAGATCGGCTTCACGGTGAACGTCATTTGAGCGAAACGATCCAGTTTTATGCTCCCGACCGGGAGCTGATGATCCTCTGGGGCGTTGGGGTGCTGATCGGGCTCGTGCCTGTCCTTTGGATGGGTGTCCTGTTTGGACGGGCAGGTGCGATCGGGGCAGCAACGGTCATCGCTGTGACCGCAGCGGCGCTGTGGCTCTCGGCTGGCGGGTGGTGGCTTGCGATTTTGTCGCCGCCCCTGGCCTTCGGCGCGTTGATCGGCGTGATCGTCTGGCTCGTGCGGGCGAGGACGCTTCGCTCGGCGGTTTTGACGAAAGTCCTAAAGGGCTGACACGTCTCACTCTATATATGGAGTGCCAACCGAGGCGCCGAGAATCGCCTAAATCCTGGGGAGTGTAGTCAGCTCATTCGTCCGGCGGAAAACCGGGTCACATCGGCGGGGTATCGCATGTCACGGCACGCGCTCAACGACAAGTTCGTCAGAACGTCGTTTCTGAACGGCGTCAATGCGCCGTATATCGAGGAGCTTCAGAGTCAGTACGAGAAGAACCCGGGGTCCGTCAGCGACGAGTGGCGGCTGTTCTTCGAGAGCGTCCGGGATTCGCGCAGCTCGGTCGACGGCGACGACGGCCGCAACGCGCGCGAGCCGTCCTGGGCGGTGCCGCTCGGGCAGCTTCAGGGGGCGCCGAGCGAGCTCGTCTCGGCGCTGACGGGCGATTACGGCGAGGTCGAGCGGGGTCTGCGCGACCGCATCCAGGCGAAAGCCTTCGGCAGCGGCTTCGAGATCACGCCGGCGGCCTCGTTCCGCGCCATCCAGGACAGCGTGCGCGCCATCATGCTGATCCGCGCCTATCGCGTGATGGGGCATCTCGCGGCCGACCTCGATCCGCTCGGCATCGCCGAGCGCAAGGTGCACAAGGAGCTCAGGGCGGAGACCTACGGCTTCACGGACGCCGACCTCGACCGCCCGATCTTCATGGACCGCTATCTCGGCCTCGAGACGGCGACGATCCGGCAGGTGCTGCGCATCTTGCGGCGCACCTATTGCCGCAAGATCGGCTACCAGTTCATGCACATCACCTCGCCGGCGCAGAAGTCGTGGATCCAGCACAGGATCGAGGGCGCCGAGAAGGACATCCGCTTCACCGAGAAGGGCAAGACGGCCATCCTCCGCAAGCTCATCGAGGCGGAGATGTTCGAGCGTTTCGCCGACATCAAGTACACGGGCACGAAGCGGTTCGGGCTCGACGGCGGCGAGGCGATCATTCCGGCACTCGAGCAGATCATCAAGCGCGGCGGCCAGCTCGGCGTGAAGGAGATCGTGATCGGCATGGCGCACCGCGGGCGCCTCAACGTGCTGTCGAACGTGATGGCCAAGCCGTTCCGCGCCATCTTCAACGAGTTCAAGGGCGGCTCGTGGAAGCCGGACGACGTCGAGGGGTCGGGCGACGTCAAGTATCACCTCGGCGCCTCGTCCGACCGGCAGTTCGACGACAACAAC
>DAITBB010000097.1:4186-7204 GCA_036823975.1 Hyphomicrobium sp.
GTGCGTGCGAAGCAGGATCAGCTCGGCTGCGAGCCGGGAGACCGCACGCCGGTGATGCCGCTCCTGCTGCATGGCGATGCGGCCTTCGCCGGGCAAGGCGTGGTGGCCGAGTGCTTCGGACTCTCCGGTCTCAAGGGGCACCGCACGGGCGGCTCGATCCACTTCATCATCAACAACCAGATCGGCTTCACCACCAATCCGCGCCATTCGCGCTCCTCGCCCTACTGCTCGGACGTGGCGCGCGTGATCGAGGCGCCGATCTTCCACGTCAACGGCGACGACCCCGAGGCGGTGGTGCATGTCGCTAAGATCGCGACCGAGTTCCGGCAGAAGTTCCAGAAGCCGGTCGTGATCGACATGTTCTGCTACCGCCGCTTCGGACACAACGAGACGGACGAGCCGGCCTTCACGCAGCCGCTGATGTACGACCGGATCCGCAAGCATCCGAGCGTGGTCGAGATCTATTCGAAGGAGCTGATCGAGGAAGGCGTCGTCACCGCCGAGGGTGTCGAGGCTATGCGGGGCGAGTTCCGCGGCTTCCTCGAGGCGGAGCTGGCGGCGGCGGAAGCCTTCAAGCCCAACAAGGCCGATTGGCTCGATGGCCGCTGGAGCGGCGTGGGCCATGCCGGCGACGACGACCGGCGCGGCAACACCGGCGTCTCGCTCGAGACGCTGCGCGAGATCGGCAAGCGGCTGACGACGATCCCGTCCGACTTCGCCGCGCACAAGACGATTGCGCGGCTGCTCGACCGGCGGCGCGAAATGGTGGCCAAGGGCGACGGCATCGACTGGGCGATGGCCGAGCATCTCGCGTTCGGCACGCTCGTGCAGGAGGGCTTCCCGGTCCGCCTCTCGGGCCAGGATTGCGAGCGCGGCACGTTCTCGCAACGCCATTCGGTGCTGATCGACCAGGAGACGGAGCGGCGCTATACGCCGCTGCGCCACATCTCGCCCAGCCAGGCGCACTTCGAGGTCATCAATTCGATGCTGTCGGAGGAGGCCGTGCTCGGCTTCGAGTATGGCTACTCGCTGGCCGAGCCGAATGCGCTCGTGGCCTGGGAGGCGCAGTTCGGCGATTTCGCCAACGGCGCGCAGGTCGTGTTCGACCAATTCATTTCATCGGGCGAGCGCAAGTGGCTGCGCATGTCGGGCCTCGTGTGCCTCTTGCCGCACGGCTACGAGGGCCAGGGGCCGGAGCATTCCTCCGCGCGCCTCGAGCGCTTCCTCCAGCTCTGCGCCGAGGACAACTGGCAGGTCGCGAACTGCACGACGCCGGCCAACTACTTCCATATCCTGCGCCGGCAGCTCCATCGCGCCTTCCGCAAGCCGCTCATCCTCATGACGCCGAAGTCGCTCTTGCGCCACAAGCGCGTGGTGTCGCGCCTCGACGAGATGGGGCCGGGCACCACCTTCCATCGCGTGCTGTGGGACGATCAGCGCAAGACGGACGAGGAGATCAAGCGCGTCGTTCTGTGCTCGGGCAAGGTCTACTACGACCTTTCGGAAGCGCGCGACGCGGAGGACCTCAACGACGTCTATATTCTCCGGCTGGAGCAGCTCTATCCGTTTCCGGCGCGCGCGCTGCTGCACGAGATCGGGCGGTTCCCGAATGCGGAGCGCATCGTGTGGTGCCAGGAGGAGCCCAAGAACATGGGGGCCTGGACATTCATCGAACCGAACATCAACTGGGTGCTGGACCGGACGGCGCCGATCGGACGGCGGGTGCACTATGCCGGCCGCTCGGCCTCGGCTTCGACGGCCACCGGCCTCATGAGCAAGCATATCGCGGAGCAGAAGGCTCTCGTGGCCGACGCTCTCAAAGGATGACGGACGTTTCCGAGCGTGCGGCAGGCCGCCAGGGGTAGTGAGGAAAAGGACGTAAGACGATGTCGATCGAGATCCGGGTCCCGACCCTTGGCGAGTCGGTCACCGAGGCAACGGTAGGGAAGTGGCTGAAGAAGCCGGGTGATGCGGTGAAGGCCGACGAGCCGCTCGTCGAGCTCGAAACGGACAAGGTGACGGTGGAGGTGCCGGCGCCGGCCGCGGGCGAGCTTTCCGAGGTGCTCGTCGCCGAGGGGGCGACGGTGGCGATCGGGGCCGTGCTCGGCGCGCTTGCGCCCGGCGATGGCGCGGCGAAAGCGGAACCTGCGGCTGCAAAGAGCGAGGCGCCGGCCGCACCGGCGCGCACGAATGCCGAGCCCTCTTCCGCGCCCTCCGCGCCTCAGCCGTCGCGGGTGCCACCGAGCCCGGCGGCGCGCAAGCATCTCGCCGACGCAGGGCTCTCCGCCGACGATGTCAGCGGCTCGGGCCGGCGCGGGCAGGTGCTGAAGGAGGACGTCGTGGCGGCGGTTGCGAGCGCGGCCGCGGCGCGCCAGACGGCGCCGGCCCCCGAGCCGAAGCGCGAGGCGTCGTCCCGTCCGGCTGTCTCTTTGAATGTGCCGGCCACGCAGGACACTCGCGAGATCACCGGGCCCGACCTCAGGCTGCCGCCCTCGCTCAGCGAGGCCGACCGCGAGGAGCGCGTGCGCATGACGCGTCTGCGCCAGACGATCGCGCTGCGCCTCAAGGAGGCGCAGAACACGGCGGCGATGCTGACGACGTTCAACGACGTCGACATGAGCGCCGTGATGGCGATGCGCGCCCAGTACAAGGAGCTGTTCGAGCGCCGTCACGGCGTGAAGCTCGGCTTCATGGGCTTCTTCGTGAAGGCCTGCATCCAGGCGCTGCGCGAGATCCCGGCCGTCAACGCCGAGATCGACGGCGAGGACATCGTCTTCAAGAACTATTATCACATCGGCGTCGCCGTCGGCACGGACCGCGGTCTCGTGGTGCCGGTGCTGCGCGAGGCGGACCGCATGTCCATTGCGGAGATCGAGGGCAAGATCGCCGAGTTCGGCAAGCGCGCCCGCGACGGCAAGCTTTCGATCAACGACATGCAGGGCGGCTCGTTCACGATCTCGAACGGCGGCGTCTACGGCTCGATGCCCTCGACGCCCATCCTCAACGCGCCGCAGGCCG
>DAITBB010000025.1:0-37287 GCA_036823975.1 Hyphomicrobium sp.
CCGCCAGTATCGAAGCGGACATCTTGAACCGCATTCGCATTTTGGACGTTCTCCCTGATGCATTTAAAATGCTTTATCCCTTTCGAAGGTGCATCTGAGGGTTTATTCGATGCCCGTCTGCCCCTCGATCTCAAGCCTCCAGGCGCTGATCCAGCACCGGAGACCGTGCGCACCGTACGCAACGGTGTAACGGCCCGCAAGGGTTCAATGCGTATTTTTTATTTATGTAAAAATCCCCCAGATCAAATCGGTGCGGAGCTGCATATTTGCCCGGGTACAAATCATTTGTCCCGCTCTTGTATCCGGATGAAATCCGTCGAATCCGGGTCGTCACCCGCCCCAAACACGGGAGCAAACGCGTTGCAAGGGAGAGAAAAATGCGCATGTATCTCGGAGGCTGACGCGTTGCCACGCGGCGGGGCGCTCGGACGGGGGTGCGCTCTCAATCACAAGCCGGCGCATCGATTGCGCTCGTAAAATAAAATGGATCGGGGCGGAAAATGGGAATGATGACGACCGTATCGACTGCGATCAAAAGCGAATGCGTCGCGGCCAATGCGGCGAGCCCGAGAATTTATACGCAATCCTTTTCCGTGCGCTTCGAATTTCCGATTTGTTTTACCCGCGACGTCTTTCATCCTGAAAATCATACCCTGAGAGATGCCGTTGCGCGAGCGCGTCATTCCGTCCGGCCGCGGATCGCATTCTTTCTGGACAGCGGCGTCGGGGACAAGATGCCGGATCTTCGCGATCGCATCGCGGCTTATGTTGAAGCGCATGCGGACACGTTCCAGCTCGCGGGCCCCGTCGAGGTCGTGCGCGGAGGTGAGGACTGCAAGAACGACCCTGAGCTGGCCCACCGCCTCCAGCGCCGCCTGGTCGACACGGGCTTGGACAGACACTCCTACGTCGTCGGGGTGGGCGGAGGCGCACTATTGGATCTCGTTGGATATGTGGCAGCCACGACCCATCGCGGCATTCGTCATATCCGCGTTCCGACCACGGTGCTTGCCCAGAACGATTCCGGCGTGGGCGTGAAGAATGGCATCAACGCCTTCGGCATGAAGAACATGCTCGGCACGTTCGCGCCGCCAGATGCGGTCATCAACGATGCGGCATTTATCGATCGTCTTCCTGATCGCGACAAGCGGGCGGGTATGGCCGAGGCCGTAAAGGTCGCCCTCATCCGGGATCGCGCCTTTTTCGAGTGGCTCGAAGACCGGGCCGGAGCACTTGCACGCTTTGTGCCCGAGCCGCTCGAAGAGCTGATCCGTCATTGCGCGCTCCTCCATATGCGCCAGATCGCGCACGGTGGCGATCCGTTCGAGCGCGGCAGCGCGCGCCCGCTCGATTTCGGCCACTGGGCCGCCCACAAGCTCGAGGCGTTGTCCGATTACGAGCTGCGGCACGGCGAGGCGGTGGCCATCGGCATCGCGCTCGACACGCGCTATTCCGTGCTTGCGGGTCTTCTTCCCGCCGGCGACGACCTGCGCGTCGCGCATCTCCTGACGCAGCTCGGTTTCGCGCTTTGGCACCCGGTCTGCGATCAGCGTGACGATCGAGGGACCTTACTGCTGCTCAAAGGCCTGGAAGAGTTCCGGGAGCACTTGGGGGGCGAATTGACGATCACTCTGCTGTCCGAACTCGGTGTGGGGGTCGAGGTTCGCACGATGCGGGACGATCTTATCGCCCAAGCGATCGATTGGCTGAGACCCTCCCCGACGGCGTGAAAGCGTCGCCCCGTCATCCCGTGCCTGGCATGGCGGCCGGGCTGCTGCTTTGCCAACGTTTTACACTGGCGCGCAAGTCGCATACCGTCATCCAAAAAGCTTGGAGGAAACCCTTCATATCGGGAGGCGCGAGATGACCACCAGCAACGCTCCGGTCTCGAGCAAGCCGGGCGATGTATCGTTCAACAGTTGGCTCGCTCAATCCTCGATTCTGATCGTCGACGACGAGCCAGGGATGCGGAATTTTCTCACGCGTACCCTCGTCTCGCGCTGCAAGCACGTTGCAGAGGCCGCGGACATTTCAACCGCCGCGCGGCTACTGGAAGAGGAGCACTACGACCTTATTCTGCTCGACAACATCATGCCTGGAAAGAAGGGCGTGGACTGGCTTTTGGAGCTGCGGGATTCGGGCTTCTTCGGCGAGGTCATTCTGATCACCGCGTTCGCAGACCTCGATACTGCAATCCAGGCTCTGCGGGCGGGCGCGTCGGATTTCCTCCTCAAGCCGTTCCGCTCCAATCAGATTCTGAATGCGATCGCGCGCTGTCTCGATCGGTCTCAACTCCGGCGTGAGAATTTCGTGCTGCGCAGGGAGCTTCAGAAGCTCCCGTCGAGCGAGCAGAATGCGGGGCGTCTCGTCGGTGAATCCGATGTCATGCGACGCGTGCGGGAAATGGTGGACCGCCTGGCCCCGCTTCCGACCACGGTTCTCATCACCGGCGAATCCGGGACGGGCAAGGAAGTGACGGCGCGCGCGCTTCACATGCAGTCGCCGCGGGCCGACAAGCCGTTCGTCCCCGTCAATTGCGCCGCGATTCCTCCCGACATTATCGAAAGCGAGCTGTTCGGACATTTGAAGGGAGCGTTCTCGGGAGCGGCCTCCTCGCGAGAGGGACTGTTCTTCTATGCGCAGGACGGCACATTGTTTCTCGATGAGATCGGAGAGTTGCCGCCGGCGCTGCAGTCGAAGCTCTTACGCGTCATCGAGGACAAGCGTGTCCGGCCGGTCGGGGCGGAGCGCGAGATGCCGGTCGATGTCCGCCTGATCGCAGCCACCAATGCGGACCTTCAGGAGGCGGTCGGCAGCGGTCGTATGCGCCACGACCTCTTCTATCGGCTGAATGTCATGAACATCCAGCTGCCGCCCCTGCGCGAGCGCCCGGAGGACGTCGCCCCCCTCGTGCGACTGTTCATGGAGCAGTTGTCCCGGCAGCTGGCGGTCGAGCCGATCGAAGTGGAAGACGACGTTCTCGCCGTTCTCGAGCAGTATTCCTGGCCCGGCAATGCGCGCGAATTGCGCAACGTCGTCGAACGCTCGCTGATCCTCGGGACCTTCCCGACCGATATCATCGCGGGCGGCAAGGATCCGGCTCCGGCCCGCTCCGAGGCCCTCAAGGAGCTCGAAAAGAACCACATGCTCGGCGTGCTCGCGGCGGTCGGCGGCAATCGCGCCGAGGCGGCCCGCCGGCTCGGCATATCCCGCAAGACGCTTGACCGCAAATGCGCCGCCTGGAATGTTTGACCGAACGAAATCATCCGTTGCGTCGAAAGGGATCTTGCCGGTCAGGCCGCGCCGTTCCGTGCGGGTGCGCCTGCTGGTGCTTGCGCTCCTCCCGACGCTCCTCATCCTCCCGGCTTTCAACATGCTCGTTGCCAGTTGGTGGGGCAGCCAGGTCGATCGGATTCTGATTTCCAAAGTTCACGGCGATCTCACGATCGCCCGCCAATTCCTGCAAAAGCTCAAGGACGTCAGCGCCCAGCGGCTCCAAGCGTTCGGCGAGTCGGCGCTGTTCGAGCGCGCCGCGCTCCAGGGATCCAGGGAGGAGGTCGAGGCGCTTCTGCGCGAGCGCCGCGAGCGACTGAGCCTCGACTATCTTTACATTGCAGATCGGGATGGGACCGTTGTTGCGGCTTCTCCTCCGCAAGAGTCCGTCACGACATCGCTGCGCTGGCCCATCGTCCAAGCCGCGTTGGGAGGCAAGGTTTCGACATCGATCGACGTCGTCGCGGCCGACGAGCTTCGGCGGCTCTCTGACGATATGCCCGCGCGTGCGCGAATCGACCTGGTGCCGACGACCGGTGCCGCCGCGACCGATCAGACGGTGGAAACGCGCGGCATGGTCATACAGTCCGGTGTCCCGGTCCGCCTCGCCGGAAATAAGACAGGCGTTCTGGTCGGCGGCACGCTCTTGAACCAGAACTTGGCGTTCATCGATACGATCAACGATCTCATCTACAGAGCGGCGGGCCTCCCGGCCGGGAGCCAGGGAACGGCGACCTTATTTCTGGGAGACGTGAGAATTAGCACGAACGTGCGCCTCTTCGAGGGAACGCGTGCGCTCGGAACGCGAGTCTCCCAGTCGGTCCGCGATGCCGTGCTCGGCCGCGGAGATGTGTGGCTCCACAGCGCCTTCGTCGTCAACGACTGGTACATCTCGGCGTACGAGCCCTTGGTCGACAGCTATGGCCAACGCGTGGGAATGCTCTATGTGGGCTTCCTCGAGAGCCCGTTCAAAGCGGCGAAATACACGACACTGATCGCGATAATGGGTGTCCTGCTGCTCACCATGGTGCTGACGGTGCCGATTTTCTTTCGTTGGGCTCGCGCGATCTTCCGCCCCCTGGAGCATATGGATAAGACGATTTTTCGTGTCGAGAGCGGAGATTTCGAAGCCCGCACGGGCGTTGTCGCGAGCGATGACGAGATCGGCCGGCTCGCCCACCATCTCGACTCGCTGCTCGATCTTCTCGAGATCCGCGATCAGCAGCTCCGAGGGTGGACCAAAGAGCTCGACAGGCGGGTCAAGGAACGAACGAGCCAGCTCGAGACGGCGAACAAGAAGCTCGAAGCGGCTCAGCAGCAGTTGGTCATGTCGGAGAAACTCGCCGCCATCGGCGAGATCACAGCGGGCGTCGCGCACGAGATCAACAACCCGGTTGCCGTCATTCAAGGCAACATCGACGTCGCCCGAGACATTCTGGGCGACGCGGTCGATCCGGTTCGGACCGAGTTCAAGCTGATCGATCAGCAGGTCCATCGCATCACGATGATCGTCAACAAGCTGTTGCAGTTTGCGCGCCCCTCGGAATTCGCCGGGTACGACGGCAATGTGCGCCCGTCCGAGGTCGTTACCGATTGCCTGGTGCTGATCCAGCATCTGCTCAATCGCGCGGATATCACGGTCACCCGCTCGAAGCTCGCGACGCAGGTCGTCGCCATGAACCAGATCGAGTTCCAGCAGGTGATGCTCAACCTCCTGGTCAATGCCATCCACGCGATGCCGGACGGCGGAACGCTCAGTCTCCAAAGCCGCGATGTCGATATGGACGATACGCCCGGGGTCGCGATCACCGTCTCAGATACCGGCGTCGGCATTCCGCCGGAGGATTTCAAGAGAATTTTTGACGCGTTCTACACGACGAAGCCGCGCGTCGGAACGGGCCTCGGCTTGTCCATCAGCTACGCGCTCGTTGCGCGTCACGGCGGGCAGATGTCCGTCGAGAGCACCGTGGGTCAGGGCTCGAAATTCACGATCTGGCTTCCGGCCGACACGAGATCCTCGGAGGAGGATTAGCCCCGCTCCCCGCCCAACAGGGCGATAGACAAACTGTCCATGCGGCGCGGGGCTTGATGGACAAATTGTCCACGTCGATCGAGGTGGAAACGCGCGTATCGCCTCTAATCATTGCGTTTTTCATCTTGGCACCGGTCTTGCTCTCTTCCCCTCAAACGCGACTACGAGCGCGCATAAGAACGATCCTCTGGGGGGCTCAATTTATGAAATCGATCGCCGATGCGTCCGTGTGCCTCGGGCGGAGAGCGTCTCGGACCAGGCGCGGATTTGAAATCTCGTCTGCGAGGTCGTCAGCGCCGCAAGCGCAACCTGCTTACAATCCGGACCGCGACTTGTTTGCATTCGCCGATGCGGGCCGCAATGCGCCGTTCCTGTCCAAGCCCTGCAGCGCGTTCTGCGGAGATCGGCTCCTGTCGTCCGGGCCCCTCATCGAGGTCGCGCTCGCGGCGCATCGCGCGAGCGGGACGGATGCTGCAGAGCCTGTCGCAATCTTCGACGATACGACCGGCAATCCCATTGACCTCGATCTGCGCGCCCCCAAGGCGGCGATGATCGCCCAGCTCTACGAGCAGTCGATCACGACACCGGCATCCGATGCCAAGGGAGGCAAGCCACAGGGCGGAGGTGGGGTCGGCGGTCGTCCACCACCCCGTCGCCGCGGGCGGCCGAAATTGGGTGTCATTTCCCGTGAGATCACTTTGCTGCCCCAACACTGGGAATGGCTCGCGAAGCAACCCGGCGGAGCATCCGTTATGCTGCGACGGCTGGTCGATGCAGCCTGCCAGGTCTCTGGTGCCCCCCTTACCGGCGAGATGGCGCGCGAACGCGCTCATCGTTTTCTGAGCGCCGTCGGCAAGCACCGCTCCAATTTCAATGAGACGGTCAGCGCCTTACTGTCCGAGGACCGTGAACGCTTCACGCGCGAGTTGTCGCTGTGGCCGCCCGATGTCTCGACCTACGCATTGCGGCTCGCCTTTGGCTCTGAGCCTCGGGCGAACGATGGCGCGCCCCAATCCGAATAGTGCTCGTTTCTGAGGTCAATCACACGCGGGAGGCGATCGACGCCGGCCGCGTGGCCTGGGATCGGAATTCCTGATTTTACCCAACCTTTCGGAGCCCCGCATGTTCATCGACCCGCACGCGCACATGATCTCGCGCACCACCGACGACTACGAGGCGATGGCGAAAGCCGGCGTCGTTGCCGTCATCGAGCCCGCGTTCTGGATCGGGCAAGCGCGCACCAACGTGGGAAGCTACAGCGACTACCTCTCCCACATCCTGGGTTTCGAGCGCTTTCGCGCCGGCCAGTTCGGCGTGCGCCACTACTGCTGCATCGGCCTCAACTCGAAGGAAGCCAACAACGAGGAGCTCGCCGAGGCGGTGATGGAGATCCTGCCCGGCTTTGCGACAAAGGAAGGCGTCGTCGCGATCGGCGAGATCGGATACGACGAGCAGACCGCCCTCGAGGACAAGTACTTCCGCCTGCAGCTCGACCTCGCGCGCGAGCTCGACCTGCCGGTGATGATCCACACGCCGCATCGCGACAAGAAGCGCGGCGCCTCGCGCTCGATGGACGTGATCCTGGAGCACAAGCTCGATCCCTCGCGCGTCGTGATCGATCACGTCAACGAGGAAACGATCGGAGAGGTGAAGGATCGCGGCTTCTGGGCGGGCTTCTCGATCTATCCGCACTCGAAGATGACGGCGGAGCGCATGGCCGCGCTGGTGAAGATCTACGGCGCGGAGCGCCTGATCGCGGATTCGGCGTGCGACTGGGGCGTATCGGATCCGCTCTCGGTGCCGAAGACCGCGAAGCTGATGGCGGATGCCGGCATCTCGGCCGAGGACGTGCGCCTCGTCACCTATGCCAACGCACTCGCCGTCTACGGCAAGAGCGGGCAGATGTCGGAGGACGACTGGCTGTCCCCCGAGCCCATCGACCAGCGCACGCTCTACCAGGGCAATACCGTTCTTCGCGGCGGTCAGACGCCACGGATCGAGGAATCCTGACGAACGAACGGCGAATTGAGCCGCCCGGCTTCGAAGCGGCTCCGATGAACACGACGACAGCAACATTCTTGGACTGAAGGGACGCAAACATGGCGAGTATTGACGAGGCAATTGCGGAGCATCGACCCAGGCCCGGCTTTCTGGATCGCGAGGCGATCGTTGCGAAGCCGGGGTTCAACCGGTGGATGCTTCCGCCGGCGGCGCTGTCGATCCATCTCTGTATCGGCATGGCCTATGGCTTCTCGGTGTTCTGGAAGCCGTTGCAGGCAGCACTCGTCGGCGCGGACGGTAAAATCCTGCCGGAATGCTCCGCGGGCGCCGTGACGTTCTCCGATAAGGCGCTTGGAACGCTACGCGCGCTGACCGCCACGGATTGCAATTGGAGCCAGTTCGATCTCGGCTGGATGTATACGTTCTTCTTCGTCCTGCTCGGCGTCTCCGCGGCCATCTGGGGCGAGTGGCTCGAGCGGGCCGGGCCGAGAAAGGCCGGTATCGTTGCTACGCTGTGCTGGTGCGGCGGCCTTTTGATCTCAGCGCTCGGCGTCTACACGCACCAACTGTGGCTCATGTGGCTTGGATCGGGTGTTATTGGCGGAATCGGACTTGGCCTCGGCTACATCTCGCCCGTCTCTACGCTCATCAAATGGTTTCCTGACCGGCGCGGAATGGCGACCGGCATGGCCATCATGGGCTTCGGCGGCGGTGCCATGGTCGGATCGCCCTTGGCGACGTTTCTCATGGATAACGTCTTCAAGACCAGCACCGAGCCGGGAGTTTGGCAGACATTCGTCGCGATGGCCGCGATTTACACGGTCTTCATGCTCATCGGCTCGTTCGGGTACCGCATCCCGCCTCCGGGATGGAAGCCGGAAGGCTGGACGCCGCCGGCCAGCGCGAAATCCATGATGACCTCGAACCATGTGCATATCAAAGATGCGCTGATCTGGCTTGCCCTCTGTCTCAACGTCTCGGCCGGCATCGGCATCATCGGCGCCGCATCGCCCATGCTCCAGGAAACGTTTGGCGGCACGCTCGTCGGGCAATCCGATGTCGGATACCTCGAGATGACCCGCGACGCTGCTCTGGCTGGTGTTGCAGCAGCCGTTGCGGCCGGGTTCGTGGGCATGATCTCCCTCTTCAACATCTTCGGCCGGTTCGCGTGGGCCTCGTCGTCGGACTATCTGGGACGCAAGCGGACCTACTTCATCTTCTTCGCACTCGGAGCCTCTCTCTATATCGTCGCGGCATCCGCTGCGGATTGGGGCATGCTTGCGCTGTTCGTTCTCTGTGTGTGCATTATCGCCTCGATGTATGGCGGCAGCTTTTCGACGGCGCCGGCCTATCTTGCGGATGTTTTTGGCACGCAGTTCGTCGGGGGCATCCATGGCCGTCTGCTCACAGCCTGGTCGACGGCGGGAATCGCGGGGCCGGTCATCGTCAACTATCTCCACGATACCCGTGTTGCCGCAGGTGTTCCGCCCAACCAAATCTATGGTCAGATTTTCTACATCCTCGCGGGATTGCTGATCGTGGGCTTTGTTGCGAATGCCTTTATTCGGCCGGTGAACCCCAAGTGGCACATGAGCGAAGAGGCGGTTGCGCACGAGCAGGCAAAGCTCCGGTCCCCGAATTCCACCGAGCAGAGCGGGTCCTTTGGAATTGGAATGGGCGGACTGGATGCCAAGGCGGTCCTGTTCTGGTCCATCGTTGTAATACCCATCGCATTGGGTGTTTGGCAGACAGGACTGAAGGTGCTTGCGCTGCTGGGCTGACAAGGCTCCGCGGACGTTGAGCCTAGCTATGCACGCTGGTGGGCCGCCCCTAGAGCGCTTTGCGATCCGATGGAATCGGATCGAGCGCTCTAGGTTTTTTTGTCGCATTTTCTTGCGACGAACCGGAAGCCACTTCGTCGGAAATGCTCTGGAGGGCGGCTCATCGTTCCCGCAGCCTGTCCGCAAGGGAGAGGGAACGATTCCCGAGCCTGGACTTTGTATCAAGACATGAGGAAAGGGAGGGCTGAGGATGGCAAAGACGTTCAAGATCGGCGATCACGTGCGTTGGAACTCTGAGGCGGGCCGCGTCTCCGGGACGATCATCAAGGTCCACACGCGCGATTTCGATTATAAGGGGCATACGCATCACGCCTCTGAAGATGACCCGCAGTACGAAATCAAAAGCGACAAAACGGACCATGTCGCCGCTCACAAAGGCAGCGCGCTCGAGCACGCGTGAGCGGCAGGTGTCCCTGCCCTTTTTCACCATCGGCCATTCCAACCGGAGCCTCGAGGAGTTCGTCGAGCTCCTGAAGGAATCGCACATCGCGCGCGTCGTCGACGTCAGAAAGATGCCGATGTCCCGAACCAATCCGCAGTTCAACGAGGACGCTTTGCCCGCCGCCCTAACGGCCTTTCAGATTTCCTATGATCATGTCGCGGCACTCGGGGGCCTTCGCGGAAAGAGCCGAAGTCTGCCTCCCGATGTCAACGGCGTGTGGGAGAACCAAAGTTTTCACAACTATGCCGACTACGCGCTTTCGCAGCCGTTTCAAGACAGCCTCGAATGTCTCATCGCAGAAGGCCGCGAGCGGTGCTGCGCGATCATGTGCTCCGAAGCGGTCTGGTGGCGCTGTCACCGACGCCTCATTGCCGACAATCTGATCGCGCGCGGAGAGACCGTGTTCCACATCATGGGGCGGGGCCGGATCGACGCCGCCCGGCTGACATCTGGTGCGGTCGTTCGCTCGGACAAGACGGTGATCTATCCGAATATATGATGAACCGCCCTATGCGGTCCTTCCCGCGTCGCCTCCCAACACCAGAGAGATCAAGCCCGCAGGGCCCTCGCCATCGGAGGCTTGCCGTGGCCGCGCCTACTGCGCCGTGTCGGGCTCCAACCCGCTCGCGCTTTCGGCTCCCTTGATCCCTGCCAAAGCGGCGTTGGTCAGCTCGGCGTTGGACATATCCGCCCCCGACACATCCGCGTCGGTAAGATCGGCGCCTGCAAGCTTCGCCCAGTTCAATCGCGTTTTCACCAGCCGCGCCCCGCGCAGCTTGGCATATTCCATCACGGCATTCCTGAGATTGGCGTCCGTCAGGTCCGCCCCATCCAGGACCGCGCCCGACAGGTCGACCCTTGGCGGCAACATGTTCGCGTTTGTCGGGTCGAAACCGAGATCAGCTCCGATCAGCTTAGCCCCATCAAGGCGCGCATCTTTGAGATCGCCGATGATGCGCGCGCGAGACAGATCGGCGCCGGTGAGGTTCGCATTGATCATGATCACGGCGAACATGCTGGCGTCCCGGAGGTCGGCCCCAGACAGATCCGCATCCGTCAACACGGCGCGATTGAGGTTGGCCCGCGCGAGATTGGCATGACTCAGCTTTGTGCCGCTCAAATCCGCGGCAAACAAGTCGGCCCCTTTGAAATCGATGCCCGACAGATCCATGCCCGAAAGATCTCTCCGGGTAAGATCCGGTACCTGCCCGGGTGTCGCCGCCGCGATCTGCCCGATGACCTGCGTCCGATCCAGCTCGCCAGCGACTGTCGGGACGGACATCGCAAGGGATACGGAAAGCAACAAAAATCCCAATCCGGTGCGTCGATAGAAATTCTCGATCATGGGCTTGCGCCGCGAACGGTTCGTCGCGCTCACGAAAATGCAGATGTCATTGAGGCTCATTTGCGCAGTCTGATCGATTTTCCGGCGCATGGGAACCATCTGCCGGACGGGGAAGACAGTCACACGCACATGTGATCAAGACCGGTCGGATGGCGCGCCAGTCTGCGATCTCGCTCCATGTCGGGATGTCGAGAATGTCGCGCGACATGTGCGCATCTCTCTCCACGTGCCGACCGATGGTCTCATGCAGGGAGCGGCTCATCTCGCGTGACGTCCGCTCAACGGCTCTCAACAGCGGCTCGATCAAATGCCGCGCCGCGCTAGAGCCGTTCCGATTTTAGTGGCGGAACGGCTCTAAGCTTTTGTTTGATCGTGCTTCTTATCGGACACTTCCCGCGCATGGCTCCGCCATGACCGGGTTCCCACTTTTCCGGAAGCACTCTAGGAAACGGAAAGCTCAGCACCGGAGGAACGACCATGCAGGTCAAGGATTACATTGCTCGGAACGGGATCCGCACTCCGACCATCAGCTCCACGCAAACCATTGGCGCTCTCGCGCGATACCTGCAGCAGGAAAAGATCGGCGCCGTCGTCGTGAGCGACAATCGCAAGACCATTGACGGCATTATTTCGGAGCGCGACATCGCCTATAGCCTGGCCGATCGCCGGGGCGAGCTGCATTTGCTTCCTGTATCGGCCCTCATGACGCGGCGTGTCGTCACCTGTAAGCCTGAAGATTCTCTTTTGAAGGTTTTGCACCTGATGAAGGAGCATCATATCCGCCACGTGCCCGTCGTGAACGGCGCCGGATTGATCGGGCTCCTCACCCTTCGCGACCTGGTGCAGTATCGGCTCGATGTCATCGAAAAGCGGACTGAGCTGGCGATGCTGCTCCACGGGGAGGGGGATTAAAGCCATCTTGCTTCGTGGACTCACAATTCCTATGGCCGGTGGTGCCTCCAAAAACCGAGCGTAGCGCGTAAGCTCGGAGTTTTTTGGAGGGAGCTACATGCAGGGCACTATTCTCTTCATTTCTCTACTCCTGATCGGGCTCGTTGCGGTTGTCTTTGCGGCCGTTGTGCTCGCGAGCACAACGCGCGGCGAACCGGACAAGAAGGCCATAGAGAAGCACCGCATTCGGCTGATGGCTGCATTCGCAGTCGTCGGGCTTGTCATTACCTACGTTTCTCTCCGTCCGTGGCCTCACGAGGCCGAAGCGTCGGAAGGCGCCGTTACCGTCGAGGTGACCGCGAGCCAATGGAGTTGGGAGATCTCGAAGAAAGAGATCCCCACGGCGACATCGGTCGTCTTCAATGTGCAAAGCCAAGACGTGAATCATGGGGTCGGCGTTTATGACCCCAAAGGGGTTCTTTTGTTTCAAACGCAAGCCATGCCGGGCGTCGTCAATCGCGTGAAATACACGTTCGCTGAGCCCGGCTCTTATCGCGTGCTCTGCATGGAGTATTGCGGGCTGGCGCATCATGGAATGATCGACGAATTCAAGGTGGTCGAGAAATAAGGGGCGGCACATGACGGATATGGCCTTGGATGCGCATCGTGCCCCGCGAGAGGCTGGCGGAGTCCCGGCACTCGGCGGAGTGAAGCTGACGCTCGCTCTCAGCGGCGCGGTTATCGTGCTGATGATGGTGTTCGGATTGACGATGAAGCTGGCCCAGGGCGGGCTCGTTGCGGTCGAACCGGTCTATTTCTATCAGGTGATGACGGCCCACGGCATTGGCATGGTCGGCGCGGCCGGGCTCACCGGCGCGGCGATCATGTGGTATTTCCTTGCCCGACACGTCGAGCTGACGGGCTGGGTCTATCACGCGATGCTCGGCCTTTCGCTGGCTGGCGTCGTTTTCATCTTGGCCTCGATTTTCGTCTGGGGTTTTGCGGGCGCGTGGACGTTCCTCTACCCGCTGCCGCTTCAGTCCGGTGGCGTCTGGGAGCCGACAGCGGCCGCCATCTACCTCCTCGGCCTCATGCTCGTTGGCGTCGGCTTCCTGCTGTTCTACCTGGAAACCGGACGCGCGCTCATCCAGCGCTACGGCAGCCTTGGCCGGGCGATGGGGTGGCCGCTTCTCTTCAAGGGCGCGCAGGATGATGTTCCACCGCCGACGGTGATCGCGAGCGCCGTCGTGACGATCTTCAACGGTCTCGGCATTGTCGTCGGCGCAGCCGTGATCGGCATCAGCCTCATCAATCTCTACGCGCCGGAGTTCGCCATCGATGCGCTGCTGGCGAAGAACATGATCTACTTCTTCGGGCACGTCTTCATCAACGCCAGCATCTACATGGCTGTAATCGCTGTCTACGAGATCATTCCCCAGTACACGGGGCGGCCCTGGAAGACGTCACGCGTGTTCGCCGGCGCCTGGGCGGCAACCCTGCTGTTCGTGCTCGCCGTCTATCCGCACCACCTCCTGCAGGATACGGTGATGCCGGCCTGGGCGCTGGTCATGGGTCAAGTGGTGTCCTACGCGAGCGGCATTCCGCTGATCGCCGTGACGACGTTCTCGCTGCTCGTCTATCTGCATCGCTCCGGCATCCGCTGGGATCTCGCCTCCGCTCTGCTCGTGACAGGCGTTTTCGGATGGTCCGCGGGGTCCATCCCGGCCATCCTCGACAGCATGATCTCGGTCAACAAGGTGATGCACAACACGCTTTGGGTGCCGGGTCACTTCCATTTCTATCTCTTGCTCGGCGAGGTGGCGATGGTGTGGGGCTTCATGGCGTGGCTCACCCGGGAGCGCGCCGGCGAGCAGCTCGCCGGGGCGAATGCCGCGTCGTATGGCGTGTATCTCGCTGGCGGATTTGGCTTTGTGATCCTGTTTCTCGTCGCTGGCGCGGCGAGCGTGCCGCGGCGATGGGCGGTGCATGAGCCGGCGTGGATGGGCATCGACCAGCTCTCGGTGGCCTTCGCCGCGCTCGCGATCGCTGGCGCCACCATGTTCGTCATTCGCTTCGTGAGGCGTGCGGGCGCGGCGCCATGAGGCTGCGGCCGGCCATCGCGACGACGCTCGCCAGCGTGAGCGTCATCGTGGCCGGCTTCGGTGCATTCTGGCAAGCGACCGACGGGCTCGCGGCGTTCACGACCGAAGCGGCGCGCCGGATTGCGATCGCGCATGCGCCCGTCCGCGTTCCCGCGACGGACATTCTCATGAGCGATGGGGCGAGCCTCGTCCTGCCCAATGGGTCGCGCCCGCTTCTCGTCGAATTCATCTACACGAGTTGCCCGACGATCTGTACCGAACTCGGGCAGGAGTTCCTGCAGATCCAATCTGCACTCGTACAGCGGGGGCTGGCGGATCGCGTGAAGCTCGTTAGCCTGTCGTTCGACATCGAACGGGATACGCCCGCCAGGCTCGCCGAGTACGGCAAGTTTCACGCAAGCGATCCCGCCGTCTGGACGGTCGGGCGGCCACGCAGTCAGCACGACCTCGCGGGCTTGCTCGGTGCGTTCGGCGTTACTGTCGTTCCCGACGGCGAGGGTGGCTTCGTGCATAACGCGGCGATCCACTACGTCGGTCGAGACGGGCGATTGTCGCGCATCTTCGACCTCGGCGAGGTGGACTCCATCTTGGCGTACCTCGAGACGGTGGCGCTATGACCCCCGCGCGCCGCCAGCCGATCCTTCTTGCCCTTTGTGTTGCGGCTCTGGTGCTCCTCGCCTCTCCTCCCGGCCGCCAGCTCCTCGAAGCGCGCCTTGCGACGCACATGCTGGTGCAGATGCCGTGTCTTGTGCTCATCGGCATCGGCTTCGGACGCCTGTGGGCTGGCGCGTTGGACCGCCATGTCGCTCCATGGAACCGGGGCGGGGTGACCGGCCTGCTGTTGGCGCTCGCCATCTCGATGGTCTGGATGCTGCCGCGAGTCATGGATGCGGCGCTTGTGGATCTGCGCTTCGAGGCGGGAAAATTCGTGAGCCTGCCTGTCGCGGGCCTGGCGCTGGCATGGAGCTATCCAAGAGCCAGCACGATCGTGAAGGGCGTGCTCAACGCGCACGTCATCTCCGTGCTTGGCGTCATGGGATGGGCTTACCTTGCGGCGCCGGCCCGGCTCTGCAACGCCTACCTCGTCTCCGATCAGGAAGCGGCAGGCGCCGGATTGCTGGGTTCTGCTGCTGCGCTCTCGGCCTATTTTGCTATGCTCATTCTTTTCGGGCCGATCCGGCCGCGTGCGGCCATACCTCCCCACCGTCCGACCCGAGCCTCGATCGCCGCGCAATAGCCTGCGCTCAGTGAATTTCTCCCCTTGAGCGTATTCGGGATTCCGCCGGAGCATTGATCTCCATCATGGCTGGATCGCACATCGAGATCGATGGTTATAGAATCGCCATCGTCATGAACGAGCCTATGACCACAGAGGACGCCTGCCCCATCTTCCGCATCGAGGGCCTAACCAAGGTCTATCGGAGCGGCGAGGTCGAGGTGCATGCGCTGCGCGGCGTCGATCTCACGATCGCGACCGGCGAGCTGCTCGTTCTCCTCGGGCCCTCGGGCTCCGGGAAGTCGACGCTGGTCAACATCGTCGGCGGGCTCGACAGCGCCAGCGGCGGCCGCGTCGTCTTCAAGAGCGAGGAGCTGACGGCGCTCGGCGAGGCCGGCCTCACGCGATACCGGCGCGAGCACGTGGGCTTCGTGTTCCAGTTCTACAATCTGGTGCCGAGCCTCACGGCGCGTGAGAACGTCGCCCTCGTCACCGAGATCGCGCGTAACCCGATGACGCCCGACGAGGCTCTCGAGCTGGCGGGGCTCGAGGCGAGCCGCCACGATCATTTCCCGGCGCAGCTCTCGGGCGGCGAGCAGCAACGTGTCGCCATCGCGCGGGCCATCGCCAAGCGGCCCGAGGTGCTGCTCTGCGACGAGCCGACGGGGGCGCTCGATTCCAAGACGGGCATCCGGGTGCTCGAGGCGCTGGCCACGGTCAACCGCGAGATCGGCGCCACGACGCTGATCATCACGCACAACGTCGCCATCGGGCGCATGGCCGACCGCGTCATCCATTTCGCAGACGGGCGCGTGTCGCGCATCGACGTCAACGCGGCGCGCGAGCCCGCGGCAGCGATCACGTGGTGAGGGCGATGCGCGTTCTCGATCTCAAGCTCCTGCGCGACCTCTGGCGGCTTCGGACGCAGGTGCTGGCCATCGCTCTCATCCTATCCGCCGGCGTCATGACCCTCGTGCTCGGCGTTGGCACGTCCCAGTCGCTCGACGAAACCCGCGCGGCCTTTTACGAGCGTCACCGCTTCGCCGACGTGTTCGCATCCGTCCGCCGCGCGCCCGAGCGGCTTCGCTCCGAGATCGCCGAGATTGCGGGCGTCGCCGCGGTGGAGACGCGCATCATCGACGCCGCCGTGCTCGACATCGAAGGCATGGCGGAGCCGGCGAGCGCCCAGCTCGTGTCCTTGCCCGACAGCGGGGAGGCGCTTCTCAATACACTCTACCTCCGCAGCGGCCGCACGCCGGATCCTGCCCATCCCGACGAGGTGGTCGTCAACGAGGCGTTCGCGACCGCGCAGGGTTTCGATCTCGGCTCACGCCTCCGCGCCGTGATCAACGGCCGCCAGCGCCAGCTCGAGATCGTCGGCATCGCGCTCTCGCCGGAGTTCATCTACACGATCGCGCCCGGCGCCTTCATGCCGGACGACCGGCGCTACGCCATCCTCTGGATGTCGCGCCGGGCGCTGGAAGCTGCTTTCGATCTCGATGGCGCGTTCTCGTCCGTGGCCGTCAAGCTTCTGGCTGGCGCGTCCGAGGAGCCGGTGATCGAGCGGATCGATGCGGCCCTCGACCGTTACGGCGGTCGCGGCGCTTACGGGCGCAAGGAGCAGCAGAGCCATGCCTTCCTCTCTGCGGAGCTCGACCAGCTCCGGGCCATGAGCGCGGTGCTACCGCCGATCTTCCTCCTCGTCGCGGCCTTCCTGGTGAACATGACGCTACAGCGGCTGGTGACGCTCGAGCGGGAGCAGATCGGGCTGATGAAGGCGCTCGGCTACAGCTCGGCGGCCGTCGCCTGGCACTACCTCAAATTCGTGGTCGCGATCGGCGCGGTCGGCATCGTCATCGGCCTTGCTGCCGGCACGTGGCTCGGGCGCGGCCTTGCCGATCTCTACAATCAGTTCTTCCGATTTCCGTTCCTGATCTTCCACATCGATGCCGGCGTCTTCGTGCTTGCGGCGGGCGTCACGGTGCTGGCGGCCATGGCGGGGGCCGTGCGCGCCGTCTGGGGCGTGATGCGCTTGAGACCGGCGGTGGCGATGCAGCCGGCGACCCCCGTTCGCTACCGACATGTCCTCGGGCGTCTTCACGGGCCGTCCGCGTGGATGCGCCGGCTGCCGCAATCCGCCGTCATGATCGGGCGCCATATTGGCCGCTGGCCGCTGCGCGCCGCTTTCACCGCGCTCGGAATCGCCATGTCGGTGGCCGTGCTGGTGGCGACCCTGTTCATGGAGGATAGCGTCGCCCATCTCATCGACGTGACCTTCTTCCAGGCGGACCGGCAGGATGCCACCCTCACGTTCACCACGGAGCGTCCGATCGCGACGCTCTCCGACATCGCCCGCCTGCCGGGGGTGCAGACGGTGGAGCCCGTGCGCGTGCTGTCGGTGCGGCTCAAGCTGGGCCCGGTCTCACGCCGCGTGGCGATCGAGGGCCGCCAGCCGGGCGCCAGCCTGTCCCGCATCATCGGCATGGACGGCCGGCCACTGCGGCTGCCCGAGACCGGCCTCGTCCTGACCGACAAGCTCGCCCGCATCCTCGGCGCGAAGACCGGCGACCTGATCGAGGTCGAGACCCTGGACCGGCATCGCCGCCGCATCGATGTGCCGGTGACGGCCATCGTGCAGGGCTACGTCGGCATGGCCGCCTATATGGATATCGAGGCCGTCAACCGGCTCAATCAGGAAGGTCCCATGGTGAGCGGGGTCAATGTCGGGCTCGATCCGGCAGCGTATGACGCTCTCTTTGCCAGGATCAAGGCCATGCCTGCCGTCGCCTCCCTCAGCCTGCAGAGCCTCGCATTGGACACGCTGAAGAGAACCATGGCGGAGAACCTGCTGCTCATGACCGGCATCCTGACGCTGCTGGCGCTGGTGATCGCATTCGGCGTCACGTACAACAGCGCGCTCATCCAGCTTTCGGAGCGGGGACGGGAGCTCGCAAGCCTGCGCGTGCTGGGCTTTACGCGCGCGGAGGTATCCTGGATCCTGCTGGCGGAGCTGGCCATCCTGACCGTGCTCGCGCTGCCGCTGGGCTGGCTGATGGGCTATGGTCTGGCCTTCGCCATGGTGCATGGGCTCGAGACCGAGCTCGCGCGCATTCCGCTGGTGGTCGAGCGTGCCACCTACGCCTGGGCCAGCCTGGCTGTGCTCGCAGGCGCCGCGGTTGCGGCGCTTATCATGAGCCGACGCATCAACCGCCTCGACTTGATCGAAGTTCTGAAGACACGGGAGTGAGGGTCAATGCGTTGGGGCCTGCCGCCTGAGTGGCGCAAGTGGAGCACCATCCTCGTGTCCGGTTTCGCGGGAGTGATGGTGCTCATCTGGGCGTTGAGGGCGCCGCCGGTGCCGGTCGATACGGCCGTGCTCGCGCGCGGTCCGCTCGAGGTGACGGTGACCGAGGAAGGACGCACGCGCGTGCGCGACATCTACACCGTCTCGACGCCCGTCGCCGGCACCATCGAGCGTACGCCGCGCGAGGTCGGGGACAACGTCACCGCCGGCGAGACGGTCGTCGCCATCATCCGGCCGAGCGTGCCCGGATTCCTCGACACGCGCTCGCTCCGCGAGGCGGAGGCGATCGTGGCTGCGGCAGAGGCGATGGTGGAGAGCGCCCGCGCCCAGGTGCGCGAGGCCGAGACGCAACTTGCCTTCGCAAAAAGCGAGCATGCGCGTGCGTCCGAGCTGCGCAAGAAGGAAGCGGTCTCGGAGAGCCGTCTCGAGGAGGTGCAAACCGCGCTTTCGACGGCCGAAGCGCGCGTTGCCAGCGCGCGGGCGACGCTGACCGCCTATCAGCATGTCCAGAGCATGGCGCAGGCGCGCATGGTGGGGCCGAACGAGGAGGACCGGCGCGCGGGCCAGGGCGACAGCGCGGACGACTGTTGTCTTCCAATCTATGCGCCGGTCGATGGCCGCGTCCTGACGGTCCACCACGAGAGCGAGCAGGTCGTCTCGGCCGGTACGGCGCTGATCGAGATCGGGAACCCGCTTCAGCTCGAGGTCGTGGCGGATCTTCTGTCGTCGGACGCGGTGCGCATTCGGGAGGGGACCCCGGCGCACATCGACAACTGGGGCGGCCCGAAGCCGCTCGCCGCCAAAGTGCGCAAGGTGGAGCCGGCGGGCTTCACCAAGGTCTCGGCTCTCGGCATCGAGGAGCAGCGCGTACGCGTGGTTCTGGACTTCGACGGCCTCCCGGACGAGCGGCCACGACTGGGCCACGGTTATCGTGTGATGGTCCACATCGGCGTCGAGCGGATCGAAAATGCCGTTCTCGTCCCGCTCGCCGCGCTGTTCCGACGGGGCGATGCCTGGATGGTGTTCGTCGCCGACGCCGAGAATCGGGCCCGCGAGCGCCTCGTGACGATCGACGCACGAACGAGCCGCGAAGCCGTCGTGCTGACGGGGCTCGAGTCCGGCGAGCGGGTGGTGCTCCATCCCAGCGACCGCGTTTCGGACGGGGCACGCATCCGCGAGCGCAACGGCCGATAAGGATTTCGCGTCCTGCGGAGCGCGCGCTTTGCCTGACCTGATCCACATGTCGCCGTAAGGCCGTCCGCGACCTCTCTGCTCGGCCCCTTTGGCGCGACGATAAGGCGAGGAACATAGTGCGGAAAATCCGGTTGGGCGTTATGTTGATACGAGATCCCCCTGCGGAGAACGCCGCGTGCCCGAACCTCGCTCTTTCGAAGACTTCTGGCCGGACTACCTGCTGGCGCACAGCCATCCCCTCACCCGCATCGTCCACCTCGCCGGCACTGTCGTATCGATCGCATCCTTCGCTGCCGGTCTCCTGCTTCTGAACCCATGGCTCCCGGTTGCGGGTCTGGCTGTCGCCTATGCCGTCGCCTGGCTCAGCCACGCCCTCATCGAGGGCAATATGCCGAAGACGTTCTCGCATCCCATCTGGTCCTTGCGCGCGGACGTCGCCATGCTCGGCCTCGCCCTGCGCGGCCGGCTCAAGTCCGAAATCGATCGGATTGCCGGTGAGCGCCGCCACACTGCAGCCGCGCCGTCCCGGCCTTAGGTTCCAAACCTTTTTAGGAACACATCCTTATGCGGACGATACTCCCCGCTCGCGCTCATCGCGCCCCTGCTTTCTTCTTTGTTTTCTTTATTTTCCGTCGGTTCACGCATTGCGTTTGACAAGCGATCCACCGAAGCGCGAAATGGCCGGCTAGGCTCCGGCTGCGTCCGTTCCGAGGAGAAGGATCTTGCGCGACACACCGTCTTTTCTTCTCGGCGGAGGACAGGCAGCGAAAGACATAGAGCACTTCGATTGGGCAGGCTCGCCGCTCGGGCCGATGGGACTTTGGCCTCAGTCCTTGAAAACGGCGTTGAGCCTCATGCTGCTTTCGAAATTCCCCAAGGCCATCACTTGGGGGCGAGAGCACATCACGTTTCACAACGACGCGTTCAAGCCCATTCTCGGTGACAAACCTCCGGCCATCGGCCGCCCTTTCAGCGAGGTTTGGGCGGAGGTTTGGCCCTCTCTCCTCCCCATGATCGACCGGACCTACGCCGGAGAGTCGACATTCATCGAGAACCACCCCCTCGTCATCAACCGGCGGGGCTATCTCGAGGAAGCGTTTTTCACATTCTGCTACAGCCCGATCCGCACCGAGCGCGGCGACGTCGGCGGCATGATGGACACCGTTATCGAGACGACCGAGACGGTCATGGCGCAACGCCGGCTCGCCGTGATCAATTCCGAGCTTTCGCACCGGATGCGCAATTTCCTCACCATGGTCTCTGCAATCACCACCGCGGCGCTTCCCGCCGATCAGGGCGCGAACGCGTTTCGCACCAGCGTATCGCAACGGCTTGCGGCGCTCGCGCAGTGCCACTCGTTCCTTTCGGCCGACGAGGCTCGCGAAGCACCGATCTCAGAGCTGGTCGAGAGAGCCTTCGCGCCTCACCCCGAGCTCAATCATCGGGTCCACGCCGCCGGACCCGACGTGCTGCTCAAGCTCAGCCACGCTCTGGCGTTATCCATGGCCATCAACGAGCTCATGACGAACTCCCTGAAATACGGCGCCTTGTCGAGCGCGCACGGCACGATCTCGATCGCGTGGGATCCAGCGACGTTCAACTTCGTATGGCAGGAGAACGGCGCGGCGACTGCTCCCGGATCGCGCGGGGAGGGATTTGGAACGAAGGTGCTCATGCAGTTCGTGCCGGCCTCGTTCAACGGCCAGGCGCGGATCACCTTTACGGATGAAGGGCTGCGCTATGAGCTCACCGCGCCGTCGGCCGCGCTCCGTTTGCGCTCGTGACGCGAGCCGCCCGACGCGGTCCTCTCCATCCCCGCGTTTATCGGGCAGGCTTGCTGCGCCTCAGCGCGCCATTCCATCCGTCGCTTCCGGTGCGGCATTCGGCAAACTCTCGCCGCGTTGCGGATCGGGTCGCCCGGCCAGAAACATCATCACGACGAACACGATGATGACAGCCAGCGCGGCTCCGATCATCAGCTTCCGCCTGAACCTCGGCGATTCTGGATTGCTTTCATTCTCTTTCGCCACGGGACTGACCTCCATTACGACGCTCTGCCGGGCTCGCCGTCTCTAGAGCCGTTCCGTTTTGATGGAATCGGGGAACGGCTCTAGGCATTTGTTTTGTCGTGCTTCATATCGGACACTTCCCGCGCATGGCTCCGCCATGACCGGTTCCCACTTCTCCGGAAGCACTCTAGGGCTGGCCGGCGGTTCCATCTCCTCCGCCCGTTGCCGCGCCAGACGAGTCCGATTGGCCTTGCTTGGCCCAGAATTCGTGCTCGTCCGTCGTAATCTTTCCATCCTTGTTCTTATCCATGTCGTCGAATGCCGGTGCGTCGCGGTTGTTCGCGAGATAGCTCAGCCATTCATCCTTGGTGATCGTGGCGTCGCCGTTCTGGTCGGCATCGGAATACGCGCCAAACGCACCCGCACCGGCCGCGTCCTTGTCGCCCTGCGGGTCCTTTCCGAGAAAGGTTCCACCGCCATAGGCCGCCGACAACGGCATCACGAGGGCAGCGAGTATGAGGATCGTCCTGTTCATCCTTGCTCTCCAAGTTGCCCGACCTTGGATCATCAACCAACGAACCCACCGGGGGTTTCCGGAAGATCACGGCGGGGTCTTCACAAGAGAGCGACCCTCTCGCGGACGTCCTTCATTCTCCGCCTTTCTCAGCCGAACGCACACCGAGCGCGCCGCAGCGGACCGGCACCTCCGCGGCTGCCGATTCACTATGCTTCAGGCTTTCCAGCAGGCGGCCGAAGCGGCACATGGAGGGCGTCGTGAATAGGTGTAAATGGTAGCGTGAATGGATGTGAGGGGTGTCCGGATCATCGGATCGGCGGAAAATCTATTGCCTCGCTGCCGATCCTTATGATCCACATGAGGATCCACGGGCCGGCCCTTGGCTTGGGTATGAGATCGACGGGAGCAAAGATGGATCCAAGTTTGCCGGTTTCTTTGCCGCAACAGGTCACGGCCCAGCTGACGCGCGCTTCGATTTTCCTGGTCGTCACACTCAGGTCCGGGCCGGAGCCCGAGGGCGCCGTGCGCGCCTTGTGCGGCGATCTCGCATCTCTCCTGCGCGCGGTCGGCTTTCGCGATCTCGAAGGGCGGCTCTCCTGTGTCATGGCGTTCGGCTCCGAGGCCTGGGACCGGCTCTTCGGAATGCCACGGCCGAAGGACCTGCATCCGTTCCGAGAGATCCGCGGCCAGCATCATGCCGTGGCGACGCCGGGTGACATCCTCTTTCACATTCGCGCTGCGCGCATGGACCTCTGCTTCGAGCTCGCGACGCACATCATGTCGCGGCTCGATGGCGCGGTCGATACGGCCGACGAGGTGCACGGCTTCAGCTATTTCGACGATCGCGACCTGATCGGCTTCGTCGACGGGACGGAGAACCCGTCCGGCGCGGCCGCGGCCAAGGCCACCCTCATCGGCGAGGAGGATGCCGCCTTCGCCGGCGGCAGCTACGTCATCGTGCAAAAGTATCTGCATGACCTGAAGCGCTGGAACGCGGTGCCGGTCGCCGAGCAGGAAGGCATCATCGGCCGGGCCAAGCTCTCCGACATCGAGCTCGACGACGCCGCCAAGCCCTCCTACGCGCACAATGCCCTGACCACGATCATCGAGAACGGCGAGCAGCTCGAGATCGTGCGCGACAACATGCCGTTCGGCGATATCGGAAAGGGCGAGTTCGGCACGTATTTCATCGGCTACGCCCGCTCGCCGCACAGAATCGAGCAGATGCTCGAGAACATGTTCATCGGCCGGCCGCCAGGAAACTACGATCGCTTGCTCGATTTCAGCCGTGCGGTCACCGGCACGCTGTTCTTCGTGCCGTCGGCGACGTTTCTGGACAACGTGGGGGCCGGAGATGCAGCGGAGCCTGCGCCGCTCGCGATGGCCGCGACGGCCGCGCCGGCCTCCGATCCGTCGGACGCACCGGAACCACATCCGCCACGATCCTCGCCCGGCGACGGATCGCTCGGCATCGGGTCTTTGAAACATGAGGCAGGACATGAATAATCTTCATCGGGAGCTCGCCCCCATTTCCGGCGCGGCGTGGGCGCAGATCGAGGACGAAGCCTCCCGCACGCTCAAGCGGCACCTCGCGGCCCGCCGCGTCGTCGATGTCGAGGGACCGAAAGGCCCCGCCTTCTCGGCCGCCGGCACCGGCCATCTCAAGCCGATCCAGGCGCCCAGTGACGGCGTGCAGGCGACGCAACGCGAGGTGAAGGCCCTCGTGGAGCTGCGCGTGCCTTTCGAGCTGACGCGGCAGGCGATCGACGACGTGGAGCGGGGCTCAACGGATTCGGACTGGTCGCCCCTCAAAGAGGCGGCCCGCAAGATCGCCTTCGCGGAGGACCGCGCGGTCTTTGACGGCTATGCGGCGGCGGGCATCATGGGCATCCGGCAGGCGGCCAGCAACGCGCCGCTGATGCTGCCGACCAATGCAAAGACGTATCCGGATGTCGTCGCCAAGGCGGTGAGCGCGCTGCGGCTGGCCGGTGTGAACGGCCCTTACGCGCTGGTGCTCGGCGCCGATGCGTACACCGCCGCCAGCGGCGGCAGCGACGACGGCTATCCGGTCTTCCATCATATCGAGCGTGTCGTGGAGGGCGGCATCATCTGGGCGCCGGCCCTCAAGGGCGGCATCGTGCTCTCGACCCGCGGCGGCGATTTCACGCTGGACATCGGCCAGGACCTCTCCATCGGCTACCTGAGCCATTCCGCCACGGCCGTTTCGCTCTATCTGCAGGAAACCTTCACGTTCCGCCCGTTGACGACCGAGGCGGCGGTCGTGCTGACCGCGGGATGATCGATCAACGCCCTGTGGCGTGAACGCTCAGCCGTTCGAGCGGAGGGCCGGCTTGGCGCGGACGTGGCCGGGGGCCGGACACGGCGGAGGAAGCTGCCGGCGCGGTGCGGCACGGCGGCTCGGGCCGGGGCGCCAGAAGAGACGGTCGGTCACGGCGAGAATGTCGACGGCGAGCGTCAGAGGCGGCGCGACGAGAAGGTAGAGCAGCTTCGTATCCGCGCCGCAGTCGGCCCACTCGCGCCGCGCGATCCACAGCGAGCGGGCGACGTACACCGCCGCCAGAGCCATGATGAGCGTCGATCCCGACAGCAGCAGCGAAAAACTTCCAGTCTCGTTCGTCACAGTCACGGTTGGCGCCGTCCTCGAATGCCTTCGTCCTCAGATGATGCTTCCGTGAAGATGTAACATCGAATGCGCGGGGGTCGTTCCCATTAATGATCCCTAAGGGATCAGAGCCGTTGCGGTCCACACGACGTGAAAAATGTTGTGGGACCCGCTCTTTTTCTCTTGCCACCCCTTGCTCTTGCCCCGCGGTGGCTCGTCCGACGCTGGCACCAAACCTGCAGTCCGAGGGTCATGACATGGAAAAGCCTCGTTGACCGTCTGCCGCGCTGTCTCGTTCTGGGACTGATGGCCGTTTTCGCGCCCAACGCCGGCCGTGCGGCGCCGGACCGCGCCGAAACGGCGATCCCGACCGGCTTCGAGCTGATCGCGTTCGAAGCGCCGGGGTGCAACTATTGTCCGATCCTGCGCCGCGACGTTCTGCCCTCCTACGCGGCGACCCGCGCCGGCAAGACCGCGCCGATCCGCTTCATCGACGTCAACGACGCGGCCGCCGACCGCCTTCAGCTCTCGAGCCCGGTGACGACGGTGCCGACGCTTGTCCTCATGAAGGACGGCGTCGAGATCGGCCGCATCAACGGCTATTTCGGGCGCGAGAACACCCACCACATGCTGAACACGCTGCTACCGCCGCCCGAGTGAGGGCGAGGCCCCATCAGGCTTGCGCGTTCTGGCCGTACGATTTGAAGCGTTCGAGCACGCGCTGCATCTCGTCCTCGGGGAGGAGCGCGGGGGGCCCGAGCGCCAGGAGCTTCACATACTGCTCGGCCAGCACCTCCACCTCGTGCGCAAGCTCGAGCGCGTGCGGCAGCGTCGTCCCCATGGTGATCGCGCCGTGATGGGCCATGAGGCAGGCACGCCGCTCCGCGAGCCCCGCCGCGACATGGGCCGCCAGCTCGGCGCTCCCGAACGTTGCATACGGCACGATCGGAATGTCGCTGCCGCCCGCCACCGCGACCATGTAGTGGAAGGCGGGAATGGGCTTGCCGGCGCAGGCGAGCACGACGGCATGGAGGGAGTGCGTGTGCACGACCGCTCCCATATCGGGCCGCGCCGCGTACGCCGACAGATGGAACTGCCATTCGCTCGACGGCTTGCGCTGCTTGCCGGGCACGCTGCCGTCCGCGGCGACGAAGACGATGTCGGCGGGAGAGGTCTCCTCGTAGGCGAGGCCTGTCGGCGTGATCAGCATGCCGCCGGAAACGCGCGCCGAGACGTTGCCGGAGCGGCCGGGCGAGAGCCCACTGCGGCTCATGGCCAACGCCGTTGCGATCACCGCCTCGCGCACGCGCGTCTCGTCCTGCCCGGCGGGCTTTCCGCGCTCTCGACCGGGCTTGCTCATGCGGCACTCTCGCGGGCTTCAGGATAGAGCGTGCGGAGGCCATCCCGGCTTGCGGGCGCGAGGCCGCGCTCGGTGATGAAGCCGGTGACGAGGCGGCCCGGCGTGACGTCGAATGCCGGGTTCGCGGCCGGGGATCCGGGAGCGGCGATCTCGACATCGGCGACAGAACCGTCGGGGAGGCGGCCTTGCATGACGAGCACCTCCTCGGCACCGCGCTCCTCGATCGGAATGTCGCGGCCGGAGGCCATCCTCCAGTCGATGGTCGAAAACGGCAGCGCGACGTGGAACGGTACGCCGTTGTCGTGGGCGGCGAGCGCTTTCAGGTACGTGCCGATCTTGTTGGCGACGTCGCCGTTGGCCGCGACGCGGTCGGTGCCGACGATGCAGAGATCGACCAGACCCTGCTGCATCAAATGTCCGCCCGCGTTGTCGACGACGATCGTGTGCGGCACGCCGTGGCGGCCGAGCTCGAAGGCGGTGAGCGCGGCCCCCTGGTTGCGCGGGCGCGTCTCGTCCACCCAGACATGGACGGGAATGCCGCCATCATGTGCCTGATAGATCGGCGCGGTCGCAGTGCCCCAGTCCACGCAGGCGAGCCAGCCGGCATTGCAATGGGTGAGGATGTTGACCGGTGCGCCGCCTTTCCGCTCTGCAACGGCGCGGATCAGCGGCACGCCATGCTCGCCGATACGCCGGCAGGTTGCGACGTCGTCCTCGGCGATATCATGCGCCTTCGCGTAGGCCGCCTCGAACCGCGCGGCGGGCGCCAGCGCGGCGACGTGCCGTCTCACCTCTTCGAGCGCCCAGCGCAGGTTGACGGCGGTGGGACGCTGGCGGGCGAGATGCGCGATGGCCGCGGAGAGCCCGGCGTCAGAGGCATCCTCGCGCAGCCCCAGAGCGAGCCCGTAAGCGGCGGTGGCGCCAATGAGCGGCGCGCCCCGCACCTGCATCGTCAGAATGGCGCGGCCTGCCTCCTCCAGCGTCCGCAAAGTGCACGTCTCGAGGCGATGGGGCAGACGCGTCTGGTCGATGATGACGACGGAGGCGCCGTCGTCGCCAAGCCAGAGGGTACGGTAGGGGCGGCCGTCGATGTTCATGGCGCTGTCCGTCCGGTCTGTTGCGTCCGATCAGTCGTGCCCGCCCAGGCCGGGCGACGCGAGCGGGATATGGAGGGTCTCTTCGAGGCCGCAGCCCGCACAGGCGAGACGGTACCACTCCGCGTGGGGTCGTGCCGAGTGGTCGGTGATGGCGAGGCCGCCGCGGCCGCATCTCGGGCAGGCCGTGGCGGCCGTTGGGTCCATTCGCCAGGCGGCGACCCGCGCCAGCGCCTCGCGCATCTCGGCGGGCGAAAGCGCCATCAGTGCCCCTCGAACGCGACGAGCGCGTGACAAGCGATGCCGTGGCTCCTCAGAAGCGCGAGGCCGCCCAGCTCCGGCAGATCGATGATGAAGGCGGCGCCCACGATCTCGGCGCCGCTGCGGCGGAGAAGCTTGGCGGCCGCCTCCGCCGTGCCGCCGGTAGCGATCAGGTCGTCGACGATCAGCACCCGCTCGCCGGCCGTGACCGCATCCTCGTGCATCTCGATGACGTCGACGCCATATTCGAGCGTATATTCCTGGCCGATGGTCTTCCAGGGCAGCTTGCCCTTCTTGCGGATGGGGACGAAGCCACACCCGAGGCGGTCGGCGATGGCGCCGCCGAGAATGAAGCCGCGCGCCTCGATGCCGGCCACGGCCTGCACGTCCTTGCCCTCGAAGGGGCCCGCCATCGCGGCAATCGCCGCCTTGAGGCCTTCCGCGTTGCCGAGCAGCGTCGTGACGTCCCGGAACAGGATGCCCGGCTTCGGGTAATCCGGAATCGTACGTATCAGATCCTTCAGTGCTGCCACGGCCACCTCCCCGTCAAAATCGCGGCGCAACTTAACAATAACGTCGCCGGCACGATAGACGGACGGCCGCAGCCGGATTCGGCAGCGCAAGACCAAGCCCGGCGGCTCCGCCAGAGTTCAGGTGTACCCCATGACGGATGCCAACTTTTCGTTTGCCGCGGATCGCGATTTCGACGACCTGCCGCGCACGCTGCGGCGCGAGCGCGACGCGCGGGCCCGGGAGGCGCGCGAAGCCAAGGAGCGCGAGCGCAGAGAGCGCGACGCACGGGCGATGGCCGCTTCCATGGGCGATCCGCCGGCCTACCTCTCGCGCAGGCGGACAACCCCGCCGGCCATGTACGGCGACGAGCCGGTGCCCGCCTCGGTGGAGCGCTTCGACGTGCCGTTCCTGCGTCTTTCGCTCTTCTTCCTGAAGGCGGTTCTCGCCGCGATCCCCGCACTCTTTCTGCTCGGGGCTCTTCTCTATTTTGCAGGCAAAGGGCTCGAGGCCTATTTCCCCGAGCTCGTGCGCATGAAAATCCTGATCACGTTCCCGTCGGGCTGACGCCGCTCCGCACGGACGCCGCGGCGAACGCGGGCCCAACGCAAAAAGCCGCCGGCGAGTGATCGCCGGCGGCTTGTCGTTGACTGAGACGATAGGCTCAGAGCGTGCTCGACCAGTCGTCCAGCTCCTTCTTCACCTGATCCTTGCCGTAGCCGTAGCGCTCCTGGATCTTGCCTTCGAGCTGATCGCGGCGGCCGTTGATGACGGCGAGGTCATCGTCGGTGAGCTTGCCCCACTTCTCCTTCACCTTGCCGGAGAACTGCTTCCAGTTGCCTTCGATCCGATCCCAATTCATGTTCCGAACTCCTGATTATCTGTCTGCGGTTGGGGGGTCGTCACAGCAGTCCATGCCTCGATCGCCTCGGGGCGGCGCAGCCGCCCACGGGCACTTCAAGAGACGGCACTTCAAGACTCATGGACTGGTGTCGGGACGCGCGCTCGCGTGCAGGACCCATAAGGATGGGCACCCGGGGCGGGCGCGCACGTTTCGTGTCAAGTGCGGCGTACGAGGCCGACCACAAGCGAGATCACCAAGAAGACGATGGCGATCCAGAAGAGGAGCCGCGCGCCCTCCATCGCCGTACCGGCCACGCCGCCAAAACCGAAGAACGCAGCGACCAGCGCAACGACGAGGAAAACAAGGGCCCAGTGCAGCAAATTGCCCATCGAAGCACACTCCAAATCTTTTCGAGCTTTCAACTGGGACAACAACGCCGGCTGGGAAGATTTGGTTCCGCTTCGGATTTCTCGCCGCGTATTTCGCGTCGCATATGTCTCGTCGCGCGTGGGAGCTTCGATCGGCAACGGCTTTCCCGGGCGCGCATCTGCATGCGCGTCCTCATTCGGCCTCGAAGGTTAAAGCGCGTCAGCCGCCGGGGCCGATGGGGAACGGGCGCGTCCAGGTGGCGCCCGACGTATCGCGCGCCGTCATCGTCATCTCGGCGGCACCGTTCGTCACGTAATCGAACGAGACGACAGGGTTCTGCGCGAGCGTGATCGAGCCCGTCATCTCGAAGACGAGATCGCCGCCCTGATGCGCCTCGATGCGCTCCACCATCAGCAGCGGGATGTAGAGCAACGTCACCGGATCCAGCACCATCCCCGTATGATTGGGATGGCTCAGCGCAAACTCGGCCCGCGCGCTCTGATGCGTGCCAGTGGGCTTCGCTCCGACGCTCGCGAAATCCATCTTGCCCATGCTGGCGGCGATCTCGGCCGGATCGCCAACGGGTGGTGCCGAGCACGACGCCTGGCCGCCGGCGAACTTCACGAGTTGCTCCGCCATGTAGAGGCTGCCGTCGTCGGCCTCGACCACGACGCGCACGTCCGATTGCTGGTCGAGGCGGAAGTTAATGGCGAGGTGCGCCCGGCTGCGTTCTCCGCCGATGCGAAACGTGGCGGCCACGGGCGAGGGGTTCATGTCGACGACGAAGGACACGGCCTTGATCGTCCGTCCGTTGCCGAGCGTGATATCGGCGGCCATCGGCACGCTGCGCACGTCGTCCGGCCGATAGGGAGCGGAGAGCTTGATCACCCCTACGGCAGGCAGCATCGTGCGGCCGCCGAAGGCCTCGGCGTGGATCCCCGGCCATGTCTCGCTCGCCAGGGCCGGAGCGCCCGCAAGCATGAGCATGGCGGCGGTGACGGCAACGGCGCAGGAGCGGTACCCGCCTTCACGGCGCAGCGGGCGCGAACGGATCATGGCGCGTTTCCCTCTCCTCCCCTGACGCCCGGGATCGCGAGGCGACACGGGGCCCAGCGCGCGCTCAGGAGATCCTCCGCGCCGAGAGCGGGAATGTCTCCCCGGCTTCACGGGAAGTCAATGCGTACACACCAGCCCTTGGTGGCATGTGCTCCCGCACGACGCTGCGGGGGCAAGGACCATCGTCGGAGTCCTTACTCGCCCATGGCGGGCCGGAACCCGGCGCTCGCGGCTTCGGCCTCGGAGCAGAACCAGCGCTCGCCCTTCTCGGGCTCGATCCGGACCTTGGCGTACCAGGGGCTCCACGGCGCATGGTAGATATGGCCGTGCTCGGTGATGTTGCCCTTGATCGCGCAACCCTGCGGCGCGGCCGTCTCCGCCACCTGCCAGCGCTGCTCGCGGTAGGCCCATGCCGGCTGTGCCTCGCCCTGCCAGATGCCGACCTTGTCGCGACGCGCCTCCGCCTCGACCGCCTCGTAGCGCGCCGAATACCTCACGAATGCCCAGGCGAGGCCCTGCCGCACCATCTCGGCGTTGATGTCCCGGTCCCCGACCGAGCATTGGCCCAGCAGGCGGCCGTACTTGTCCCGTCCCAGCGCGTGGCACGTGACGCTTCGCTTGCCGATGAGACGGCGCAGGGCCGCGGTCGCGGCGGCGCCGCAGCGCCAGGAGCCCACCCATTTGCGGCCGCAGGTCTGGCCCGCCTCAGGCGCGTCAATGCCTTCGAGACGGATGCGCTCGTTGCCGATCGCGAGCGTATCGCCGTCGATCACGGTCGCGCGGCCGGACAGCCTCTCACCCTCCGCGCCGAGCCGGGGCGCCGGGGCGGCACCGGACGCCACGCGGGCGGCGACGTCCGAGGAGGGCGCGGAAACGTAGGCCAGGAGGCCGAGCGCGACCGCCACGATGGCCTTTTGATCCAGGAGGGTCGTTTTTACACTCATAGGTTGTGTTCTAGCTGAATCTGATGGTGGAATCGAGGCTGAGATTTGTTGAAAAGATGGGAGTCTCGCGCATGCGATATGGCAGATTAGACGTGCGCTTTCAGGATCCTACCCCATGACTGCCCGATGCCGGCCTTCATTTCCCTTTATGGTTGCATATAGATGACCACCAGGCTGTGCGGTCCGCGGTGGCCAGCCGTGCGCCGCGCGGTGGATAAACGGACGCTGAAACGAGACGCGGGCGGCCGCGGGCTGACACAATTGCCGGGTATGGCGTGCTGCGTGTCGAGGTTCGCCGCATCGCGCGGTGAACGATGGCCTCGCCCCGGACCGCGTGTGCGGCCGGCCGGCTCGAGGAATCGCCAAGTCCGGGGTACCGATGACAAACAGACTGCCGCCACGGGGCGAGCCGCCTCGGCTGGATCCTTCCCGCCCCACCGACGCGCCCTATCGTCAGCCTCAGCCGCCCGCCGCCGGTGGGCGGCCCTACGGTTACGGGCATGGGCCGGGACCCCAGCCTCCGCAAGGCGGCTATGCTCAGGCGCCGATGCCCTCCCCGCACGCCGCCGCACCGCGCGGCCCGGCCCATCTCTCACCGGGCGCGGCCCGAGGCCCCGGCCCGGGCTTTCCCCCTCCAGGCGGGGGAGGCCCGCGCGGGCCGCAGCCACCCCGCACGCAGAAGACCGGATTCGGCGCGATCGCGCTCTACAGCGTGCTTGGCCTGGTCGCGATGGCCGCCGGCGCTCTCGCCTTCGCCGTCATGGCGCTGCCCGCCAACTTCGTGCGCGACAAGGTCGTGCTGGCGGTGAAGGAGAAGACAGGACGCGATCTCGTCATCCAGGGGCCCGCGTCGTTCTCCCTCTACCCGGCGCTCGGCATCTCGCTCGCCGACGTCTCGCTCTCGGGCGGCCCGGGTTTCGAGGCCGGCGCGCCCCTCGTCACCATGAAGGCCATGGATGTTCAGGTCGCCCTCTGGCCGCTCCTCAAGCGCGACGTCCAGGTGCGCGCGCTCGTCCTGCGCGAGCCGGTGTTCAACCTCGAAACGGACGCCGACGGGCGGCACTCCTGGGATTTCGCGGAGGCCGACAGCGGGCGCGTGCGTCTCGCCCAGGCCGGCGCGCCCGAGCCCGACGCGCCCGTGTCCGACGCGGCGCCGCCCGCCGCTTCGCCCGCCAGAAAGCGCGCGCCTCTGGGCCTCTCGAACGTGCGGCTCGATGACGTGCGCATCGACAACGGCACGCTCAACTGGCGCGACCAGCGCAGCGCCAGCACCTCGCAACTGTCGGCGATCAACGTCAAGCTGGCGCTGGCCTCGATGGCGGAGCCGCTGACGGCGGCCGGGCACCTCGACTGGAACGGAGAGACCGTGCGCTTCGACGGCGTGCTGACCGCCCCCAACGACGTGATCGAGGACCGGCCGGCCAAGCTCAAGCTCGTGCTCGGGGCAGCCCCGCTCGATGCCACGTTCGAGGGCTCGGCACGCCTCAAGGGCGACCTCTCGGCCGAGGGCATCCTGTCAGCCTCCTCCCCGTCGGCGCGGGCGCTCCTCGGCTGGTTCGGCACCGAGCTGGCGCCGTCGGCAGGCTTCGGCGCCCTCAAGGCCAAGGGGCTTTGGCGCAGCAGCCCCGACCAGCACTCGTTCTCGACGGCGGAGATCACGCTCGACCAGACGACGGCGCGCGGCGACCTCACGCTCGACACGCGCGGCGCACGCCCGAACGTCACCGCAAACCTCAAGCTCACGGAGCTGGATCTCAACCTCTATTCCAGCGATGGGCCCCCTCCCCCTCCGGCGGCCCCACCGGCCAAGGCCAAGGCGGCAAAACCGAAGAACGCAACGTCCATCGACGACCTGCTCAAGGGAACGGACGGCGCTCCCCCGGCGCACCCCGCCGCCCGCGTCAAGGGCTATACCAAGCGCGCCGGCTGGAGCGACGAGCCGCTCCAACTCGCCTCGCTCGGCATTCTCGACGCCAAGATGCGGCTCGCGATCGGGAAGCTCACGGTCAGCACGCTGCGGCTCGACCAATCCGACGTGACCGTCGTTCTCAAGAACCGCGTCATGACCACGACGCTGAACGACGTCCGCCTCTATCAGGGCACGGCCAAGGGCACGGTCAGCGTAGACGGAAGGCGCGAGACGGCCGCCACCGTGGCCGCCAACATCGCCCTCGACGGGATCGAAGGCTTGCCGCTGCTCAAGGACCTCGCCGAGTTCGACCGGCTGACCGGCAAGGGAGGGGTGGTGCTCGCGGTGACAGGGCAGGGCGCCAGCGAGCGGCAGATCGTGAGCACGCTCAACGGCAAGGTGGATGTCGCCTTCCAGGACGGCGCGATCATCGGCATCAACGTCGCGGCCCTCGCGCGCGGCCTCAACGAGGGCAAATTCTCCGGGCTCGGCACAGCGCCGACGGACAAGACCGAGTTCAGCGAGATGACGGCCTCCTGGACGCTCGCGCAGGGCGTTGCCCAGAATAGCGACCTCAAGCTTTCGAGCCCGCTCCTGCGGGTCATGGGGTCGGGGCGCGTGGGCCTGCCGGCGCGCGACGTGGACTACATGCTCCGCCCGAAGCTGGTGGCGAGCCTCAGCGGGCAGGGCAGCGGCGGCGACGCGCTCTCCGGGCTCGAGATCCCGGTCCGCGTGCACGGCTCGTGGGAGGACCCCAAGTTCACGCCCGACCTCTCGGACGTCCTCAAGGACCCGAACAAGGCGATGGATACGCTCAAGGAGATCGGCGGCAAGCTCAAGGGCAAGAAGGCCGACGAGATCGTCAACGACCTCCTGGGCGGGACGAAGGAGGAACGGGCGACGAAGAAGGAGCAGGGCAAGAAGCTGCTCGAGCAGTTCCTCAACGGGCGCTGACTGAGGGCTGAGAGAACGGGCTCAGGGCCAGGCCGGGCAGGTGCGACTCTCCTGCGCGCAATTTTGCGGGAGGGAGCGCAAATTTCCACTTGCGGCGCAATGGCAACTGCATCATATCAGCGGTCTCCGTTCGTCCACCTGCCCTTAAGGTCAAGGACTTCCATCCCCACACCCCCAAGGTAAGGAGCGTTCGGGTTAAATCTGTCTGCTGGTTGGGGAGGGTCATATGGCCTTTAATGACACCCTCTTCCAATTGGGGATGGACTTGACTCGTTCAAGCCCCGCCCAAAAGGAAGATCTTTCTGCATCGCGTAAGGGTACGCCTGCGGTTGTCACGGATGGGACTCAGAGCCGAGCGAGCGGCGTTCAGCCGGGCCGGCATCTGCTCATCGATCTTTACGGCGCGCGCAAGCTCGACGACATCGCGCATGTCGAGCGGACGCTCAAGCAATGCGTGGAGGCCGCGGGCGCCACGCTGCTGCACCTGCACGTGCATGCGCTCGAGCGCACGGGCGGCGTGACCGGCGTCGCCGTGCTGGCGGAGAGCCACATCTCGATCCATAGCTGGCCGGATGCGGGCTATGCCGCGCTCGACGTCTTCATGAGCGGGGATGCCGATCCGCGCCATGCCGTTCCCGTGCTCGAAGCGGCGTTCGGAGCGCAGAAGGTCGTCGTCAAGACGCACCGCCGCGGCGAGGCAAAAGCCAAGGCCGGCGGACCGGCGGCGGCCAAGGCCCCGAAGGAGGCGCCTGCGGCTGCCGGTGCCCGTCTCTCGCGCCGGGCCAGGGCCGCTTAAACGCTCACAGCCATCAGCAGACATGACACGGGCCCGGCAAGGAATGCCGGGCCCGTTGTCTTTCATGCGTCGTCTTTCCTGCGCGATCCATAGAGCGCGTTCACTCTTATTGGAATCGGCTTCTGAGCGTGAACGCGCTCTAAGTCGTTGTTTGAGAGTCTGATTCACGCCCTCGATGCGAGCTCACCGCTCGCATCTCAAACGATCAGGCTCTAGGATCCGCAATCACGGCCCTGCGGGATCCGGCCCTGGCACCAGCTCGGACTGGCCGTTGGTGAGCTTCTTGAGCTCCATGATGCCGCGGTTGAGCTCCGCGCCGAGGATGATGATGATCGACGTCACCTGGAAGAAGATCATCGCGATCATGAGCTGCGACAGGCCGGCATAGAAGCGGGCGTAGTTGCTGATCGAAAGATAGTAGGAATAGAAGCCCGCGACCGAGAGCCAGAGCACGACCGAGAGGGCGATGCCGGGCCAGACGTCGGCGACGCGGCGCTTTCCGGCGGCAAGCCACATGTGCAGGGCGAAGAGCTGGGCGCCGATGACGACGGCGCCGAGCGCATAGCGCGTAACCGGCGCGAGCCAGGTCGAATCGAGGAACGTCTTGGCCCACGACGGCTCGAATCGGGCGGCGACGCCGGGGCCCACCACGACCGCCCAGGTCACGACCAGCATCGAAACGGCGGAAATGAACACCAGCAGCATGCTGAGCGCAAGACAGACGGGATAGGGCCGCGTCTCGACCACGCGGTAGGCGCCATTGAGGGCTGCACGCAGGGTCTCGACGGCGCTGGTGGCGAAGAACAGCGCCAGAAAGCCGCCGAAGGTGAGGAGATCGATACGCGTCTGGCCCATGATGGCCTCGACCTGCGGCACGAGCGCCTTGGCGACATCCGGCGGCAGGTTCTGGAACAACTGGGCGACGGCCTCGGCAGCGAGCGGCCGTCCGCCGAACGCGCCCGCCACGGCGCCCAGGAAAATACAGAACGGAAACAGCGACACGACGAACGAGAACGCCACCGCGCTGGCCATCGCAAAGCCGGAATGCTCGTAGAGGCGGTAGATGGCAGCAAGCAAAGTTCGGTAGCGCTTCATCGGCAGGCGGTCTGGTCGGTTTCCGGCACGTGACGGTCGGACCGTAGTCCATAGAGCGCGCCGAGGTCCATGCCCTCACGGCCACGCCGAGGCGCAAATGTCCCTCACCTGTTAACGATCCACGGCGCGAAACGGTCCGCGCGGCATGTCCCGATCGGCGCGCGTCACTGTCGCGCCGGCGCGAGAAGCCTTGACGGGGCCAGCCGGAACTTTGCACAAGGCGAGCTGGAAATGGCCGGATCTCAACCCGGCCGCGGACAACGGGCCCTTTAGCGGGCCGACTGAGGAGACGTCTCATGGCTGTTGCTGAGCTCGCGCCAGGATCGGAATTGCTGGCGGCGGAACCCAAGCGCCTGATCGCGCGCACGGCGGAGGTGGTCTCGGCGGCCGACAAGATCCTGAGCCTCGCAAAAGTGGGCGTGGCCGCGAAGATCCAGCAGGCGGGCGGCATCGATGCCGCGCAGCACGCCGCGCACGGCCTCGCCTGGCTCGCCACCACCGTCGAGGCGCTGCGGCAGATGAACCTGTGGGCTGCCCGCCTCAACGAGGCCGGCGAATTCGGGGAGCCCGAGCAGCTCATCCTGCTCGCCGCCTTCGGCGAATACGGCGCACAGATCGCCGGCGGCATTCCCATGAGCCAGCTCGAGATCATCCGCCCCGAGGCGCTCGGCGTTCCGCGCGCCGAGATCCGGGCCTACGAGGATGCCGTCGCCGACGTGATCGCGGCGGGCGGCTCCGAAACCGTCAAGGCCAAGCTCGCCGAGTTCATCCAGCATCAAGAGGGCGCGACGACGTTCGGCAACTCGGGCCTCGACGAGACGATGGCCGCGATCCATGAGCAGATGCGCACCTTCTCGCTCGCCGAGGTGGTGCCGCACGCCCACGAATGGCATCTCGCCAACACCTACATTCCGCTCGAGATCGTCGAGAAGGTGGCCGAGCTCGGCGTGTTCGGCCTCACGCTGCCGGAGGACTACGGCGGGCTCGGCCTCGGCAAGCTCGCGATGTGCGTCGTCTCGGAGGAGCTGAGCCGCGGCTACATCGGCGTCGGCTCGCTCGGCACGCGCGCGGAGATCGCGGGCGAGCTGATCCACAATAACGGCACGCCCGAGCAGAAGGAGAAGTATCTCCCCAAGATCGCCTCGGGCGAGTGGCTGCCGACGGCCGTGTTCACCGAGCCGAACACGGGCTCGGACCTCGCCTCCCTCAAGACGCGCGCCGTGCGCGACGGCGACGTCTACAAGATCACCGGCCAGAAGACCTGGATCACGCATCCGGTGCGTGCCGACATCATGACCGTGCTGA
>DAITBB010000098.1:0-7067 GCA_036823975.1 Hyphomicrobium sp.
AGGGCCCGATGGTGAAGACCGCGTCCTCGCTCTGCTCGTGCTGGCGGAGCTGGGCCCGGATGCGCGCCAGCAGCACGGCGAACTTGAAGGGCTTGATCACATAGTCGTTCGCGCCCGCATCGAGGCCCAGGATCTGGTCGGCGTCGCTGTCGTTCGCCGTCAGCATGATGATGGGGCTCTTGAAGCCGCCCTTGCGCAGCAGGCGCACGGCCTCGCGCCCGTCCATGTCGGGCAGGCCGACGTCGAACACGACGAGATCATGATGCCCGGCCTTGGCCGCCTCGATGCCCTTGCCCGCCGTCCCGGCGACCGAGACCTCGAACTCCTCATGCAGGCCGAGCTGATCCTGCAGGGATCCACGGAGATCCTCGTCGTCGTCGACAAGCAGGATCTTGCGTGCAGCACTCATGATCTCGCGCGCTCCGGCTGTTGGTCCGATGGGTGGCCCCTCTTAGCATCTGTACCACGCCTGAGGTAGGGTACCCGGCGCCCGAGGGTTATCGGACCTCGAGGCCGGTGGAAAAGGGGGCTCGCCGTCGCCGTGCGTCACATCGTCGTGAGAAGCCTGTCGCCGAAAAGCACGCGCGGCCATGTCCGCTGCGGCCCCCTGGTCCTGCCCTGCGCGCTCGGCCGCGGCGGCATTACGAGCCGCAAGCGCGAAGGCGATGGCGCCACTCCGCGCGGGGTGTTCCGCCTGGAGGGCGGCTTCTTCCGCCCGGACCTGCGCCCGCGGCCCCGGACCGGGCTCCCCCTCGCCGCCACGCGCCCGGACGACGGATGGTGCGATGCAACAGAGGACCGCAACTACAATCGTCGCATCCGCCATCCCTATCCCGCGAGCGCGGAACGCCTCTGGCGCAAGGACGGCCTCTACGACGTCGTCGTCGTCCTCGGCTACAACCGCCGCCCGCGCGTGCGCGGCGCCGGCAGCGCGATCTTCCTCCACGTCGCCGCAGCCGGCCTCAGCCCGACCGAAGGCTGCGTCGCCCTCGCCTACCGGGACGTCCTGAAGCTCCTGAGCCTCGCCCGCCGCCGCACGCGCCTCATCGTCGTCTGAGGTCTCCCAAAAAAGAACCCGAGCAAGGCCCGGGTCCAGTTTGGAGCACGTCTAGGGGAGGACGCGTGCTCGGAAAAAATGATCGGTCACACCCCCGCCCCGGGGCCGTAGCGGCTGGCGCGCGTGCGCCAGCCGCCTTCGCCGGCTTAAGGGACCGCCTCGCCATGCTGGTTGATGTCGAGCCCCTCGCGCTCCTCGGCTTCGGTCACGCGCAATCCCATGAACGCCTTGACGATCATCAGGATGACGAAGGTCGCGACCGCGCACCACACGACCGTGGCGAGCACGCCGTAGATCTGCGTCCAGACCTGGCCGATGTTGCCTTCGATCGCACCTGCCGTGCCGCCGATCGCCTCGCGGGCGAACACGCCGGTGAGCACCGCGCCGACAATGCCGCCGATGCCATGCACGCCCCACACGTCGAGGCTGTCGTCGTAACCGAACGCGCGCTTCACGGCCGTCGAGAAGATGTAGCAGACGACGCCCGCGATCAGGCCGATGACGAGCGCGCCCATCGGATCGACGAAGCCTGCCGCCGGCGTGATGGCGACGAGACCGGCGATGGCACCGGACGTGGCGCCGAGCACGGTCGGCTTACGATGCACGATCCACTCGGCGAGGAGCCAGCCGATGACGGCCGCGGCGGTGCTGATCTGGGTGACGAGGGCCGCCATCGCCGCAACACCGTTCGAGGCCGCGGCCGAGCCGGCGTTGAAGCCGAACCAGCCCACCCACAGCAGCGAGGCGCCGATCAGCGTCAGCACGAGGTTGTGCGGCGCCAGGTTCTCGACGCCGTAGCCCTTGCGCTTGCCGAGCACGATTGCGGCGACGAGGCCCGCCACACCGGCATTGATGTGCACGACCGTGCCGCCCGCGAAGTCGAGCACGCCGTCCTTCGAGAGGAAGCCGCCGCCCCACACCCAGTGGCAGACGGGCGCGTACACGACCAGGCTCCACAGCACGAGGAACACGATGAGGCTCGAGAACTTCATGCGCTCGACGACCGAGCCGACGATCAGCGCCGGCGTGATCGCGAAGAACGTCATCTGGAAGACGACGAAGAGCGATTCGGGGATCGAGCCCGAGATCGCATCCTTCGTCACGCCTGCGAGAAGCGCCTTCTCGAAGCCGCCGATGTAGGCGTTGAGCGCACCGCCGTCCGAGAACGCGATCGAGTAGCCGACGAGCATGTAGACGACCGAAAGCACCGCCACCGCCACGAACACCATGGCCGCCGTGTTGAGCACGTTCTTCTTGCGCACCATGCCGCCGTAAAAGAGCGCGAGGCCGGGGACGCTCATGATCAGCACGAGCACGGTCGAGACGAGGAGCCAGGCAGTATCGCCCGAATCGATCTTGGCAGGCGCCTCGGCCGCGGCCGGCGCCGCCTCCTGCGCCCAGACGGGAAGGGACGTGAAGAGCAACGCGGCGCCGGCTGAGAGCGCACCGGTCGCGCGAGCGGAAAGACTGGGCTTCATGTCGTGAACTCCCTGCATGTGAAATGCGGATTTGCGAAACGGAGGCTCAGAGCGCGGCATCGTCGGTCTCATCCGTGCGGATGCGCCGCGTGTGCTCGATGGCGGAGACGAAGATTTTCCCGTCGCCGATCTGGCCGGTCTTGGCGGCCCGGACGATGGCCTCCACGGCCTTCGCCGCGAGCGCGTCCGCGACGACGACCTCGATCTTGAGCTTCGGCAGGAAGGTCACGGCGTATTCCGCGCCGCGATAGACTTCGGTATGGCCCTTCTGGCGGCCATATCCCTTCACCTCGGTGACGGTCATGCCCTGGAGGCCGATGTCGGTCAGGCTCGACCGCACCTCCTCCAGCTTGAAGGGCTTGATGACGGCAGTGATCAGTTTCATGAGAGCACCCCCTTGCGTTGTGTCTCCCGGCGCCTTTGGCGAGACGCGGGGACAGGTCTCCGACATGCCGCCGGCCACGAGGCCGGCCGCAATCGGACGCTAGAGAGTCAAGAGGTGTGCCAACACGCGGGGCGCGCGCTAGAAGATTGATTTTACAAACGTTTTATAAATACGCCGGCAGGGACCTGGGCCAATGCCCCCGCAATTGCGCATAATTTTTAATCACCCAATGGGCTTTGCAAATTATTTAATCAGATAGGCCGTCTGCCGTTTGCGGATCAGCCCCTCCTGCACCGTCGAGGCGACAAGCCGGCCGTCCCGCGTGAAGAAACTGCCGCGGCAGAAGCCGCGCGCTCCCGACGCGCTCGGGCTGTCCTGAGCATAGAGCAGCCAGTCGTCGGCGCGGAACGGACGATGGAACCAGAGGCCGTGATCGAGGCTCGCGAGCTGGATATCCGGATCGAAGAGCAGCTTGCCGTGCGCGATCAGCGCGGTGTCGAGCAGCGTGAAGTCCGAGGCATAGGCGAGCACGCACTGATGGAGGCGCGGATCGTCCGGCAGCGGACCGCTGGCCTTGAGCCAGAGGTTCTGGGCCGGGGCATGCGGCTCGCGGCTAAGATAGCGCGAGACATCGACCGGCCGGAACTCGATCGGATTTTCCCGCAGCCAGAAATTGCGCATGCTCTCGGGCAGTGCGTCCGCGAGCTCGGCGAGGCGCGCACTGGCGGAGGGCAGCGTCTCGGGCGGCGGCACGTCCGGCATTGGCGCGGCGTGCTCGTAGGCCTCCTCGTCCTTGTGGAACGACACGCTCATCGAGAAGATCGCGCGGCCATGCTGGATCGCCTTCACGCGCCGGGTGGAGAAGCTGCCGCCGTCGCGGATGCGCTCGACGTCGTAGATGATCGGATGCGTCGGATCGCCCGCGAGCAGGAAATAGGCGTGGAGCGAGTGCGCCGGCCGGCCGTCCTCCACCGTGCGCCCGGCCGCCACCAGGGCTTGGCCCAGCACCTGCCCGCCGTAGACGCGCTGCCACCCGTTCTGCGGGCTCACGCCGCGGAAGAGGTTGACCTCCAGCCGCTCGAGGTCGAGCACGTTGAGAAGCCCGGCCAGCGCCGGACACGTCGAGGCTGCCTCACCGGACATGGTGCCACTCCGCAGTTTTGATGCTAACGACGATCGGGAAAAACGATGGGCCGGCCGGAGCGGACCGGTCAAGGTCGTCCGTGCCGCAGCCGATCCGAAAGAGCCGATGCCAGAGCCGACCCCACAGCGCTTCGATATCGTGATCTCCGGCGCGAGCTTCGCCGGCCTCGCGCTCGCCCGCGCGCTCGGCAGGACGTTCGGACGGGACCTCCGCATCGCCGTGCTCGATCGCACGCCGCGCGCAGCGGAGAGCATCCCCGACGCGCGCGCCTTCGCGCTCTCGGCCGGCGCGCGTCGCATGCTGGAGACGCTCGGCATCTGGTCCGAGGTCGCCGCCACGGCCCAGCCCGTGACGGGCATCGAGATCACGGATTCGAGCCTCGAAGCCGGCATTCGCCCTGTCCTCCTCACTTACGACAACCACATCGCAGCGTCGGAGTCCGGCGCCAGCCAAGAGCCGGCGAGCCACATCGTCCCGGCCCAGGCGCTCGAGCACGCCCTCGCGCGCGCCGTCGCCGCCGAGCCGGGCGTGACGTTCCTGATCCCCGCCGAGATCGCGGCCTTCTCCGACACCGGCTCCGCGGCAGATATCCGCCTCAAGGACGGACGCACGCTGTCCGCTTCCCTGCTCGCCGGCGCCGAGGGCCGCCGCTCACCCTCGCGCGAGGGCGCCGGCATCAAGTCGGTCGGCTGGCCCTACGGCCAGACCGCCATCGTCACCACCATCGCCCACGAGCGTCCGCACGAGGGCCGCGCCATCCAGCACTTCCTGCCGGGCGGCCCCTTCGCCATCCTGCCGCTACCGGACAACCGCGCCTGCCTCACCTGGACCGAGGACGAGACCGAGGCGCGCCGCATCCTCGCCCTCGACGACGCAGGCTTCCTGGCCGAGGTCGACACCCGCGTCGCCGGCCGCCTCGGCGCGCTCGAGGTCGTCGGCCCGCGCCAGTCCTGGCCGCTCGGCCTGCACCTCGCCCGCGCCTACGTCGCCCCGCGCTACGCGCTGATCGGCGATGCCGCCCACGGCGTGCACCCGATCGCCGGCCAGGGCGTCAACCTCGCGCTCCGCGACGTCGCGGCCTTGAGCGAGATCGTGGCTGACAGCCTGCGCCTCGGCCTCGACCCCGGCAGCCTGCAGGGCCTCGCGCGCTACGAGCGCTGGCGCCGTTTCGATTCCTTCCTGTCGGCGGCTGCGTTCGACGGCCTGAACCGCCTCTTCTCGAATGACTCGATCCTGCTGCGCGCCGCCCGCGACGTGGGCCTCGGCCTCGTCGACCGGCTTCCGGGCTTGAAGCAGCGCTTCGTCACCGAAGCCGCCGGCCTCTCGGGCGACCTCCCCCGCCTCTTCAAGTCGGAGCCGCTTTAGGGTCTCTCCGCTCGGAGCGGAGGCGTCGTGGCGGTTTCTCGCTTCGCCGCTGGCTGCTGACGGATGACATTCGAGGGCTCAAAAAGTCCCTCATCCGCCCTTTCAGGGCACCTTCTCCCGTCCCGGGAGAAGGAAAAAAGAGGAGTCCGCCGAGGGCGAAGACACGAGCCTTTTCCACGGAAAGACACGAGATCTTCGGAGCGATACGATTCCCCGGGCTTAGGCTGGGTCCACGCCTTCGTCGCCCGCATCCACCTCCTCGGGAGGCGCGAGCACGATGACGCCGCCAGCAACGTCCACACGCACCACAACGCCTTCGATCATCGGATAGAGCGCGGTCCGTTTGTCCTGCCCGCTGCGCACCTCGAGGATGTCACCCGCGCCGTAGTTCAGCACCGCCACCACCTCGCCGAGCACCGCGCCGGCCTCCGTCACGGCCGCCAGTCCGATCAGGTCGGCGTGGTAATATTCTCCCTCCTCGGCTGGCGGCAGCCGGTCGCGCGGCACATACAGCGCCGTGCCCTTGAGGCCTTCCGCCTGCGTCCGATCGCCGACCCCCACGACCTGGCAGATGAGCCCCTTCGCCGTCGCGCCCGTGACGGCGATCTCGAACGTTGCCCGGCCATCCTCGCTTTCGAGCGCACCGTAATCGCCGATAGTCTCCGGGTCGGCCGTGTAGCTCTTGACCAGCACTGCGCCGCGGATGCCGTGCGCGCCGACGATATGTCCGAGCAGCACGCGCCCCGCGCCCTCGGCCCCAGTGGATGTCTTGTCCGCCATGTCAGAAACGTCCATGTGCTCCCGGAGCCAACGGCCGGGTTTTCGGAATTTGCGACGGCGTCAGGCCGTTCCAAACATGACCTTGCGCCCATCGGGATCGGCCACCGTCACCGTGACATCATCGACGGCCACGGGCTGCACGTGAAGGTGCTCCAAGTGCGCGAGGAACGCTTTCTGATCTTCGATCTTGAAATAGAGATGGGTCAGGTTGGTGCCCGCAAGCGGCGGATGCGCGTAACCCGCGAACGCCTTGGCCTCATGGATCGCGAGTTGCATGTCGTCGCGGTCCAGACACCAATAGACATACGCGCCCGGCGTTCCCATCGTCTCGAGCGGGAGCGCGGCGACCTGCTCGTAAAATCTCGCTGTCGCTTCGGGCGTGTCGCTGGTCAGGAAGACCCCTCGAAATTTCGTTTCCATCGCATCAAGCCTTGTATCCGCCGTGTCCGCCGCGGTTGAACCCTCACCCCCGTCGACGGGGAGAAAAAAGCCAGTCAAGCGCCGGCCCACGGCCCCACATAGCGCAACTCCACCGAAACGGCAGCCCCCGCCACCTCGACCACCGTCGACGAGGCGGGCCGCGGCGGAACGAAACGCCCCGAAAGATCGAGCCTCAGTCCCTCGGGCCCGGCCGCGAGACCTGTCAGCAGCACGCCGTGGGGTGGCACCGTCAGCCGCAGATCGACGATCGCCTCCCCGCAGGCAGGATCGTAGCGGTAGCATCCGACGAACAGGCCGCCATGGGCGTCCGCGCCGAGCACGCGCCCGTCGCGCAGGATGGCGAGCGCCTCGGTACGCTCCGGAGAGCGTTGCCCGCCCGATGCCGAGACGGCAGCCAGATGCAATTCGTAAATGCCT
>DAITBB010000099.1:0-7037 GCA_036823975.1 Hyphomicrobium sp.
CCTCGGGACGTCCGGCGCTGATCAGGAGGTTTTTGCGGCGCCGATGGCCGAGGAGCTTCAGGTTGAACGCCAGAAGCTCGAGTGAGATTGCATTGCTCATTGGTCCTGACCTCGTTCGCTCGATCGGCGATGGCTTTGCGCGTCTTAACCCCGCGTCTTCCGCGAGGTGGTCAGAATCGCAGCATATTGCAGTCTCCCGCGCGGTACCACCGGATCCGTGCGCTCGTCCACGGCGGCGCGGTTCCGGGCGCGCCCGCCAGGCGTGCCTCGGCGCACCCCCTCGCGGCTCCTGGAGAGGCGCCCGGCGTGCGGGCGGCGGAGCCGGAGAGCGTGCGTGTGCAGCGGAGCCCCTCTCTCGAGAGGGCTCCGGATCAGATGCCCTGGTCCGCGGACGGCTCGGCGGGCGCGGCTTGCGCCGGTGCGCGGGGAGCCGTTTCGGCTGGCGGCGGTTGCGGCGGCTGCTCGGCCGGTTTGGCCGCGGCCTCCTGCGCCTGAGGGGTGACGGGTGGCCGCGACTGGGGCGGCATCACGGGGCCGGATTTCGGCAGGCGGCGCATCACATACACCGTCGTCCCCGCGTCGACGAGGCCGGCGAGATGGACGACGTGGTTGTTGTGCATGCGGAAGCAGCCCGACGAGGAGGCCGAGCCGATCGATCTGGCGTTGTTGGTGCCGTGAATGCGATAGAGCGTGTTGCCGAGATAGATCGCCTTCGCGCCGAGCGGGTTGTTCACGCCGCCCGTCATGCGCACCGGCAGAGAGGGCGTGCGCTGGCGCATCTCGGCGGGCGGCACCCAATCCGGCCAATCGACGATCTTCGAGACGCGCTCGACACCCGTCCAGGTGAAGCCCTGCTTTCCGACGGCGATCGGGTAGACGTAGGCCCTGCTCGAGGAGAGCGTGTAGTAGAGCTTGCGGCCTGCCGTATCGATCACGATCGTGCCCGGCTGGAAGCCGTTCGCGAACGCCTTGGTCTTGGGTGTGCGCGGGGAGATGTTCGGACGTGCGCCGCCCTGCGACTGCATGACGGCGCTGGGCTTCACGAGAGCCGGCTGGGCGCCGAGATAGGATGGCGGTGGGGCGGGGCGACGGTTCTTCTCGGGGGGCTCGCCCCACATTCCGTAGAGCCCGAGACTTTGCGCCGAGGCCGGCGTGGCGGAGATCATGACGGCCGCTGTGAGCCCTGCGCCGACAACGGCACACACAAAACGTTTCAAACTCAACATCGTGAACCTCAACTCTGTCGTGATCGGCATCCGCGCGGTGGTGCGTGGAACCTGGGACGCTCTCGGAGGGCGCACTATAGCCGCCGTTGCAGCGCTGGGCATCCCTCGGGCGGACTATACTGATCGGCGCCGGTATTTTCAGAGGCCACGAGCGCGTCACGCTGCCGCGACGTCACTCAAGGCGAAGCTTGCCAAAAATTTTCTTCCTCACTTCATGCGCTTGCGAGCACTCAGGGATACGTGCGGAACGTATGCCATGTTCCATCCGCTCCGATGGCCATCCGCCACCACGTCCATTTTCCACTCTTGATCATGGCGCGGGCGTCGGCGGCCGGCATCAGGCGATAGAGATCAACCTCCTCAGCCGGAGTCAACGTATCAAGCGGTAATTCCGCAAGGTACGGCCAGACGTAGACGAGTGTGTTCTCCGGATCGCGGCCGAGTGCGAGCCGGGCCGGGGGCAGGGCCAGCATGTTGGCGATGACGGCGAGCACCTCGCGGCCCGCGCCGTCGGCGGAGCGCTTGCGCCAGGCCGCGATCGGATCGCTGCCGGCCTCCTTGCCGAAATCCGGAGGGATCTCGTTCCATTCGATGGCGCTCCTGATCTCGCCGATATCGCCCTGATGGACCGCGACCAGGATCTGCTCGCGCATGTCCTCCACGTTGGGAGGTAATGCGCCGCGGAATGCCCGCTCCTTAGGCGGCGCGGCCTTTGCCGCCGGCACGGCGGGAACTGGTGCTGCCCTTTGCTCGGCAACTGCGGGAGAAGATCCGGAATGGCCATGGACAAGCCCAAGGGCGGCAAGTACCAATAAGGCCACGCCGAATCTGCGTGTCGTGTTCTGCGGATGAGAACGCATCGCGGCGATGTGTCCGACTTTCGAGCTGCGGCCTTTGCACCGCGACTTTCTTCTATCGCGCGTCGCGGCTTGTGATCCAGGCCCATCTCGTTCCCGTCGTTGTTCATCGGCCTGTGCAAGAGGTCCCAATCGAGGTGAGATGGCGGACGTCGGATTTGCGCGATCGATGCGGGGACGCGCATGCAGCTAGTGCCTAATCTCCTCATCATTCCCGTTGGGATTTTCATCGGGGTGCTCGTTGCGGCGCCGGTCGGGCCGGTCAACGTTCTCTGCATTCAGCGGGCGATCGAGCGCGGCTTCTGGGGCGGCCTCGCCGCAGGCCTCGGCGCCATGCTCGGCGACGGGCTGATCGCCCTCTTCGCGAGCCTCGGCGTCGGCGCCATCTCGGGCGCCATCGAATATCATCGCCAGACGATCCAGATCGTCGGCGGCCTGGCGCTGATCGCCTTCGGCATCAAACTCTATGCTTCGCCGCCCGGCCTTGCGGTCACGCGGGCGGATACGGACGGCGCCGCCTCGCTCAGAGACTACGCCTGGGATATTCCCAAGACGTTCTTCCTGACGATCACGAACCCCGGCGCGGTGCTGGGGCTGTTCGCCATCTTCGGTGGCATCTCGACCTTCGTCGAGGTGCACAGCTCTATCGATGCGCTGACGATGGTCGCCTCCATCATGGGCGGCAGCTTCATGTGGTGGCTGGGGCTCTCCCACCTCATCGGGCGGCTGCGCCACAAGTTCAGCGCGCGCCATCTCGCCTTCACGAACCGGGCGGCCGGCGTGCTGCTGCTCGCTTTCGGCGCACTCCTGATCGGAGAGGTGATCTGGGACTGGCTGGTCCTTTAGCGCGCGAGCGCCGGCGGCCCGGCGCCTTACCGGCTATTGCACGGAGCGGTCGAGCGTGAACTCGCCGAGGTCGATCCGCCGCTCGAGGCCGCAGGCGAGCTTCTTCACCGCATCCTCGCCATAGAGCGAGACGAGATCCGTGAGGGCCGTGAAGAGCGCCGCATAGGCCATCTGCTCCGGCGCAACGCCGCTCTCCGTTCCCTCGTCCCACGCTGCGAGAATGAGGCTCAGCGCGCGGAAGCTGAGATCTTCGGAGGCATTGGTTTCAATCTGCGTCGTCATCGTGGTCCTTCCCCCAGGCAACACATCTACAAACGAGCCGGTCGACAAACGAGCCGCAGCCACCCCTGACCTCGCGACTCCCCCTCACGGCGAGGCTACACCTATCATGCATGCCGCGGGCGGCCAGTCCTCGCGGCAATTCACAGTAAACCAGCCGCTACGGCCCGTTTCCATTGCGTGCAACGCTCAGCGCGGGCTTTCGACAAGTCCGTCACCGATCTCGATCCCTTCGGCGAGGAATCTCTCGATCGACGATTGCGCCGTCGGCGTGCAGGTGACGTAGGTTCTGCGGTAGCTTCGATAGCCTTGATTGAAGCTGCGCGTCAAACGTGCGCGACGCAGCGCGGTGGCGCCTTCGGTATCGAGCAGCTCCCTCATGCGGTCTCTCCAGAGCTGGCCGTCGTTGGCGCTGCAGAGCTCGCGCAGGTAGTGAACGGCCCCCAGAATTTCGGCGAGGCGCATCAGCTTGTCGTCGTATGGCTTGGCATCCTCGCTGGCGGGCGCGGCTGCAACGGGGCCCGCGGCGAGCGTAACGGCGAGCACCGTCAAGGTGGCGGCGCGGCCGAGCCTGCGCATGCCGGTGGGGAGGGCGAGGGCAGCCTGTTTCGCAGGGCTCACATGGCGGACCATCATCATCGCTCCCAACGGACCGCGGCGGCCGATATCGGCTCGAACAGTCGCCCCATCCCCTCATCGGCGCACCCTAGAGCGCTTTCCGATCCGATGGAATCGGATCGAGCGCTCTAGATTTTTGTTTTGTCGCATTTTCTTGCGACGAACCGGAGGCCACTTCGTCGGAAAATGCTCCAGCATCGATTCCGGCCCCGTTTCGGCCCTAATCCGCCGTCTCCACCGCCAGAGCTTTTCGAGGCGGGACGGACGTTTACCACGTTCTCGTCCGTTCTTCCCACACCTCTCGCTCCGCGGACGGGAAAACGCTATTGTCGGCCTCGCAAAGCGCGCAACCGTGGTGAGGGGGCAATTCACCGCGCCGTTGCGGCTGTCTGGGACGAGCGGCCAGGGCATGCCGATGCTCCGGCGCATTCTGAAGTCGGGTGGGAGTTTCGTAAATGGGTTACCGAGGCGACGATTTGGACCTGCGCGTTCCACAGGTCAATGCGGGAGAAGCTGCGCCCGCGCCGGTGGACCCCTTTCTGGCGCCGGCCCGGCCGCGCCCGGCGATGCATGCCGCGCGCGGTGCACCGATCTGGGTCGACGAGGTCGTGCTCGAGTGCTGCAATCATGCTTTCGATGTGGCGGCGGCTCATCGCGCCATCGAGGTGCGTCTCGAGCACCTCGTCTATGCGCTGACCCGGGTCGACGAGGCGGCGGACGCGCTCGAGGCGCGCGGCGTGCGCGTCGCGGCGCTGCGCCGGGAGGCCGCCACCGTGATCGCGACGGAAATCCCCGCCGATCCCGGCAGCGCCAAGACCATGCCGAGCCGCGGCGAGACTTTCGAGGAGGTGCTGCGTCACGCGGCGTCCCGATCGTACCGGCGCCAGGCCCCCGTTTCCGTGAGCGACGTCGTCTATGCGCTGTTCGACAGCGGTGTCGAGTTTCCGAGCCTGTTGAAGCTCATGCCGGTCAGCGGCCGACGCCATGCGATGCCGCCGGAGGCGATGATGAATGCGGAGCCGATCCGGGAGCGGATCCGGCCTGCGCCGGCGCCGTCCGAGCCGACGCTGCGCGCCCCCGAGCTGACGCATCTTTCCGCCTCGCAGGCCTCGGTGCCGCAGACCCGGCTCGATGCCCTCGAGGCGGCCGTGCGCAACCTCACCAACGAACTCAGCAGCGAACGCAACCACATATCGGGAGTGCTGCAAGACCTGCAGCGAGAGCTCATGTCCCAACGCGAAGACACGGCCCGCCTCAGCACCCTTACACCCGACAAGATCCAGGCTGCGCTCGGCGACAGGCTGCAGGGCCTCGAGCAGGCGCTCCTCTCCGGCCGCGGCGGAGGAGATTCAGGGGCCGTGCTCGAGAAGCTGAGCGTCCTCGAACGCGCGCTGCAGGCAGAGATCGCCAGCACCCGCACGGCCATCCAGGGCCTCGCCAGCCGGCCCGATGCGGACGTGATGCCGGTCCTTCGGCGTATCGACGTGCTCGAAAACGCGATCGGTGCCGAGCGGGAGCGGGCCGCCGCCGGAGATCGCTCGCTCGCCGAAGCCCTCGAAACCGTCCGCGCCAGCCTCGCCCGGCAGCCAAACGAGGTCGCAACGGTGCTGGGCCGGCCGCTGATCGAACGCCTCGATACCGCGGCGGCCACCCGCGAGACGTATCATGCGGCGGCTGTGGATGCCGGCAAGGACGCGCTGCGCCGGCTCGCGGCCATCGAGGAGGCGTTGGCGGCACAGACCGCACGCGCCGAGAAGGCGGAGCTGCGCGCGGCCGAGAACCACGAGGCCATGACGGCGCTCATCAAGGAGCTCACCGCGGCCATCGCCGAGACTGCGGCCACCGCCAACGAGGCCAGGGCCAATCTCACGGAGAGCCTGACACGGGATTTCGCCGAGCTGCACGAGGGCCTGGCGAAGGTGAATGCCAACCAGCACACGATCGCCAGCACGCTCGACGCGCAGAGCCAGGAATCGGCCGTGGCCGTCGCCAGCCTCATCGGGCGGATGCAGAGCCTGGAGCAGTCCGCGGGCCGGCCGATCGAGATGCTCGAGGGGCTCTCGGGCATGGTCGAGAAGATGCACAAGGTGACGGTGGAGCGGTACTACCGGCGCAACCGCTTCTGGTACTGGCTGTTCGGCACGGACGACTGGCTGGCCGCAAGCTGGCCCTCGCAGTCGGCGCGCATCGCCGAAGAGCTGCGCAACGTCCGGCACTGAGGCGCGAGAGCGCCTCGCGGGCGCATGTCGTAGGCGAATGCCTTGCGGAGGCTTTCAGCTCGCCTTGCGCTGGCGTTCGGGCCGCCAGACGGCGGGCGCCCGCGCGATTGTGCCGACGCCTTCTCCGGCCCCATCATCCAAAGCCCCGAGCCTGGTCGGATCGAGGCTCCATCGCTGGGCCAGGCTCAGGATGTGCTCCTCGGTGGGGTAGAAGACGATCTCGCCGCCGGCGTCTCCGCGGCGCCCTCTGATACCGCGGAAATCGTAGAGCCTGAGGCCGAGCGCGCGCTCCTCCCGCGTGCGTCGTCCCTTGTCCCAGACCACGCCTGCATCGGTCATGGCGAATGCGCGCACGAGGCGCCCTTCGATCAGGCGGGCCCACGCGAACAGGTCGATCGGTGCGTACGCGAAGAAATACTGCACTTCAGCGAAGCGCCGGCCGAGGCGGTCGAGCAGGGGCGTGCACGTGTCGGTGAAGGCGCGGCTCGCCGGATAGGGCAAGGCGAGGCCGACCACGAACGTCCAGCCGTTGACGGGCGGGGAGACGAAGATGTGGTCGTTGCCGAGGCGGTGATCGTAGACGGTGCCGATCCCCGAGCGCCAGTTGCAGGGCCGGGCGGCGCGGAGGCCCAATTCCTCGATCACGGCCTCGGTATCCCGGCTGCGGATGGCGAGCCAGGCCATCTCGTCGCCGAAGGCTGCCGGTCGGTCGGGGCTCTGCTCGAAGATGACACGCCCCTCGGAGAGGCGCGGCGCAAGCACGCGGGCGGCGATCGCGATCGTGATGGCTATCATGATGGCAATCGTGAGGATCACGGTTTTGGCCCGTCTCGCGCACCTCGTAAATTTCTAGGGTGAGGAGGCGCGGCTGATCAAGCGGGCGGAGGGAATCCCTGGGGAAATCGTGTCGTGATCGGGGGGGCCCAAGTGGGCGGCCCAACGAAAACGGGGCCCGATTGTCGGGCCCCGTTCGATCTCTCTCTCGTTTCTCG
>DAITBB010000026.1:0-31482 GCA_036823975.1 Hyphomicrobium sp.
GGTTTTCCGACAAGAAGCACGACCAATCAAAAGCTTAGAGCCGTTCCGCGATTCCACTAAAATCGGAACGGCTCTGGGAGCCACGCGCCGGAATCTGGAACCGTCCATCGCGGCTCATTGCTGGCTCAACCCGAGCGGCGGCGTGCCGGCCCGACGAGGTTGCATAAACCTGAGCGCGAGGGGTTGCCGAGCGAGGTCGCGTGACGGAAAATGGTGCCGCAAACAGGACTCGAACCTGTGACCCCGTCATTACGAATGACGTGCTCTACCAACTGAGCTATTGCGGCTGCGCCACGTCGTGCGGCGCGCCTTGATAGGCTGAATTGGGCCCCCGTTCAAGGCCAACCTGCACCGCGATGGGTGGCAATGAGGGCCGTCGGGCCGCGGTGCCCGGTCACAGGGGGCGCCTCGGAACCCTCCGACGGCTCCCGGGCGTTCAAGCGGGATATCCCGCACCTCGTGCCGCGACCGTCGAAGGACACCGCCATGGCTGCCCGGAACCCGGTTCTGGACGATCTCATCCGCCGCATGCGTCAGCCGATCCACCTGCAAGATCAGGCGGACGAGGAGGCGTTGCGGATCATGGTCCGCTACGGTCTCTCCCACCCCGTGACGCTCGCCGCCGCCCTGAAGATCGTGAGCGGGGAGATGCCTCACGGCCGTCTCGCGGAGATCGAGGCGACCGCACGGGCCCTGCATGCCCGGCTGCTGCGCCGGCACAACCCTCCCGGAACACCTCAGTAGTCGGGCCCGCACGGCCGGTCTCAGAGAGGCCCGAGATGCCAGACGGCCGTGCGCTTGATCTCGGCGTCCTCCAGCTCGCGCGTGACGGGTACCTGATACTCCGCCGCGCGCGTGAAGCGGCCGATGGGAAAATAGCTGCGCTTGGGATCGCCGATCAGAACGCGCGCGCCGGCGGCAGCGGCTTTCTCGATGAAGTCCGTCACGCGCTCGGCGAGCGCGCGCTCGTAGAAGAGATCGCCGACGAGCACCACAGCGAAGGGATCCGGCGGGCGGGCCAGCAGATCCTCGCCCGTCGTTGCCACAGCAACGCCATTCAGTTCCGCATTGAGCCCAATGGCGGCGAGCGCCAGCGTGTCGATGTCGGCCGCCAGAGCCGACGACGCGCCCGCCCGCATCGCCGCGATCGCCGTCAGCCCGGAGCCGCTGCCGAGATCGAGCACGGTGCGGTCTGCGACGAGGCCCGGCGTGTCGAGCAGGTAGCGCGCGAGGGCCTGTCCGCCGGCCCACGCGAACGCCCAGAACGGCGGCGGCACGTTCATCTGGCCGAGCTCCTCCTCCGTCTTCTGCCAGATGGGCAGGCTCTCCTCGGCGAGGTGGAGGCGAATCTCGGGCACCAGCGGCGGGGCGAGCACCCGTGTGTTGGCGACGATGAAGTCTTCTGCATTCCGCATCGGGCGACGGCAGCAGAAATCGCCACGCCGCGCAAGGAATTGCCGCGTTGGCCGAGGCCTCTCCCGTGCGCTGTGCAGCGCCGGCAGATCGCGCGATTGATTTTGTGCGCGCCCGCCTCCTATGCTCGGGGCCAATCTTGGGGGACGTGACATGATCGCTAACTTGCAGGCGCTGTTGTCTGCGACGGATGCCGTCGGCGGCACACGGACGTTTGGACGACTGAACGTCCGCGAGCGCGTGCTCGATACGGGCGACCGCGCCGTGGCCGTTGCGAACATCTCCACCGTCTCGCTCGTCAAGCTCGACAAGGCCCGGTCGCGCATCGTGCTTTGGCTGCTCACGGCAGCATGCGCCATTGTCGGCGTGGTCTCCCTCAATAGCGGGGGGCAGGCGGGCATCCCGCTGCTGGCCCTCGCGGGCCTCTTTGCCTGGCTCGCGCTACGCGCGAAGGACGTCAGCACGCTCGCCATCGGCACCAGCGACGGCGCGCGGACGCTCTTTTCGAGCACCGACGGAGCCTATCTCGCCGAGATCAAGAGCTTCCTCACCGAGAAGATCAACACCGGTGACTTGCGCATCGCCAACTTCATCATCGATCAGTCGAAGCATGGGACCAATATCGGCAAGGTCGTGGGCGGGAACGATCACTCGGTCAACACGGGCTCCATCGTGACCGGCTCTCACAACCAGGTGGCCACGCATTCACCGGCGGCGCGCTTCGGCACCTCCGAGACGAGCTACTCGGCCGTGAATTCGCCCAACGCCCAGGTCGGCGTGGGGAACACCGCCTCGCGCATCGACTACTCGAGCGTGCTCCCGAGCGTCGAGGACTGGCGGCGGCAGGCCGCGCAGAGCCCGGGATGGGAGCATGTGGCCGAGCGGCTCGGCGAGCTCGAAACCTTGCTCAAGTCGGGAACGCCCAATGCGGAAGGGCGGGGACACGTGCGGTCTCTGGTGGCCGACCTGTCCGGGATTCTTCAGGCCTATCCCTCCGCCGTCCAGCTCTTCCAGAGCATCGCGCGGCTGGTCGGCGCGTAGGCGTCAGCCTTTCGACTTGGCCGCGCGTTTCGTGGACGTGACGCCGGCCATGCGGCAAACCTCTTTCCACTCGTCGTTCTTCACCGGCTGCACGGAGAGGCGTGACGTCGTCACGAGCGCCATCTCGGCGAGGCGGGGATTGGCCTTGACCTCGGCGAGCGTGACGGGGCGCGGCACAGGGGCTACGGCGCGCACGTCCACGCACTGCCATTTGCCGGTGTCGTCGGAGGGATCGGGATGGGCCAGCGCGATGACCTCGCAGATGCCGACGACCTCCTTGCCGATATTCGAATGATAGAAGAAGCAGAGGTCGCCCACCTGCATCGCCTTCATGTTGTTGCGGGCCGTGAAGTTGCGTACGCCGGTCCACGGCTCGCCTTTGGCCCCTTTGGACACGAGCTCGTCCCAGGAGAAGGCGTCGGGCTCGGATTTCAGAAGCCAATAGGCCATCGGTCGTCTCAATCCAGATTCAGGTGCAGCTTCAGAGCGTGGCCCATATTGCTCAGCTTGCCCGGGCCGATCAATCCTCGGCCTTGAACGGCCGGCTCATCAGGCCCGCGATGGCGTCGTCCACCGAGACATCGCCTTCGAGGATGGCGTGCACGGCGGCGGTGATCGGCATCTCGACGCGGCGCTCCGCGGCGAGGCGCGCGACGGCGGCGGCGGTGAAGACCCCTTCCGTCACCGAGACGCGCTGGCCGAGCACGCTCGCCAGGCTCTCGCCCTGGCCGAGGGCACGCCCCAGGCTCATGTTGCGCGACTGCGGGCTGCCACACGTGAGCACGAGGTCGCCGAGACCGGAGAGGCCCATCATCGTCTCCGGCCGTGCCCCCAGCGCGCGGCCGAGGCGGCGCATCTCGGCGAAGCCGCGCGTGACGAGGGCCGCGTGCGCGCTGGCACCAAGGCCCTTGCCGTCGACGATACCCGCCGCGATGGCGAGCACGTTCTTGAGGGCGCCGCCGATCTCCACGCCGACGAGATCGTCCGACCAATAGAGGCGAAGCTGGCGGCCGCCGAGGCGCTCGGCGAGAAGCCGGCCGAGCCGCTCGTCGCGGCAGGCGATGGTGAGGGCGGCCGGAAGCCCGCGTGCGACGTCGGCGGCGAAGCTGGGGCCGGAGAGGGCGGCGACCGTCATGTCCGGAACGGTGGAGGCGGCGACGGCCCCCATCAGCTTGCCGGTGGCCTGCTCGATCCCCTTGGCGCAAAGGACGAGGGGCTGGCCGGGGCGGGCGAGCGGGGCGAGGGCGGTGGTGACGGCGCGGACGTGCTGGGCCGGGCAGACGAGCAGCACCACGTCCGCCGCCGCGCAGTCGGCTAACGTCTCCGTCGCGCGCAGGCGCCGATCGAGCGAAACGCCCGGCAGGAACACGCGGTTGACGTGGCGCTCGTTGATATCGGCGACGGTCTCCGGCTCGCGCGCCCAGAGCGTGACGTCGCGGCCGGCCTCGGCCAGCGTCTGTGCCAGCGCCGTTCCCCAAGCCCCGGCGCCGACAACGCCAATGCGATCCATCGAATATGCCACCAAGACCTGTCCCTCACCGCAAGCCCTGAAGCTTAGCATCTTTCGGGGAGAGCCCGCACCGCGGTTCGGAAGCCCGAGGCGCCGTCTCAGGCTTTGACGCCCGCTCCGATCGCGGCGGGGGCATCGGGATCCAAGGGCCAGCGCGGGCGGGGCGGCGTATCGAGGCCATCGACGAGGCCGCGGGCGAGGCGCTCGGCGCCGGCCCAGGCGATCATGACGCCGTTGTCGGTGCAGAGCGCGGGCGGGGGAACCGCGAGTCTAAAGCCCCGCTCGGCGGCGAGCGCGGCCAGCGCCGCGGCGATCGACCGGTTGGCGGCCACGCCTCCGGCGACGGTGAGGCGGCGCGGCGCACCGGGCGCGAAGGCGTCTTCGACCAGATCCATGGCGCGCGCCACGCGGTCCCGCACGATATCGCACACGGCCGCCTCGAAGGCGGCGCAGAGGTCGGCGACATCCTGATCCGTGAGCGGAGCGGCCGCCTCGGCGCGCTGGCGTACGGCCGTCTTGAGGCCGGCGAGCGAGAAATGCGGGGCCTCGCGGCCCACCATCGGACGCGGCAGGGGGAAACGCGCCGGATCGCCCATGCGGGCGCGGCGCTCCACCTCCGGGCCGCCCGGATAGTGCAGGCCCAGGAGCTTCGCCGTCTTGTCGAAGGCCTCGCCGACCGCATCGTCGACGGTCGTGCCGAGGCGGCGGTAGCGGCCGACGTCCTCGACCAGGAGCGTCTGCGTGTGTCCGCCCGAGACCAGAAGCATGAGATAGGGCGGGGCCACGCCGTCGGTGAGACCGACTGTCAGCGCATGGGCCTCGAGGTGGTTGACGGCCACGAATGGGAGGTCTTGCGCGAGCGCCAGAGCCTTGCCCGTCACGAGCCCGACGACGAGGCCTCCGTTGAGGCCCGGGCCGGCCGTCGCGGCGACGGCGGAGAGCTCCCTCCAGCCGACGCCGGCCTCGCCCATCGCGGCGGCGACGATGGCGTCCAGGCATTCGACATGGGCACGGGCGGCGATCTCCGGCACGCCGCCGCCGTAGGGGCGGTGCTCATCGAGTTGCGAGCGCACGACGTTGGAGAGGATGCGGCCTTTGGCCGGGCCCTCGCGCACGACGACGGCGGCAGCCGTCTCGTCGCAGCTCGTCTCGATGCCGAGCACGACCTCGAGGCCCGGAGGGGCGTTCTCTTCACTCTGTTCGGACGGCACGTCACGGCCCTGTTTGCGTTCATGTCGAGAGGCGGGCATTAATGGCCCCGCCGCCACGCCGTTAAGATCCGTGGCCACTACATCCGGAGCTTCGAACTTGCAAGCGCACGTCCTTCGTATCGGCACCCGCGGCTCACCGCTCGCGCTCGCTCAGGCGCACGAGGTGCGCGACCGCCTGATGACTGCCCACGGCCTTGCCGAGGATGCCTTCGAGATCCGCACCTACAAGACCACCGGCGACGTCATCGTCGACAAGCCGCTCGCGGAGTTTGGCGGCAAGGGGCTCTTCACCAAGGAGATCGAGGACGCGCTGATCTCGCGCGAGATCGATCTCGCCGTGCATTCCATGAAGGACATGCAGACGCAGCTTCCCGATGGCCTCCGTGTCGGTGCCGTATTGCCGCGCGAGGACGTGCGGGACGCGTTCCTCTCGCTCAAATATTCCTCCCTCGCCGCGCTCCCCGAGGGGGCCGTGGTCGGCACGTCCAGCCTGCGTCGGCAGGCGCAGGTGAAGCGGCTCAGGCCGGATCTTCAGGTGATCGGCTTCCGCGGCAACGTGCAGACGCGCCTCAAGAAGCTCGCCGACGGCGTCGCGGATGCGACGCTGCTCGCGTGCGCGGGGCTGCGCCGGCTGGGGCTGGCCGACCGCATCACGGCGCCGGTCGCGGTGGAGACGCTGCTGCCGGCCGTCGCCCAGGGCGCGATCGCCATCGAGATCCGCAACGGGGACGCGGAGACGGCGCAGCGGATCGGGGTGCTCAACGATACCGCGACCGCGACCCAGGTGACGGCGGAGCGCGCGTTCCTGCGCCGCCTCGAAGGCTCCTGCCGCACGGCTATCGCGGGCCTCGCCGAGATCCAGGGCCCGACACTCTCCTTCCGCGGCATGGTGTTCACGCCGGACGGCGAGGTGTGCTTCGACGTCGTGCGCGAGGGGGCCGTGGGAGATGCCGAGGCGATCGGCGTGACGGCGGCCGACATCCTGCTCGCGCAGGGCGCCGGGGCTGTCGTCTCGCAGGGCGCGTGATGCATCTCTTGCTGACACGTCCCGAGGATCCGAACGGCGATCCGCTCGGCGCGGCCCTGGCGGCGCGGGGGCACACGATCACGTCCGCGCCCGTGTTGCGCATCGCCCTCACCGGCGGATTGCCGGACCTCGCGGGTGCGCAGGCGCTGATCGTGACGAGCCAGAACGCGCTGCGTGCGATCAGCCTCAAGCCCGTGCCGGACGCCGTTAAGGATCTCGTTCTCTATGCCGTCGGGCCGGCCACGGCCGACCTCGCGCGCGCGCTCGGCTTCCGCCACGTGGTCGAGGGTCCGGGCAGCGGGCGCGAGTTGGCGCCTCTGATCGCGGCCGCGGCCGTCCCTGGCCGCGGCGCGCTTGCCTATCTGACCGGCGCGCAGCGGGCGTTCGACTTCGCTGCGGCGCTCGGCGCCCAAGGGTTCGACGTGCGGGCGCATGTCGTCTATCGCGCCGAGCCGATGGACGCCCTTCCGGCCGAGGTCACCAGCGGCCTTGCCGAGGGTGCGTTCGGCGGCGTCCTCCTGATGTCCCCGCGTACGGCCCGCACCTATGTGTCGCTGGTCGCGGCGGCGGGGCTCGCGGCGGCTGCGGCGCGGCCCGCCTATTTCTGCCTCTCGGAGGCGGTCGCGCGGGACCTCCATCCGTTGGGCGCCGTTAACGCTGTTGTCGCGCGCGCGCCCAATTCACAAGAAATGCTTGCTCTCATCGCCCGCGAGGCGCCAGACTTCCCATAGGTGCCGCCGTTTGCCCCCGCAGACGCGAACCATTTCCAGTGCCGGAGACCCTGCTTTCATGACCGACAAGCCCGATCCCGCAAAGGATGCTGGCCGGACCGATCCTGCCGCCCGGCGTCCGCATGCGACGCTCGACCTCAAGGCCACGGACGTCTCGAAGCCCGCGCCGGCTGCCGGCGCCGCACCATCGGCCGCGAGCGGTCCCACCGCCTCGGCCGGCAAGGATGCGGACAAGGACAAAGCCGCGCGTGCCGCGGCAGGGCCGGCGGCGTCGGCCGCCGCCAAGTCGGCCACGGCCGGTGGCAGCGAGACGGCGAGCAAAGCTTCGGCCGCGTCTGATGCTGCCAAGGCGTCCGCGGCGTCTGCCAAGTCCGAGATCAAGCCGGCCACGGGCGGCGGCTCGGGCGGGGGCGGGTTCTTCTCTCATCTTGCCGCCGGCATCGTCGGCGGCGGCCTCGTCTATGCGGGCGCCGCCTTCCTCGGCCCGAACTGGCTGCCGAGAAGCGCGCCTGATCCTGTCGCCTCCCTCTCGCAACGGCTGGACGCGCTCGAAGCCGCGCCCAAGGCCGAGCCGGACGTCGCGGCGCTCTCCGCCAAGATCGCGGACACCGAAAGCAAGCTCGGCGAGATCGACGCGCTCAAGCAGTCGTTGACCGCCCTCGAGCAGGCACAAGCGAAGCAGGCCGCGGAGGCGCCCGCCAGCGACGACGGCGAGAGCCGGACGCGGCTTTCGAAGCTCGAGGAGCAGCTCTCCATGCTGGCCGCCAGCGCGGGGAGCGGCGACGATGGCCGCCTGCCTCAGCTCGCCGCCCTCACCGGCAAGATCGCCGATCTCGAAGCCGCCTTCTCCTCGCAAGTCTCGGATTTGCGCAAGAGCCTGCCGAGCGAGGTCGACCAGCGCGTCGCCGCGACCGCCGAGGCGAGCGAAGCGGCGAAGGCCGCCGCCTCGCGCCTCGATCGCGAGATGGGGCAGATCCGCACCGAGCAGGCGCGCTCCTCCCAGAGGGACGAGGCGACGAAGGCGGACATGGAACGCCTGTCGGCCGCCGTCGAAGCGGTGAAGGAGGAGGCTGGGCGCCTTTCGAGCGGAATGGCGGAGCTGCGCAGCTCGCTCGACTCGCAGTTCAAGGCCGTCTCGCGGCCCGGCGACATCACCGCCGCCATCAATCCCGTCGCGACCAAGCTCGCCGAGCTCGAGCAGAACGTTCAGGGCGTGGTGAAGAGCGAGCAGAGCCGCAAGCAGAATGCCGAGCGGATCGTGCTCTCGCTCGAGCTTTCGAACCTCAAGCGCGCGCTCGACCGCGGGCAGGGCCAAGGCTATGCCGCCGAGCTTGCGGAAGTGAAGGCGGCCTCGCGCGGCCAGCTCGACCTCGCGGCGCTCGAGCGCTTCTCCCAGACGGGCGTTGCGACCGTGCCCGAGCTTCAGGCCGGGTTCCGTCCGGTGATGCATGCCGTCATCGACGCCGATCTCGACCCCGAGGACGGCTCGGTGATCGACCGCCTGCTGGCCGGCGCCAAGTCCGTCGTGCGCGTGCGCAAGGTGAGCCATGACGTGGGCGACACCAGCACCGAGGCGATCGTCGGACGCATCGAGACGGCCCTCAACGAGAACCGCCTCGGCGACATCGTGACGGAGGCCAAGGCGCTTCCGCCCAAGGCCAGGGCCCCGATCGAGGACTGGCTCGGCAAGGTGGAAGCCCGCCACGCCGTGGACCAGGCGATCGCGTCCATCGAGAGCCAGCTCAAGGCCTCGCTCGCCGGAAATGCCGAGCCTGCGGCTGAACCGCCGGTCTCGCCCGTGCCTTCGCAGAACTGAGAGGAATTGCGCCAATGGTGCGTCTTGTGCTGTTCCTTCTCGGTGTCGTCGCTTTGGCGAGCGGGCTCGCCTGGCTCGCCGACCGGCCGGGCTCCCTGCTCATCACGTGGCAGGGCTACGAAATCGAAACGAGCGTGTTCCGGGCGGTCGTCATCTTCTCCGTCCTGATCGGGTTCGCCCTGTTCCTGTGGTCGCTCCTCACGCAGATCTGGTCGAGCCCGGCGGCGGTGAACCACTTCCTGCGGCGGCGGCGCCAGCGGCGCGGCCTCGATGCGCTCTCCTCCGGCATGATCGCGATCGGCGCGGGCGACCGCGCGATGGCGGAACGCTATGCGCTGCAGGCGCGCAAGTCGCTCCCCAACGAGCCCTTGACGCATCTGCTGCGCGCCCAGACCGCCCAGCTCTCGGGCGACAAGGCGACGGCGCGGCGCATCTTCGAAGCGATGCTCGGCGCGCCGGATACGGAGCAGCTCGGCCTGCGCGGTCTCTTCCTCGAAGCCGGCCGCGAGGGTGAGCGCGAGGCGCAACGGCAATTCGCGGAGCGGGCGCTCGCCCTCAATCCGAAGCTCTCGTGGCCGGTCGAGGCGCTGTTCGAGCTGCAATGCCAGGCGGGCGACTGGCCCGGCGCGTTGCAGACGCTGGCGCTCGCCAAGCGGCACGGCCACATCGAGCGGCCGCTCGCCGACCGGCGCCGCGCCGTGCTGCTGACGGCCCAGGCGCAGGCGCTCGAGGAGGAGGATGCGGATCGGGCGCTCACGCTGGCGCTCGAAGCCCACGGGCTCGCGCCTTCGCTCATCCCGGCCGCGGCCATTGCCGGCCGGCTCCTGGCGGCGCGCGGAAACACGCCGCGCGCGGCGAAGGTCCTGCAGAGGACGTGGGCCAAGGCCCCCCATCCCGAGCTTGCGACGGCCTATGCCTATGCGCGCATCGGCGACAGCCCGCGCGACCGCCTGGACCGCGTGAAGAAGCTCTTCGCGCTCAACCCGCATTCGATCGAAAGCTCGATCGCGGTGGCGCTGGCGGCCATCGAGGCGCACGACTACGACGAGGCGCGGCGCATTCTGGCCCCGTTCACCGAGGAGGGCCTGACCCGGCGCGTGGCCGCGCTGCTGGCGCGCGTCGAAGCCGAGGACGGCGACAAGGGCCGGGCGCGCGAATGGCTGGCACGGGCCGTCACGGCGCCACGCGATGCAGCCTGGACGGCCGACGGCGTGACCTCGGAGCGGTGGGCGCCGGTCTCGCCGGTGACGGGCGCGCTCGACGCCTTTTCCTGGCGCGTGCCGGTGGAAGACCATGAGGGCGGAAGCGACGACCGCATTCTGGGCACCGGGCTCGCCGAGCTGATATCCCAGCCGGAGCCTGAGACCGTCATCGCCAAGGCGGAGGCCGTGGCCGTCACGCCGGAGCGGACGGAGGCACAAAAGCCCGCCGCTCCTGCGCCGGCCGAGACGTCCCCGGTGCCGGCGGCGGTAGCGGCGAAGGCGGACCGAGCCGAGGTCAAGACCGAGCCGCGCGGGCGTCCCGAAAGCGACCGCGCGGACATCTTCACCGCGCCGCGGGCGCCGGACGATCCTGGGCTCGACGCGGACGGGGAGGACGAGGACGAATCCCCGCCGCTGAGGAGAGCCGAGCGCGCGTGAGGCGTTCGCGCGGCGCCGCTTGCGGTCCGCTCGACGTGTCGCGTGCCGGGCTTTGCTCCGTGGATCAGATGCTTAACGGCCTCATCTCGAGGTCCACATCATCCGAGGCGGCGCGTTCCTTACATTCGACCATTGGGGAAGTTGTCGCGAACTCCGACTTTAGATCATAATGCGACGAGAATAAAAATTGTTTCCGGGAGGAAAACTCGATGTCGGAGAAGACGTATCCGGTCCCGTCTGAGTGGGCGAGCCGCGCGTGGGTCGACGAGGCCAAATACAAAGCCCTCTACGAAGAGTCCGTGAGCAACCCCGAGAAGTTCTGGGGCGAGAACGGCCTCAGGCTGGACTGGATCAAGCCTTACACCAAGGTGAAGGACGTCAGCTTCGCTCCCGACAACATCTCCATCAAATGGTTCGAGGACGGCCTCCTCAACGTCGCTTCCAACTGCATCGACCGCCACCTCGAAACGCGCCCCGACCAGATCGCGATCATCTGGGAAGGCGACGACCCGGCCGATCACAAGACGATCACGTATCGGCAGCTTCACGAGGAAGTCTGCAAGGTCGCAAACGTTCTCAAGGCGCATGGCGTCAAGAAGGGCGACCGCATCACGATCTACCTGCCGATGATCCCCGAAGCCGCGTATGCGATGCTGGCGGCGGCGCGCATCGGCGCCATCCACTCGATCGTGTTCGCCGGCTTCTCGCCCGACAGCCTCGCCGGGCGCATCGAGGATGCCGGCGCGAACGTCATCATCACGTCGGACGAGGGCCTCAGAGGCGGCAAGCCGGTGCCGCTCAAGAAGAATACGGACGACGCGCTCGCCAAGTGCGCGAAGGGCACCGAGAAGGTGCTCGTCGTAAAGCGCACCGGCAATCCCATCCCCTGGACGCCCGGCCGCGACCTGTGGCTGCACGACGAGATCGCCAAGGTCTCGGCGGACTGCCCACCGGTGCCGGTCGAATCCGAGCATCCGCTGTTCATCCTCTACACCTCGGGCTCGACCGGAAAGCCGAAGGGCGTCGTGCACACGACGGGCGGCTATCTGCTCTTCTGCGCGATGACGCATCAGTACGTGTTCGACTACCACCCGGGCGACATCTACTGGTGCACCGCCGACGTCGGCTGGGTCACGGGCCACAGCTATATCGTCTACGGCCCGCTCGCGAACGGCGCGACGACGGTGATGTTCGAAGGCGTGCCCACCTATCCCACCGCCTCGCGCTTCTGGGATGTGATCGACAAGTGGAAGGTCAACACCTTCTATACGGCGCCGACGGCGATCCGCTCGCTCATGGGCGCCGGCGACGACCTCGTGAAGAAGACCGACCGCTCCTCCCTGCGCCTGCTCGGCAGCGTCGGCGAGCCGATCAACCCCGAGGCGTGGGAATGGTACTACCGCGTGGTGGGCGAGAGCCGCTGCCCGATCGTGGACACCTGGTGGCAGACGGAGACTGGCGGAATCCTGATCACGCCGCTGCCCGGCGCGATCTCGCTCAAGCCCGGCTCGGCGACGCTTCCGTTCTTCGGCGTGCAGCCCGCCCTCGTCGACGACAAGGGCACGGTGCTCGAGGGGGCCGCGCAAGGCAACCTCATCATGCTCGATAGCTGGCCGGGGCAGGCGCGCACCCTGTTCAACGATCATGACCGGTACGTGCAGACCTACTTCAGCACGTACCCGGGCACCTACTTCAGCGGCGACGGCTGCCGGCGCGACGCGGACGGCTACTACTGGATCACCGGCCGCGTGGACGACGTGATCAACGTGTCCGGCCATCGCATGGGCACGGCGGAGGTCGAGAGCGCGCTCGTCAGCCATCCCAAGGTGGCGGAAGCGGCCGTCGTCGGCTATCCGCACGACCTCAAGGGTCAGGGCATCTACTGCTACATCACGCTGATCGACGGCGAGGAGCCGTCGGACGCACTGCGCAAGGACCTCGTGCAGCATGTCCGCCGGGAGATCGGCCCCATCGCCTCGCCCGACGCGGTGCAGTTCGCTCCGGGCCTGCCGAAGACGCGCTCCGGCAAGATCATGCGCCGCATCCTGCGCAAGATCGCCGAGGACGAGTTCTCGAACCTCGGCGATACGTCGACGCTCGCCGATCCCTCCGTCGTCGACGACCTGATCGAGAACCGGCAGAACCGCAAGGCCGGCTGAGTCGCGCGCACCGCGCACATGCCGCCCGCACAAACGAAAGCCCGCGCAGCCGATGTTGCGCGGGCTTTTCTTTTGGCCTTCGGTGCGCGTCCTTCCGACGGGACGGCCTCGCGCAAGAACGCGCGAAGATCGCTCAGAGCGGGAAGAAATCGCCGCGCGAATGGTTGAGAACGCGCAGCGTGCCGGTCGCGATGTCGAAGTGGGCCCCGTGCAGCCCGAGACGACCCTTGTCCTCGGCGGCCTTCACGAACGGGAACGTGCGCAGGTTATCGATCGAGGTCTTGATGCATTCATACTCGAGTTGCGTCAGCTTCTCGGACTGGGGAGCCATCTGCTTGCTCGCGAGCACCCGCAAGCGCGCTTCGTCGAGCATCGACATCCAGCGCGTGATGAACATCGCCTCGGTCTGGATCGCGGCGGTCTGGTCGAGTGCCGCCTTGACGCCGCCGCAGCCGGAGTGCCCCATGATGATGAGATGCTTGATGCGCAGGTTCATGACCGCGAACTCGATCGCGGCCGAAACGCCGTGATACTCGCCGCCGGTCTCGTAGGGCGGCACGAGGTTGGCCACGTTGCGCACCACGAACAGCTCGCCCGGCATCGCGTTGAAGATCGTCTCCGGATCGACGCGGCTGTCGCAGCAGGAGACGACCATCGTCTTCGGATCCTGACCGAAGGTGGCGAGCTCCTCATACTGATCGGCATTGGGGACAAAATGGCGGTACTTGAAGCGACGGAAGCGGTCCGCCAGCTCCTCGGGGAAGCTTGACATCGATCGATAGCCTTTCGTGTGACGTTTCTCGTCCGACGTGGGCACAGCCCGATTCCATGCTCCGCCGGCTCCTTCTTTTTGTAACCTAAGTTGCGACGTGCGCGAGTCTGCAATCGTCGCATACACCGAAGAGTGACGCGGACCGGCCGCTGCCGAGACCTTGGCCGGACTCGCGCCGGTCCTCCGGTCCTGTTGCAGTGTGCCATCTCTATCGGCGTCACGCCGGCGCGATGTCGCCGAGCGCGGCCGGGCGCAGGCTGCGGTCGCCCAGCGCGGGCCCGAAGCGCAGCTCGTCCCCGCCGCCGCTCTCGGCAATGGCACGCTCGACGCCGGCCGCGGCCCAGGCCAGGCTTTCGAACAGCGGCACGCCCTCGATGAGCCGGCCGGTCGTGAGCGCCGCCAGAAGATCGCCCGTGCCGTGCGGAACGGACGGCCGCCGTGCCACCTCGCATTGCGCGGCGCGGCCGGGCGCGACGGCGACATTGGCGAGGCGATCGGGGCCGGCTGGGATGGAGGTTGCGAGCACGGCCGGCACGCCCACGACGCGGGCGGCCGCGACGGCCTCGGAGACGGTGGCGGCGGGGCGGCCTGAAAGATAGGCCAGCTCGAAGCGGTTGGGCGTCAGAACCGTCGCCAGCGGCACGAGCCGGCGGCGGACCGCCTCGCCGACGGCCTCGGGGAGATAAAGTCCCTCCGGGTCGTCGCCCAGGACCGGATCGCACACGATCTCTGCCTCCGGCCGGTGCGCACGGACCCGGACCACGAGGTCCTCGGCGACGGCCACATGCGCCTCGGTCGGCAGATATCCGGTCAGAACCGCATCGGCCCGGGCCAGCCAGCCGTTCGCGTCGAGCGCGGCCAGCATGTCCGCCAGGGTCTCCGCCGCGACGGGCCGGCCCGCGCCATGAGGGTGGCCCGGATGGTTCGAGAGCACGACCGTCGGGCAGGCGATCGCCTCATGGCCGAGCGATTCGATGGCGGGCACGATCGCCCGCAGCCCCACGGAGCCGCGGGCCACCCAAGAGGACAGGGCTACAACCGTTCCCATCTCACGCCCCTAAGTCTCTGTTTCCTCTCCACCCGCGCGCCCTTGAACATTGGTCGCGTTGGTCGGCCGTTGCATTTCGTTTATTGCAGTGCACAATCCGGCTCGCAAAAGATCAGCTCGCAAACAAGGTGACACCGCATGGCTCCCATCCGCCCCCGGCGCAGCGTCCTTTATATGCCTGGCGCCAACGAGCGCGCGCTCGAAAAAGCACGCTCGCTGCCGGCCGATTCCTTCATTCTCGACCTCGAGGATTCGGTGGCGCCGGACGCCAAGGTGGCCGCGCGGGGCACCGTCGTCGCCGCGGTCAAGGAGGGCGGCTACGGGCGCCGTGAGATCATCATCCGGCCGAACGCGCTCGAGACGGTGTGGGGCACCGCCGACATCCTGGCGGCCGCCGCCGCCGCGCCCGACGCCATTCTCGTGCCGAAGGTGCAGCATCCGGGCGACATCATCAGTGCCGCCAAGATCCTTAAGTCGGTCAACGCGCCGGAAAAGACCAAGCTCTGGGCCATGAAGGAGACCCCGCAGGCGATCCTGCATGCCGCCGAGATCGCCAAGGTGGGCGCCGATCCCGAGAACCGGCTCGTCTGCCTCGTGATGGGCACCAACGACCTCCTCAAGGAGAGCCGCGCCCGCGCGCTCCAGGAGCGATTCGCCGTGGTGCCCTGGCTCGCCATGGCCGTGGTGGCGGCACGCGCCTATGGCCTCGACATCATCGATGGCGTCTACAACGACTTCAAGGACGAGAAGGGCTTCCGCAAGGAGTGCGAGCACGGACGTACGCTCGGCATGGACGGCAAGACGCTCATCCATCCCTCGCAGGTGGCGCCGTGCAACGAGATCTTCTCCCCCACCGAGGAGGAAATCGTCTGGTCGAAGAAGATCATCCGCGCGTTCGACGAGCCGGAGAACGCCCACAAGGGCGTGATCACGGTCGACGGCAAGATGGTCGAGCGGCTGCACCTCGTGCAGGCCAAGCGCACCGTCACCATCGCCAACTCGGTCAAGGAGATCGAGGACTGGTTCTGAGCGGGAGCGCAAAATCGCGCACTCGCCTCCCCGGGTCAAAAATGGCATAGCACCCGGCTGACGCAGCTTTCAGGAACGAGACGCCAGTGATGACCAAGACCAACCCGGGAAATTTCTTCGAGGACTACCGCGTCGGACAGATCCTGAAGCACGCCACGCCCCGCACGCTGACGGAGGGTGACGTCGCGGTCTACACCAGTCTCTACGGGCCGCGCTTCGCCGTGCAGTCGTCGGACGCGTTCGCCCGCGCGATCGGCTATCCGCGCTCGCCCGTCGACGATCTCCTGCTGTTCCACGTCGTGTTCGGCAAGACGGTTCCCGACGTCTCCCTCAACGCCATCGCCAACCTCGGCTATGCGAACGGGCGCATCCTGAAGCCGGCCTATCCGGGCGATACGCTCTCCACCGTCTCGGAGGTGATCGGCCTCAAGGAGAACTCCAACCGCGAGACGGGCACCGTCTATGTCCGCTCGACGGGGCGCAATCAGCGCGGCGAGGTCGTGCTCGAGTACACGCGCTGGGTGATGGTGCGCAAACGCGACAAGGACTCGCCGGCGCCCGAAGCGGTCGTGCCGACGCTGATCGACCGGGTCGATCCCAAGGACATCGGCAGCGCCGTTCCGAAGCTCGACATCGCGGCCTACAATTTCGACGAGGGCGGCGCACCGTTCCGCTGGGGCGACTACGAGGTCGGCGAGCGCATCGACCACGTGGACGGCATGACGCTCGAGGAAGCCGAGCATCAGATGGCGACGCGTCTCTACCAGAACACCGCCAAGGTGCACTTCAACCAGCATACGGAATCCAAGGGCCGCTTCGGCAAGCGCATCGTCTACGGCGGCGTGACGATCTCGCTGGCGCGCGCGCTCTCCTTCAACGGGCTCAACAACGCGTTCCACATCGCCGCCATCAACGGCGGGCGGCACGTGGCGCCGCTGTTCGCCGGCGATACGGTCTATGCGTGGTCCGAGATCCTCGAGAAGGCGGAGTTGCCGGGTCGCTCGGACGTGGGCGCGCTCAGGACGCGGCTCGTGGCCGTCAAGAACCGGGATTGCAGCGATTTTCCGTTCAAGACGGATGCGCGCACGTATGCCGAGGGCGTGATGCTCGATCTCGACATCTGGCTGGTGTTGCCGAAATAGCCCTGTTGCGGCGAGAAGGTGTTGCCGGGCCGCGCATTCAGGCTCACTATGACCCTGTTCTCCCCTTGCCGAATCACGCGCCTGCGGAGCCGGGCAAGGGTCTCGCCACGGGGCGATCAAGCGGTGCCGCTCGGCCCCGTCGCGCAATCGGAGGGGCGGATCGCCGCCAGCTAAGACTTTGACTCATAAAGTGGCGGTCGTAGGAGCCGGGTTGGCGGGGCTATCTTGTGCGTCCTTCCTGCGCCGCGCCGGCTGCTTCGTGGAGGTGTTCGAGCAGGAGCGTGTGCTGGGCGGACGTGTCGCTACGCTCCGCAACGGGCTCATCTCGTACGACACGGGCGCGCAGTATCTTACCGCACGCTCGGATAAATTCCGCTCCTACATCAACGAGCTCGTAGGCACCGGATACGCGGCGCGATGGGACGCCAAGATGTCCTCGGGCGAATCCAAGGGCGTGCAGCTTCACACCTGGTATGTCGGCACGCCGGGCATGAGCTCGATCGTGCGCCCGCTCGCCGAGAGCGTGCGCGTCCATACGGGGCAGCGCGTTCATACGCTCGCCCAGACGGACAAGGGCTGGATGATCTGGTTCGAGGACGAAACCCACGTCGGGCCGTTCGCGGCGGTGGCGGTGGCCGTGCCGGCGCCGGAGGCCCGCCTTCTTCTCGGACGCATCGACGGGATGAGCGAGGCGGTCGGGCGCGTGCGCATGCTGCCGACGTGGGCGGTGATGGTGCATCTCGACGAGCGCGTGATGCCCGATCAGGACGTCTATTCCGACATGTCCGAGGTGTTGCGCTGGATCGCCCGCAACAGCTCCAAGCCGGGCCGGAGCGGGCGCGGCGAGACCATCGTCATCCATGCCTCTCCGAGCTGGAGCCGCGAGACCGAGGACGCCGATCCGCAAGCCGTCGCCGAGGAGCTTTGGTCCGAGGTGGGCCGCCAGCTCGGCCTCAGGCCCGTCGTGCCCACGCACCTCAACGCCCATCTCTGGCGCTATGGCCTCGTCGATCAATCGCTCGGCGAGAGCTTCCTCTACTCCACGCCCCACAGGCTCGGCGCCTGCGGCGACTGGTGCCTTGGGCGCCTCGCCGAACACGCCTACGAAAGCGGACAGGGCCTCGGCAAGGCCATCGTCACCTCTTTAATCTGATCTGAGGAATCGAATTTTTACGCACTCCTTCGCACCTTTCGTGCGGCAATTGTCGAATTGCCCCCTCGGGGAGCGCACGTTAAAACGCGATCAGGCCCTCAAGGCTCAGGGCATCCTGCATGCGGGGAACGGACTCAATGGCCAACGGTAAAACCCAGGGGCTGCATGAAGCGGCGCGACCGCTTTCGCCGCATCTGCAAATCTACAAGATGCCGATCAACATGCTGATGTCGATCGTGCATCGCATCACCGGGGCCGCGCTCTATTTCGGCACCTTGATCGTCGCGGCGCTGCTCGTCGCCGCCGCCACCAGCGCCGAGGCCTATGCCACCGTCACCGGCCTTCTCGCGAGCTGGCCGGGGCTCATCGTCATGGTCGGCTACACCTGGGCGCTTCTCAACCACATGGCCGGCGGCATTCGCCACTTCATCTGGGACACGGGCCGCGGCTACGACCTCAAGGTCGTCGATCAGCTCTCGTGGGGCACGCTGGCGTTCTCGCTCGTCGGAACCGTGCTCCTCTGGATCTATATCCTGTCGACGCGGAGTGTCTTCTGATGTCGATGCGCACACCGCTCAAGGTGGCCCGCCAGCTCGGATCCGCCAAGGAAGGCGCCGATCATTTCTGGACGCAGCGCGTGACGGCGGCCGCCAATCTCGTGCTGTCGCTGTTCGTCATCGTCCTCACCGTGCGGCTCGCGGGCGCGGACCACGCGACGTTCGCGTCGACCATCGCTCATCCGCTCGTCGCAGTGGGGCTCATCCTCTTCATCGGCTCGGCCGCGATCCACATGCGGATCGGCATGCAGGTGATCATCGAGGATTACGTGCACGGCGAGGGCGCCAAGATCGTGCTGCTCATGCTCAACACGTTCTTCGCCGCGGCCGTCGCGGGTGCGAGCATCTTTTCCATTCTCAAACTTTCGTTCGGAGGCTAGCGCCGAGATGGGTCAATCCAACGGGAAGGACACGGGCTCGTCCCTCGCCGCTCCGGCCATCAACGGCAAGGCGTATCCGCTCAACGATCACACTTACGACGTCGTCGTCGTCGGCGCGGGCGGCGCGGGTCTGCGGGCCACGCTCGGCGCCGCCGAGGCGGGGCTCAAGACGGCCTGCATCACGAAAGTGTTCCCCACGCGCTCGCACACCGTCGCCGCGCAGGGCGGCGTTGCCGCCTCGCTCGGCAACATGGGCCCCGACAACTGGCGCTGGCACATGTACGATACCGTCAAGGGGTCGGACTGGCTCGGCGATCAGGACGCGATCGAATACCTCTGCCGGCATGCGCCCGACGCCGTCTACGAGCTCGAGCACTACGGCGTGCCCTTCTCGCGCACCGAGGACGGCCGGATCTACCAGCGCCCGTTCGGCGGCATGACGACCGAGTTCGGCGCGGGCCCGCCGGCACAGCGCACGTGCGCGGCCGCGGACCGCACGGGCCACGCGATGCTGCACACGCTCTACGGCCAGTCCCTGCGCCATTCGGCCGAGTTCTTCGTCGAGTATTTCGCGCTCGATCTTCTGATGGACGAGGAGGGCGTGTGCCGCGGCGTGATCGCCCTTTCCATGGAGGACGGCACGCTGCACCGCTTTCGCGCCAAGCGCACGATCCTGGCGACGGGCGGCTACGGGCGGGCGTTCTTCTCGTGCACATCGGCGCATACCTGCACGGGCGACGGCAACGCGATGGTTCTGCGCGCCGGCCTGCCGCTGCAGGACATGGAGTTCGTGCAGTTCCATCCGACGGGGATCTACGGCGCCGGCGTGCTCATCACCGAGGGCGCCCGCGGCGAAGGCGGCTATCTCACCAACAGCGAGGGCGAGCGCTTCATGGAGCGCTACGCGCCGCACGCCAAGGACCTCGCCTCGCGCGACGTCGTCAGCCGCTCGATGACGGTCGAGATCCGCGAAGGGCGCGGCGTGGGGCCCGAGGGCGACCACATCTTCCTGCACCTCGACCATCTCGATCCGAAGATCCTGGCCGAGCGGCTGCCCGGCATCACGGAGAGCGCGAAGGTGTTTGCGGGCGTCGACCTCACGCGCCAGCCGATCCCCGTGCTGCCCACCGTGCATTACAACATGGGCGGCATCCCCACGAACTACCATGGCGAGGTGCTGACGCTGCGCGGCGCCAACCCCGACCATGTCGTTCCCGGCCTGATGGCCATCGGCGAAGCCGCCTGCGTCTCCGTGCATGGGGCGAACCGGCTCGGGTCGAACTCGCTGATCGACCTCGTCGTGTTCGGTCGCGCCGCCGCGCTCCGCTGCGCAGCGTCCATCGAGAAAGGCGCCGCCCAGCCCGATTTCGCGAAAGCCTCGACGGAAGCCGCGCTCGCGCGCCTCGATCGCTATCGCTATGCCAGGGGCAGCCAGCCGACGGCGGCGCTGCGCCTCAGAATGCAGAAGGTCATGCAGGCCAACTGCGCCGTCTTCCGCGACGGCCCGGTGCTGCAGGAAGGCGTGCGTCAGATCACCGAGATCTGGAAGGAGACGCGCGACGTCGCCGTGACGGACCGCTCGCTGATCTGGAACTCGGACCTGATCGAGACGCTCGAATACGACAACCTCATCGCACAGGCCGCGGTGACCGTGGTCGGCGCGGAGAACCGCAAGGAGAGCCGCGGCGCGCATGCGCGGGAGGACTATCCCAAACGCGACGATATCGGCTGGATGAAGCACACGCTCGCGTTCGCCGACTACGAGCGGCAGGCGGTGAAGCTCGACTTCCGCCCGGTTCACACCAAGACGCTTACGAACGAGATCGCCTACATCGAGCCCAAGGCGCGCGTGTATTGATCCGTACAGCATGCTCCCTTCCGTCAGGGAGCTGAGGCCGGCCTCGCCAGCGACAGGGCTTGAGGCCGCACAGTGAAACGTGATCACATCACGACTTGCCGGCGCGGCCGGCTGCGTTACTTATGTTGACTGTGTGAGTCATGAATATAAGCTCGACCCACCTTTCATTCCGTCGCCATAGGAGAACATCCGATGTCTCACGATCCGATCCATCCGGGAAACCGGCTCATCGTCCCAGCGCTCGGACCGATCTACGGACGTCTCTCGGAGTTCGCCGAAACGCTGCTGCGGGTCGTCGCGGGGCTCGCGCTCGTCACGCATGGATTTCCTAAGATCCTGAACCCGCTGGGGGCGACAGGCATGGTCGAGAGCCTCGGGTTCTTTCCGGGGCCGCCCGAGGTCTGGGCCGTGCTGCTGTCGCTCACGGAGTTCTTCGGCGGCCTCTTCATCGCCATCGGCCTGCTGACGCGCCCGGCCGCATTCGCCGCCATGATTTCGCTCCTGGTCACGGTCTACTTCCATTGGATCTTCAAGAGCGAGGGCTACGGCGGCGCCGAGAAGTCCATCCTTTGGGTCGCGATCATGTTCTTTTTCGTGATCCGCGGGGGCAATTCCCAGTCCGTCGACGCCCGCCTCGGAAAGACGTTCTAATCCTGACCTGGTCGGGCTTCCGATTGGAACGCTATCGGAGATCGAGCCGGCGTTCCTCGGTCCGGCCTGCCGAGAGGCAAGGCGCGCCCGGTCTCGCAAACGGCGGGGCCGGGCGGTGCTGTCCCGGCCTCGGCCTTAGAGCGTGCTCAAGCGTGAACACGCTCTAAGTCGTTGTTTGAGAGTCTGATTCACGCCCTCGATGCGAGCTCAACGCTCGCATCTCAAACGATCAGGCTCTAACCCAGGTATTCGCCCGCTGGCCGCCCGGCCGGCGCGGGTGTAGGAGGATGCGCGATACCGAAGCACGCCTCGGACGGGCCGGACCGAGGAACGAGGGATGGGAGAGAGCGGCGCCTTGGCGGACAAGCGTAACCTGACGGAACCTCCCGAGCCCGACACGCGGATCGCGCCCGATCCGTTCACGGCCGTGCTGCCGGCCATCGCCGCGCTCGGCGCCATCGCCTCCATCGCCACGATCAACTGGGCCGCGCACGAGCGTCCGGCCGACCGCACGCGTCCGAAACGCAAAGCCGTGACGGCGCTGCGCGAGCTCGAGACCTGCTGCCTGCATCTCTCCGAGATCTTCCGCCGCTTCCAGCGCAACCCCCGGCTCTTCGCCGGCGAAGGCGCGCAAGGGTCCTCGCCCCTCAAGTTCGGCGTGCACGGCCCGCGCGTCAGCACGGAGGCGGCCAAGCTCTATCAGCAGGCCATCAACGACGTCGCCTCGATGCTGGTGCTCGCGTCGCAGAATGCGTTCGAAGTGATGTGCGCGGTCGAGGACGGCACGGTGGAGGCGCCCGAGGAGATCTTCTTCGGGTTCGGCGAATGCCAGGACAGCCTCAACCAGCTGATCCAGAACCGGGCAACGCTCAAAGCCTCCGTCGATACCGGCGCCGAGGTCGCCGACCGCCTCGCCCTCCTCGTGCGCGAGCTCAAGAAGTATCGGACGGAGTGAGGCGCGAGGGGGTCGGGGTTCTGCTCCAGGTCTGAGATCAGTCTTTGACGGTCGTCAGAACTGAGCCCGCTGAGGGCCAGGCGCGGACACCTATGTGCAAGCGATCCGCGTGCCTCGGGGCGTACTGGCCGCTATTGACCAAACCGATAGTTTATACCGGCGCGCACAACATCAAACTCGTTGTCAGATCGGAAGTAGTTGCCGGGGGCGTATGTTTTCTCGGTCCAGCCGAGATCGACGTGAAGGTACTCGACCTTCGCCGACCACGCGCGCGTCAGAGCGTACTCAATGCCGCCACCAGCAGTCCAACCGACGCTCGTGCCGCCAAAATCTTGCGCACCGACAAAGCTCGAGTCGACGTCGCCGAATGCGAGTCCGCCCGTCCCGTAGACCAGGAGCGGACCGCCCGTGTATCCGACCCTGCCCCGGAGAGTGCCGAACCACTCCACCTCCGTCACACAAGGACCCGGACAAGTGAAGATGCCGCCTCCGGGTAAGCCGAGGTTACCGGGACCAAAGCTTCCTCCGATGTCGGAATACGAGATGTCCGCCTCGACACCGATCAGCAAATTGCGGGTAATCTCATAGTTGTACCCAGCGGTGGCGCCGAGGACGAAGCCGTCAATATCAAAATCATTCGCAACGAAACCGGTTTCTTCGAACGAGGTGTCGCCCCAACCTCCACCCGCTGTCACACCCACATAGAAACCGCTCCAGGAGCGGCCAGGGGCTTCGCTATCTTGAATGCTGCCACTAAAGCCGCCGGCATGGGCACTCGCAGTGCTGAGTGCCAGAGCTACAACATATGGCGCGATGCGCATTTGTCCCCTCGTGGAGCCAGCTCAGTAGAACTGCGTAGCAAATCCTAGAGTCTCCGGCGGGGCTAAATCCATCTCCGCCTTGTTCCTGGACAGATTTTTTAAGACCGAGAGGCAACGGCGCCACAGCCCGCCGGCCTCTTCGGCACTGTCCCCACAACATGACCACCCTCATCCGCGCGGGCCAAGCTCGTCGAAGAGGATCGAGAACGTCGATCCCTCGCCGACCACGCTCGAGATGCGCAGCTCGCCACGGTGGCGGATGACGATGTGCTTGACGATGGCGAGCCCGAGGCCGGTGCCGCCTTTCTCGCGGCTCGCCGCAGCATTGGCGCGATAGAAGCGCTCCGTCAGGCGCGGCAAGTGCTCGGGCGCGATGCCGGGCCCGTCGTCGGCCACCGCCACGAGCACGCGCGGCTGCGGCGGCGTGCCATCCTCGACGCGCGAGACGGCGACCTCGACGCGTCCTCCCTCGCGGCCGTACTTGATGGCGTTGTGCACCAGGTTCTGGATCACCTGCACGATCTCGTCGCGCTCGCCGCGGATGCGGATCGGCGTCTCGCTCTTCGTCACGACGATCTTGGTGCGTGACGCCTCGGCGAGCGGCTCGAGCGTCTGGGCGACATAGGCCGCAACCTCGTTCAGCTCGACGAGGCCGCGCGGGCGCAGGTGGACCCGCATCTCGACGCGGCTGAGCGACAAGAGGTCGTCGATCAGGCGCGTCATGCGGTTGGCCTGGCTCGACATGATGCCGAGAAAACGCGCCCGCGCCTCGGGATCGTCGCGGGCCGGGCCCTGCAACGTCTCGACGAAGCCGCGGAGCGCGGCGAGCGGCGTGCGCAGCTCGTGGCTGGCGTTGGCGATGAAGTCGGCCCGCGTCTGCGCGAGCCTGTCCTGCTCCGTCAGGTCACGCATCGAGATGAGAAGATGAGGGAGCCCGCTCGAAGGGCCTTCGCGTTCGCCGAGGCGGGAGATGGTGGCCGAGATGCGCCGCTCCACAGGCACGCGCTCGATCAGATCGACCACCACGGCCTCGGGCGAGGTGCGTGCGCGCTCCACGGCTTCGTTGAGATCCGGATTGCGCGAGACGTGGCTCAGCGGCTGGCCGCGCAGCGCCTTCGGAAAAAGCTCCTCGAAGCGCGCGTTGAAATACATGACCGCGAGGTTGCGGTCGAGCGCGACCACGGCATCCGGAATCGCATCGAGAAGCGGCCGCCAGCCCGGGCCGTCCTCATCGCCGGACCCATGGCGTGGCCGCGCCGCGTGAGCGTGCGATACACCCGTCGAGACCAGGCGCTCCTCCTCGGGATCCGCCGGCGCCTGATGCAGGATCGCCGTTGCCACAACAGCAAAGGCCGCGAGCGCCGCCCAGACGGAGACGCCGCCCGCAAGCGCCAGAGCGGCCACCACCACGCCGGCGGCGGTGAGCGCCCATGAGCGCGCGCGCATGCGGCGCAGAGCCTCGCGAAGGGGGAGGCGGGCCTGCTCGAGCCGAGATTTGAGAAGGAGGAGTTTGCGTGCCGGCGGCCGACGGTCCGTCATGGGGCCGCATAATGCCCCGATCGCCGGCATCGCCTCAACCCTCATGGAAGCGTCCCCAAGGCGGCCTTACGGCTTGCATCGGCTGTCGCTATGATCCTCATGACGTTCGGTCTCCGGGTGCGTCGTCCGGATCCGCATAAACAACACCTATGTGACAGTTCATCCGGGGCGGCTCGCCGTCCGCCGGCAGCAAAGAGAGGGCGTCGCGTGGCCAAGGAAAAAAACGGCAAGTCCGGCAAAGGGGCCAAAGGCCCGAAGAGCGCCGACGCGCTGGCCGCGTTCGACCTCGAAGACCCGCGTTTCCCCGAGGCGCTCGACGCGCGCGCGCTCAAGTCCGGCGCCTGCCCGTACCCTTATGACGACAAGCTCAAGCGTGGCCCCTACGAGGCGCAACTGCAGAAGCTCCAGCTCGAGCTGATCAAGTTGCAGGACCACGTCCAGGCCCAGGGCGAGCGCCTCGTCGTCGTCTTCGAAGGGCGCGACACGTCCGGCAAAGGGGGGTGCATCTCGCGCATCCTGGAGCGCATCAACCCCCGGCATGCTCGCTCCGTCGCGCTCTCGAAACCGACGGAAGCGGAACGCGGGCAGTGGTATTTCCAGCGTTATGTCAGCCACTTGCCGACGCGCGGCGACATCGTTCTGTTCGACAGGAGCTGGTACAATCGCGCCGGCGTCGAGCGCGTGATGGGCTTCTGCACGGCCGACGAGGTGAGCCGGTTTCTGCGCGACGCACCCGAGTTCGAGGCCCTCCTCGTGCGCGACGCCATCCGCTTCCTCAAAATCTACCTGACGGTCGGGCGCGAAATGCAGCTCAAGCGCTTCCATGAGCGCCGGCACGATCCCTTCAAGCAATGGAAGGTGACGGACATCGATCTCGCGGCGATCGGCAAGTACGACGCCTATTCCGAGGCCGAGGTCGCGATGCTCCGCGCCACGCACACGCCGACCAGCCCCTGGACCGTGATCAACGCCAACGACCAGCGGCGGGCGCGCCTCGAGGCCATGCGCGTGATCCTCAATGCCGTCCCCTACAAAGGCAAGGGCGCGAAGGCGATCGGATCCCTCGATTCGAAGATCACCTGCTCGGGTGCCGAGTATCTCGCCCGCCTCGGCGCGCAGCACGAGGAAAACCCTCTAGGCGGGTGATATTATATAAATCCTCAACCTTTGGTTGTTATTCTGCATGGGTCGTCCTATTGCGGAGCTGGGCCATGCCTGCCGTGACCGTTGAGAGAGTGCCGGTGCAAACGTTCGGTCTCGGCTTTCTCGGCTTCGATCATCTCCAGATCGTCTTCCGGCACGATGCTCCGGGCCGCCCCTTCCCGCAGGATTCCTGGTTCGTCATCGAGGGCTTGCGCGAAACGGCGGGCGGACCCCTCGTTCTCGGCGTCGAAGGCTGGCACGGCGGGACCACGCTCTCGGAGGCCAACGGCGGCCTCTCGGGAGAGGCCCTGGTGGCGCGCATCGGAGCGGCGGAGAGCCGCGATCCGCGCTGGATCGCGGATGGAGCCGGTGCCATCGATCTGTGGGCGCGGCTCGCCTCCTATGCGGCGGACATCGCCGGACAAAAATTCCCTTACATCGCCGCGACGTTGCCTGGATCGCCCCTCCCGACCATCAACTCGTCGTCGCTCGTCGCCTCGCTCCTGCACCACGCGGGCGTCAGCGTCGAGGCCGCTCTTCCGGCCGGCATGCGTTTTTCTCCCGGCCTCGCCACGCTGCTCGGCTCGTCCGGCAACGACACGCTCGTTGCGGGCGCCGGCTTTCACACCCTCGTCGGCGGGGCGGGCGACGACCTCCTCACCGGCAGCGACGATCCGGCCCGCATCGACAAGCTCTTCGGCGGGCCGGGGAACGACGTCATTCGCTGGTCGGGCGGCTTCAACATCCTCCACGGGGGCCAGCCCGGGCTTCCTTATGCGGACGACGGCATCGATACTGTCGATTATTCCGGCGCCGGGGTTTTGCGGATCGAGGCCCCGCCGGCCAGCGCAGGCCCTACGACGCCGGATTTCATCGTCACCCACGCCCGGGGGGAGGATCACCTGTTCTCGATCGAGGAGATTATCTGGGATTGCCGCAGCGACCGGGTGATCGTCGGCCACGGCGTGGCGCTGGCGCCGTCCCCTCCCCGTTCCGAAACCTGCGCAGCCGAGACCGCGGAGGCACGGCCCTCTTGCGGCGCGGCGCTGGCAGCCGGCGCCCAGACTGCCGCCGCTTGCGACACCGCCCCGAGCCATGGCCCCGAGGACAGGCTCGACCTTGGCTCCGGCGAAGGCGGGCCGTCTCCTCTCTCGTGGCACGATCTCGGCTTCGATCCCGGCCTCTCCGATCTCGCGTTCGATGCGTTCGACGCCGGCGCCGTTCTGGGCTCGGTCGGACTTGCAGATCTCGGAGCTTGGGCATGAGCCGGATCCCTTCCTCGCGGAGATTTCATCCGAAGGCGCGCTCTGTCCGCGCCGGGTGGCTGGCACGGCTTGCGGCGGCTTCGCTCGCGGTCACGGTCACCACTTGGGCCTCCCCGCTTGCAGCCCAGGATCCGGCGCCGGCTCCCGAAGCGCTACGGGCCTGCGCCCCCGCAAGCGCCGGCACGTACCTCGTGGCCGATGCGCGCGATGGGGAGACGTTGCGTCTCGAGGACGGACGCGAGGTGCGTCTGATCGGTGCGCTCGCGCCCCGGCCGGGCGTCTCGCTCGGAGAGATCCCGGACTGGCCGCCGGCGGACGAGGCGCGGCGCGCCCTCGCTGCGCTCGTAACGGGCCGGCGCGCGACGCTGCACGTCCCCACGGGGCGCCACACCGACCGCTATGGGCGTCTTCTCGCCCACGTCACGATTGCGGGCGCCGACGGCGGCGCAATCTGGCTGCAGGACAGCCTGATCCGGGCGGGGCTCGCACGGGCTTACGCCCTTCCGGGTCATACAGCGTGTCTCGCCGCGCTGCTCGATGCGGAAGAGGCGGCGCGGCGCGCTGAAGCCGGGCTCTGGGCCCGCGGCGGCGCCTTCCTCGTGCGCGAGGCCGAGCCGATCGCAGACCTGGCGCGGCTCGCCGGACATTTCGAGATCGTGGCGGGGACCGTGCGGGCCACCGCGCGCACGAAGGAGACGACGTACATCAATTTCGGCGCCGATTGGCGGACCGACTTCACGGCCAGCGTGCCGACCTCCCTCGTAGATCGGAGCGCGGGCGGCGCGCAGATTCCGGGGCTTGTGGGCCAGCGCATTCGCGTCCGCGGGTGGATCGAGCGCCGAAACGGCCCGATGATCAGCCTCGACACTCTCGATCAGATCGAGCGGCTGGATGGCGGGACGCCCGTGCCCCTCGATACGCCAGCAGGCGGACTCGCGCGTCCTTCCCCTGCGCCGCATTAATCTCCCCGAATTTTTCTCCCGAAAAAGAGACGCGAGGGATTTCCTGAAAGGGACGCATCGGGGGAAAATCTTTCACCGCCGGCACGGGGATAAAAAAGCCGCCCGGCGCAGAACGCCAGGCGGCTCATTCAGATCAAACGTGAGACGGGACCGGTTAGGCCGCCTTCACTTCAGCGCCATCCTCGGAGCCCTCGGCCAGACGACGGCCGCGGGCGCTCTTGGACAGCACCTCCGTGATGCGCTGCACGGCGCCGCGCTCGTCCAGCTTCTCGACGGCGGCGATCTCGCGCGCCATGCGGTCCAGCGCGTCCTCGTAGAGCTGGCGCTCGGAGTAGGACTGCTCGGGCTGCGCCTCGGAGCGGTAGAGATCGCGAACGACCTCGGCGATCGAGATCAGATCGCCGGAGTTGATCTTCGCCACATACTCCTGCGCGCGGCGGCTCCACATCGTGCGCTTCACGCGGGCACGGCCCTTCAGAGTCTCGATCGCCTTCTTGACGATGCCGTCGTCGGCGAGCTTGCGCATACCGACGCTCTCGAGCTTGCCGGTGGGCACGCGCAGCGTCAGCTTCTCCTTGTCGAAGGTGATGACGAAGAGCTCGAGCGACATGCCCGCGATCTCCTGCTCCTCGATGCCGACGATGCGGCCGACGCCGTGAGCGGGATAGACGATGAACTCGTTGGTCTTGAAGCCGTGGCGCTGGCTCACCGACTTCTTCTGCGCCGCCAGGATCTGCTGAGCGGCGGCCGCCTTCTGGGCGATGTCCTTCGGGGTGGCCGGCTGGACCGGCGCCGTCAGCTTCTGGCTGGCCGACTTCGCGAGTGCGGCCGCGGCCCGCGCAGGCGTTACCGGAGCGGGCTGCGGGCGCGCGACAGCGGCCTTCTTCGGCGCAGCGGCGGCCGGAGCCTTGGCAGCGGAAGCGGCGCGAGGCGGCGCGGCGACAACAGCCTTCAACGTCGGCTTCTTCACGGCGGTGGCAGCCGTCGCCTTCTTCATCTCGGAACCCCCTTTAACGCTGGACTTCGCAGCCGTCTTCGCAACGGCTGCCTTGGTGACGCCTGATTTCTTGGCCTCTTTCGAGGAAACTGGCTTTGAGGAGACGCTCTTTGAGGAGACAGGCGCAAGCTTCCTCGCGCCGGGCTTCGCAACGGCCTTAACGCTGGCGTTCGCCCGGGTCGCTTTCGCCGCCGGGGACTTGGACGTGCGTGCCTTCGCGTGCGGTTTGTTCTTCTGAGCCATACGTCTCACTCTAATCATCAATTACCCAACTCAACCCCGGGTGGATTGAGCACCTACTTGCAACCGGACTTTCCCGCCGTCCGCATTGTCTCCTCGAGTCACACATCAACCCCGATCGCCGGCACACCGTTCTCTGCCGCCGCCCAGGGCTCCTTCCCTATGTCGGATCGCCGTGCCGAAATCGCTAGCCGCGCGGTCCAAGACCGGACGATACGTCTCAGCTCCCACGATGCGAGCGCGTTGACACACCTCAACAATCTGTCACAAACCGAATGTGCGGATGCGAAAGATGCCGAGGTGAGCTGCTTTTGTTTGCATTCCGTTCCACAATCACCGAGGGAAGACTTATAACACAAATTCAACGAATATTGAAGGGTACCCCGGAATATCGGTGTCCCAGAGCTTAAAGAACTTGCTTAAGTGTCCAGATTGGTGCGTTGCACATTCGTACTTGGCGCGCCGCGGCGACGACCAGTCGACCCTCAGTCGCCGGTGCCAGGCTCCGAAGAAAAATATTTATCGAACTTATCCTCTTCATCCCTGTACTGCTCGGCTTCAGGCAGGGCGGGCTTCTTCGAAGTAATATTCGGCCACTTGTCTGCGTAGTCGCGATTGATCTCCAGCCAGCGCTCCACGCCCGGCTCGGTATCCGGCTTGATCGCGTCAACAGGACACTCCGGCTCGCACACCCCGCAGTCGATGCACTCGTCGGGGTGGATCACCAACATATTCTCGCCCTCGTAGAAACAATCGACGGGGCACACCTCCACGCAGTCGGTGAACTTGCACTTCACGCATTTATCGTTGACGACGTAGGTCATTCTTGCGCGTCCGGATTTTCGTGGTCAGGCCACTGGCCTCGGATGTGCCAAATGCCGCCCCCCATAGCAAGTCCCCCAACGTCACACATCATATGGGGCGTGGGAGCTTGGTGGGGCCTCGCATGTGTGCCTCTCTCATTCCCGCCCTTCGCCGCTCTTCATCGCATCGGTCCGGCGCCGCTCCCGCTTGGTGGGACGGCCGGCGCCGGGGGCGCGCTCCGCCCACACCGGCACGGCGGCCGCGCCCGGCCGGGCGACGGGCGCGGGGCTCATGTCCTCGTAGAGGGTGCGCGCCTCGGCGGCAGGGCCCCGGCGTACGCCGAGGCTCGCCACCCGCAGCACCCGGATCGTCCGGCCGATCCGCGACGTCACCACATCCCCCACCCGCAGCGGATGGCTCGCCTTGGCGATGGCCGCGCGGTTGACCTTGACCTTCCCGTCGGTCACCGCCGTCGCGGCGAGGGTGCGGGACTTCGTGACGCGCGCGAACCAGAGCCATTTGTCGAGCCGCTGGACCTCGCTCGCCGCGCCATCGGGGCGCTCCGGCGTCATCAGGAATTTTTCTCCCGGGCCTGCTTGGCGAGCTGATCGCGCAAGGCGCCCAGCGAGGCGAAGGGCGAATCCGGGTCGACCCCGCCTTTTTTCGGCGCGGGGCCCGAGGAGCGGATCATCGGGGGTGGGCGCTCCTCCTGGCGGCGGCGGTCGTCGCGGCGATCCTCGCGCCGCCCCTCGCGGCGGCGGCCGCCATCACGCGCATGCTGGGGACGGGGACGGTTGCGGTCACCCTCCCGGTGCGGGCGATCGCGGCCTTGAGGCTGCGGCCTGGCGGAGGCGTCTGCCTCTCCGCCCGCGGCGGTGGCCGCCGCTTGCTCTCCGGCAGCGGGAGCGCCCTCGGCCGGAGCCGCCGGGTGATGCGCGCCGTTGCGGCGCCCCTTGAAGCGGCGGCTTCTTTCGCCGTCGCGACGTGGCGGACGCTCCTCGTGGCGGCGACGCGGCCGCCAGATCTCGATGACCAGGGCCTCGGACGCGGCAGCCTCCTCGGAGGGGTCGCTCGCCGTCTCGGCCGCGGCCGGCGCAGCCTCTGCCGGGGTGGCCTCTGCCGGGGTGGCCTCTGCCGGGGCACCCTCGGGAGGCGTGGCCTCCGCTGGTGCCTCGGCTGTTGCCGGTTCAGGAGCTGCAACAGAGGCAGGGGCCGCATCCGCTGGGATCTCCGACGTGGCCTCGGAGGCAGCTCCGGCGGCCGTCTCGCCCTCTCCGGCCGGGAGCGGCGGCTCGCTCGCGGCGGTCGCCGGCTCGGCGGCGGGCTTGCCCACCGTCTTGCGATCGAGGCGGAAGCCCAGCGCCTTCAGCACATGGCTCAGCTCGTCCGGCGAGCAGCCGAGGATCGACATCATCTCCGGCGTGACGACGAAGCCGCCATCGCCGGTCGAACCCTTGGGCGGCACGGCGGCGGGATCGTCGGGCTTCGCGCGCCAGGCCAGAAGCGGGCGGATGAGATCGGCGAGGCGCTCGAGAATATCGAGACGCACGACGCGCGGGCCGCAGACGTGGAAGCCAAAGACGCGATAGAGCGCCTCGGGCGTGGCGGCGGCGACCGG
>DAITBB010000026.1:31492-36427 GCA_036823975.1 Hyphomicrobium sp.
GCCGAGGGGAGGCCCGCGCGCGGCAGCTCGGGCTGCGCCTCCGGCGAGATCCCGTGCGTGCCGGCGTGCTTCAGCATCCAGAGCGTGGCGGCAAGCTCGGCCGGGGCCGGCTTCAGGAGCTGGGGGAAGTAGATGTTGAAGGCGCCGAAGCGGACGCCGTACTTGCGGAGCTGGGCGCGCGCCTCCTGATCGAGATGCTTCATCATGTCCGCGATCTCTTCGCGCTTCAGCATGCCGAAGCTCTCGGTCAGGCGGAAGGCGATGCCGCGGGCGAGGCCCGAGACGTCCTCGGCCTTGGCGATATCGACCAGGGGCTTCAGGCGCTCCGCGATGATCTCGTCGCGCCAGGCGTCGAGGCGGGCCTGCACCTTCTCGCGATCCGGCGCCGTCAGATGCTCGTCGGCCAGAAGCGCGACCTGGGGCTTCAAGGGATCGTCCGCCGCCTCGAGCACGCCGATCTCCTCGTCGCGCCAGAGAATACGCGCGGTGCGCGAGACCTTGAAGGCATCGGATTTGGCGGCGGCGACACGGCGGGCGCGCATGCCGAGCTCACGCGAAAGGACATGGGCGGCGGCGTTGCGGGCGGCCTTGCCGTGCACGCCCTCGCCCTGCTGCTCGGGCGAGAAATGGAACCCCTTGAGGCGGCCGACGAAGTGATTTTCCACGCTGATGGCGCCGTCCTCGCCGATCTCGGCCGTCAGCTCCTCCTTGTCGCGCAGGCCCTTCATGAGGGCGCTCGTGCGCCTATCGACGAAGCGCTGCGTCAACTGCTCGTGCAGCGCATCCGACAGGCTGTCCTCGATGGCACGCGTGCGGGCCTGCCAGTGGGCGGGATCCTTGAGCCAGTCGGCGCGGTTGGAGACGAACGTCCAGGTGCGGATATGGGCGATGCGGTTGGCGAGCGTGTCGATATCGCCGTCGGTGCGGTCGGCGAAGGCGACCTGCTTGGCGAACCAGTCCTCGGGCACACGCTGCTCGCCGCTCATGAGATGGCCGTAGATGGTGGCGCAAAGCTCCGCATGGTTCTGCGAGGAGATCTTGCGGTAGTCGGGGATCTGGCACACCTCCCAGAGCCGCATGACGGCGGCCGGATTGGCGGCGATGTCCGCGATCTCGCGGTCATTGGCCAGCGCTTCGAGCGCGCTCACGTCGTCGGCCATGCGGGCGCGGGTGAGGCGGGCCTCGTTCGGCATCTCGCGCAGGCTATCGCGCAGCCGGTCGAGGCTCGCGAAATCGAGACGGCGATTGCGCCATTGCAGCACGCGCACGTTGTCGAACGTGTGCGTTTCGAGGCGCTCGACGAGGTCGGCGTCGAAGGGCTCGCAATTGCCGGTGACGCCGAAGGTGCCGTCGTTCATGTGGCGGCCGGCGCGGCCGGCGATCTGGCCGATCTCGCCGGCGGTGAGGTTGCGGAAATTCTGGCCGTCGAACTTGCGCATGGCCGAGAACGCGACGTGATCCACGTCGAGATTGAGGCCCATGCCGATCGCGTCGGTCGCGACGAGGAAATCGACGTCGCCCGACTGATAGAGCGCCACCTGGGCGTTGCGCGTGCGCGGCGAGAGCGCGCCCAGCACGACGGCGGTGCCGCCGCGCTGGCGGCGGATCAGCTCGGCGATGGCGTAGACCTCGTTGGCCGAGAACGCCACCACGGCCGAGCGGCCCGGCAGGCGCGTGATCTTCTTCTCGCCGGCATAGCTGAGACGCGAGAGACGCGGGCGCGAGATGAAGTGCGCGCCGGGGATGAGATCCTCGATGGCAGGTCGCATGGTCTGCGCGCCGAGCAGCAGCGTCTCGGCGCGCCCGCGCGCATGCAGCAGCCGGTCCGTGAAGACGTGGCCGCGCTCGGGGTCGGCGGCGAGCTGGATCTCGTCGATGGCGAGGAAATCAACATCGATGTCGCGCGGCATCGCCTCGACGGTCGCCACCCAATAGCGGGCGCGCTCGGGCTTGATCTTCTCCTCGCCCGTGATCAGCGCAACCTTCTCGGCCCCGACGCGGGCGGCGATCTTGTCGTAGACCTCGCGCGCCAGAAGCCGCAGCGGCAGCCCGATCATGCCGCTCTCGTGGCCGAGCATGCGCTCGATCGCGAGATGGGTTTTACCGGTGTTGGTGGGGCCGAGGACCGCGGTTACGTTGCGAATGCGTGCTTCCAAATCGCTCGCCATACGCGAAATCTCCATGACAACAGCCCCTGGCATTGCATTGCCGCCATTCGAGATCAAGCGTTTCGTTCGAGCGGGTGCACACTTCCGCGCGCGCCTCCCTCTCGGGGGGCTGCGGGGGCTCTTCGCGAAACGGCAAAGGGCACCCCGCAGGGCGCCCTTGTTTCCTTAACGCGTCAAACTCTGGAGAAGCCGTGCCACGTCACTCCGCGGAGGCGACCTGGCCGTTCGGCACCTCGATATTGACGCCGACGAGGTCGATGCGCGCGCCGCCCACCGGGGTCGGCAGCGTGACGGACTGGGGCAGCATGACCTTGGCAGAGGGCACCATCCGGAACGCGATCTCGATGGCGTCCGACGTGGCGAGGTCCTGCGTTTCCTGCGTCGGCCGATAGCCGGCGATCGGAGTATATTTCACGCGGCAGACGATCGCCGTCTCCCCGGCATGGCCGGGAACGGGCTCCTTGCGGGCAAAGCGCAGATCGATATCGAAGCGCTGCTTGCCGTCGAAGATGGCGACCTTCCGGCCGCAGGGCGCGGCGGCGTCGGAATGGGTCAGCGTCAGGATGGCGCTCAACGGATCGACGACGTTCTTCAGATGCGCGCGGGTCAGGGGGACGGTGTCGGGCGGCTCCAGGGTGGTGGGCAGCACGGTCAGCGTGTCGACCCCGTCGGAGCCGAATGCCATCGCCACCGAGCCGTTGCGGACCGAGCTCTCGTAATCGAAGCGGAACTTGCCGGGCTTGGCCGCCTTCGCCGCCAGGAGGCCGGTGGAGCTGGTGATGCCCCGCCATTGGAAGACGCCAAGGAGCGCCGAGATGCGGACATCCGTCTCGAGGGTGTAGCTCGTGCGCCCGACATTGGATTTGAAGCGGAAATCGCCGAGATCGAAGCCGTTCAGGGTGATCTTGTAGCTGGCGTCCACCCGGACCGGCGAGATGGCGGAGGCGGGCCTCGGGGCGGGCTCGGCGCCGGCCGTGAGGGCCCCCAGCAGGGCTGTGGCGGCGACAGCCACGAGCGAGCGCAACGCGGGAACGCAACGAAACGAGACCTGGGACATGATCTTACTCAACTCTCCCACCTTCGCGGATACGCCGCACAAGGGGCTAAAGCGGGTTTACGACACTGAACTCAACGGCATCTTGCCGCTCAAGGCTTAACAATTTCCTCAGCGGAGCGCCGCTCTGACACGGGCGCGGGTCTTGCGTCGTCCCCGGAACTCTTATTCCCTGAGGCGCGCAATTTTATTGCCCCCGTGCGGACGGGCCTCGCCGCGCGCGTGCGCGGGCCGCTTGACGACGTTGCAGCGGCTCGCGTATAGAAGGCGCCAACGGTCCCGCCGATCCGATCTGCGGGGCTATTTTCATTGATTTTCCCCGTAGATTCGGATCCGCCCTCGACGGGCGAGCGGTACGGGACGGCTGAACGCAAGGAACGCTCAAATGACCAGGCGCTGTGAGTTGACGGGCAAACTGCCGCTTTCCGGCAATATCCGGAGCCACGCCGAGAACGCAACGCGGCGCAAGTTCCGCCCCAACCTCGTGAACGTGACGCTGATCAGCGACGCGCTCGGGCGCTCGTTCAAGCTGCGCATCACCGCGCATGCGCTGAAGTCGGTCGAGCATCGCGGCGGGCTCGATGCCTTCCTCGCCAAGGCGAAGGCCGAGGATCTCTCGCCCGAATGCCTGAAGATCAAGCGCGACATCGCCAAGGCGCTGGCCGAGAAGGCCGCGGCCGCCGCCTGAGGCGGGATCGCCGCGCCGGTACGCCGGGATTCACGTGAAATCTTAGAGACATGCGCCCTCGGGAGAGCCGAGCGGCGCATGTTTCGTTTGGGGATGACCAACGTCAGCGGGCAACCAGCCTGATCAGGAAGATGACCAGGATCGCGCCGATCGTCGCGTTGATGATATCACCCAGCAATCCGCCGCCGATATAGAGGCCGACCCGCGGCAACAGCCAGCCAGCGACCACGGCGCCGACGATTCCGAGCACGATGTCGCCCACGAGGCCGAAACCACCGCCCTTCATGACCTGCCCCGCGAGCCAGCCCGCGATGGCGCCGATGATGAGCCAAATGATGATGCCTTCCATGTTCTGCTCCTTCGGTTGACGCGCACGCCAGACCCGCGCCTCTGCGCCGGGCCGTGCGCACTCGGCAAAGCCTGAGCACAGGGAAGCCCTCTGACGTTACTTGTGTTCGCGCAGATCCGAAACACGCCTGGTGTGCAATGCGGCGCCTCGCACAACCCACCGTTCTGGACCTTCCGCTGTGCGGGGAGGGAGCGAAACGGCCTCGCTCTCAATAGCCGGCCGGCTTCGGCCACGGCATGGTGAACTGCTCGCCGCGACGGACGAACCGGTAGCGATGGAAGGCGAACCACAGAGAGGCGACGATGTAGAACACCATCATGGCGATGAGCTGGGCGCCGTAGCCCAGGAACACCGCGAAATAGGTGGCGGCGCACAGGATGAGGAGCATGATCGCCGGCAGCGGATGGAAGGGATGGACATAGCCGCGCTTGATCGCGCCGAGCGGCCACTTCTTGCGGAAGATGATGACGTTGAACGCCATGAACGTGTACTCGAGCAGGCCCGAGAGGATCGAGAACGTGATCACCTGATCGAGCGGCGCGAAATAGGCGAAGGCGAGCGCCACCGGAACCAGAAAGACGATCGAGCGGTAGGGCGTGCGGTACTTGGGGTGCACGGCGCCGAACACCTGCGGCAGATAATGGTCGCGGCCCATAGAGAACCAGGCGCGCGAGGC
>DAITBB010000027.1:0-35934 GCA_036823975.1 Hyphomicrobium sp.
GCAACAACAAGATGCGCGTGTTCCAGGAAGAGATCTTCGGGCCGGTCGTCTCGGTGGCCAAGTTCCGCGACGACGACGAGGCACTCGCCATCGCCAACGACACGCTCTATGGCCTTGGCGCCGGCGTGTGGACGCGCAACGGCACGCGCGCCTATCGGTTCGGCCGCGCCATCCAGGCTGGCCGCGTCTGGACCAACTGCTACCATCTCTATCCGGCGCATGCCGCGTTCGGTGGCTACAAGCAGTCGGGCATCGGCCGCGAGACGCACAAGATGATGCTCGACCACTATCAGCAGACCAAGAACATGCTGGTCTCCTACAGCCCGAAGGCCCTCGGATTCTTCTAGGGTTCGGCCAGCCTTACGGAGCTTGTCCAACCTTGGCGCGGCCGCACACACGGCCGCGCTTTTTTTCGCCGAGCCCGGGAGACCTGCGTTTGTCTGCCAGAACCACGGTCTTGGGCACCGAGCGCTGCCGCGGTCTTCTGCGCCAGCTTCTCGAGGTCCATGGCCCCATCAGCATCCATGTGTCCGTCAACTACGGGATGACGGTGGTCTGCCTTCCGGCCGACGAGCTCTCGCTCGGCGCGCGTGACGTGCTGATCGGCACGATCGAGAGCATTCCGCTCTACATGATGATCAGCGAGATCGACCTTTGGAAGGGATCGGTGCTGGTTCTCGACGTGGCGGACGGCGCAAGCCCCGGCTTCTCTCTCGAAGCGCCGCACGGCGTGCACTTTACGCTCCGGAAGCGGGTGCAAGCTGATAAAAGAATCTGGGACGCCAACGCAATTCTTGCCTCGGGCCCCCCACCAACCCATATCATATCAGGACTAGAGACCGATGACTGAGCCTCGCCCCACCCTCCGCTCGCTCCTTGCGCTGCCCGACACGCCGGCCAGCCTCGCAAAATCTGCGCTCGTTCTGATCGACTGTCAGAACACCTATCGCGAAGGCATTATGCAGCTCGAAGGCGTCGAGCCGGCCCTCGAGGAGTGTGCGCGGCTCCTCACCCGTGCGCGTGAGGCGGGCACGCCCGTCATCCACATCCAGCATGATGCAGGCCCCGGCACCCCTTACGACACGACGGCGCGGATCGGCGCAATCGCGGATGTCGTGGCACCGGTGGCCGGAGAGAAAGTCATCACCAAGGCCTATCCCTCGTCATTCGAGAAGACGGACCTCGACGCGGAGCTGAAACGCCTCGGTGTCACCGACCTCGTGCTCGCGGGTTTCATGACGCACGTGTGCGTGAACTCCACGGCGCGCGCCGCCTTCAATCATGGCTATCGCACCACGGTCGTCGGCAACGCGACGGCGACGCGCGCGCTTCCCAATCCGCTCGGCGGGAACGTCCCGGCCGAAACGGTGCACAACGGCGCGCTCGCGGCCCTGGCCGACATCTTCGCGATCGTTGTGCCTTCTGAGGACAAAGTGCCGGCCTGAAGCCGCGCCAAGCTAGAGCCGTTCCGTTTTTGATGGAATCGGGGAACGGCTCTAGGCATTTGTTTTGTCGTGCCTCATATCGGAAAACCGGTTCCCACTTTTCCGGAAGCACTCTAGGGATGGAGGACAACGATGGTCGAACGTGTGACGGCGACGGCGGAGGCCGAGGAGATGATCGAGAAGCTCGAGGCCCAGCACGGACCCCTTCTCTTCCATCAGTCCGGCGGCTGCTGCGACGGGAGCGCGCCGATGTGCTATCCGCGCAATGAATTCCGCGTCGGCGCGCAGGATGTCTTCATGGGCGAGATCGGCGGCCAGCCCTTCTACATGGGCAAATCCCAGTTCGAGTACTGGGAGCACACCCACCTCATCATCGATCTCGTGAAGGGCCGCGGCTCGGGCTTCTCGCTCGAGGCGCCGGAGGGAGTCCGTTTCCTGACGCGCTCGCGCATCTTCACGGATGCGGAATACGCGGAGCTCGAGAAGCTCGGCCCCCCGCCGACCGGCGCCGAGCGCGCACCCGCCGCCTGAACGTCTCGCTTGAGACGCGCCGCGTGACGCGAGCGCCGGGCCTCTCTCTCCCGATCTGATGGAGAGAGAGGCGAACCCGCTATTTCTTCGGATTGACGATCAGCTCGGACACCATCGTCGGCACGTGGGACGCGCAGATGATGCTGTGGCGGCCCGGCTTGTCGGCGACGAACGTCACCTTGTGCACCTGGCCGCGCTTCAGCTCGAACGTCTGGCCATAGGCTTCGATCGTGACAGGGTGGCTGGCACCGTTGATGCCGACGAACTCCAACGTCACCTCGTCGCCCTCGTCCACGACGATCTGGCGCGGATCGAACACGTAGACGGCCACTTCCCAGCGACCTTTGTCATCCGGCTTCTTGAGAACATAGCCGGCGCCGTCCGGCAGGGGCGCCGGAAACGGCTCCTTCTCGACGTTGGCGCCGCCCTTCGGCTCGATCGCCGTCACGACGATGTGGCGCTGCTCGGCGGCTTCGGCCGTCATCGCTGTCGCCGTTGCGCTCAAGACAACCGCGACCATAACGGCGGCGGCGCGCGCCAACGAGAAAGAGATCATGGGTCCACTCCTATCTTTGCCTTTCGACGTCTCATAGAGACGAGGCCGCCCGGGGCTATGCCGTCGCGCTGCCAGCTCCGGCCGTCTCCTTGGCGCACGCAGCGGCTTCGGCCGCCTCGGCCTCCGTCGGCATGCCGTGCATATCGGCTTTGAGCTTCTGCAGGCCGCGCAAGGCCAGCGGGTCGAGGCCGGCGCCGCCCTCGTCGAGATGGGCGAAGATCTGCTTCTTCATGCGCGGCTCCCAGTAGAGCCGGATATGCTTCGCGATCCCTTCGATCGCGCGCGCCTCGCCTTGCGGGCGGAAGAACTTGCCGATGTCATTGGCCATGCGGATCAGCGGCTCGTTAGGAGCGTGCATTCTTATCAACCTCGTCGCGTGGAAGCTCGCCCTTCGGGAACGTCAGGGCAATCCGTTCGGGGTGAGAGAAAATCTCAAAGGCATCGGTGCGCGCGATGGCGACGAGCGTGAGGTCCGCCTGCTCGGCCACGCGCAAGGCGAGCGCGGTCGGCGCCGACACGGCCACGAGGATCTCGGCACCGAGCATCGCCGTCTTCTGCACCATCTCGACGGAGATGCGGCTCGTCAGAACGACGAAGCCGCGGGCCGGGTCGAGGCCCGCCTTGACGACGGCGCCGACCAGCTTGTCGAGCGCGTTGTGGCGGCCGACATCCTCGCGAACGAAGGCGATGGACTGCGTCTCGGCGTTCCAGAAGGCCGCCGCGTGGACTGCGCGCGTGGCCACGTTCAGCGTCTGGGCGGGCTGCATGGCGGTCAGCGCGGCGTGAATGTCGGCGGGCGAAGCCGTCGCCGTCCGGCCGACGCGCGGCGGAGACGGTACGGCGACCGCGAGGCTTTCGACGCCGCAGAGACCGCACGACGTGGGGCCGGTGATGCGGCGGCGACGCTCGACGTGCTTGCGGCCGCTTTCCGGGGCCAGCCACATGCGCACCTCGATGCCGTTGTCATGCTCGGCGATCTCGATCTCGCGCAGCTCGTCCCCGCGGGCGACGATGCCTTCCGTAATGGAGAACCCCGCCGCGAAATCCTCGAGGTCGGAGGGCGTCGCCATCATGACGGCGTGCGTCGTGCCGTCGTAGACGAGCGCGACGGGCACCTCCTCCGGGATCTGCCGATGCGTGCTCTCGGCCCGGGTGCGGGACACTCGGCGCGAGGGGACGCGCACAGATGTCTCGACCATGGCGTCTACTCCGCAGCCTCGGCCGGCACGATACGGCGGCTCTCCTCGGAGAACTCCTCGTACTCGCGCTGGTACTGGGTGGGACCATTCGAGCGTGAGATCTGCACGGCCGTCACCTTGTACTCCGGACAGTTGGTCGCCCAATCGGAGAAGTCCGTCGTAATGACGTTCGCCTGACAGAGCGGGTGATGGAAGGTCGTGTAGACCACGCCCGGCGCCACCCTGTCGGTGATCAGGGCATGGAGCGCTGTCTCGCCGGCCCGGCTCTTGATCGTCACCCAATCGCCGGTCTTGATGCCGCGCTCCTCCGCATCGTGCGGATGGACCTCGAGCACGTCCTCCGGATGCCAGGCGACGTTCGCCGTGCGCCGTGTCTGCGCCCCGACGTTGTACTGCGACAAGATGCGGCCCGTGGTGAGGATGAGCGGGAAGCGAGGCCCGGTCCGCTCGTCCGTCGGCACGTACTCCGTCATCAGGAAGCGGCCCTGGCCGCGCACGAACTCGCCCATGTGCATGATCGGCGTGCCCTCGGGAGCCTCGTCGTTGCACGGCCACTGGATGGAGCCCATCTCGCGGATACGATCGAACGAGATTCCGGCGAAGGTCGGCGTGAGGCGCGCGATCTCGTCCATGATCTGGCTCGGATCCGTATAATTCCACCCGAGGCCCAGCGCGTTGGCGATGAGCTGCGTCACCTCCCAGTCGCCGTAGACGCTCTTTGGCTGCATGACCTTCGTGACCATCTGAATGCGGCGCTCGGCGTTCGTGAAGGTGCCGTCCTTCTCGAGGAAGGTGCAGCCCGGCAGGAACACGTGCGCGTAACGCGCGGTCTCGTTCAGGAACAGGTCCTGCACGACAACGCATTCCATGGCATCGAGACCGGATGCCACGTGATGGGTGTTCGGATCGGACTGGAGAATGTCCTCGCCGTGGACGTAGAGCGCCTTGAACGTGCCCTCGACCGCCGCGTCGAGCATGTTCGTGATGCGCAGGCCCGGCTCGGGATCGAGCTTGCAGTTCCACTCCTTCTCGAAGGCCGCGCGCGTCTCGGCGTCCGAGATGTGGCGATAGCCCGTGAGCTCGTGCGGGAACGAGGCCATGTCGCAGGAGCCCTGCACGTTGTTCTGGCCGCGCAGCGGGTTCACGCCGACGCCCGGGCGGGCGAAGTTGCCGGTCGCCATGGCGAGGTTGGCGATGCCGATGACGGTCGTCGAGCCCTGCGAGTGCTCCGTGACGCCGAGGCCGTAATAGATGGCCGCATTGCCGCCAGTCGCGTAGAGGCGGGCGGCGGCGCGCACGTCGGCCGCGGGCACGCCCGTATACTGCTCCATCGCCTCGGGCGAGTTGCGCTCCTCGGAGACGAACGCCTTCCACTCCTCGAAGGCGTCGCGCTCGCAGCGCTCGCGCACGAACGCCTCGTCGACGAGGCCCTCGGTGACGATGACGTGCGCCATCGCCGTCACCATCGCGACGTTCGTGCCCGGCTTCAAGGACAGGTGGTAGTCCGCCTTGATGTGCGGAGACTTGACGAGATCGATGCGGCGCGGATCGATGACGATCAGCCTGGCGCCCTCGCGCAGGCGCTTCTTCATGCGGCTGCCGAACACCGGATGGGCATCCGTCGGGTTGGCGCCGATGACGAGCACCACGTCGGTGTCCTCGATCGAGTCGAAGTCCTGAGTGCCGGCGGATTCGCCCAGCGTCGACTTGAGGCCATAGCCGGTCGGCGAGTGGCAGACGCGCGCACAGGTGTCGACGTTGTTCACGCCGAAGCCGGCGCGGATGAGCTTCTGGACGAGGTAGACTTCCTCATTCGTGCAGCGCGAGGACGTGACGCCGCCAACGGCTGCGCGGCCGTACTTGGCCTGAATGCGCTTGAACTCGGAGGCGACGCGGCCGATCGCTTCCTCCCACGTGGTCTCGCGCCACGGATCGGTGATCTTCTCGCGCACCATCGGCTTCAGGATCCGATCGGGATGCGTGGCATAGCCGTAGGCGAAGCGGCCCTTGACGCAGGAATGGCCATGGTTGGCCTTGCCGTCTTTCCACGGCATCATGCGCACGACCTCCTCGCCGCGCATCTCGGCCTTGAAGGCGCAGCCGACGCCGCAGTAGGCGCAGGTGGTGATGGCGGAGTGCTCCGGCTGGCCCATGTCGATCACGGACTTCTCGATCAGGGTCGCCGTCGGGCAGGCCTGCACGCAGGCGCCGCAGGAGACGCATTCGCTGTCGAGGAAATCCTCGTTCATGCCGGGGGACACGCGGCTGTCGAAGCCGCGGCCGGAGATCGTCAGCGCGAAGGTGCCCTGGACTTCCTCGCAAGCGCGTACGCAGCGATTGCAGACGATGCACTTCGAGGGGTCGTAGGCGAAGTAGGGGTTCGACTCGTCCTTCGACAGCCAGAGGTCGTTGCTGGCCCCGGTGATCCGGCTCTTGGCGAAGACGTGGTTGGCTCCGTCATAGCCGTAGCGCACATCGCGCAGGCCGACGGCGCCGGCCATGTCCTGCAGCTCGCAGTCGCCGTTCGCCGCGCAGGTGAGGCAGTCCAGCGGATGGTCCGAGATGTAGAGCTCCATCACGCCCTTGCGGATGGCGGCGAGGCGCGGCGTCTGGGTCTTGACGGAGATGCCGGGCGCCACGGGCGTCGTGCACGAGGCGGGCGTGCCGTTGCGCCCCTCGATCTCGACGAGGCAGAGGCGGCAGGAGCCGAAGCTCTCCAGCATGTCCGTCGCGCAGAGCTTCGGGATGGTGGTGCCCATCTCCATCGCCGCGCGCATGATGGAGGTGCCTTCCGGCACCGTCACCTCGACGCCATCGATCGACAGCGTGACGAGCTTTTCCGATTTGGACGCCGGCGTCCCGTAGTCGGTTTCCTTGATCAGGGTCATCGTCTTACTCCGCGGCCTCGGCCAGCCTTTGGGCCGGACGGCCGAAATCCTCGGGGAAATGGGTCAATGCGCTCATGACGGGATATGGGGTGAAGCCGCCCAACGCACAAAGAGAGCCGAACTTCATCGTGTTGCACAGGTCTTCGATAACGGCCAAGTTGCGATCGCGATCCACGCCCGCGATCACCTTATCCATCGTCTCGCGGCCGCGCGTGGAGCCGATGCGGCAGGGCGTGCACTTGCCGCAGCTCTCGACGGAGCAGAAGTCGAAGGCAAAGCGGGCCATCCTGGCCATGTCCGCCGTATCGTCGAACACGACGACGCCGGCGTGTCCGATGAGGCCGTCGCGCGCGGCGAACGCCTCGTAGTCGAGCGGCGTGTCGAAATAAGCGCGTGGGAAATACGCGCCGAGCGGACCGCCGACCTGGACGGCCTTCACGGGCCGGCCTGAGATCGTGCCGCCGCCGATGTCGTCCACCAGCTCTCCGAGCGTGATGCCGAAGGCGGTCTCGAACAGGCCTCCGTGCTTCAGGTTGCCGGCGAGCTGGATCGGCATCGTGCCGCGCGAGCGGCCCATGCCGTAGTCGGCATACGCCTTTGCGCCCTCGGAGAGCACATACGGCACCGCGCAGAGCGAGAGGACGTTGTTGATGATCGTCGGCTGGCCGAAGAGGCCCTTGTGCGCGGGGAGCGGAGGCTTGGCGCGCACGAGGCCGCGCTTGCCCTCGAGGCTCTCGAGAAGCGACGTCTCCTCCCCGCAGACATAGGCGCCCGCGCCCATCCGCACCTCGAGCTCGAAGGCGCGGCCCGATCCGGCGACGCTCGCGCCGAGGAGGCCCGCCGCCTTCGCCGCCGCGATGGCCGCGTTCAGCGCCACCCCGGCGTGGGGATACTCGGAGCGAAGATAGATGTAGCCGCGCGTGGCTCCGACCGCGAGGCCGGCGATGGTCATGCCTTCGACCAGCAGGAAGGGATCGCCTTCCATGATCATGCGGTCGGCAAAGGTGCCGCTGTCGCCTTCGTCCGCGTTGCAGACGATGTATTTCTGCTGGCCCATCGGCGTGTCGTGGACCGTCTTCCACTTGATGCCGGTGGGAAAGCCCGCGCCGCCGCGGCCGCGCAGGCCCGACTTGGCGACCTCGTCCACGATCTCGATCGGCTGCATCGTCAGCGCCCGCTCGAGGCCCTTGTAGCCGCCGTGGGCGCGATAGTCGTCGAGCGAGACGGGATCTGTGATGCCGCAACGGGCGAACGTCAGGCGCGTCTGGCGCTTGAGATAGGGATGCTCATCGACCGGGCCGATCGACAGCGGCCCGCCGACTTCCGCCCCGCGGAAGAGGCCGGCCTCGACGAGCGCGGGGACATCGGCCTCGCTCACGGGCCCGAACCCGTAGCGGACTCCCTCGCGCTCGACCTCGACGAGCGGCTCGAGCCACAGCATGCCGCGCGAGCCATTGCGGACGATCTCGACAGTCACGCCGGCCTTGCGGGCGGCATTCGCCAGGGCGCCGGCGACCTCGTCAGCCCCAACGGCAATCGCTGCGGAATCGCGCGGGACGAACAGGCGGACAGAGGTCATGACCGGGCCTCTTTCAGCAGATCGTCGAGGCGCGTCTCGTTGAGACGGCCGACAACGCGCCCATCGATCATGGCGGACGGCGCTGTCGCACATAGGCCCAGGCAATAGACGGCCTCGAGCGTCACGCGGCCATCGGCCGTGGTGTTGCCGCAGTCGACGCCCAGTGCCGATTCCGCCCGCGCGACCAGGCTTTCGCAGCCCATCGACTGGCAGGCCTCGGCGCGGCAGAGCTTGAGGATGTGCTTGCCCGGCAGCTCGTGGCGGAAGTCGTGGTAGAACGTGACGACGCCGTGGACCTCGGCCCGCGACAGGTTCAGCTCGCGCGCAAGGACGGGAACCGCCTCCTGCGGGACATGGCCGAAAACGTCCTGCAATGCATGCAGGATCGGCATCAACGGCCCTTCGAGATCCGCATGCGCGGCGACGATCTCAACCGTGCGCGCCTCACTCCATGGCTCAAACCGGCTCAAGGGCGATCCTCCGCTACTTTATAGTTATTTCAAGCTAGATCGCCGCGCCGGGCCTTCAAGGTCAAGAGACCTATCCCGTGCGCTGATAGAAATTGTCTATCGATTAGAGATTTGAAATTATTCATTAAATATTTTCAGGCGCCCGTTTTGACCAGCCCGGGCTTCGGCGATCCTGCATGAAGCAGCCCGGCGACGCGCTTGGCGTGGGCGATGAAAGCCGCGACCAGAGGCGAATGCGGCTCGCGCTTCGTGACGACGAGGCCGACCTTATGCGTGACGGTCGGCTCGACCAGAGCGATCGAGCGCAGGCGGCTGGTCCGGTCCAGCGTCTCGGCCAGACGGGCCGGCAAGATGGTGGCCCACGCCCCGGTGAGGACGTGGGCATAAAGCACGAGCATGGAATTGCTCTCGAGCGTCGGGGACTGCCGGGTCCCGGCCTCGTCGAGGTGGATATCGATCAGCCGCCGGTTCTGCATGTCGGGCGTCAGAAGGCAGAGCGGCAGCTTGCCCGCCTCCTCCCACGTCACCTGCTCGCGCGTGGCGAGGGGGCTCTCCGGGGATACCAGCAGCACGTGCTGCTCGTCGTAGATCCGCACCATCTCGAACCGCGGCGGCGGCTCCGTATCGACATACGAGATGCCGATATCGACCTCGAGGTTCTCGAGGCGGGCCAGGATCGAATCCGACGTCATCGACAGGACGGTGAGGCGAATGTCCGGGTAGCGCCGGCAGATCGGAACCGTCAGCTCGGTCAGAAAGGGCAGCGACGTCGGGATGACGGCCAGCTTCAGGTGGCCGGAGAGGCCTTTTTTCAGGGCTTCGATCTCTTGGCGCATGGCGCGGGAATCGCCCACGATCCGGCGCGCCCAGTCGAGAATGCGCTCGCCTTCGGGCGTGAAGCAGCGGAACCGCGAGCCCCGCTCGACGATGAGGATACCGAATTGATCTTCAAGGCTTTTCAAGGCCGACGACAGGGTCGGCTGGGTGACTCCCATAGTCTCCGCGGCCCGACCGAAATGTCGTTCGCGCGCCAGAGCCAGCAGCAATTCGAGCTTGTCGATCATCGTCAAAAGTCACTTTTTTCGACTATAGCCCAACCTGTATCGTCCACACACCGCGGATCGGCGCGTTTCATTCCTTTTTTCGATCGAGGATCGGGCGACGGGCCCCTTTCCGTGCAATTCGATCGGTGTGCGTCAGAATGAATTAACGGTGTCCGCAAGATAACCGTCATCCAACCTCCGACGGACGACGCAATTAACTCCTTCTAATAGGTTGCGACGCGATTGTTCGTGCTCCTACTGAAGGAGTTGGTTCATGTTTTCGCGTTGGGCACGTCATATTCGCTCTCAGGCTCATGTCCTCGGCGGCCGATTTCTCAAGGACACCGAGGGCAGCGTCATCGTCATGTTCGCGCTGATGATCGTCTCCCTCTGCCTGTTCATCGGGGCCGCGGTCGACATCGGCCGCTGGGCGCATGCCCGCCACCAGACGATCCAGGCCATGGACGCAGCCGTGTTGGCCGGCGCCAGCGTGATGCAGGCGGCGGAGAACCCCGCCTCCATGCTCTCCGCTGCCCAGCAGACGGCGATGCGCTACTACCAGGAGAACACGCAGAGCCGCACGAACGTCATCGAAGATACGGTCGGCTTCACCGCGATCAACGACAACACGTCGTTCGTCGCCACCGGCAATGCCTACATCCCGACCGTGTTCCTCAACTTCGCGCACATCCCGAAGCTGCCCCTCCTCGACACGGCCAAGGCGACGTTCTCGCAGGCCGAGCTGAACGGCGGCGGACAGGGCGGCGGCGGCGGCAACGCCAAGATCGACGTCGAGATCTCGATGATGCTCGACGTGACCGGCTCGATGTCGGGCAGCAAGATCGTGGACCTGCGCGCGGCCGCGAAGGATCTCGTCAACATCGTCATCACCGAAGGAGCTTATGCGCGCAAGGTGCGCGTCGCCCTCGTGCCTTTCTCGGAAGGCGTGCGCCTGCCCGCGTCCGCGAATACGGCGGCCCGCGGCTCGCCCGCAAGCTCGGTGACGGTCTCGTACAAGTCCGGCCGGAAGACCGAAAACGCCACCTATTATCGGACCGATTGCGTCGTGGAGCGGACGGGCAACGAGAAGTACACGGACGCCGCGCCCGGCACGAACGCCTATGCGACGACCCTGTTCAAGCCCCGCGACCGGCGCGGCAATTCCGATTGCACGCTCTCGACCGACGAGGAGCTGGTGCCCCTCAACGCCGACAAGGCGTACCTGAACGGCCGGATCGACAAGCTCGACATCTCGAGCTCCACCGCGGGTCAGATCGGTACGGCCTGGGCCTGGTACACGCTGTCGCCCAACTGGAATACGCTCTGGCCCACGGCCAACCAGGCCGCTGCCTACGGCGAGAAGACCCAGAAGATCGCCATTCTGATGACGGACGGCGAGTACAATCTTCAATATGACGCCAAGGGCATCGGCACGTCGCAGGATGGCGCAGGCTCGGCCGCCAACGGCACCTCGGCGAACCAGGCCAAGGCCCTCTGCACGGCGATGAAGGCGAAAGGCATCACCGTCTACACCGTCGGCTTCGCCCTCGGCGGCAACCAGTCGGCGATCCAGACGCTCAGCCATTGCGCGACGGATTCCTCGACCAACTACACCGCCGACAACGGCACGGAGCTGCGCCAATCGTTCCGCGACATCGCCCGCAAGATCGCGCCGCTCTACCTCTCGCATTAGAGCGCTGCGACCCCGCGTAAGACTTCCAGAGAGCGCCGGACCCCGTGCCCGGCGCTCTTTCATTTACGGACGCCCCGCGTTCTCCACAGATGGACCAGCACCCGTGATCGGCGGCCCCGATCATGCAAGAATGGCGCGGCACAGGGACGGGGACGGACGGGCTCCAGGGGGCGGATCGGTGACGCGAATGGTTGCTTTGCTTGCGGCGGGCCTTGCCGTGTTGCCGGCGCTCACCGGATGCTCGTCGTCGGATCCGAACGCCGGCGCGGCGCCTCCGCAAGCCGAGGCGGGGGTGAGGCAGACGCCCGTCGTCGCGGGACGGCGCGCGCGCGTGTTCGTGATGGCCGGGTTCGGCGCCCAGTGCGAAAGCCTTCCCGCCCCCAACCTGACGGTCACGCTGGCGCCGCAAAAGGGCGACGTCTCCTTCGAGCCCGACCAGGAGACGACCGTCAATACGAGCGCGAGCGGCACCTGCATCGGCCAGCGCGTGCTCGGCACGGGCATTTATTATACCGCCCGGCCCGGACAGACCGGAGGCGACACCTTCTCGGTTCAAGCCGAGCTTGGCGGGTCCGTCACCGAGCGCTCATTCGCGGTCGAGATCGTCGAATAGCCGCCCCAGGCGGCTCCGCGCGTTTCGGGTGGGCCCAAAGTCGCACCCCTGACCCGTTGTCCCTCCAGGCCGACACCCCTAGGGTCTTCGCCCCAACCGTCGATCCGGCGGTGTCCCCTCCTCTCGCCTGCTGCGAAGGTCCAATGACCAGTAAAGCCCCGCGCACCCGTATCACCGCTCAGGAAGCGCTTCAGTTCCACGGCCAAGGCAAGCCGGGAAAGCTCGAGATCACGCCCACGAAGCCGCTCGTCACCCAGCGCGACCTCGCGCTCGCCTACTCGCCGGGCGTCGCCGTGCCGGTCGAAGCCATCGCGGAGAACCCCTCACTCGCCTACGACTACACCAACAAGGGTAACCTCGTTGCGGTCGTCTCCAACGGCACGGCCATCCTCGGTCTCGGCAACCTCGGGGCGCTGGCCTCGAAGCCCGTCATGGAGGGCAAGGGCGCGCTCTTCAAGCGCTTCGCCGACATCGATGCGATGGATCTGCTCGTCGATACGGAGGACGTAGATCAGTTCATCAACTGCGTGCGCTACCTCGGGCCGACCTTCGGCGGCATCAACCTCGAGGACATCAAGGCGCCCGACTGCTTCATCATCGAGGAGAAGCTCACCGAGCTGCTCGACATTCCCGTCTTCCACGACGACCAGCACGGCACCGCCATCATCGCCGCGGCCGGACTCATCAACGCGCTCGAGCTCACGGGACGCGATATCGAGGACTTCCGCCTCGTCGTGAACGGCGCGGGCTCGGCCGGCATTGCCTGCATCGAGCTTCTCCTGGCGCTCGGCATGCCGAAGAAGAACGTCACCCTCTGCGATACCAAGGGCGTCATCTTCCAAGGCCGACTGGAAGGCATGAACCAGTGGAAGTCGGCGTACGCCTCCGACACGCCGGCGCGCACGCTGGCCGAGGCGCTCACCGGCGCCGACGTCTTCTTCGGCCTCTCCGCTAAGGGCGCGGTGACGGCGGACATGGTGGCCGCGATGGCCCCGAAGCCGATCGTGTTCGCCATGGCCAACCCGGACCCCGAGATCACGCCCGAGGAGGTGCACGCCGTACGCGACGACGCCATCGTGGCGACGGGGCGCTCGGACTATCCGAACCAGGTCAACAACGTGCTGGGCTTCCCGTTCATTTTCCGCGGCGCGCTCGACGTGCAGGCCCGCACGATCAACGACGCCATGAAGATCGCTGCCGCCCGCGCGCTTGCGGCGCTGGCGCGCGAGGACGTACCGGACGCCGTGACGGCCGCATTCCTCGGGCGCCGGCTCACGTTCGGGCCGGAGTACATCATTCCCGCGCCCTTCGATCCGCGCCTGATCAGCCGCATTTCCCCGGCCGTCGCGCTCGCGGCCATGGAATCCGGCGTGGCGCGCCGCCCGATCGTCGACATGGACGGCTATGTCTCGCGCCTCAAGGGCCGGCTCGATCCGGTCTCGATCTGGCTGCAGTCGATCATCGAGCGCGTGCGCGCCGAGCCGCGGCGCGTCGTGTTCGCGGACGGCGAGGAGCTGGCCGTGATCCGCGCCGCCAACGCCTATTTCTCGCAAGGGCTCGGAACGCCGATCCTGATCGGAACGGAAAGCGTCGTGCGTGAGCGCTTCCACGAGGCGGGGATCCGGCTCAGGCCCGAGTTCGAGATCGTGGACACGCGGCAATCTCCCGACATCGAGGAGTTCACCGACTCCCTCTATGCTCATCTGCAGCGGCGCGGCTTCCTGCGCCGGGACTGCCAGCGCATGGTGCGCAACGAGCGCAACGTGTTCGCCGCGCTCATGGTGGCGCATGGCCGCGCGCACGGCATGGTCGCCGGCGTCACCCGCAACTGGACGAGCGCCTTCGAGGATATCCGCCGCGTCATCGATCAGAAGCCGGGCCGGCACGCCATCGGCGTCAACCTCGCCATCTGCCGTGGGCGCGGCATCCTCGTTGCCGACACCAATGTGCACGACATGCCGACCGCGGAGGAGCTCGCCAACATCGCCACGGAAGCGGCGGACGCGGCGCGCAAGTTCGGGATGGAGCCGCGTGTGGCGCTGCTCGCCTACTCCACCTTCGGCCAGCCCATGAGCGAGCGCTCCGAGCAGGTGCGCGAGGCCGTGCGCCTGCTCGACGAGCGCCGCGTCGATTTCGAGTTCGACGGCGATATGGCGGCCGATGTGGCGCTGTCGCCGGAGCGGATGAAGCTCTATCCGTTCTGCCGTCTTTCGGGGCCGGCCAACGTTCTCGTCATGCCGGACTTCCATGCGGCGTCGATCTCGATCAAGATGCTCGGCGAGCTGGGCGGGGCCACGCTCATCGGTCCGCTGCTCGTCGGTCTCGAAAAGAGCGTTCAGATCTCGACGCTCGGCGCCAACGACGCGGATCTCGTGAATCTGGCCGTGCTGGCCGCGTACGATCTCGGCGGATGAGCGTTTCCCCAGCACCTCGCACGAGGAGCAGGCTCGCATGTCAGCACCGCATTCCGACGCCCCTCCGCATGGGGTGAAACATGCTCACGGCCACGCTCATGGCCATGGGCCCGCGTATTCTCACCACGATCACGGCGCGCACGGCGCCGGCGTGAGCGAGCGGCGGCTCGCGCTCGCCGCGCTCGTGACCGGGGCCTTCATGCTGGTGGAGCTGGTAGGCGGCCTCGTCTCGGGCTCGCTCGCCCTGATCGCGGATGCCGGCCATATGCTGACGGACGCGGCCGGGCTCGCGCTCTCCTGGCTCGGGCTCAGGCTGTCGCGCCGGCCGGCGGACCATAAGCGGTCCTACGGCTACGGCCGCGTCGGCGTGCTCGTGGCGTTCGCCAACGGCCTTCTCCTGTTCCTGATCGCGGGCTGGATCGTGGTCGAGGCCATGCATCGCGCGTGGGATCCGCCCGAGATCCTCGGCGGCGTCATGCTGGCGGTCGCGGTGGCGGGGCTCGCGGTCAACGTCGCGGTGCTCTGGATGCTGCACGGCGCCGACCACGCGAACCTCAACATCCGCGCGGCCGCCTTGCATGTACTCGGCGATCTCCTCGGCTCGGCGGGCGCAATCGCGGCGGCCGTGATCATCCTGCTGACGGGCTGGACGCTCGCGGACCCCCTGCTGTCGCTCCTCGTCTCCGGCCTCGTCCTCGCGGCGGCATGGCGCGTGGTCCGCGACAGCGCGCATATCCTGCTCGAGGGCACGCCGGCCGGCCTCGATCCGCGCGTCATCGCGGACGACCTGGTCGCGGCGATCCCCGGCGTCGTCGACGTGCACCATGTCCACATCTGGTCGCTGAGCCAGGAGCGCCTGATCGTGACGCTCCATGCGCGGCTCGCCGGGCTCGAGGGCGGGCTGGCGACGGCGCAGATCAAGGACCGCCTTAGCCAGAAATTCGGTCTCGACCACGCCACGGTGGAGATCGAGGTCGATACCTGCGCCGACTGAAAAAAACGCCCTCGATTTCAAGCTTCGACGCCATCCTCTTGAGAGCGCCGCTACGCAGCGTTCCCTATTGCGCTTGCGAGGCCGGGCCCGCCATACTCGACGGGGAGCCGGCCCGGACCGGCACGGCGCCCGTGCGGGGGAAGGTTATGGCGGACGACGGAGCACTGACACGGCGGACAGCGTTGAAGCTGGGCCTCGCCGGGGCGGCTTCTGCGGCCGGGCTCGAAGCGCGCCCCGCCGCCGCCGGGGCTGCCGCCCCTCCGCATCCCAAAAAGCCGAACATCCTCTTCCTGCTCGTGGACGAGCAGCGCTTTCCGACCGTGTACGAGAGCGCGGCGCTCGCCGAGTTCCGCGCCCGCCATCTCACCGCGCAAGGCGGGCTCGCGCAGCGCGGGATCACGTTCGAGAGCCAATACGTGGCTTCCGTCGCGTGCGTGCCGAGCACGACGTCGCTCTATACGGGGCACTATCCCTCGCTGCATGGCGCCGCCAATACCGACGGCGCGGCCAAAGCGGCCGACGATCCCGACATGCGTTGGCTGCTGCCGGGCTCGGTCCCCACGCTCGGGCACTATCTCCGCCACGGCGGCTACCGCACCTTCTGGAAGGGCAAGTGGCACGCGACGGAGGCGGACCTCAAGGTTCCCGGAACGCGCCGCGCGATCACGAGCTATGATGCCAACGGCACCGCGGACGCCTCCAAGGAGAGCCTCTATCTGCAGGCCAACCCGTTGGACCCATTCGGGTTTTCTGGATGGATCGGGCCTGAGCCGCACGGATCGGATCCGCTCCGGTCGGGCTCCTGCGCGCCGCCCGGCAAGCAGGGGCGCGACCCGGCCATCGCGGCGCAGGCGGTGCGCCAGCTCGCGGCCCTCAACGAGTCCCAGGACGACTCGCCCTGGTTCCTGATGGCGTCCTTCACGAACCCGCACGACATCGCGCTCTGGGCCTTCTACACGAACCTCGCCGCGGAGCGGCAGGCTCAGTACGATTTCAGCATCTCCGATATCGTTCCCGACGAGCCATTCGACCGCAGTCTGTTCGGACGGACGCGGCTCGAGAAGCTCAGCGACAAGCCGTCGTGCCAGCGCGCCTATCGCGACGCGTACAGCCAGTTCCTGCAACCGAGCTTCACCGGGCGGGACTATCATCGCCTCTACTACCGTCTGCATGCGGACGTGGATCGCCATCTGGGCGAGGTTCTCGCCGCGCTCGACGCCACACGCTTTCGCGACAGCACGATCGTCGTCTTCACGTCCGATCATGGCGACATCCTCGGCGCGCACGGCGGCCTGCATCAGAAATGGTACATGGCCTACGAGGAGGCGTTGCGCGTGCCGCTCGTCGTCACGCTGCCGGGCCGCGCGGAGGCGCGCAAGGTTGCCATCCCGACGAGCCATGTCGATATCGTACCGACCTTGCTCGGTCTCGCGGGCATCGATGCGGAGGGCGCGCGCAAGGCGATCGCGCCCGCCTTCACGGATGCGCTGCCGCTGGTGGGGCGCAACCTCGCGCCCTTGATCCGCGGCGAGGTCGAGGCGGAAACGCTCGCCGAGCCGATCTATTTCATGACGGACGACGATCCGAGCCGCGGGCTCGACCAGCGGAACTTCATCGGCATCGCCTACGATTCCGTGGCGCAGCCGAACCATATCGAGACCGTGATCGCCACGATCGACGGGGAGGTATGGAAGTACTCGCGCTACTTCGATCACCCCCGCTACTGGAGCACGCCGGGCACACCGGGAGCGGACGGCGTGCGCGACGTCGTCATCACGCCCAAGGGCCAGGAAGGTGACGAGGCCGGCAAATCGCGCCGCATCTACGAGGAGCGCGTCAAGACCGAGCCGGTGGCCAACGAATACGAGATGTACAACGTCACGCAGGATCCGATGGAGCTCGAGAACCTCGCCGGCAAAGCCGAGTGGAAGGAGCGCGAGAGCGCGCTGCGCGTTCTGCTCGTCGAGCAATGCGCGCTGAAACGGCTGGTTCCTCAAAGCGGGACGGTGCCGGGAGAGACGGGCTGCCGGGCGAGCTGAGCCCGCCTTCCCTCACGCCTGTCGCGATAGTCCCCGGGGAACCGATCAGGGCCGCCGGCCGTTTCCTCTTGAGGAGAGACTGTGCGCGATGGCCAATGATTTTCTCAAAAATATGCCGCCCGCTCTGAAATCCCTGTGGCAACTCGAGAACGAGCTCCGCAGATCCCTGCAGAGCGCGGTGCTGCTGCGCCGTGCCGATGCCGAGGAGAACATGGAGAAGGCGCGCGCCCATATGACGGACGCCCTTCGGGCGATGCGGGGAGAGCTGTCGTCTGCGCAGCCGTCTTCCGGCGGCGCGCGTGCTTTCACCCCGTCACCGCCGCGCAAGCAATCGCGGCAGGCTTAAACTCGCGCAACCCCTCACACTGTCAGCCCATGTGCCGGCCCGTGAGCTGCGGCACAGTCACCCGCGCTTGTCAGGGCCGTCGGCTCTGCTATGCAGAGGCTCCGGTTCAAGATCCCGTAGCTCAGCCGGATAGAGCATCTGCCTTCTAAGCAGAGGGTCGCAGGTTCGAGCCCTGCCGGGATCGCCAGCCGTTTCTGCGGGATCCGAAGCCGGGGAGTCGGGCACCGCGTCTTTCGGAATTGGACGAGCGTGCTAGAATGAAGAAGAGCCTTGCCAATGCGATCGAGAAGGTGAAGCGGCTCTCACCGGAGCGGCAGGAACTAGCGGCTGAGGTGCTGGAGCAGATCGCCGAATCCGGAGGCGACCCCTATCGCCTGACCGACGACGAGCGACGCCTCGTGGGCGAAGGCATTGACGACCTCGATGCCGGCCGGATCGTTTCCGATGACGATATAAACGCCTTTTGGGTTCGCCATCGCACATGAAAGTTGTCTATGCCGAACGGGCCCGGCAGGACATCAGCGACATCTATGATCGTATTGCAGAGCAGCGCCCGAGCGCGGCTCAACGTGTCGAGGATGCTATTCGGCTCGCATGCGAGCGGCTTGCGTAGTTCCCGCGCGCGTCCGCCGGTACGGATATGCCTCATGTCTATCGCCGGCCACTGAGAAAATACCGATACGCGATTTTCTATCGCATACACACTGAGAGAAACGCGATCGAAGTCGCGCGCGTCATCCATAGCGCGCGCATCAAAGACCTGCGAACGCCACCAGAGACTTAAGCCGAGAGTCGAGAATGGAGAGGAGGGCCGTGCTCACACCTCGCCCGGTCTTTTGCTCGCTCGCATTTTTCCCACAGCGCTCTCGGAGCGGCAAATGGCCAGGCGCGCCTGCGCCTGTTAGCCTGCTCCCGATTCTCGCGGCGTAAGCCGATGATCTCACATTGTTTCCTGTCCCGAGACATTCTGCATGCTGGCGCTTTTCCATCGCAATCCTCACCGAGCCTCGACGGCCGCCATGCGACAGGAGGCGTGCCCGTGCCGGCTGGCGGATGTCCGGCCGGGCTCCTCTGCGGAGAGCCGCGATTGAGCGACGCCGGCAACATCGGCTCCGTGGTGCGGATCGACGCGGCCCGGCCGACGCCGGTCTCCTCGGCGCCCGCGCGGGCGGCGCGACAGGCGGTGGTGATCGTTCACGGCATGGGCGAGCAACGCCCCATGGATACGGTGCGGGATTTCGCCCGTGCCGTGCTGAGGGGCGGGTCCGGCCCTCAGCGCGGCGACACCACGGGGCCGGACCTCTGGAGCCGGCCGGATGGCCGCACGGGCTCGCTCGAGCTGCGGCGCCTCACGACCCGCAAGAGCACCTCCAGCGCCGCCTTTCCGAACGGCGCGCGGACGGATTTCTACGAGCTCTACTGGGCCGACCTGACGATCGGCTCGAGCTGGGGCCAGTTCGGCGGATGGATCCGCTATCTGCTGTTCCGACCCTGGCGGCACGTGCCCCGTGACGTTCGCGGCGCTTGGATCGCGCTGTGGCTCGCCTCGGCGCTCGCATGCGTGGTGGCGGGGGCGAGTGTGCTGCCCGCCGACCTGCTGCCGAACCTTCTACCAACATGGGCGCGGATCGCGCTGGCTCTCGCGGCCGGTTGCCTCGGCCTCATGGTGCACCGGCTCGCAACGGCCAGCTTCGGCCGGGTCGTCCGCTATACGCGCGCGGACCCGGCCAATATCTCGGCCCGCGCGGCGGTGCGCGAGCGCGGTCTCAGGCTGCTCAACGATCTGCACGCGGGCGACAGCTACGACCGGGTGGTGCTGGTCGGCCATAGCCTGGGGTCCATCCTGGCCTACGATCTCATCACCTACCTCTGGACGCAGCGGGAGGGCGCGCGGACGCTGCGCGACGGGGCGGGTGAGCTCGCCGCGCTGCGTGCCGTGCACGAGGCGGCGGCCGCGCTCGGCGAGGGCGACGAGGCCACGTTGCAGCGGTTTCGGCGCGCCCAGGCCCGTCTGCGTCGTCTGCTCTCCGGCCGCGCCGAAGGCCCGCGCGGCACCGAGCGCTGGCTGATCAGCGACTTCGTGACGCTCGGCAGCCCGCTCACCCACGCCGAGTTCCTGCTGGCCTCCAACGCCGCCGATCTCGAGCAGCGCATCGAGGCGCGCGAGTTTCCGGCTTCTCCTCCCGTGCGCGAGCCCCTCAACCGGCTCGGCATCTGGCTCGCGAAGAAATACGGCCTTCTCGACACGGACGTAAAAGAGGCCGAGCTGTTCGCCTATCCGCAGCAGGGTGGCGGCTGGCGGCTGCATCATGCGAGCCCGTTCGCCGTCGTGCGGTGGACCAACATCCACGATCCCGCACGCTGGATCTATCAGGGCGACCTCGTCTCGGGCGCGCTCCGCCGCACGTTCGGGCCCGGCGTCAAGGACATCGATCTCAGCGCCGTGCGCGGGCGCTCGCGCGGCTTCAGCCATACGCGCTACTGGGCGCTGGACGCGCCTTCGAAACAACTCGAGGCGCTCTGCGAGGCGATCAATCTGCTCGATCGCGATTGACGGATTCCGGTACACGCCTCAGCCGCTGCTCTGCGTCGGCATGCCCCCGCAACGCACCCCTTTGATCCAGCGCAACCTTCCTTTCCTCCCGCGTGTTAGCCGTTCGTGACGGGAAGCCCCCGGCCTCCCGCAGATTTTGTCGGAGGATCTCGCATGCCGAAGATGAAAGCCGCCGTCTTTGTCGAGCCCGGCCGCATCGTTCTCGACGAGAAGCCCGTTCCCGATGTCGGTCCTCTGGATGCGCTCGTCCGCATCACAACGACCACGATCTGCGGCACGGACGTGCACATCCTCAAAGGCGAGTATCCGGTCGCCAAGGGGCTCACCATCGGCCACGAGCCCGTCGGCATCATCGAGAAGCTCGGCGCCTCGGTGACAGGCTATCGTGAGGGGCAGCGCGTCATCGCCGGCGCGATCACGCCCAGCGGAACCAGCAACGCCTGCCAATGCGGATGCAGCTCCCAGGATGGCGCCGGCACGCGGCACGGATGGAAGCCGATGGGCGGCTGGCGCTTCGGCAACACGATCGACGGCTGTCAGGCGGAGTACGTGCTGGTTCCCGATGCGGTGGCCAACCTGGCGCCCGTTCCGGACGGCCTCACCGACGAGCAGGTGCTGATGTGCCCGGACATCATGTCGACGGGCTTCAGCGGTGCCGAGAACGGCGGCATCCGCATCGGCGACACGGTGGCGATTTTCGCGCAGGGCCCGATCGGCCTCTGCGCCACGGCGGGCGCGCGTTTGCTCGGCGCGTCTCAGATCATCGCCGTCGATCGCGTGCCGGAGCGCCTCGCCATGGCCGAGCGCCTCGGCGCGCATCATGTCGTAGACTTCTCGAAATCGAATCCGGTCGAGGAGATCCTGCGCCTCACCGAGGGGCGCGGCGTGGACGTCGCGATTGAATCCCTCGGCACGCAGGCGACGTTCGAATCGTGCCTGCGGGTGCTGCGGCCGGGTGGCACGCTCTCGAGCCTCGGCGTCTATTCGTCGGATCTCAAGATCCCGGTCGATGCGTTCCTGGCGGGCCTCGGCGATCACCGCATCCTCACCTCTCTTTGCCCGGGAGGAAAGGAGCGCATGCGGCGGCTGATGGCGGTCATCGCCTCCGGACAGGTGGACCTCGCGGCGATGGTCACGCACCGGTTCAAGCTGGACGAGATCGTGGACGCGTACGACCTGTTCTCCAACCAGCGCGACGGCGTGTTCAAGGTCGCGATCACGCCATAGCCGCGCTCGCGGACGCTCACACCCAGAACACGAGCACCGCGATCAGCGCGCCGAGGCCGAGGACGGCGGCCTGAATGAGATAGGCGATGCGGTAGAGGCGGAGCGCGCGGTGAATGTCGGCCGCGCTCGCATCGCGGCGGCCGTCGCCCATCCAGGCGTCGTCGATGCGCTTGCCGTTGTAGCTGCGCGGCCCCGCCAGCGCGAGGCCGAGCGCCCCGGCCATCGCCGCCTCCGGCCAGCCCGCATTCGGAGAGCGGTGGCGCGGCGCGTCGCTCAAGGCACTCTGCGCGGCGCGGCGCCAGTCCACACCCGGCGTGACGCGCGCGGCGAGCACGATCCAAAGCGCCGAGAGCCGCGAGGCCGGAAGGTTCACCAGATCGTCGAAACGTGCCGAGGCCCAGCCGAACGTGAGATAGCGCGGCGTCTTGTGGCCGATCATGCTGTCGGCCGTGTTCGCCGCCTTGTAGGCCGCACAGCCCGGCAGTCCGCCGACGACGAGCCAGAACACCGGCGCCACGACGCCATCGGAAAAGTTCTCCGCCAGGCTCTCGATGGCCGCCCGCGAGACGCCCGCCTCGTCGAGCGTCTGCGGATCGCGGCCGACAATGCGCGCCACCGCCTTGCGGCCGGCGACCAACCCCTCGCTTTCGAGCGCGACGGCCACGTCGGATACATGCTCGTCGAGGCTGCGGCCGGCGAGGAGCGTGCTGGCGAGGGCAGCCTTGAGCACAAGCGCCACCACCGCGGGCAGCAGCAGGCCGATCGCATGATCGATCAGGAATGCGATAGACACCGTGACCAGGAGAACGGTGGCGAGGGCGAGACATCCCCGCAGGCGGGCCTGCTGGGGTGACAGGTGGCCCTCGTTCCAGGCCGTCTCGGCGCGCGTGATGAGGGCGCCGATCCACGTCACCGGATGGCCGATGCGTGCGACGAGCCTCTCGGAATAACCGACGAGCGCCTCGATGAAGAGCGCGAGAAAGGCCAGCGCGAACGTCATTCCGCTCCCCGTCGAACGCGGTCAGACGAGCGTGCTAGCACAGGTGGGGCCCTGGCGGAACACTCGCGCTAGACTAGGCCATCACCAGCAGGAGCAGCAACCCCGCCTCCATCACCTCGATGCCAGCGCCCAGGGCATCGCCGTTGACGCCGCCGACGCGATAGCGCCAGTAGAGCGCGAGGACGAGGGCCAGTGGCACGGCCACGACGAGGATCGGCGCGACGAACAGCGAGACGATCGTGAGCGCGATCCCCTCGACGCCCGTGACGCGCCCTTCGGTGCCGGATGCGAGGCGGCTCGCGAGGCCCTCGCCCAGCGTCGGCACGGCGCCGACAACGACCAGCGCGCCCCAGCGTGCCCAGGCCGCGACGAGCGCCAGCGCGACGATCAGAGAGACGGTGTCCGCATCAGCCGTAGAAATGAGCGTGGCGAGCAGGATGAGCTTCGCCGCGATCAGGAGCACGATAGCCATGATGGCGAACGCGCCGGCGTGCGGATCGTGCGCCGCCTCGAGGAAGCGTTCCGGCCTGCCGTGCGCGGCGGCCAGTCCGTCGGCAACGTCGCCCAGGCCCTCGACATGGAGACCGCCCGTCACGAGCACCCAGGCCAGAACGCCGAGCAGCGCGCCGAGCCACGGGCTCACGCCCGCGCCCAGCGCCACGGCCAGCGCGACCACGACGCCGACGAGCGCGCCGACGACGGGCAGCCAGGGAGCTGCCCGGCCGATCTCGCCCCCGCGCGCGGCCGCAACGTTCGGCACGGGCAGACGCGTCAGAAATTTCAGGGCTACGATGAAGCCGGTCATGGGCTCTCCTCCATCTGCGGGGGCTGGACGATCTCGACGATCTCGCCCCAAAGTCCATGTGTGTCGCTGCGCCCCATGCTGACCGAGATCCGCGTGGCGCAGCCGATGCGGAGCGCCCACAAGCGCGCGAGCGGGATCGCCAGCAGCACCGACAGGGCCATGCGGATCGCCCCGCCGTGCGCGACGACGAGAACGGGGCCGTCCGTGCGGTCCGCGAGGCTTTCGAGCGCCGGCGTCAGGCGCGCCGCCACGTCCGCGATCGTCTCGCCTCCCGGCGGCGGGCTCGTCTCGGGATCGGCCTGAAAGGCGGCGAAACGCGGGTCGCGGGCCAGCGCGTCCCATCCCTGGCCATCCCAGAGGCCGAAGTCGATCTCCTGCCAGGCTGGAGCCAGTGTCACCGCAACGCCGGCTTCTGCGGCTGCGATGTCGGCCGTCTCACGGGCGCGTCCGAGCGGAGAGGCAAGGATGGCGGACCACGTGCGGCCCGCAACCTGATGCGTGACGGCCTGGCGTCCGGCGGCACTCAACGGCGCATCCGTGGTGCGTCCGAGCAGGATGCCGTCGGCGGTCGTGCGGCCGTGGCGCAGGAAATCGACGGCGATCATGATCCGGCCCGGTTCGAGACGGCGGCCTCGGCGAACGTCGCCATCTCGTTGTGGAGCGCGCACGCCTGGCGCAGCACGGCGAGCGCCGTCGCAGCACCCGAGCCCTCGCCGAGACGCAGGCCGAGGTCGAGGATCGGATCGGCGTCGAGCGCGTCCAGCACGGCGCCGTGCCCGCGCTCGGCCGAGCGATGTGCGAACAGGAGCCAGGGGCGCACGCCGCCATTGAGGCGGGTTGCGGCGAGCGCCGCGGCGGAGACGATGAAGCCGTCGACCAGCACGGGGACGCCGCGCTGCGCGGCGCTCAGGATCGCGCCGGCGAGGGCTGCGATCTCGAGGCCGCCGACCGTCTCCAGGATGCGGCGGGGGCTGGCGCCGCCATCGGCCAGGCCATGGAGGACGAGCCCGCGCGCGACGACCTCCACCTTGCGGGCGATGCCGTCGGCGTCGAGACCCGTTCCTGCGCCGGCGATCTCCTGCGGCGGCCGGCCCGTCAGCGCCGCAACGACAGCGGCGGCGGCTGTCGTGTTGCCGATGCCCATCTCGCCGAAGAGGAGGAGATCCGCCTCTCCCGCCGCCTCGACGGCGCGACGGCCGGCGGCGAGCGCGAAGTCCAGCTCGTCCGGCGTCATGGCCGGCTCGGCGGTGAAGTCGCGCGTGCCGCGCCGCGGCTTGTCGGTCACGACGCCCGCGATCGGCTGCTCGGCGAGCGTTCCCGCATCGACGACGGTGAGCGGAACATCGAGCGTGCGGGCGAGAACGGCGATCGCCGCGCCGCCGGCCGCGAAATTGCGCAGCATCTCGACCGTCACGGCGGCCGGGAACGCGGAGATGCCTTGTGCGGTCACGCCGTGGTCGCCTGCGAACAGGATGATGGGCGCGCGCCGCGCGGAGGGACGCTCGCTTGCCTGCAGCGCCGCGAGCGCGATGGCGAGCGCCTCCAAGCGGCCGAGCGATCCCGGCGGCTTGGTGAGAACGGCCTGGCGCGCGCGGGCGGCCTCCTCGTGCGCCGGCGAGGGCTCAGGGCAAGACGCCTCGATCCAATGTGAAGTCGCCATGTCTCTCACTTGTTCTCGCGCCTTCTGGCGCCGCGGCTGGGCTTGCATGGCACGGGGGCCGCTCCGGAGGCAACACCGGAGCCGCTAACCATAATGGCCGCTCAGACGGACGCGCCGGGATTGATGCGGCCCACAGGATGTGAGAGCACGAGGCCAGGGAGGCGCCGCGCGAGGATCGCAGATGAAGCTCAGGCGGATGATGGAGGCGGGACGGCCCGTCGTGCAGATCGCCGCCGGCGTCGGGTGGGTCGACGCCGCCCATGCGCTGGCGCGGCTCGATCCCGCGCCGGACGCCGAGGCGCGTGCGCGGTGGTCAGGGGATCTCGTCGCGCTTCTGGCCGCGCCAGACGAGGTCCGCGCGCGTTTGGCCACGGTGGCAGAGGCGCTCTCTCCCGAGCGCGATCCCACTCCTGGCCGTTCCGCCGCTCTTCCCTTCGCGCCGCGCTCGTTCCGCGATTTCATGCTCTACGAGCGCCATGCCATCGCTGCGGCGCGCGGCTTCGCGCGCACGTTCCTGCCCGCCGCCTGGCCGGTCGTGCGGGGCTGGGAGGCGCTGCTCGGTGCGCCCTTTCCGGCCCTCAAGCCACACGCGCTCTGGTATCGCCAGCCCATCTACTACATGGGCAACGCCCTCGCCTTCGTCTCGGACGGCGACGAGGTCCCCTGCCCCGCCTATACGCGCGCACTCGATTACGAGCTCGAGCTCGGCTTCGTGCTCGCCCGGCCGCTGCGGGATGCCTCCCCTGCCGAGGCGGAAGCCGCGATCGGCGGCTTCGTCGTCGTCAACGACTTCAGCGCACGGGACGTGCAGCGCGCGGAGATGCAGTCTGGCTTCGGGCCGCAGAAGGCCAAGCACTTCGCGAATGCGATGTCGCGTGTGGTCGTGACGGCGGACGAGATCCTGCCGCGATGGCGCAATCTCAAAGGTTTCGTGCGGATCAACGGGCAGCCCGTTGGTACAACGACGAGCGCGGGGCCGCGCTGGTCGCTCGGCGAGGCGCTCGCCCACGTCTCGCAGTCGGAGACGCTGCATGCGGGCGAGCTGTTCGCGACGGGCACGCTCCCCGGCGGCAGCGGCATCGAAACCGGGTGCCTGCTCGCCGTCGGCGACACGATCGAGATCGGCATCGACGGCATCGGCGCGCTCGCCAACCGCATCGTCGCCGGAAAGGGACGGACGCCATGAGGATCATCGATCTCTCGAAGCCGGTCGTCTTCAACCGGCAGGACCCGTTCTTCATGCGCGTCAAGGTCAGGCACAAGCCGCATTGGATGGCGAAAGTGCTCGTGCGGCTGCTCGGGCTGCCGTTCCGCCTCTTCCCGCGCGACTTCGCCGGCTGGGCGGACGATACGGTAACGATGGGCGTGCATGCCACGACGCACATCGATGCGCCCTGGCATTACGGTCCCGTCTCCGCCGGCGCGCCCGCTCAGACGATCGAGCAGATCCCGCTCGACCGCTGCCTCGGCCCCGGCGTGGTGCTCGATCTCACCCACAAGGCGGACGACGATCCGATCACGACGGCCGACATGGACGCGGCCCTCGCCGCCTCCGGCGCGACCCTTACCGACCGCACGATCGTGCTCATCCGAACCGGGCGCGACCGGCTGATGGGCACGAAGGACTTCTGGTCCACCGGCACGGGCATGAGCGCGGAAGCGACCGACTGGCTGCTCGACCGTGGCGTCACCGTCATGGGCATCGACCAGTGGGGGTGGGACCTGCCGTTCCGGGCGCAGATTGCGACGGCGCGGGCGTCGGGAAACCGCGAGCTTTTCTGGGAGGCGCATCGCGTCGGCCAACGCCGGCCCTACTGGCATATGGAGCAGCTCACGAACCTCGCGGCCCTGCCGCCGCATGGCTTCGAGGTGGCCGTCTTCCCGCTCAAGATCGTCGGGGCCTCCGCAGCGCCGGCCCGCGTCGTCGCGATCCTCCGCTGACAGGCCGTCTTTCGGCGCGGCGGCCCTGTCGCCGCCCTCACCGGCGGTACGAAAATCCTTTGACCGGCGGATGCGGATAGGGAATTTATCCCGGTACGTTTCGGGATAATGTTCCACTTAAAGTCGTAGGTCCGCGATGAAGCCCCCGAAGTCCGAGCCCGTCGTGACGCGGCTCGATCCGAACCATCCGAACCACGACGCCCTTCTCCTCAAGCGCGCGCGCCTCGAGGCCCATCGGCGGCGCCGGCGCGAGAACCGCGGCGAAAGCGAGCCGTCGGCCGAGACCACGCCCACACAAAAACCCGCCAAGACGTCGCTTCCCTCCAAAAAGCCCAGGAAACCGCGAAAGGGCTGACGGTGCGCGCCTCCCTACAGCTTGGCCTCCCGACGCGTTATGGTTCGTGGGATCGAGATTGTGCGAAGGAGGCCCTATGACCGATACGACCGATGACGCCACGGCTCGGAACCTCGACGCGGATCGCCAGAGCCTTCTTCCCAAGTTCGTGCCCTCGCGCCGCGAGGCCATGCTGACGACACTCGCGACGGGGTTTGCGCTCGCGATCCAGCCGATCGCGGCTGCAACGACGATCACGACGGATACGGACGGCCTGACGGCCGGCGAAGTGCAGATCGCCGCTGCCGACCGCTCCCTCCCCGCCTACCGCGCCATGCCGGCCACCGGCGGGCCGTTCCCGATCGTGCTCGTGATCCAGGAGATCTTCGGCGTGCACGAGCACATCCGGGACGTCTGCCGCCGGCTCGCGAAGGCCGGCTACATGGCGATCGCGCCCGAGCTGTTCGTGCGGCAGGGCGACGTCTCGCAGCTCAAGACGATCGACGAGATCCGCCCGATCGTCGCGACCGTGCCGGACGCGCAGGTGATGAGCGACCTCGATGCGACCGTCGCCTACGCGGTCGCCTCGGGCGGCGACGGCGGCAAGCTCGCCATCACCGGGTTCTGCTGGGGCGGGCGCATCACCTGGCTCTATGCTGCGCACAATCCGGCGCTCAAGGCGGGTGTGGCCTGGTACGGGCGCCTTACGGGCGCGTCGACGCCCGAGACGCCGAAGCATCCGGTCGATCTCGCTGCGGATCTCAAGGCGCCGGTGCTGGGGCTCTACGGCGGGGCCGATCAGGGCATTCCGCTCGAGACGGTGACGGCCATGCGCACAGCCTGCAAGGAGGCCGGCAAGACCTGCGAGATCGTCGTCTTCGACGGGGCGCCGCATGCGTTCCATGCGGACTACCGGCCGAGCTACCGCGCCGGCCCTGCGCGAGACGGCTGGGCGCGACTGCTCGCATGGTTCAAGCAGCACGGCGTCGCGTAATGGAGGACAAGGCGCGCCCCATGGTGGGCGCGTCGTGTCTGGCTCGATCCGAAGGGTGGTCGTTTGTGCGGTGGTCGGGGCAGCGGGATTCGAACTCGCGACTTCTTGCTCCCAAAGCAAGCGCTCTACCAGGCTGAGCTATGCCCCGTGACGGGCCGACATGGGTCGGGCCGCAATGACCGCCGCGGCACGCACGGCAGGGGCCAACATCTGCCGCTTCGCGCCCTCAGGGTCAAGCGTCCGCGCAAGGGCCGGCGGCGCGTCACTTCGACGGCGCGGGGCCGAATACGCGATGGCGGACCTTGTCGCCGGGCTTGAGACCCAGGCGCGCCGCCTCGCCGCCGGCAATCTCCAGCACGGCCGCGACCGGGCCTTGCGAGGGGATGACGCGCTCGGAGAGCGGCTCGGCACGCGCCTCGATGCGATGGACCGTGCCGTCGGCGCGGATGAAGACCATATCGAGCGGAATGTACGTGTTGCGCATCCACATGGTGAGTTCGCGCTCGGCGCCGTGGACGAAGAGCATGCCCTTGCCCGCCGGCAGGCTGGTGCGGAACATGAGGCCGAGCGCCTGCTTCTCGGGCGTCGTCGCCAGCTCGACGTCGAGCGGGTGGGTGCCGGATGCCGTGACGAGGGCAAGACGCTCCTCGGCCACCGCTGCGGAGGCGGCGCCGGGCGTCGCGCGCTCCTGAGCGTCCGCCGGGCCAAGGGCCGCCGCCATGGCGGCCAGGAGCGCCGCGCCCCGCGCGCGTCCTCGCCAATTGCCGATCTCCCGCATCGCGCCTCGACCTTCAGACTGCCGGTCCGATCCCGAGGCGCGCCGCAGTCGAAGCCGGCCTCGATGCGCTTGTAACGGAGGGGCGCGCCCTCTTAAAGAACGGGTTGCGTGGTGGAGGCGGCCGCGCGCCGGAAAGCGAGGCCTTCCGGAAACAGAAAATGCGAGCGCTCGCGCGCTCGCATCCGAAACTTGCCACCCCGCGAGCGGCTCACCCCTTCAGTGGGACGAGGTGAGACCCGTGGAGGCCCCGTCGGGCTTCAGCTCGGCCGCCATGCAGCCCTTGGAGCCCATGCCCCAGCGCACATGAACGGTCTGGCCCGGGCGCAGCTCGGTAAAGCCGAACCGGCGCAGCGTTTCCATGTGCACGAAGATGTCGGGCGTACCCTCGCCTTTGGTCAGGAAGCCGAAGCCGCGGACGCGGTTGAACCACTTCACGACCACCCGCTCCCAATCGCTCTCAGGTTGTACGTGAACGTGGGTGCGCTGTGGCAGAAGCGACGGATGGATCGCCGTCGATTCATCCATCGAGAGAATGCGGAAAGCCTGCATGCCCTTCGGGCGGCGCAGGACCTGACAGTGGATCCGGGCGCCTTCGTAAGCCGTCTGATAGCCGCCTGCACGAAGGCAGGTGACGTGCAGAAGCACATCGGCGAGACCGTTGTCGGGAACAATGAAGCCGTATCCCTTGGCCACATCGAACCATTTGATGGTTCCAGCGATCTCGAAGACTTCGAGACCCCCCTTCTCCAGGCGCTCAAGCTCGCCTTCCGCCAAAGGACTGCCGCCCGGAAACTCCGGAGGTAGCTTGGAATCCCCCATAATCGTACCCCGCCTTACTTGGTCTACGTTGAACAACTCATGAGCCCCTGCGGCGAATACAGCCTCTGCCCTCAACATCGGCTGGGTCCCGCTCGAGACGGCCGAAGAATACCATCTGCCGCGGTCCAGGCTAGGGGTCGGTCATCTTCACGACGACACCCGCTCCGACACAAATATGAAATTTTAAGCCTAAATGATTGATGCCGTTAACCAATCATTAGTATTCCGCATACCTAGCAAAAAATCTGCCGGCCAGGGGATGAATGCCCCCGCCGGGGCGTCAGGGGGCCAGTTTACACGGCAACACGCTCATTCGGCGGAGAACTGATTCGGGCCGAGAATCGGCCATCGGTGAGGCTTTCCGCCGCCGTCTGACGGTTTTTCCCTTACGCTTTCTGAAGCGCCGAGGGCCTGGGGATAACTCGCGGCGGCCCCTGCGAACGCGAATTGCAAACGATCCGTGGAGGTTGCGAAGCTCCGCTGCGAATGTTCGTATTATGTTCTGCGTGTCTGAATGGCCACATGCCGGCATCGACATCGCGGCTGACGGCGCTCCTCAGAGGCGTCCTGAGAGGGGGACCCGCTCGTCCTCAGGTTGTGCCATGGAGACCCGCCCGAGACAGGGCGCGAGGCTGCCGTACGGGCCCGTTCCGCCCGCGCCGTCTGCTCGAGGGCCATGGTTGTCGCACCTCTGCAAGAAATCCGTTCCAGCCCAGAGACAAGTAGAACAATTTTTCTCTATAACCATTCGATGGGAATGATATCCTATTCTTATTTCCCTGCTCCCCTTTATCTAAGAAGATTATTTCATTAGGTTCCTCGCCATCGGAGGAATTCATGTCTCAATCCCAACTGCGTTCGTACGCTGGAGACCTCGCCCCGGCGCCCGGCGGCCGCGGCGGCTCTGACGGCAAAGGTGCGGCGCTCGCGGCCTCGCTCGATGCGTCCTTGGCCGGGATTTCGCGCCTCGAGGACCGGCTCACACATATCGCCGACGCCATTCCTGGCCGCATCACCTTCTCCACCAGCCTCGGTCTCGAGGACCAGGCCGTGCTGCACGCCATTGCCGCGACAGGGCGGGCCTTCGACGTGTTCACGCTCGATACCGGCCGGCACTTCCCCGAGACGCTCGAAACCCTGGAAGCGAGCGAGTTGCGCTATGCGCCACTCAAGATCCGCGTGATGTTCCCGGAGGCCGCCGACGTCGAGATGCTCGTCGCCCGCGACGGGATCATGGGGTTCCGCCAGTCGATCGAGGCACGCAAGGCCTGCTGCGACGTGCGCAAGGTGCGCCCCCTGAACAAGGCGCTCGCAGGTGCTGCGGGATGGATCACGGGCTTGCGCCGCGAGCAGTCCGCGGGGCGCGCACATGTGCCGTTCGCGGCCTGGGACGGCGCGCACGCCCTCGTCAAGCTCAACCCGATCGCCGACTGGAGCCTCGAGACGCTCGAAGCCTACATCGCGGCCAACGCCATTCCCGTCAATCCGCTGCACGCGCGCGGCTTCCCTTCCATCGGCTGCCAGCCGTGCACGCGCGCCATCCGTCCGGGCGAGGACATCCGCGCCGGACGCTGGTGGTGGGAGAACGAGGACGGCAAGGAATGCGGGCTGCACAACCGCCCGAAAGCCAAAGAGACGCACGCATGACCGAAGCCATCTCCCACCTCGATCTGCTCGAGGCCGAAAGCATCCATATCTTCCGCGAGGCGGCGGCCCAGTTCCGCAAGCCGGTGCTGCTCTATTCCATCGGCAAGGACTCGACCGTCCTCCTGCATCTCGCCCGCAAGGCGTTCTGGCCGGGCAAGCTGCCTTTTCCGCTCCTGCACATCGATACGGGCTGGAAGTTCCGCGACATGATCGCGTTTCGCGACAAGACCGCGCGCGCCTTCGATCTCGATCTCATCGTGCACACCAACGAGGACGGCGCCGCCAAGGGCATCAACCCGGTCGACTATGCGCCCTCCATCTACACCGACGTGATGAAGACCGTGCCGCTCAAGCAGGCACTCGACAAATACGCGTTCGACGCAGCCTTCGGCGGTGCGCGCCGCGACGAGGAGGCGAGCCGCGCCAAGGAGCGCGTGTTCTCGTTCCGCGCCGAGGGCCACCGCTGGGATCCGCGGCGGCAGAGGCCCGAGATGTGGCGGCTCCTGAACGGCCGGCTCGGCGCCGGCGAGACGGTGCGCGTGTTCCCGCTCTCCAACTGGACCGAGCGCGACGTGTGGCGCTACATTCTGCGCGAGAAGCTCGACGTGGTGCCGCTCTACTTCGCGGCCGAGCGCCCCACCATCCTCCGCAACGGCCAGCTCATCATGCGCGACGACGACCGCCTGCCGGTGAAGGCCGGCGAGGAGATCGTGAACCGCCGCGTGCGCTTCCGCACGCTCGGCTGCTACCCGCTGACCGCCGCCGTAGAATCCGACGCCGACACGATCGAGACCGTCGTCGCCGAAACGCTCGGCGCCCGCACGAGCGAGCGCCAGGGCCGCCTCATCGACCACGATCAGGCCGGCGCCATGGAGAAGAAAAAGCAGGAAGGGTACTTCTAAATGACACGCCCTAACGCCCTTCAGGAGCAGTCCGTGAAAAAGACCAAGGCCGCGCTGGAACTCGTCGCGGGCCGCGATCTGCCGCACACTTCGGCGAGCGACCTCGAACGCATCGCGCCCGAGCTCTCCGGCATGCTGCGCGTGCTCACCTGCGGCTCGGTGGACGACGGCAAGTCGACGCTGATCGGGCGCCTGCTCTGGGACGCCACTGATCTCTACGACGACCAGCGCGAGACGCTGAAGCGCGGCAAGACCGTCGACGGCGGCAATCCGGATTTCAGCCTGCTCATGGACGGCCTCGTCGCCGAGCGCGAGCAGGGCATCACGATCGACATCGCGTGGCGCTACTTCGATACGGCGAGCCGCCGCTTCGTCGTCATCGACAGCCCGGGCCACGAGCAGTACACGCGCAACATGGCCTCCGGCGCCTCGCACGCCGACGTGGCCGTGCTCCTCATCGATGCCCGCCACGGCATCAAGACGCAGACGCGCCGGCATGCCGCCATCCTCGATCTCGTCGGCGTGAAGCGCGTCATCCTCGTCGTCAACAAGATGGACCTCGTGGACTGGTCCGAATCCGTGTTCCGCAAGATCGAGGCGGATTTCGAAACGTTCTCCTGGCGCTTCGGCTTCTGGGAGGCGACCGCCATCCCGACCGCGGCCGTCTCCGGCGACAATGTCGCCAAGGCGTCGGCGCACATGCCCTGGTACACGGGGCCGACGCTGCTCGAGCATCTCGAGGCGCTGCCGAGCCGCGTGACGGAGCCGCGCGGGCCGTTCCGCTTCCCCGTGCAGACGGTGCTGCGCGATTCCCGCAACGACTTCCGCGGTCTCGCCGGAACCGTCAGCGGCGGCAGCGTGCGCGTCGGCGAAACGGTCGTCGATGCGCTCTCGAAGCGGAACGCGAAGATCCTGCGCATCGCCACCATGGACGGCGATCTCGATCAGGCCTCCCAGGGCCAGGCGGTCGCCATCCAGCTCGATACCGACATCGACGTCGCCCGCGGCGCCGTGCTCTCGCGCGCCGATGCGCGCCCCATCGTGGCCCGCGTCGTCGAGGCGCGCATGGTGTGGCTCAGCGAGATCCCTTACGATCCGCGCGGCTCCTACCTCTTGCGCACCGCAACCGACCTCGTTCCCGTCTCCGCCCTCAAGATCCATTCGTTGCTCGATCTCGAAACGCTCGAGACGCACGATGCGGTCTCCTGCTCGGCCAACGACATCGCGATCGGCGAGATCGCGCTCGGCCGGGCGGCGGCCATCGACACCTTCGGCGAGGCGCCGGAGACCGGCAGCTTCATGCTGGTCGATGCCATCACGGGCGCGTCCGTCGCCGGCGGCGTCGTCACGGGCGCGAAGGAGCAGGCCGCGCTCGGCGACGAGACGACCTTCATGCTCACGCGGGCCATGCTGGAGCGCGGCTTGAACGCGGATCTGCGCGACCGGCCCGGTGCGGAGGCGGAGTTCCGCCGCCGCGCCAACGAGGTGGCGCTCATCCTCAGGGCCGCCGGAATTAATGTCGAGATCGAGAACCCTCCCGACTATTCGATCTGACGCGCGTCTGCTATCGCTTGACGGCAATAACGGACACGCTGCCTGCCATCATGGAAGAAATCCTCCTTTTCGTCGCCATCGGCTTCGTGGCGCAAATGATCGACGGCGCGCTCGGCATGGCTTACGGCGTGACCGCGACGTCGGTGCTGCTCAGCTCGGGCATCCCGCCCGCGACAGCGAGCGCCTGCGTGCATGCCGCCGAGACCTTCACCACCGGCGCCTCGGGGCTCGCGCACTGGAAGCTCGGCAACGTGGACCGGCGGCTGCTGTGGCGACTCGCCGTTCCGGGCGCGATCGGCGGCGCGATCGGGGCCTATGCGCTCTCCGAGTTTCCGGGTGATACGCTGAAGCCGTTCGTCAGCGCCTATCTCCTGGTGCTCGGCATCATCATCCTGTGGAAGGCGTTCGCCACCAAGCCGCGGGAGTCGACCTCGCCGCGCACGGTCGCGCCGCTCGGCTTTCTCGGCGGCCTTCTCGATGCTATCGGAGGCGGCGGCTGGGGGCCGATCGTGACGTCGAGCCTGCTCGGCCAGGGCACGCCGCCGCGCTATGCCATCGGCTCGGTCAACCTCGCGGAGTTCTTCGTCACGCTCACGATCTCGGCGACGTTCTTCCTCACGATCGGGCTCAGCCTCTGGCCCATCATCGCCGGCCTCATCATCGGCGGCGTGATCGCCGCCCCCGTCGCGGCCCTGACCGCCAAACGCATCCCGCCCCGAGCTCTCATGGCCGCCGTCGGCTCCGTCGTGATCGTGCTCAGCGCGCGCACCATCTATCTTGCGATCTAGACGATGGCCCTCGATCCCTCCATCCTGGCTGCCTGGCCTCTCGTCATCATGGGCGGCTTCGGCGTCGGCTTCCTCGTCGGCATGACCGGCGTCGGCGCCGGCTCGCTCATGACCCCGTTCCTCATCGCCCAGGTCGGCGTGCAGCCGACGATCGCGGTCGGGACGGATCTCCTCTTCGCCTCCATCACGAAAGCGTCGGCCGTCGCGCCGCACCACACGTTCGGGCACGTCAACTGGCGGATCGTGCGCTGGCTCGCCGCCGGCAGCGTGCCGGGTGCGCTCTCCATGCTGGCGCTCATCGACTGGCTGCACCCCGATCTCGAGGCGATGGGGCACGTCATCAAGACAGCGCTCGTCACCGCGCTCATGCTCAGCGCCGTGGCGATCGTGATCTATCCGTTCATCAAGAGCGTGGTGCGCGGCGACGGGGCAGCCGCCGAGCAGGCCATGCCCCCGCTGCGGCCTTTCCCGACGCTGCTGCTGGGGCTCGTCCTCGGCTCGATCGTGACGCTGACGTCGGTCGGCGCGGGGGCCATCGGCGTGGTGGTGCTGACGCTGCTCTACCCGGCGCTGCGGCCGCGCCATCTCATCGGCACCGACATCGTGCATGCGGTGCCGCTCACGCTCGTCTCCGGCCTCGGCCATCTCGGCATGGGAAATACCAACTTCACGCTGCTCGGGCTGCTGCTCGTCGGGTCGCTACCCGGCATCGCCCTCGGCTCGCGGCTGACGGGGCGCATGCCGGACTGGTTCCTGCGCCTGGCGCTCGCGGCCATCCTCGTGTTCGCGGCCTCGCAGCTTTACGCGAAGATCTAGAGCCTGATCGTTTGAGATGCGAGCGGCGAGCTCGCATCGAGGGCGTGACTCAGACTCTCAAACAACGACTTGGAGCGCGTTTACGCTCACACGCTCAAAAGCCGATTCCAATAAGAGTGAACGCGCTCTAGAGCCGTTCCGATTTTAGTGGAATCGCGGAACGGCTCTAAGCTTTTGTTTGATCGTGCTTCTTATCGGACACTTCCCGCGCACGGCTCCGCCATGACCGGTTCCCACTTTTCCGGAAGCACTCTAGCAGGCTGTTGAAGTTCGGCTGCGGGTAGACTGTTTTTCTCGTTTGATCG
>DAITBB010000100.1:0-6793 GCA_036823975.1 Hyphomicrobium sp.
AGCATTTTCCGACGAAGTGGCTTCCGGTTCGTCGCAGGAAAATGCGACAAAACAAAAACCTAGACCGCTTCCGGACCTCTCCCAGGATCACGCCGCCATGACCCCTTCGCAAGACATCGCGCGCCTCATCGAGATCATGGCCGCGCTGCGCACCCCCGGCACGGGATGCCCGTGGGACCTCGAGCAGACGTTCGCGACCATCGCACCTTATACGCTCGAGGAGGCCTACGAGGTCGCCGACGCCATCGCCCGCGGCGATCTCGTGGACCTCGAGGACGAGCTGGGCGATCTCCTGCTGCAGGTCGTCTACCATGCGCGCATGGCGGAGGAGGCGGGGGTGTTTGCGTTCGGCGACGTCGTCGAGGCGATCACGGCCAAGATGATCCGCCGCCATCCGCATGTCTTCGGGACGCCGGAGGAGCGCGCGGCCGGAGCGGTTCCGGGGTTCTGGGCCCGCATCAAGGCCGAGGAGCGTGCAAACAAGGCCGCGGCCCGCACGGCGCTCTCGGACCGCGCCGAGGCCGCGTCTCCGGCCGCCCCCACGCTCCCGGTCAGCCGGCGCGGCGAGGGCCTTCTCGCCGATGTCGCGCTCAATCTTCCGGCGCTGACCCGGGCGGTCAAGTTGCAGGAGAAGGCCGCGCGCGTCGGCTTCGACTGGCCGTCCCTCGCGCCTGTCTTCGACAAGATGCGCGAGGAGCTGGCCGAGCTGGAGGAGGTCGCCGAGCCAGCCGATCCGCGTGGCGCGTCCGACCGCAGCCCCGCGCGGCTGCGCAAGATCGAGGAGGAGTTCGGCGATCTGCTGTTCGTAATGGCCAACGTGGCGCGCCATCTCGCGTTGGATCCCGAGGCCGCCTTGCGCGCGGCGAACGAGAAGTTCACGCGCCGCTTCGCTCATATCGAGCGGCGTCTTGCCGACCAGAACCGCGCGCCCGAGAGCGCGACGCTGGCGGAGATGGACGCCCTCTGGGACGAAGCCAAGGCCGATGAGCGTAATGAGCGGCCTTGACCCCGGACGAGGGCGCCGGTAGCACCCAATCTTTACGAAGGACCGCTCTGCGATGGCCGATATTCTCGACAAGATCACCGCCTACAAGCGTGAGGAGGTGGCGCGCGCGAAAGCGGAGCAGCCGCTGCAGGTGATGGCGGAATATGCCCGCAGCGCGCCGCGCGTGCGCCCCTTCGCGGCCGCGCTGCAAGCGCGCCTCGACCGCGGCGAGACGGCGCTCATCGCCGAGATCAAGAAGGCCTCGCCCTCGAAAGGGCTGATCCGCGCGGACTTCGATCCTCCGAGCCTCGCACGCGCCTACGAGGCGGGCGGCGCGGCGTGCCTCTCGATCCTGACCGACGGCCCCTCCTTCCAGGGCGCGCCCGGCTATCTCACGGCAGCGCGGGCGGCCGTGTCGCTGCCCGTTTTGCGCAAGGACTTCATGATCGATCCCTATCAGGTCGTGGAGGCGCGGGCCTGGGGCGCGGACTGCATCCTGATCATCATGGCGGAGGTGGACGACACGCTCGCCGCGGAGCTTGCCGGTGCTGCGCGCGACTGGGGCATGGACGCCATCGTCGAGGTACACAACGCGGAGGAGATGACGCGCGCGCTCGCGCTCGACTGCCGTCTGATCGGCATCAACAATCGCAACCTCAAGACCTTCGAGACCACGCTCGCCACCACCGAGGCGCTGGCGCCGCGCGTGCCGAAGGACCGCATCGTGATCGGCGAGAGCGGCATCTTCACGCCGGCCGACATTGCGCGCCTGAAACGCGTGGGCGTCGGCACGTTCCTCGTCGGCGAAAGCCTGATGCGTCAGGACGACGTGACCGCCGCGACCAAGGCGCTGCTCGCCGAGGAGGCCGCGTCATGAGCAAGCTCTCGCATCTCGACGCGCAGGGCCGCGCACGCATGGTGGACGTGGGTGCGAAAGCGCCGACGCAACGCACGGCCGTCGCGGAAGGCTTCATCGCGATGGGCGCCGAGACGCTCGTCCTCGCTCTGTCGGGTGAGGCGAAGAAAGGCGACGTGCTGGCGGCCGCGCGCATCGCCGGCATCATGGCCGCGAAGAAGACGGCCGACCTCATCCCGCTCTGTCATCCGCTCGCGCTCACCAAGGCCGCGGTGACATTCACGCCGAGCGAGGCGCCCGCGGGCCTGCACATTCGCGCCGAGGTCAGCGTCACCGGGCCGACAGGCGTCGAGATGGAGGCGTTGACGGCTGTCTCCGTCGCCGCCCTCACGATCTACGACATGCTGAAGGCCGCCGACCGCGCCATGGAGATCGGCGGCATCCGGCTCGTCACCAAGACAGGCGGCCGCTCTGGCGACTACGAGGCGCCGGCGAAAGCGGGAGGCGCGTGAGATGCCGCTTCTTCCGGTCGCGGCCGCCCTGGCCGAGGTGCTGTCCGGCATCGCGACGCCGGACGAGGAGCACGTCTCCATCTTCGAGGCGGACCGGCGCGTCCTGACACGCGATCTCGCCGCGAAGCACACGCAGCCGCCGTTCGCCTCCTCCGCCATGGACGGCTATGCGATCTACGGCGACGGCGGCGGATCGATCGGTGCATGCTGGACGGTCGTGGGAGAATCGGCGGCGGGCTGCGGCTTTGCTGGCGCGGTGAGGCCGGGCGAGGCCGTGCGCATCTTTACCGGCGCGCCCGTGCCGGCCGGCTGCGGCACCGTCGTCATCCAGGAGGACGTCACGCGCGACGGCGACGTCATCGTCGCCACTGATACGACGGCGCCCGGCGCCAACATCCGCGGAGCCGGCAGCGATTTTTCGGAAGGCGACGTCCTGTTCCAGCGCGGCACGCGGCTCGATGCACGCCGGGTGACACTGGCGGCCGCGATGGGCTATGGCGAGGTGCCCGTCGCGCGCCGCCCCGTCGTCGCGATCCTCGCCACCGGCGACGAGCTGGTGGCGCCCGGCATCGTCCCGGGGCCCGATCAGATCGTCTCGTCGAACCCGGCCGGCATCGCCGCCCTCGTGACGCGCGCCGGCGGCGTCGCGCGTTTGCTCGGCATTGCGCCCGACAATATGGACGCGCTGCGCACGCAGATCGCGGAGGCACGGAGCGCCGACATCCTGATCACGATTGGCGGCGCATCGGTGGGCGACCGCGATCTCGTCGGCCCGGCGCTGGAAGAGGAAGGCACCGTCTTCGCCTTCCGCAAGGTGGCGCTCCGCCCCGGCAAGCCGCTGATGTTCGGGCGGCTCGGCGCGACGCGGGTGCTCGGGCTGCCGGGCAACCCCGTCTCGGCCCTGATCACGGCGCGGATCTTCGCCGTCCCGCTCATCCGGGCGCTGCTCGGCGAGCCAACGGAGTCCGAAACGCGCGAGACGGCGATCCTGACGCAAGCGCTCGACGCCAACGGCCCGCGCCTGCATCTGATGCGCGCCAGGCTCGGCCGCGATGCGGCGGGCGCGCTCACCGTGACACCGATGGCGTCGCAGGACAGCTCCCTGCTCGCCATCCTGGTCGAGGCGGACGGCCTCATCTGGCGCGAGCCCGGAGCAGGCCGTGCGGCTCCCGGCGATCCTGTCGCCATCGTCCGGCTGGAGAGCTGAAGGCCCGTGCGCGCCCTTTCGAGGCCGAACGGCGGGCCTCGGCGCTGGGACGCACGTGCGGCGACAAGCGCCGCCCCCCATCCTGGCCCTCGCGATTTCATCGTGATACGATATTTACGAGAGGCACCCTGGACGGAGTGACGACATCATGAGCGAGATGAAAACGATGATCGTCGCCAGCACCGTGCTCCTGGCGGTTGGCTATCTCGTGATGTGGTACCTCGGCCTGTTCGAGGGAATGGGGCTGCATGGCACGATCGCAGCCGTGATCGGGGTCGCGCTCACCACCGCGCTCGGCGTGGGGTTGATGGCGCTCCTCTTCTACAGCGACCGCGCGAAGCACGACCAGCAGCACCACGACGCGTGGAAAGAGCGCGGCAAGAAGGACTGATCCCGCCGCACTGCGCTGCGCCGGATCACTGTCGCCGGTCCCTTTCGTCGAGGGTATCGCTCCTGACGCGTCAGGCGCACGCCACGCCACAGCACCCTGATTATCGCTGCACATTCGCTTGCAGAACCTTGCAAGAACGATTAGGGTACATTCACGCATTGTTGAGGTGAGTCTTGCGATGCAGCATCGGGGATCGCCAGGCGCCGGCGCATGTCGGGGCACGGATCTTCCTTGCGGCAACAGGATAGATGCTCTCGGCCTTGGAGCGACGCGGGACAGCGCGTCCGGGCCTTGCACGGGAGGCGAAATGCTGACTTCGAAGCAGAAAGAGCTTCTGCTCTTCATTCATGAGCGGATGCAGGCCGACGGCGTGCCGCCCTCCTTCGACGAGATGAAAGATGCGCTCGATCTCAAGAGCAAATCGGGCATCCACCGGCTGATCACAGCCCTTGTCGAGCGCGGCTTCATCCGCCGCCTTCCGCATCGGGCCCGCGCCATCGAGGTGCTGAAGCTGCCCGAGAGCGTAACGGCCCAGGCCGTGGCCGCCACGGCGGCGAGCGAGCCGCGGCGCATCGGCTTCCAGCCGAGCGTCATCGAAGGCACCAAGGCCCGAACCATCACGCCCCCGCCGTCGCATATGCTCGATAGCCGCACGGTATCCGTGCCGGTGATGGGCCGTATCGCGGCGGGCGTGCCGATCTCCGCGATCCAGAACCACTCGCACGACATCGCCTGCCCGCCGGACCTGCTGACCAACGGCGAGCATTTCGCGCTCGAGGTCAAGGGCGACTCGATGATCGAGGCGGGCATTCACGACGGCGACACGGTCATCATCCGCCGCTGCGAGACGGCCGAGAACGGCGACATCGTCGTCGCCCTCGTCGAGCAGGAGGAAGCGACGCTGAAGCGTCTGCGCAAGAAGGGCTCGACCATCGCGCTCGAAGCGGCCAATCCCGAATTCAAGACGCGCATCTTCGGACCGGATCAGGTGGATATCCAGGGCCGCCTGGTCGGGCTGATCCGGCGGTATTGAGAAAGCCGGACGCGCTCGGTGCGTCCGTTCGATCCCTGAGGGGCACCCCGCGACGTCAGCCCGGCCGACGCGGATCGTCCAGCGTCGGAAACACGCGCGCGATCGGCTCCGAGGAGTGCGAGACTGTACGTGCGATCGTCGATAAGGGCGGGAGAGAGCCGGAAAGGGTCAGGGCTCGGTTTGAGTCGCGGCTGGTCGATGAGGCCCGATCCGGGCGGGTTTCGAGCATCGTGCGACTGATGCGTCCGGACTGGGGTCTTTGTGTTGGGATGCGTAGAGCCTGATCGTTTGAGATGCGAGCGGTCAGAGAGTGAACGCGCTCTGGGTCGCGCGCCTACGACGAGCCAATCGTCGTTCGACAGGGACGACGCGAGGATAGTCTACGACGAAGCGGAGCCCGCTCCGTCGGAAGAAAACGCGGCAAAGCAAGAAACGAAGCCTGCCCCCGCCCATCGTTCCGATAAATTTGGCCGGAGCGTCCGCTACGGACACGCCGTCGCAACGGCTTGGAGCGCTTGGCCGAGGCCCTGCAGGGAATAGGTGTCGGTGGTCTGCGTGCCGCGCGTCGAAACCGCCTTCACGACGAGCTTCGCGCCCTTCTTCATGGCCTCGATCATCTTCAGCTCCTGCGTGGCGTCGGCCACGTAGGCGCGGTCCTCCTGCGCGAAGAGCTCGAACGAATCGTTGCCGATTGTCGCCGCGATGGGGCTGTTCGGCTTGATTCGATAGCCGAGCTTGATCGAGATCTCGGATTTGACGCCTTCTTTGGGCCATGCCGAGACATAGAGCACGATCTTGGCGCGGTTCGCGCCCGCGGGCTCCTTCGTCTTCGGCACGGTGGCCGCGAAGCAGATCTTCGGCCCCTCGCCGGAGTTCTGATGCACGATCCAATCGCCGAACGTCTTCATTTCCACTGCGCCCTGGGCCTCCGCCGGGCGAACGGCCGGAAGAACGGCGGCGCCCATCGTCAGAGCCGCGAGGACGAATGGCATGGAGCGGAAGGATATCATGGGAGTTCGTCAGCCCCTTCTGGCGAATCTGGCCTTCTTATACGTGCTGCGGCACGAGCTTGTCACCCGCGGCCCGGTCCTTTGCGGTGGCCATCCGCCCGCACGGCCTCGTGTGCTGCGGCGGGTCCGCCCTCCGTGATCGGCCGGTCCGCGAACGGAGCGAGCGACTTCACGCGGTCGTACATGACGATCGCACCGGCCATTGCCACGTTGACGCAAAAGCTGGTCGGGATCTTGACGGTGAAGTCGCAGCGCGCGAGCAGGTCCTCCGAAAGCGAGCCGCGCTCGGGCCCGAGCACATAGGCCGCCTGCAGAGGATGGCGGAAGCTGGGCAGCGCGATGGCCTCGTCGAGAAGCTCGATGCCGACGAGCTTGCAGCCCTTCGGCAGAATGAGCTCGGCCGGGCTCTCCCAGTTGTAGTGCGGAAGATGCCAATGGCCCTTGGAGGTATCGGCGCGGGCTTCGAGCGCCTGATACTGGGCCCCGATCGTGAACGTGAAGCTCGCCCCGAACGCATGCGCCGAGCGCAGGAGGTTGCCGAGGTTCAGCGCCTTCGACGAGCGCTCGGCGCCGATGGCGAAGTAGCCGCGCGCTTTGGGGGGCCAGGCTGGCGCGGTCATGGCAGGGCTCGCATCGTGAGAGGTCTCCGGTTCAAGCTCGGTCCGGCGAGGGGCAACGCGGGCTCGTCGTCGGAAAAGGCCACAAAATAAAAATCCGGGGCATTCGACCCGATTTCCTCGGGCTGGAACATGCTCTAGCAGGCTGTTGAAGTTCGGCTGCGGGTAGACTGTTTTCTCGT
>DAITBB010000028.1:0-24708 GCA_036823975.1 Hyphomicrobium sp.
CCAGAAGCACGTTGCGGCCCTCGACGCTGAGGTCGAGGTCGCGCAGGATCTCGACCTTGCCCGACGAGGTCCGGCTCTTGCGGTAGCTGGACAGCGTCAGGAAATCGACCTCGGGCTCGAGCCCCGAGCGGTGCAGCGCGCGGATGAGATCCGCCGCGAACACGAAGCTGCCCTTGAGCACGGCCACCACGAGCGGCCGCTCGAGCTTGCGCGCCGTGATCTGCGCGGCAAGCTCCTCGAGCCGGGCCGCGATGCTGTCAGCCGAGTAGAGGACTTCGACCCCGGACAACGGGCCGGATAGTTCGTCCGTCATGCGATCTCCCTGTCGGCGCCGGTACGTCGATTTGCGGAGAGCCCGCCTGGCGCCGCGAATCACTGTTGAAATCGTGAGTTTGCGGGGCGACGCTTGCTCGAGACCTAAGTGAGCGCGTCTCCCCAGCTTGCCGGAACTATCGAGCCTGCGGCAAGGGGATGCAAGACAGACGATTGCCATCGCCACGCGTCAGGCTGAATGCGGCAAACTATTCACGGGCTCAAATCTCGGCGCGCGGAGAGCGGAAGACCCCGGGCAGCCTCGAACGGCACGAATGCGACCTGGGCGCCCTCCGATGCCTCCTGATAGGCGTGGTCATGGCGCAGATCGAACAGACTGCGGGGGACGGGAACGGCCTCGCCGTCCTCGATCATTCCCGCCACGTGGAACGACAGCGCCTCGGCACCCTTGCGCAGAACCTCATCCTCGCGTCGCCCGGTCGAGACGACGCCGGGGAAGTCCGGAAAGGAAATTCCCAGCACGCCATCCTCTTCGTGGATCAATGCAACTGCGGTGGCCATTCTGGTCTTACGCCGCCTTCCCGGACTTCGCCGTGAGCTGCACGCCGAGCGCCTTCATGACGCCGAGCAGCGTGCTCAGACGCGGGTCACCGGTCTCGCTGAGCGCTTTGTAGAGTGCCTCTCGCGTGACGCCGGCGTCCTTGGCAACAACGGTCATACCCCGCGCGCGGGCCGCTGCCCCAAGCGCATTTTTGATGATGACGGGGTCGCCATCCTCAAACGCGGCCTCGATATAGGCGGCCACGTCCTCTGCGGTTTTGAGATATTCGGCCACATCCCATTTGGTGGTTTTGATCGACATCATTTGAGCTCCTGAGCCAGGGTGACAGCTCGTTTGATGTCCCGCGACTGTGTGGACTTGTCGCCACCGCAGAGCAGGATCACAATAGTGGTTCCTTGTTTCACGATGTAGACCCGGTAACCGGGGCCATAATCGATACGAAGCTCTCCGATCCCATCGAAGAATTTGGCATCGCCGAACAGGCCGCGCTCCAAGCGGTCGATGCGGATCTGAATCCGGGCGCGAGCGCGCACGTCGTTGAGCCCCTTGAGCCAGTCGGAGAATTCAACGGTTTGGCGAACTTCGATCACGTGAGAACTATAGTTTACAACACGAGCCGTGCCAACTATAGATTACAAGCACTTCGAAATGAGTTGTGCCTCAGTTCGAAAATTCCCGGCCGGCCCTCCGCCGAGCAGCACCCGCGCGGCAAGGGCCTGTACATGCCGCCGCCATATTCGTAACCGATTGATACGGCCGCTACCTTCACGCATATAGGCGCTCGAAGCCCTCGCCCTGAGACGATCCGGAGCCATCACCCGTGATTCGGTTGACCAATGTCGGCCTCAAGTACGACCGCGGCCCGGAGATCCTGTCGGAGGTGAGCTTCCACCTGCGTCCCGGCTCGTTTCACTTCCTCACAGGCCCCTCGGGCGCCGGCAAGACCTCGCTTCTCCGCCTTCTGTTCATGTCGCTGCACCCGACGCGCGGGCAGATCCGGCTGTTCGGGGAGGACGTGAGCCGCATCAGCACCAGCAAGCGCGCGCCCCTCCGCCGCCGCATCGGCATCGTCTTCCAGGACTTCCGGCTCCTTGAGCATTTGACGACATGGGAGAACGTGGCCCTGCCCCTCCGCGTCGTCGGCAAGCGCGTCGACGACTACAAGGAGGACGTGACGGATCTCTTGCAATGGGTCGGCCTCGGCGACCGCATGCACGCCTATCCATCCGTCCTGTCGGGCGGCGAGAAGCAGCGCGCCGCCATTGCACGTGCCGTGATCGGCAAGCCCGAGCTTCTGCTCGCCGACGAGCCCACCGGCAACGTCGACCCGCAGATGGCGCGTCGCCTGTTGCGTCTCTTCATCGAGCTGAACCGGCTCGGCACGTCCGTGCTGATCGCCACGCACGACCATCAGTTGATGCGGCAATTCAAAGCCTCGCGCCTGGAGCTGAATGACGGCCATGTCCGCATCGTATGACAAGCACGGCCGTCCTCTGTCGCGCGGGCACGATCAGCCGTCCCGTGGGCAGGACTATGACGTCTACGACGAGGGACCCGTGACCCAAGGCGGCCGCACGGCGTCCTACCCCTACGACCGCGGCGACTACGAGATCGAGCCCACCCTCGATCCCACGCTCCGCTCCGACTATGAGCCCACCGCGCCGCCGGAGCCTCCCGCCCGTGGCCGTCTCTCGCGCAAGGGGCCCTCGCTCACCGCTCCCATCGTGCCCGCCGGCTCCGTCACCGGCCGCTCGCTGACGCTCGTCATCACGATCATGTGCTTCCTCGCCTGCCTGACCGTCGGCGCCGTCTACATGATCCGCCAATCGGCCACCGCCTGGCAGAAGGACATCGCCAGCGAGGTGACGGTGCAGATCGTGCCCAAGGACGGCACCGACATCGAGAAGACCGCGGAGGGCGTCGCCGCCTATCTCAATCAGCAGAGCGGCATCCGCACGGTGCGGCTGCTCTCGTCGGCGGAATCGGCCGCCCTCCTCGAGCCGTGGCTCGGCGCCATCGAGGATCTCTCGGCCCTGCCGCTGCCGCGTCTGATCGCGATCGAGCTCGACCGCTCGGAGCCCCCGGACCTCGAGATGGTCCGCTCCGGCCTCGCCGCCCAGTTCGACGGCACGACGCTCGACGATCATCGCCGCTGGCAACGGCAGATCGCCACCATCACGAACAGCTTCTCCCTCGGCGGCCTCGCGATTCTCGCCCTCGTCGCGATGGCGACGACCGCCATCATCGTCTCGGCGACGAAAAGCTCGATGGCCTCCAACCGCGAGATCGTCGAGGTGCTCCACTTCGTCGGCGCCAACGACCGCTTCATCGCACGCGAGTTCGAGAAGCATTTCCTGCGTCTCGGCGTGCGGGCGGGCCTCGTGGGCGCGGTTCTGGCCCTCCTCGTCTTCGTGCTGATGCCCTTCCTCGTGCAGGCCCTGGGCGGCGGCACCATGACGCTCGCCGAGCTCCACCGCCTGGTCGGGTCCGGATCGCTGGATCTCGCCGGCTTCGTGCTGATGGGAATCGTGGTCGTCGTCGTCGCCGCCATCTGCATGCTGACCTCGCGATTCGGCGTCTTCCGCATTCTGAACAGCAAGCATTGACCGGCCTTGAGGGCCGATCTGCACGAGCCCCCAAGCGGGTTGCTATTGATCTGCAAACTGATATATCTTCCGGCGCTTCAACTCTTTGGAAACGATGATGATCTCGAGATCGTTTTCCGGGTATCCGGCGGCGGGATGAGCTGACACAAGCCGATCTAAATCGGCTAGAGTTTCTGCAGGCGTTTGCACCCGCGAGCCACGCTCCATGTGCGGCGCAGCCCTCCCCGGAAGCGGTCTTCGCATCGCTTCGCGCCTCCGCACCAGGCGACGAGGGACGACGAGGGAGGGATCGGCGTGGGGGCGAGGACGCCGAAATCGCGCGTGACGATCACCATATCGGGCCTTAGAGGCGGCCGAGGAAAGGCGGAATGACCGCGAAATGACCGCGAGACGCACCATCGTCGGAGTGCTGGGCTTGGCGTTGTCGGCGCTCCTCTTCGGATTCGTGCTGTTCGCCAATGCGGTGATGCGCGCACCCGAGACGTCCGACGTCAGCGCCGATGGCATCGTCGTGCTCACGGGCGGCCAGACGCGCATTTCGGAAGCGGCCAAGCTTCTGAAGGATGGCCGCGGCCAGCGCCTCCTGATCTCAGGCGTCAACAGCCGCACGGGCCGGCCCTCCCTCATGCGGATCTCGGGGCTCGACGAGGAGACCTTCAACTGCTGCGTGGATCTCGGCTATGCGGCGCTGAACACCGTCGGCAATGCGGACGAGACGCGCCGCTGGGCCGAGGCCTTCGGCTACAATCGCCTCATCGTCGTGACGGCGAGCTATCACATGCCGCGCAGCCTCGCGGAGCTCGCCCGCGCCATGCCCCATATCGAGCTTATCGCCCATCCCGTCGCGCCCGACGATCTCAGACGAAAGGTCTGGTGGCTCGACGCTCCCACGACACGGCTGCTCGCGGCCGAGTTCGTGAAGTTCGTGCCCGCCGCGCTGCGCCTCGCCGTGACGCGCGGATTGACCCCTTGGCAAGCCGATTCCCTCACGGCATCCTCCGCCACGCCGAGCAAATCCTGATCCATCCAGCCTCGCGCGCCACGCTTCATCGTTCGCCCCGCCGCCCTCCATAGGCGCGCCAGACGCCGGCCTTCTCTGCATGCTCTTGCTTCGATCGACCCTCTTCACCATCGCTTTCTACATCACGACAGCGCTGTTTCTGGTGCTCGGCTCCTGGCTGCTGCTCGCGCCGCGCAGTTGGGCGATGGCGGGCCTGCGCCTGCACGCGATCGTCTCCGTCTGGCTCCTGAAGGTCATCGCCGGCACGAAGCTCGAGGTGCGCGGACACGAGAAGCTGCCGACGGGCGCCTGTCTCGTCGTCTCCAAGCACCAGTCGGCCTGGGACACGTTCGGTCTCGTACCGCTGTTCCGCGATCCGGCCATCGTGCTCAAGGACGAACTCAAGTGGATCCCGTTCTATGGATGGTTCTGCGTCAAGTTCGAGCACATCCTCGTCAAGCGCGACAAGGCGGCGAAAGCCCTGAAGGCGATGATCACGGAGGCGGAGCGGCGCGCCGCGCAAGACCGCGAGATCGTGATCTTCCCCGAAGGCACGCGCCAGACCCCGGGCGCGCCCCCGGATTACAAGCCGGGCTACGTGGCGCTCTATGAAGCGCTCGGCCTGCCATGCGTGCCACTCGCCCTCAATTCCGGTCTCTTCTGGCCGCGCCGCAAATTCGCGCGCCATCCGGGCACGATCGTCGTCGAGTTCCTCGATCCCATCCCGCCGGGTCTTCCGCGGAAGGAATTCCGCGCCCTGCTCGAAGCTCGCCTCGAGGAGGCCGCCAACCGCCTCGTCGCGGAAGGGCGCCAGAGCCTCGCAGAGCACGGCAACACACCTGAGTGAGGTCGTCTCGGACAGAGAGCGTACCTCTGCCCGAGCAGGCCCTCAGGGCGTGTAGGTCGATTCGACCGTCCACGCCTCCTTCGGTTGGCTGTGAAGCTGCCAGAACGCGTCCGCCACCGCCGCCGCATCCTGCGATCCCGGATCGACGAACCCGGCCACCGTCACGGTCGCGACGTGAACGCCCTTCTCCTTGAAGCTCTCGAACAGGCCCTGCGCCAGCGCGCGGATGCCGGCCTTGCCGAGGCTCAACGACAGGTAATCCGGATGCGGGAAGAGCGCGAAACCGCCGCCCGTCAGGAGAAGCGAGCCGGATCCGCGCGCGATCATCGCAGGCGCCGCCGCCTGAAGGGCCGCCTGTGCGCCCCCGATATTGACCGCGAGATCGGAGTTGAACGTCTCCGCGGGCTGATCGGCGAGCGTCGCCTTGCGCATCGCGGCGGCATTGTAGTGCAGCACGTCGATCGCCCCGAACGCCTTTTCGACCTCAGCAACGAGCGAAGACACGCTGTGCGCCGCGCCGGCGTCGACGGTTCGAGCCTCTGCCTCGTACCCCTTCGCCTTGAGCTGATCGGCCAGCCCCTTGGTCTTGGCCTCATCCCGCGCACTGAGAACGATCCGGAACCCCTCTCGCGCGAAGCGCTCCGCGGTTGCCAAGCCCATTCCCGGCCCGGCGCCAATGCTGAGAAATAGTTTCATGTCGGCTGCTCCTGGACGTTGCGATGCCGAGGACATAGCCGCTATGCTCTTTGAGATAATCAGGCCAGATTACATTTCATTTTTGCAAACGATGCAGGAATTGTTCGAGCGTGGTGGATTGGAGCTGCTCGCGGCCTTCGTAGCCGTGGCCGACAGCGGCAGCTTTACGGGAGCGGCCATTTCGCTCGGGCGCGACGCTTCCGTCGTGTCCCGCAGGGTGAGCCAGCTCGAAGCGGAGCTTGGCGTCAGCCTGTTCTCGCGAACGACACGGCGCGTGGTGCTGACGGACGTCGGCGCCCGCTATCATCGGCGCGTGCAGAGCCTGCTCGAGGAGCTGTCGACCGCGAGCCGGGAGGCGAGCGATGGCGCCGCCGCTCCGCACGGGCTCCTGAAGGTCTCGGTTCCGGTGACGTTCGGCCGGCAGTGGATCGCCCCCGTGCTGCCGCGCTTTCTCGAGCACCACCCTCACATCCGGCTCGACGTCCGCTTTTCCGATCGCCTCGTCGATGTGGTGGCCGAGGGCTTCGACGTCGCCATCCGGGTGGGCCGGCTGCGCGACAGCTCGCTCACCGCCCGCAAGATTGCGTCCTACAGAAATCTTCTCGTCGCGGCCCCCTCCTACATCGCAGCGCACGGAAAGCCCCGCACGCCGGACGATCTCAAGGCTCACGCCTGCATCGGGTTCACAGGCTATGCGAGTTGGCCCGACTGGTCGTTGTCGAAAGCGGGAAAGCGCAAAACCATCCGCCCGCAGGGCCCGCTCGCCGCCGACAACTCGGAAGTCGTGCTGTCCGCGGTCGTCGCTGGCGCGGGCATCACATTCACCGCGGACTGGCTCGCCGGCCCGGCGCTCAAAGACGGCAAGCTGGTCGAGGTGCTTCCGGGCTGGGGCGGAAAGGGCCAGGGCGGCGTCTACGCCGTGCTGCCGCCCGGCCGGCTCGTTCCCGCCAAAACGCGCGTCTTCGTCGACGAGATCGCCGGCGCCATCAAGGCCGGCTGGGGCAAGCGCGCCTGACCCAACGCCATGTCGTCGAAGCGCGATGGAAGCTTAGCGACAAAGAAGGGGACCATCCGGACCGGCCAACCTCACTTCCGAACCGGCATGAACATAACAAGAACATTTATTGACCCTCCTCCCGTCCGCGCCTATATTTTCGGTTCAGTTGCGTGACCCAAGGCACCGGCATGACGGGCGACCCGACCTTCCTGGCGCCGATCTCGGAAGAGATCTGGCGCCTCAAATACCGCTTCGAAAGTGAGACGGGCGGCGACGAGACGCTCGCCGGCACCTTCCGCCGCGTCGCCGAGGCCGCGGCCTCCGTCGAGAAAGGCCGCAAGGCCCGCACCCGCTGGGCCGAGACGTTTTACGAGAGCCTTGCCGACTTCGGCTTCCTGCCCGCGGGCCGCATTCTGGCGGGTGCCGGCACCGGCCGCGCCGTCACGCTCTTCAACTGCTTCGTCATGGGCCGGATCGAGGACGATCTCGCCTCCATCTTCGAGAACGTGAAGGAAGCCGCCCTCACGATGCAGCAGGGCGGCGGCATCGGCCACGATTTCTCGACGCTCCGACCGAAAGGCGCGCTCGTGAGGAGCATCGGCGCCGATGCCTCGGGCCCCGTGAGCTTCATGGACGTGTGGGACTCTATGTGCCGCACGATCATGTCGGCGGGCCACCGACGCGGCGCCATGATGGGCACGCTCGCCTGCGATCACCCGGACATCGAAGCCTTCATCGACGCCAAGAGCAACCCCGCGCGGCTGCGCAATTTCAATCTCTCGGTGCTGGTGACGGACGCCTTCATTGCCGCGGTCCGGGCCGACAGGCCGTGGGACCTCGTCTTCGCGGGCAAGCCCGTGCGCACGGTCCGCGCGCGCGATCTCTGGCATCGCCTGATGCGCGCCGCTTACGATTACGCCGAGCCGGGCGTGATCTTCATCGACCGCATCAACGCCTTGAACAATCTCGCCTACTGCGAGGAGATCCGCGCCACGAACCCCTGCGGAGAGCAGCCTCTGCCGCCTTACGGCGCCTGCCTTCTCGGCTCGATCAATCTGGCCGAGCTGGTCACCCGCCCTTTCACGGCCGACGCGCACATCGCCGCCGCCGCGCTCGAGGAGCGCACGCGCACCGCCGTCCGCTTCCTCGACAACGTCATCGACGTCTCCGCTTATCCCCTGCCCGCTCAGCGCGCCGAGGCCAAGGCGAAGCGGCGCATCGGCCTCGGCGTCACCGGCCTCGCCGATGCGCTCATCGCCCACGGCGTGCGCTACGGCAGCCCCGACGCAGAGCGCCTCGCCCAGTCCTGGATGAGCACCATCGCGCACGCAGCCTATCGGGCGAGCGCCGGCCTGGCCGAGGAGAAGGGCGCGTTTCCCCTCTTCGACAAGGCGCGCATCCTCGCCGCCCCCAACGTCGCGCGCTTGCCGGAGGAGGTGCGCGAGGCGATCGCCCGCAAGGGGCTCCGCAACGGCTGCCTCACCTCGATCGCGCCCACCGGCACCATCTCGCTGCTGGCCGGCAACGTCTCGTCCGGCGTCGAGCCCGTGTTCGATTTCCGTTACACGCGCCGCGTCCTGGCCCCCGACGGCCTGGCGCGGAGCGAGGAGATCGAGGACCTCGCCTACGCGCGCTTCCGCCGCCTGAACGGCGCGGACGCACCCCTTGGCAGCGCCTTCGTAACCGCCGCGGATCTCTCCCCGCACGAGCACCTCACGATGCAGGCCGCCCTCCAGCGCCACGTCGACAGCGCGATCTCGAAGACGATCAACTGCCCGGCCGACATCTCCTTCGAAGCCTTCGAGACGATCTATCTCGAGGCCTTCGATCTCGGCCTCAAAGGCTGCACCGTGTACCGGCCGAATGCCGTAACCGGCGCCGTCCTCTCCACCCTCGCGCCCACCGGGACAGACGCGCCGCCGGGCCCCCCCGTATCCGAGCCTGTGCCTGAGATCTCTCCCGCCGTGCCGCCGGCTGCCGCCGTTCAAGCCGCGCGTCAGGGCGAGATCGTCTACATGTCCCAGCCCCTGGAGCGCGACCCGATCCTCACCGGCGCCACCTACAAGCTCAAATGGCCGGAGAGCGACCACGCCATCTATGTCACCATCAACGATGTGGAGGCCGGCGGGCGCCGCCGCCCGTTCGAGATCTTCATCAACACGCGCAACCTCGAGCACTACGCCTGGACCGTCGCACTCACGCGCATGATCAGCGCCGTGTTTCGCCGCGGCGGCGACGTGTCGTTCGTCGCCCACGAGCTGAAAGCCGTCTTCGACCCGCAGGGCGGACGCTGGGTCGGCGGCCGCTACGTCCCGAGCCTGCTCGCCGCGATCGGCGAGGTCATCGAGACACATATGCGCCGCATCGGTTTCCTCGGCGCGGCGGAGGAGGCCCTCGATCTCGCCGCCGAGGGTGCGGTCGGAGCCCCCTTCGCAGCTCCCGGCGAAGGCGGGCGCGGCCCCGAAGGGGGCGTCACCCTCGGCCGAAGCTGTCCACGCTGTGCCGCACAGGCGTTCGTCAAGGAAAGCGGCTGCTGGATGTGCCGGGCGTGCGGATTCTCGCGATGCGACTGAGACCCGCCCGCCGGCCTGCGCGCAGCCCGCGCTTCCGCGGGGATCGTGTCGCTTCCGTGGCAAGCGTCCGAAGGCGCGGGACCCTGCGCGAGCACCCGGCATGGCTCTGTGAAAGTTAAGGCCATGACTCGCAAGGCGCGTTCCCTTGGGAACAGCGCCCACGCTCGCACTGCCGTTAGGGTTAGGGCCAGGCCGAATGCCCCAAAATGACTGAGATGGAGCCATATTTCGGCTGAAAATACTGAGCAGTCTGACGACTGTTGAGAACGGATGTTGTGTCAGTCGCGTCGAGCGCCGCGTAAACGGCAAAGGATTTCGGTTATGGGAGCGCGTGTCATTCAACTCGCAGACTATCGAGCCCGCCGCTCGGCCCCGACGCCCGAGCTGGCCGCCCTGGACACGACGTCAGAGCTGACGGACCGCTTCCACTTCTGGAGCGGCGCCTCCGGCCAGCGCTACGTGCACACGGTCTACGACCTCATCGACTGCCCCGAGGTGCCCGCCGCGAACTTCCTTCTCGTCCGCCGCGATGCCACGGGCCACCGCACCGTTCTCGCGATCGGCACCGCCCGCCACGCGGCCGCCTCCCTGAACCTGGCGGAGATCCGCCAGCGCGGCGCCCGTCTCGGCGCCAACGAGGTCCACGTCCACCTGCTCGCGCCGTCCGCCCAGCAGCGCCGCCTCGTCGAGCTCGACCTCCGCGCCGGCCGGATCGACGACGCGGCCGACGAGCGGATCACCGCGACACGGCACTGAGATCTCGGCCCGCGTCCCTGTCCCGGAACGGGCCTCTCCTCCCCATCCTCCCGTCCCATCGCGCCGTGCATTCGCCGGCGCGTTTTTTTGCGCGACGGCGGAACGGCATAGCGAAGGGAGCGGATGGGGAAAGGGAAAGCTCTTCAGCCGAGCCAACCGCGCATGACCGCGAGGCCAGCCCACAAGCCGAGCAGCGAGAGCAGCACGCTGCCGGCGGCATAGAGAACCGCGAGCCCCGCCTCACCGCGCTCGATCAGCAGCATCGTATCGAGCGAAAAGGCGGAGAACGTCGTGAAGCCTCCGAGCACGCCCGTCGCAAGGAAGAGCCGCAGCTCGGGGCTGCCTTGGCTCGCAAACGCGAACCAGCCGGCCGCGAGCCCCATCGCCGTCGATCCCAGAATGTTGATGGTGAGAATGCCGTACGGGAATCCGCTGCCCGCGAGCGCCGTGATCCACGCATTCAGGATGTGACGCATCAGGCCGCCGAGGCCGGCACCGATAAAGACGACGAGGGACACTCTCATTCCATTTCTCCGCTCTCGAGCCATGGCAGTGCCCGTCCGAGAGCGCCGCCTCGCACCCCGCGCGGAGGAAGGCTCAGGACGAGCGCCTACCCGCGCGAAAGCGCCGGTAGGAGCCATCAGCCTTGCGGCGGTTGTCGGGAGACCCCATTCCCATCCCACGCCTGCAATCTGAGCGAAGCCGTCCCGCTTGGCAAGATGCCGATCGGCCGGGCTCAGCCACGCTTGGCGCGAAAGCCGAAGCGGTTGTCGCGCACCGTCCGCGGCTTGGGAGCGGCCCGCGCGGCCCACGCCCGCGCCAGCGCGGCCGTCGGTGAGCGCGCCCCGTTCAACGCCGGCGCCCGCCACGCGGCAAGCGGGCCGACCATCGCCACCAGCCGGTCGAGACGCGGCTCGCGGATGCCGAGCTCCCGCAGGTGCCGGAGCGTGCTCATGAGGTAATCGAGATTGGTGCCCCCGCACCCCACCGAGCGGCGGATCAGGCAGGCCTCGCGCGCGAGCGGCAGACATCCCGCATAGGAGGGGTGCGCCCGCTCGGCGATGTAGGCGTGCGCCCACACGGGCTTCGGCACGCCGTCGAGGCCGTCCGCAATGGCGACCTGCACCCGCGCTTCCCGGTAGACGCTGTAGATCAGCTCGCGCCGTCTGAGATAAGCGAGCGCACGCTCCTGCGTCTCGGGCGCGAGGCGGAAGGCGATGCCCTCGCAGACGCCACCGCGGTCGAGCCCCAGGACGAGCCCCGGCTGGCGCTGCGTGCCGCGGTAGTGCACGGAATAGATGCAGAAGGCGCGATGATAGCCCGTAAGCCGCGCGCGGCGCGCTTCCGCGAACGGGAAGCCAGGGTTCCACATCAAAGATCCGTAGCCGAACACCCAGATCTCGGCCGCCTCGTCCGCCATGCGCGCGGAGGCTCCTCTCAGCCCTTGGTTTTCCCCGCCTCGGGGCTCGCCGTGCCGCGGTCGGCCGCGCCACCCTTGCCACGGCCGAAGTCCGGCACCGGCGTATCCTGGCCGGCCTCGACGACGCCGCGGCGGATTGCGCGCGCGTCCGTGAAGAGCCGGTACAGCGTCTCGCCATCGCCGAACCGGATCGCCCGCTGCAGCATCGTGAGATCCTCGGTGAAGCGGCCGAGCATGTCGAGAACGGCCTCGCGGTTGTTCAGGAACACGTCGCGCCACATCGTTGGATCGGAGGCGGCGATGCGCGTGAAATCGCGAAACCCGCCGGCCGAGAACTTGATGACCTCGCTGTCCGTCACCCGCTCGAGGTGCGCAGCGGTGTTGACGATGTTGTAGGCGATGAGGTGGGGCACGTGGCTCGTGATGGCGAGCACGAGGTCATGATGCTCCGGCGCCATGATCTCGACCTTGGAGCCCAGCGCCTCCCAGAACGCGCGCAGCTTCTCGACCGCCTTGCCGTCCGTTTCGGGAACCGGCGTCAGGATGCACCAGCGCCCGTCGAACAGCTCCGCGAAGCCTGCTTCCGGGCCCGACTGCTCGGTGCCGGCGATCGGATGGCCGCCCACGAAATGCACGTTGGCCGGCACATGCGGCGTTACGTCGTTCACGATCGACGCCTTGACGGAGCCGACATCGGTCAGGATCGCGCCAGGCCTGAGGCTGCGCGAGATCTCTTTCGCGATCGGCCCGCACAGGCCCACCGGCGTGCAGAGAATGACGAGATCCGCGCCCTCCACGGCCTCAGCCGCCGAGACGAAGCCTTGCTCGATGAGGCCGAGCCGCATCGCCGTCTCGACCGTCGCCGGCGTCCTTGCCGAGCCGACGATGGAGCCCGCGAGCCCGGCCCGCCGGACGGCATGGCTGATTGACGACCCGATGAGGCCGATGCCGATCAGCGCGATCCGCTCGAACATGACCTCGCTCATGCCTGCTGCCCCACGAACGCGGCAAGCGCAGCGACGACCTTGCGGTTCTCGTCCTCGGTGCCGACTGTGAGGCGCAGCGCGCCCGGCAGCCCGTAGCCCGCGACGCGGCGCAGGATGAGGCCGCGCGCCTTGAGGAAGGCATCGCATGCCGCCGCGTCCTGGCCGGGCTCGGCCGGGAAATGAATGAGAAGGAAGTTGGCGACGCTCGGCGTCACGGTGAGACCAAGCTTTCCGATCTCGGCCGTGAGCCACGGCAGCCAGGTCTCATTGTGGCGCACGGCCGCCTCGATGTGCGCCCCGTCGGCCATCGCGGCCGCCCCGGCGGCAATGGCCGGCGCCGAAAGGTTGAACGGCCCGCGGATCCGGTTCAGCGCATCCGCCACCGCACGCGGACAATAGGCCCAGCCGATGCGCAGTCCCGCGAGGCCGAAGATCTTCGAGAACGTGCGCGTCATCACCGTGTTCTCGGTGGTGGCGACGAGCTCGAGCCCCGCCTCGTAGTCGTTGCGGCGCACGTACTCGGCGTACGCCGCATCCAGCACCAGCAGGATGTCGTCGCGCAGGCCCGCGCGCAGGCGGCGGACCTCCTCGATCGGCAGATACGTGCCGGTCGGGTTGTTCGGATTGGCGAGGAAGACGACCTTCGTGCGCGCCGTGACGCGCGCGAGGATGGCCTCGACATCGGCGGCGAGATTCGTCTCCGGCGCGACGACCGGCGTCGCGCCCGCAGCCAGGATGACGATGCGGTAGAGCAGGAAGCCGTGCTCGGTGTAGAGGCCCTCGTCGCCAGGACCCAGGTAGGCATGCGCGATCAGGCTGATCAGCTCGTCCGAGCCCGCGCCGCACACGATGCGCTCGGGCGCGAGGCCGAAACGGTCCGCAATCGCCTGCCGCAAGGCGGTGGCCTCGCCATCCGGGTAGCGTTCGAGCCCGGCCGCACCGGCCGCGGTGAAGGCGGCGACCGCCTTCGGGCTCGGCCCCAGCGGCGTCTCGTTCGAGGAGAGCTTGATGGGCTTGAGGCCTCCCGGCACCTGGCTCGCGCCGGGCACGTACGCTTCGATGTCGAGAACGCCCGCGCGGGGCTTCGGAAGGACAGGAGCCATGGGAGGATCGACTTTCGAATCGTCGCGCAGGTTGAGGGCGCGGACGCGGCCCCGTGATACCGAGCGAGCCGCCAAAGCGCAAAAGATTTCAGCGCGCCGGGGCCAAAGTCCGCCCCTCCCGACCCCGTCTCCAGCACCACGCGCGCACGTCGTCGCGTTTACCTACTATTAGTTGCAGTAATAGAAAATTCTATCTGGGATTGAATTCAAAAACGTCACGCATTGTCTGACAGAGAGAGGAGCTTCTATGCGGCCACGGCGGATCGGACACCGGCCTCTCGCGGGCAGCCTCCTGGCGCACACACTGGGGCTTGCCGCCACGCTGGCCCTCGCGCCCGCACCGGCATGGGCCGACCGCATCGGCGCCAGCAGCCTGCCGAAGGCCGCCCCGCCGCTGAAGGGCCGCATCAGCGAGGACGGCGCGACGCGTGCGCTCGTCGTCTCGACCGGCGCCGGCGCCACCACCAACGCCGGGCCGACGCTCCTCGAACGGCCAAGCGCCTTCATCGACCACGGCCTCGCCTATGCGCAAATCGTCAAATCGCCCTTCGGCCGATGGGAGCTGACAGCGAGCTTGAACGACCGCCGCTACACGAATTTCAGCGACGCCGACACGCTCTCGGGCGCGGCCTCGGCCAGCCTCACGCACAGCGAAGAGGCGTCCGAGACCCGGCTTACTTTCGCCGTCTCCTCCGGCCGCGACGTGGAGGAGCGCCTGACCGAGTCGAGCCTCGTGCTCGAGACCACCGCAAGCAAAGGCGCCGTGCGGCCCTACGTGCGCGCCGAGGCCGCCTACCTTGATTTTCGCGACCTGCCCGGCACGCCGGACCCGTTCCAGAGCCAGGACGACCGCGACCGCCTTTCTGCCCGCATCGAGGGCGGCTTGCGCCTGACGCTGAGCGACGACGTCACGCTCAAAGCCGGCGCGGGCGCCGACGTGAAGCGCTACCGGGCCGCGACCGACGATTTCGGCGTCGCCCGCGACAGCATCTCGGTCTTTCCGCTCATTGGCATCGCGTATGCCGGAGAGCGCGCGACGCTGCGCGCCGTCTACGCCCCGTTTCTGCGCATGTACCGCGAGCGCCTGTTTCCGGATGCCTGGAAGCATGGCTATCGCATCGAAGGCCAGGTCAAGCTGGCGACGGGCCTCGAAGCATTCGGGGCGGCGCGTTACGGTTTCGAGGAGACGGATTTCCTGATCGCGAGCGCCGCCTACGAGCGCGTCGTCGTCGCCGGGCTGACGCTCGCCATCGGCAAGGGCTCGCTGTCGTTCGCGGCTTCGCGGACCTGGCGCGATTACGACGGGCTCGGTCTCCTGGCCATCGCGCGCGCAGACGAAAAAACTGAGGTCGGGCTTTCGGGCGAATGGCCGCTCAGCGAAAGCCTCTCCCTCAATAGCAGAGTGAGCTATCTCGCCTATGAAAGCTCGTTCGGCTTCGTCGAGACGGATGCCCTCACGGCGTCGCTCGGGCTCTCCTATGTCGTCACGCAGTAGAGCGAGGGAGGCGCGCACCCCCTCGCTTCATGTCATGCCGTTCTCGATGCGGGCGCAACGCGCACCGAGAACGGCTTCCGGACTTTGTGCAACTAAAACGCCCTCAGCGGCCGCCGAGGCCGAGCCCGAGGCCCAGGCCGAGTCCGGCCTTGACCTTGACGAGATTGAGCACGTTGACGGCGGCACCGGCCTTCGCGGCCGCGCCGGCCTTAACCGCCGGCTGACTCACCGTGTGGCCATGCCCGCCGTAAGACCCATGCCCGTAGCCGTTGGAGCCGTGGCCGCCGTAGTTGCCGCCATGTCCGCTCTGGCCATAGCCATAGCCGCCGCCATGGCCACCGTGGCCCGACGGACCGCCGCGACCGGCCTCAGCCGGGGCTGCGGCCATCGCCACGGCGAAGAGGGAAACGACGGCAAGGCCTGCCGATTTCGTCATGAGAATGTCCTCCAAAAATTGAGAGATAAGTTTCAGATGATGCCGTCGCTTGCGGCAAAGACTTTGTAGCGTGAATGAGTTTTATTATGCAATTTCATTGCCTTATCTCGGTAAAACCACTATAGGGCGTCGTTTGCACGTCACCCTGTAAAGAACGACGGCCGAGCGCGTCGCCCCGCGCAGAGCAGGACGCGCGAAATCGCGTCATTGTTTTTCGAGATTAATTTTTAAAACTGATCCGCAACCGAAAATGACGCTCAGCAAAAAAACATCCGACCCGATGGTCTCGGGTCGGATGCTGTCATGTCTTCCTTTGCGGGAGCCGGACTCTGCGTCGCCGGAAGGGCTCTACGTGGCGAGCGCCGCCTTCGCCTCCGCGAAGGCCCAGTCGAGCCACGGCGTCAGCGCTTCGAGATCGGCCGTCTCCACGGTTGCGCCTGTCCAGATCCTGAGCCCGGCCGGCGCATCGCGATAGGAACCGATGTCGAGCGCGACACCCTCGCTTTCGAGGCGCCGCACGAGATCCTTCGCAAAGGCGGCCTGCTTCGCTTCGTCGAGCGCGCGCACGTCGGCATCGACGACACTGAGACAGACCGACGTGTTGGAGCGCGTCGCCGGATCGCGCGCGAGATTGGCCACCCAGTCCGTCCGCTCGATCCAATCGAAAAGAACGCGCGCATTCGCATCCGCGCGCGCCATCAGCCCCGCGAGGCCGCCCACGCGCTCGGCCCAGGCCAGCGCATCGAGATAGTCCTCCACGCAGAGCATCGACGGCGTGTTGATCGTCTCCCCTTCGAAGATCGCCGCGTCGAGCTTGCCCGCCTTCGTCAGGCGGAACAGTTTGGGCATCGGCCAGGCCGGAACGTAGCTCTCGAGGCGGGCCACGGCGCGCGGGCTCAGGATCAGCATGCCGTGCGCGCCTTCTCCGCCGAGCACCTTCTGCCACGAGTAGGTGACGACATCCGTCTTCGCCCAGTCGATAGGCTGGGCAAAGATCGCGCTCGTCGCATCGACGAGCGTCAACCCCGCGCGATCCGCGGGGATCCAGTCGCTGTCCGGCACGCGCACGCCGGAGGTCGTTCCGTTCCACGTGAGCACGACGTCCCGCGCGAAATCGATCGCGCCGAGATCGGGCAGCGTCCCATAGTCCGCCTCGTGCACGTGCACGTCCGGCAGGCGAAGCTGCTTGACGATATCCGTCACCCAGCCCTTGCCGAAAGCCTCCCACGCCAGCACCTCGACGCCCCGCGCGCCGAGCAGCGACCACATCGCCGCCTCGAACGCGCCGGTGTCCGAGCCGGGCAGGATGCCGACGCGGAAGCCATCCGGCAGCCCCAGCAGTTCCCGCGTCTTCGTGATGGCGAGCTTGAGCCGGGCCTTGCCCTCCTTGGCGCGGTGCGAGCGGCCGAGGAACGCGTCCTTGAGCGCCTCCCCAGCCGACCACCCGGGGCGCTTCGAGCACGGCCCCGAGGAAAAGCGCGGATTGGCAGGTTTACGGTCGGGTTTCGCGGCCATGTCGGACCTCAAGAAAAGGGGAGGAAGGGAAGGGAAAAGGAAGGGAGGGGAGGCCGGACGCGCTCTAGAGATCGAACGTCACGACCTTCTCGATGGCATCGATCGCTTCCACTTTCGCGAGGCTCTCGTTCGAGAGCGGCGCCGAGATGCTGATGAGCGCGATCGCCGCCTCGCCATTCCCCTGGCCGTTGCCGGTGCTGTCCATGCCCACATGCATCCGCTGGATGTTGATGCGCTCCGCCGCCAGGATGTTGCCGAGCGCACCGACGACGCCGGGCCGGTCCGAGTGGCGCGTGAACAGGAACTGCCCGCGCGGAACCGCCTCGACATCGAACGAGTCGATCCTGACGAGCCGCGGCAGCCGCCCGCCGAGCAGCGTGCCGGCCACCGTCGTCGTGCCGGAGTCGGAGTGCGCGCTCACCTCGATGAGAGAGAGATAGTCGCGCGCATCGTCCGAGCGCGATTCGCGCAGGATGATGCCTTGCGCCCGCGCGAGATGCTGGGCATTGACGCGATTGACCGGCCCCGAGAGGCGCTTGTCGAGCACGCCGACGAGCGCCTCGGCCGTGATCGGACGCACGTCGAACTCCGCCACGACGCCGAACAGCCGCACGACGAGCTCGCTGATCGGCCCGTCGCTCAAGGCGCCGACGAGGCGGCCCAGCGCATGGGCCAGCTCCTGATAGGGCCGCGTGCGGCTGTATTGCTCGCCCGAGATCCGCGGCAGGTTGACGGCCGTCTCCGCCGCCCCCGTCTCGAGGAAACGCGCGATGTCCTCGGCGATGCGCACGCTCACCGCCTGCTGCGCCTCCTCGGTCGAGGCGCCGAGATGCGGCGTCAGCACCACGCTGTCGAGCGCGAGAAGCGGCGAGTCCTTCGGCGGCTCCTGGGCGAAGACATCGAGCGCGGCGCCGGCGAGATGACCGCTGGTGAGCGCCTCGGCGAGCGCGGCCTCGTCCACGAGCCCGCCGCGCGCGCAGTTGATAAGCCGCGCGCCGGGCTTCATCCGCGCAATCCGGCCGGCATCGATGAGATTGCGCGTCTTCTCGATCATCGGGCAATGCAGCGTCACGTAGTCGGAGGCTTCGAGCAGCGCCTCGAGATCGCGCGGCTCGGCGCCGAACTGCGCCATGATGTCGGGCTGGACGAACGGGTCATAGGCGAGAACATGCATCTTGAGGCCGTTGCAGCGCGCCGCCACCAGCCGACCGATGGTGCCGAACCCGACGATCCCAATCGTCTTGCCGGCCAGCTCCGCGCCGATGAACTTGGTCGGGGTCCACGCGCCGCTGCGCACGGAGCGGTCGGCCTGGGGAAGATGGCGGCTGAGCGAGAGCAGATGCGCCACCGCCAGCTCGGCCGTCGTCGTGGCATTGGCATCCGGCGTGTTGAAGACGACGATGCCGCGCTCGGTCGCCGCCGGCACGTCGATGTTGTCGACGCCGATTCCCGCCCGGCCGATCACCTTGAGCGCCGTGCCCGCCGCGATCACCGGCGCCGTCACGCGCGTCTTGGAGCGCACGATCAGCGCATCGTACCGGCCGATCCGCTGGATCAGCCCCGCCTCGTCGAGGCCAGTCTCCACGTCGACGGCAAGACCGCCACGGGCTTCGAGGAGCTTGCGCCCGTCCTCGTGAATCGGATCCGCAACAAGCACGCGAAAAGGCTCGGCCATGGATGCACCCCCTCGATCATCATTGGCAGGAAAACGCGGGTGCCGAAGCACCGCACTGGTCTCTGCAAGCAATGGTGATCCGCCGGTCGAAGGCAAGGCCAAATTCGCGCTTCCGACCTTGGACGAGCCGAGGAGACGCACGTCTTTGGTGCATCACGCCCTTCGATCGCGCGGAGATGGGGAACTGAAGCACAAAACGCGCGGTTGACCCGGCAGGGTCATGAAGGAGGATCCGCCAATGCCACGAGGAGACAAGGACCGCTACACCGCCAAGCAGGAGCGCAAAGCCGATCACATCGCCGAGGGCTACAAGAAGAGAGGAGTGAAAGCCGGCGAGGCCGAGCGCAGAGCCTGGGCGACCGTCAACAAGGACGATGGCGGCGGTAAGAAACCGGGCGGATCCGGCCGCGGGAAATCGACAGGCCATCCCGCCGCCCGCAAAAGCGGCAAGCTCGGCGGACGCGCCGCCGCGGCCCGTCCGGCCGCCGCACGCGCACGCTCCGCGCGAAAGGCCGCCGCAACCCGGGCCAAACGACAAAAATCCGCCTGACGATCGGCACGAGACCGCGGCATCGTTGAGAGAGAGCGCCTCCGGCCGCCAGGGCCGGAGGCCGATCGCAGATCCGTATCAGTCGTTGTCGGGACGCGTGCTCAGAATCTCGCCCGTCCCAGGGTGCGCATAGCCTTCGACGCGCGCCCCCGAGGAGTCGGTCGCCTCGAACTCGTAGGCGCCGGCATCGACCTCGATCTCGTGAACCGAGTAGCCCTGCTGCTCGATCTTCTGCACGACATCCGACGTGCTCATCCATTGCTCGCGCGGCACGTTGAGGACACCCTTGTAGTCGTCGGCATCGGCGAATGCGGGAAGGGCGAGCCCTGCGGTCAGGAGGGAAACAGCCAACAGCTTCTTCATGAGATCGTCTCCGTCTATGATGGTGGTTGAGGCGCCCTCGCGGCGCCCGGCACGAGACGGTTCTAACGGGGCCCGCCTGACCGGCCGCTGATACGCGCCGTCAGCCCGTTGTCAGGCAAAATAACGCATCAAAGCCGCATGAAAATTTCGCAGCCCTTGCTCCTCCTGGCCGCCCTGCTGGCGCTGGCGCCGGCCTCCGCCGCCTTGGCCGACGACGACCGCCTCGATCAGGAGCGCGCCCGGCGCGCCCTCCTGGAAGGCCGCATCAAGCCGCTCTCGGAGATCACCGAGATCGTGAGCCCGCGTCTGCCCGGCAAGGTGATCGGCGTCGAGCTCGAGGTCGAGAAAGGCCGCTTCGTCTACGAGTTCAACGTCATCGACTCGCGCGGCAAACTCCTCGAGGTCGACGTCGATGCCGCAACCGGAAAGATCCTCAGCATCGAGGACGATGACTGATGCGCATCCTGATCGTCGAGGACGAGCCGGCCATCGCCACCGCCATCGCAGCTTCCCTCTCCGCCTCCGGCTACCAGTGCCGCCTCGCGGATGATGGCGAAGCGGCTTGGTTTCTCGGCGACACCGAGGACTTCGACCTCGTCATCCTGGACCTCGGCCTTCCGAAAATGGATGGCCTCAGCGTTCTGAAGCGCTGGCGCGCCGCCGGCCGGACGATGCCGGTCCTCATTCTGACCGCCCGCGGCGCCTGGCCCGAGCGGGTGGAGGGCATCGACGCCGGCGCCGACGACTATCTCGCCAAGCCCTTCCAGATCGAGGAGCTGATGGCCCGCGTGCGCGCCCTCATCCGGCGCGCGGCGGGCCACGGTTCGCCGGTAATCGAGGCCGGACCGCTCGCCGTCGACACGCGCCAGATGCGCGTCACCGTCAACGGCACGAACGCTCCCGTCTCGCCGCTGGAATACCGGCTCGTGGCCTATCTCCTGCACCATAAGGGACGCGTGGTCTCCCCGAGCGAGCTGATCGAGCACCTCTATGGCGACGATGACGCCCGCGACGCCAACGCGCTCGAAGCGGTGGTCACGCGGCTGAGGAAGAAGCTCGGCGCCGACGTCATTCAGACGCGCCGCGGGTTCGGCTACGTCGTGACGGCGGGATCGGAATGAGCCTCGGATCGCTGCGCCTGCGCCTGCTGCTCGCGGGGGCAGCCTCCACCCTCCTCGCGCTGGCGCTTGCGGCCTGGGGCCTCACGCTCCTCTTCGAGCGCCACGCGGAGCGGCGCATCGACGCCGAGCTCAGCGTCCACCTGAACCAGATCACCGCCCATCTCGAGCGCGACCCCACGGGCAAGCTCGCCCTCACCACGCCGCCGGCCGACCCGCGCTTCGAGGTCCCCCTGTCCGGCCTCTACTGGCAGATCGTGCGCGAGACGGACGGCACCGTGCTCCGCTCGCGCTCGCTGTGGGACGTGGAGCTGGCGCTTCCACCGGAGCCCGAGGTCGACGACGCCATCCGCCACCACCGCATCGCCGGGCCAGGCCGCACCGAGCTTTATCTCCTCCAGCGCCGCATCGAGCTTCCCGAGCGCATGGGCGGCGGCACCGCCCGCATTGCCCTCGCGCTCGACTCGGCCGAGATCTCCAAGGCCACGCGTGAGTTCGCGGTCGACCTCACCCCCCTGCTCTCCGTCATCGCCACGCTCCTGCTGGCGGCCACCTGGCTCTGGGTGACGATCGGCCTGCGTCCGCTGGCCGCCGTCCGCACCCGCCTTGCCGAGGTCCGCTCCGGGCGGCGCACGCGCATGGGCACGGGCTTTCCGGACGAGGTCCGTCCCCTCGCCCACGAGATCGATGCCTTGATCGACGCGCGCGACGCGGAGCTTGCCCGCGCCAAGACCCGCGCCGGCGACCTCGCTCACGGCCTCAGGACGCCGCTGCAGGTGCTCGAGGCCGAGGTCGAGCGTCTCGCCGCGGAGGGCCAGACGACGGCCGCGCTCAGCCTCTCGACGGTGATCCGCACCATGCAGCGCACCGTCGAGCGCGAGCTGACACGCGCGCGCCTGTCGGCGCCCTATCGCGCCGCCTCGGCCGATCTCGGCCGCGCCATCGCCGAGGTCGTCCGTGTCGTCCAGCGCACGCCGGACGGGGAGCGCCTGGACTGGATCGTAGAGGTTCCCGCCGGCCTCGACGCCGCCATCGACCGCGACGATCTCTCCGAGGCCGTCGGCAACCTGATCGAGAATGCCGCCCGCCACGCGCGCCACACCGTAACCATCACCGGCCGCCGCGACGGCCCCCGCGTGATCCTCGACGTGACGGACGACGGCCCCGGCATTCCCGCCGGACGGACGGACGAAGCCCTGCGCCGCGGCGGCCGCCTCGACGAGCGGGGATCGGGAGCCGGCCTCGGCCTCGCCATCGTGACCGACATCCTGGATTCATGGGGCGGCAGCCTGGCGCTCGCCGATGCCGGACCCGGCCTCACCGCCACCGTCAGCCTTCCCGAGGCCACTCACCCTCCGGAAACCATGCCAGCCACCTCCAACGAGCCCCGCCTGACAATCCGCTGACACCCCCCATCAGGCCGCCGTCAGGCCCTTTCGCCGAGAGTGGCGCCCGACGGATGCTCCCGACCCATGGTGCAGCCACCGACACCGAAGTTTTTTGAACCAGACGTACACTGTAAAACATGGAGATTGCACAGATGCAGAAGACGATTGCGACCTTGGCCTCGGTCCTCCTCGCGGGCGCGCTCGCAGGCCCCGCCCTCGCCGACGACCGCCCGGCCACCGCCGCCGAGCGCGGCGCGGTCACGGAGGTGCTCCGCGCCAACGGCTTCACCTCGTGGAGAAAGATCGAGTACGACCGCGACGACCGCAAGTTCGAGGTCGACAATGCCCGCCATGCCAACGGCCGCGTCTACGACGTCGATATCCGCGGCGGACGCATCATCAAGAAAGAGCTGGAATAGCAAGGCCGCCCGAAGAAGGGCCTCGACACGGACGGACCGGAAACGGTCCGTCTTTTTTTGTGGTGCAGCGTGCGAGAGGAAGGCCCGAAGCCCGCGCCGCTACGCCGTCACACGCACTGCTTCTTGACGAGGAGCGCATTGAGCGCCTCGGCCTCGGCCGTCGCGCGCCGGAAGTCCGCCGTCGCCGTAAGCCCATCGCCCGGATCACCGAACATGCGCCCGAAGGCCGCCGTCAAGGTCGAGGGCCGCGCCTGCTCCTCGATCGCCGCTCTCTGCGGCAGGGCCTTCAGCTCGCTGCTCAGCACGTCGAGCCGGTCACGGATCTGCCGGCAGGCGAGGGCCTCCTCGTCCGGGCTCACGACGTAGGTCCCATCTTTCTGATAGCCGGTGCGCGGAATGCCGGCGAGGTCCGAAACCGTCGCGCAGCCGGCAAGAGCCGCCAGCACACCGCAGAGTGCAAGCGAGGCTCCGGTTTTGCGCACAGTCGAAAGCATCGAGGCCCCGATCCTGAGAACGATGCGGCGCTTGAGGTCTAAGGAAGCCTGCCCGCCGGCGCAACCCTTGCGCGCCGTAAGGCCCCCGTCATCCCCGGCCGACAAACGGCATCTTCGTGGCCATCAGCGTCATGAACTGGACATTGGCCCCGAGCGGCAGCGTCGCCATGTAAACGACAGCCTCGGCCACATGCGCCACGTCCATGCGCGGCTCCGCGCGCACGCTGCCGTCGGCCTGCAGCACGCCCCGCGCCATCGGCTCGGTCATCTCCGTCGCCGCATTGCCGATGTCGATCTGCGACGCGGCGATGTCGTAGGCGCGCCCGTCGAGCGAAAGCGCCTTCGTGAGCCCGGTCAGGGCGTGCTTGGTCGCCGTATACGGTGCCGAATTCGGGCGCGGCGCCACGGCCGAGATGGAGCCGTTGTTGATGATGCGCCCGCCCATCGGGCGCTGCGCCTTCATCAGCCGGAACGCCGCCTGCGCGCAGAGAAACGCCCCCGTGAGGTTCACGTCCACGACGGCCTTCCATTGCGCGGGGGCGAGCGCGTCGATCGGCACGGCCGGCGCCGAGAGGCCGGCGTTGTTGAAGAGCACGTCGACGCGGCCGAAGCGCTCGTCCGCCGCCGCGAACAGGCGCCGCACGGCCTCCTCATCCGCCACATCGGTCGCAACCGCGAGCACACACCCATCACGCGACGCGCAGAGCCCGCGCGTCTCGTCGAGCGCCGCCTGCCGGCGCCCGGCCAGCACCACGTCAAAGCCGGCGTCGAACAGCGCCACTGCCACCGCGCGCCCGATGCCGCTTCCGGCCCCGGTCACGACCGCGACGCGTGAGGATGTCGTCATAGCCGCCGCCCGGCGTCAGCGCGTCGGAACGGGCTTCTCGCCGCGATAATCGTAGAAGCCGCGGTTGGTCTTGCGGCCGAGCCAGCCAGCCTCGACGTACTTCACGAGCAGCGGACAGGGGCGGTACTTGGAATCCGAAAGCCCCTCGTAGAGCACCTGCATCACGGCAAGGCACGTATCGAGCCCGATGAAGTCCGCCAATTCCAGCGGCCCCATCGGATGATGCGCACCGAGCCGCATCGCCTTGTCGATGGCCTCCACGGTGCCGACGCCCTCGTAGAGCGTATAGACGGCTTCGTTGATCATCGGCAGCAGGATGCGGTTGACGATGAAGGCCGGGAAATCCTCCGACACGGCCGTCGTCTTGCCGAGGCTCTCCACGAACTGGCGCGCGACGGCGAACACCTCGTCCTCGGTCGCGATGCCGCGGATGAGCTCGACCAGCTCCATGCGCGGCACCGGATTCATGAAGTGCATGCCGATGAAGTGCTCGGGCCGGTCCGTGGTGGAGGCGAGCCGCGTGATCGAGAGCGAGGAGGTGTTGGTGGCGACCAGCGCCGACGGCTTCAGCTTCGGGCACAGCTCCTGG
>DAITBB010000028.1:24718-35610 GCA_036823975.1 Hyphomicrobium sp.
TGATGCTCTCGCCCTCGGTCGCCGCCTCGATCACCATGTCGCTGTCGGAGAAGGCATCGAGGTCGGGCGCGAACTTGATGCGCGCCAGCGCCGCTTTCATGTCGGGCTCGGTCACGATCCCCTTGGCGACCTGGCGGCCCATGCTCTTCTCGATGTTCTCGAGCGCCCGGTCCACCGCCTCCTTGCGGATGTCGGTCAGCAGCACGTCGTACTGGCCGAGCGCGATCACATGGGCGATGCCGCTGCCCATCTGCCCCGCCCCGATCACGCCGACCTGCTTGATGACGGGGACCGGCCTCGCTGCCGGTTTCCCCCTTGCATCGGCCTTCACTGCAACATCCATGGTGAATGTCCCTTTGTCTGCCGCCGCCCCGGCGGGGCTCAATGACCGGCTTTAGCGAGCTCGGCGTCGAGTTCCGGCAACGCCTGGAAGAGATCCGCAACGAGGCCATAGTCGGCGACCTGGAAGATCGGCGCCTCGGCGTCCTTGTTGATGGCCACGATGACCTTCGAATCCTTCATGCCCGCGAGATGCTGGATCGCGCCCGAGATGCCGACGGCCATGTAGAGATCCGGCGCCACGACCTTGCCGGTCTGGCCGACCTGAAGATCGTTGGGCACGAAGCCCGCATCGACCGCCGCGCGCGAGGCGCCCATCGCCGCGCCGAGGCGTTCGGCCACCGGCTCGATGTACGTCTTGAAGTTCTCGCCGTTGCCCATGCCGCGGCCACCCGAGATGACGATCTTCGCCGCCGTGAGCTCGGGCCGGTCCGACTTGGTGAGCTCGGCGCCGACGAACGACGAGCGCCCGACGGCAGGCGCCGCCGACACGCTTTCGATCGGCGCCGATCCACTCTCATCGACCGCCTTGAACGCGGCGGTGCGCACGGTGACGACCTTCGTGGCGTCGGTCGCCTGCACCGTCTGCACCGCGTTGCCCGCATAGATCGGCCGCTCGAAGGTATCGGGCGCGACGACCTTGGTGATGTCGGAGACCTGCATCACGTCGAGCAGCGCCGCAACGCGCGGAAGCACGTTCTTGCCGGCCGCCGTCGCCGGCGCGAGGATCGTGTCGTAGCTGCCGGCGAGCGCGAGCACGGTGGCAGCGACCTCCTCGGCGAGCCCGTTGGCGAGATGCGGCGCATCGGCCACGAGCACCTTGGCGACGCCGTCGAGCTTCGCGGCCGCCTCCGCCGCCGGCGCACAGTTGTGGCCCGCGACCAGCACATGCACGTCGCCGCCGATCGCCTTGGCCGCCGAGAGCGCCTTGGCGGTCGCGCCGCCGAGCGTAGCGTTGGCGTGCTCCGCGAGAAGAAGAATAGCCATCAGATCACCCCCGCCTCGGTCTTGAGGCGGCGCACGAGCTCCGCCACGTCCTGCACGATCACGCCGGCCTTGCGCACCGGCGGCTCGGCGGTCTTGAGAACCTTGAGACGCGGCGCGATGTCGACGCCGAGATCCTGCGGCTTCTTGACGTCGAGCGGCTTCTTCTTCGCCTTCATGATATTGGGCAGCGAAGGATAGCGCGGCTCGTTGAGGCGAAGGTCGGTGGTCACGACGGCCGGAAGCGTGAGCTTCACCGTCTCGAGGCCGCCGTCGATCTCGCGCGTGACGTCGACCGCGCCGGCCTCCGGCACGACCTTGGAGGCGAACGTCCCCTGCGGCCAGCCGAGCAGCGCAGCCAGCATCTGGCCCGTCTGGTTGCAGTCGTCGTCGATGGCCTGCTTGCCGAGCACGACGAGGTCCGGCTTCTCCGCCTCGACGAGCGCCTTCAGCAGCTTGGCGACCGCGAGCGGCTCGACGGTCGCTTCGTCCGTCTCGACGAGAATGGCGCGGTCGGCGCCGATGGCGAGCGCCGTGCGCAGCGTCTCCTGGGATTTCGCGGTGCCGATCGAAACGGCCACGACCTCCGTGGAGGCATCCTTCTCCTTGATCCGAACCGCTTCCTCGACGGCAATTTCGTCGAACGGATTCATGGACATTTTGACGTTGGCGAGCTCGATGCCCGAGCCATCCGATTTGACTCGGATCTTGACGGCGAAATCAACGACGCGCTTCACAGCGACGAGTATCTTCATGATGCGCGACGCTCCCCGGCGCACGGCCTTGTTGTTGTCATGAGTGTCCTGGCTGTTTCCGAACTCAATCCGGACTGGCGGCCAGCCAACGGCTGGATCCGCCACCCTCTGTCATGACCGGCGCATGTCGTCCGTGTGACAGGCCTAAGCCGCGACATTTTCGAGCACTTCGCAGTTGCGAGAGACGAAACTACGAGCCGTTCCGGGCCAAGTCAATGCAGGCACGCGAATGTTGTTATTCGCCGCAGGACGAAGCCGGTCAGGTCCCGTAGCCGAGCCCCCGGTCGAACAGCGGCACGCCCGGGCGGCGCAGGAACACCACCAGCACGGCCCCCGCCACGAGGCCGCCGATATGCGCCCACCAGGCCGTGGGCCCCATTTGCGGAATGAGCACCATCACGATCTGCATCAGGATCCAGAGGCCGAGCGCGAATGCCGCCGAAATCCGCAGCGGAATGGCCTTGAGAGCGAGCACCCAGACCCGCACGCGCGGGTGCAGCATGAGGTAGGCCGCGAGCACGCCGGCCACGGCCCCGCTCGCCCCGATCAGCGGAATATCGGAGGTCGGCTCGACGAGCGCATGCACGAGGCCGCCGACGATACCGCAGGCGAGATAGAAGACGAGGAATTTGACGTGCCCCAGCGCATCCTCGACGTTGTCGCCAAACACCCACAAAAACAACATGTTACCGGCGAGATGCAGCACGTCGCCATGGAAGAACATGTAGGTGAGGAGCGTCAGCCGCTCGGGCACCGCGGGGCCCATCGACGGCATCTCGATCGGCAGCAGGCTGGTGTCGAACAGCTCCTTCGGGATGATCGCGAAGCTTGCGATCGCCACCTCTCCGAGCCGCACCGCCTCGAGCAGGTAGACGACCACGTTGACCAGGATGAGCGCGACGGTCACGTACTGAAAGCGGATGGACTTCAGCGAGTTTTCGTCATGCAGTGGAACGAACATCGTGCCCCCTTTGGCCCCGGCTCGGATTTGCCTAACGGTTTTGTCCTGGCACCCAGAGCACGTCGCTCTCACCGCGGTTGTTCACGTAACGCCCTGCGACAAAAAGAAAATCGGAAAGACGGTTGATGTATTTCATCGCCGCCGCGCCGACCGGCTCGCCCTCGACGGCCGCCAGCGCGACCATGTCCCGCTCCGCGCGCCGGCACACCGTACGGGCCACATGCAGCGCCGCCGAGGCCGGGGAGCCTCCCGGAAGAATAAACGATCTCAGAGGCTTGAGCTCGGCGTTCATCTCGTCGATCTCGGCCTCGAGCCGCGTCACCTGCCCGTCCGTGACGCGCAGCGCCTCGAACTCGAGTTTCTCGCCCCGGTCCGGCACGCACAGGTCCGCGCCGAGATCGAAGAGGTCGTTCTGGATCCGCACGAGCTTGGCGTCGAGCCCCGGATGCTCGGAAAGATGGAGCCGCACCATGCCGAGGGTTGCGTTCGTCTCGTCCACCGTGCCGTAGGCCGTGATGCGCAGGTCGTCCTTGCGCACCCGCTGCCCGGTTCCAAGCCCCGTCGTCCCGGCGTCGCCCGTTCGCGTGTAGATTTTATTGAGTTTGACCATGCGTCCGAAATCCCTCGTTTCGGCGCATACCCTAGAGTGCTTACGGAAAATTGGGAACCGGTCATGGCAGAGCCATGCCATGGAGTCATGGCGGAGCCATGCCATGTGAAGTGTCCGATAAGAAGCACGATCAAACAAAAGCTTAGAGCCGTTCCGCGACCCCATTAAAACCGGAACGGATCGAGAGCATTTTGTAGAGAAGGGGAGACTGCTTAGGCGCAGGAGGGGGCAACAACGCCGAAATCGCGGCAGTGCGATCCCGGGCCGTCAGACAGCCACCTTGGCGTCAGAGATGCTGGACGTAAGCGTAGACGACCAGGAGCACCACGGCCGTGAACTGCAGCCCGACGCGCCAGCGCATCAAGCTCTGGCTGAGATTGGGGCTGCGTCCGCGTAGCATCACACATAGCCCCGCAACGAGCACAAGGGCCACGGCGAACATCATGCCGGTCGACAGGTAGGAGAGAAGGGTTTCCATACGCAGCTAGCGCCTCGGTTGATCCTGCGGCTCGCACCCTAATGTAGGGACCCTAGGGACGGAAGGCCACGCGTGACAGAAGAATAAAGCGGTCAAAAACCCCAGACTCGCCGGTCTCGGAGACGGCCTCCGACAAGCTCCATGCCCTAATTCTAACCACTTATGCGCGCCTTGTCGGCCAGGTGGCAGGCGGGATCCTGACGAATCAGGAAAGCTTGGCTACGGACGTTCTCAGGCGTGATCGCTCAAGCTCTCCCGGTCCCATCGGACTCGGAGCGGCTCCAGCATTCCGCGGGATACGGACCACACGGACCCACGACGAACGAGCGAAGGACGAGGTGAGCGAGGGTGTGACCCGAAGGGCAACGAGCAGACGCGGCAAGAGCAGGGATGAGCCTCGGCGCGTGGCCCTCGCCACGGCGGCGCTGGCGTGCGCCATGCCGGTTGCGGTGGCCCTGGCCCAGTCCAATGCGCCCCGGGCCACCTCGCCGTCCGCGGAGGAAGCCTCCCGCAAGCTCGAGCGCCAGCAGCAGGAGCTCCAAGCCAAGGAGAGCCGCGATCGCGAGATCCAGAAGGACCTCGTAAGCCTCACCGACGATCGCCGCGAGATCAACGCCCGCCTCGTCGAGACCGCCGCGCGCGTGCAGGCGGGCGAGGAGAAGATGACCGCCATCGAGGAGCGGTTGGCCGGGTTCGAGAAACAGGAGCAGACGATCCGCGTCTCCCTCGCCAAGGAGCACGGCAAAATATCGGGCCTCCTCGCCGCCCTTCAGCGCATGGGGCGCAATCCGCCGCCCGTGATCATTACGCGCCGCGAGGATGCCCTGCGGATGGTGCGCAGTGCCATGCTGATCGGCATCGCCTTTCCGGGCATGCGCGACGAGGCCCGCATTCTCACCGCCAAGCTCAACGACCTCGTGTCGATCATGAGCCGCATCCGCCGCGAAGGCGATGCCCTGCGCGCCGAGCGGGACAAGCTCGAAGCCGTCCAGGCCCAGCTCGCAGCGCTCCTCGAAACGAAGAAGCAGACCCTCGCCGAGCGCCAGACCGAGCTTGCCCAGGTGCGTGAGGCCGCGACCGAGATCTCGAGAAACGTCAGCGATTTGAGCGAGCTGATCGCCAAGCTCGGCCAGCAGGTCAACGCCACCCCCACCCTGCCGGGCCACGAAGGTGAAGGCCGCGGCCAGGCAAGCCGCGATCACATCGTGGCGGTGCTGCCGCCGGCACAGCAGTCCCCCCCGCCGGCCGCATCGGCGCCCGCCATCGCGCCCGCGGCCCCGCCTGACCCGCAAGCGGCCATGCCCCCGCCGGAGCCGCCGCCCCCCGCGCCGCGCACCGAGGAGGTTGCGCTCATGACGCCGCCGCCGGCCTCGCCTCCCTCATCGTCCGTCGTCGAACTAGCGCCTCAGGCAACGTCCCTCATGCCCGGCAAGCCCGACCGGATCCGCCCCGCCATGGCCTTCCACGACGCCCGGGGCCGCCTCTCGCTGCCCGCGCGAGGCCGCCGGGTCTTGGGATTCGGCGAGAAGACCCAATATGGAGGAACGTCGAAGGGCCTCGTGATCGAAACGCGCTATGGTGCGCGCGTCACGTCTCCTTGCGACGGATGGGTCGTCTACGCGGGCGAGTTCCGCAGCTATGGCCAACTCTTGATCATCAATGCCGGCGGCGGGTATCATGTCCTGGTGGCCGGATTGTCCCGGATGGATGTCGGGCCTGGGCAATTCGTCTTGGCCGCCGAGCCGATTGGAACCATGAGCCGAGCCCCGCGCACAGCGCAGCTTGCGTCTGACCGGCCGGATACGGCCCCCTCGGGGCCGCAGACCAGCGCGCCTGTTCTTTATGTCGAGTTCCGCAAGGACGGCCAACCTATTGACTCGGACCCGTGGTGGGTCGCCTCTCATCAGAAGGTGCAGAACTAATGCGCAAGACCGACCTCGTATTCTGGACGTTCCTGACGATGACGGGTCTCGCCGGCGCCACGACCGTGCTGAACGTCACCCAGACCTACTCGGCCAACTCGCCCAACTCCGAGCTTTACCGCCAGCTCGACCTCTTCGGTGACGTGTTCGAGCGCGTCCGCTCCGACTACGTCGAGAAGCCCGACGACACGATGCTGGTCGAGAGCGCCATCAACGGCATGCTCGCGGCTCTCGATCCGCATTCCTCATACATGAGCCCGAAAAACTACCGTGACATGCAGGTGCAGACGCGCGGTGAGTTCGGCGGCCTCGGCATCGAGGTCACGATGGAGAACGGCGTCGTCAAAGTCGTCGCGCCGATCGACGACACGCCCGCATCGAAGGCCGGCATCCAGGCCAATGACCTCATCACGCACCTCGATAACGAGCAGATCTCCGGCCTCACCCTCGAGCAGGCCGTCGAGAAGATGCGCGGCCCCGTCAACACGCCGATCACGCTCACCATCGTCCGCAAGGGCAAGGAGGAGGCGTTCGACGTCAAGATCGTGCGGGACTTCATCCGCATCAACGCGGTCAAGGCCCGCAAGGAAGGCGACGACATCGCCTACGTCAAGGTGACGACCTTCAACGAGCAGACCCACGCCAACCTCGTCAAGGCCATGGACGGCCTGAAGAAGGAGATCGGCCCCAAGCTCAGAGGCATCATCATCGACCTGCGCAACAACCCCGGCGGCTTGCTCGATCAGGCCATCGCCGTCTCCGATGACTTCCTCGACCGCGGCGCCATCGTGCTGACGAAGGGCCGCAACAACGAGGAAACGCAGCGTGCTCAGGCGCGTCCCGGCGATACCGCCGAGGGCAAGCCCATCGTCGTGCTGATCAACGGCGGCTCCGCATCGGCCTCCGAGATCGTCGCCGGCGCGCTGAAGGATCACAAGCGCGCCACCATCATCGGCACGCGCTCCTTCGGCAAGGGATCCGTGCAGACGATCATTCCGCTCGGTGCCAACGGCGCAATCCGTTTGACGACGGCGCGTTACTACACGCCGTCCAACCGCTCGATTCAGGCCAAGGGCATCGATCCGGACATCGTGGTCGAGCAGGAGCTGCCGGAAGAGCTGAAGGGCAAAAACACTGAGAAGCCGCGCGGCGAAGCAAGCCTTCGTGGCCACCTCAGAGGGGAAGGCGAAAAACCGGCCGGCGAAGCAGCGGAGCCCGGTAAGGAAGGCGAGGCCGCCGATCCGGCGAAGGAAGAGTCTGGCTCGTCGGCCTACGTGCCGAAGGAGCCGGAGAAAGATACCCAGCTTCAATTCGCACTGAAGTTCCTTCGCGGCGAAGCCACGGGCGAAACGGTTGCGAAGCCTGCGGTGCAGCCGCAGAGCGGCCAGTCGGCCGAAAAGCCGGTGCCGAACTGACAAAAAAGTCTGTCCTTAGGTTTGATACGCTGCGATGGGCGCTCAAGAGCGCCCATCGTCATTTTCCGCCATCGCACGAGCCCATATCACCAACGAGCCACGCATGAGCCACTCCACGCCCATCGACCCGAACACGCTTGGCTATCGGCCTTGCGTCGGCATCATGGTGCTGAACCAGACGGGCCACGTCTGGGTCGGCCAGCGCGCCGATATGCCGGGCGACGCAGAGGGCCGCGGCACCTGGTGGCAAATGCCCCAGGGCGGCATCGACGACAACGAGGATCCCCGCAAAGCGGCCTTGCGCGAGTTGCGCGAGGAAACCGCCATTCGCAGCGTCGATCTCATTGGTGAGACAGAAGGGTGGCTGACATATGAGCTGCCGCCGCACCTGCTCGGCGTGGCGTGGGGCGGCCGCTATAGAGGCCAGCGTCAGAAATGGTTCGCCGCCCGCTTCCTGGGCGACGACAGCGAGATCGACCTCGGCATCCCCGGCACGCCGAACGCCGAGTTCGTGACGTGGCGCTGGTGTGCGCCTACCGAGCTTCCAGAACTGATCGTCCCGTTCAAGCGCGACGTATACATTGCGGTGTTGCACGCTTTCGCGCCACTGCTCAAAGCTTAGGCGCGCCGAGGCTGCCGTGTGGCGGGGGATATCCCTCACAACACAGACAGTGTGACAAAAAACCGTTATTTCTCGGCTAGATAATCGCCCTGATTCGGTCGCGAGAAGGGGCTAGCCTACTCCTACCGCCAGAAAGGCAGCAGATCACCAGCCATGACTCAAGCGACGTTCACCACCGGCCAGCAACCACCCGATCTGCCTTATCGGCCGAGCGTCGGCATCATGCTGCTGAATCAGGAGGGGCGCGTCTGGACAGGCCGACGGCTGCCGAAATGGATGGGCGACAAGTCAGCCTACCTCTGGCAAATGCCGCAAGGCGGTCTGATGAAGGGTGAGGAACCGATCGAAGCGGCCTATCGCGAGCTTCAGGAAGAGACCAGCATCACCAGCGCCGAGGTCATTGCCGAAATCCCCCAATGGCTGACGTATGACCTTCCGGAGCCGCTGGTTGGCATCGCCCTCAAGGGGAAATACCGCGGACAGCGCCAACGTTGGTTCGCCATGCGTTTTCTGGGCGACGACAGCGAGATCGACGTCCGTCCGCGCGGTCGCAAGGCGGAATTCGATCGCTGGAGCTGGCGCGAGATGCACGAGCTTCCCGAGTTGGTTGGGCCATTCAAGAGACGAATTTACCAAACCATCGTCGAGAGATTTGCGCATCTCGCTCAAAGCTGAAATGAAGGAATGGATCGATCCTCCGATCTGATCCAAGTCAAATCCCGCTTGGCCTCATGATTTAACGAAAGATGGCGCAGTCGGTCTCGCCATAGAGCGGGCTGTGTGTTTCGTGTCGATCGAACGAACTCTTGTCGAACCTCAGGGTTTAATCTGCCGAGCTTATTGCCATGTCCCAACGCACCTTGACGAGAACCCTTCCTCCGTTCAACGACGGCGCCGATTATCAGTCGGGGCAGCCTTTCGATGCGGAGGAATACAATCGCATCAAGGAGCTGTGGCTCGACCACATCGCCGCCGAGCACAGGGGCGACATCCCCGGACTGCTCGCCACCCTGACCGACGACTGCGTCTACACGATCCTGAACAACGGCAAGGTCTGGCACGGGCATGAAGGCGCCGCGCAGTTCTACGATGGCTTTCTGAAGGCCTTCCCCGAGAACTGCTTCTCCGTCGTCAACGTCTTCGTCGGCCCGCAAGGCGTTGTCGAGGAAGCGCATTTCAACGGCGTCCATCACGGCGAGCTGTTGGGCCTGCCCTCGACCGGACATCCGATCGAGTTCGACGTCGTGCTGCTGTTCCCCTGGGACCCCGTGAAGAAACGCTTCAAGGGCGAGCGCATCTACTTCTCGATCGAGCACAGCCTGCTGGCGAATGTCGGCCAGCTTCTGCGCCGCATGAACCGCAAGCTCGACCTCGCCGAGCAGAAATAGCCTGCGCTGCCGCAGCCTCTGAAAACAAAAAAGCGCCCGGCTAGCGGGCGCTTTCCATTTCATTCGTCGAGATGCTGGAAGCGCTTAGGCCCTGAGACGCGATAGCGTGTCGATGGCCTGGTTCGCCAGCAGCCGCTCGTCGTCGTCCTTGGCCGCCGCAAGCTCGCCCTCGGCCTTCGAAAGCTCGTCCGAAAGCGCCGCCCCCTTGAGATCGGTGAGATCGATCGCCTTCTCGGCCAGCACCGTGACGCGCTGCGGCCCGACCTGAACGAAGGCCTGACGAACGAACACGCTCGCCTTGGAGCCGCCGCCAAGCACAGCGTCCACCAAGCCAGGCCGCAGCGTCGCAACCAGCGGAGCATGGCCGGGCATAACCGTCATGTCGCCTTCGCTGCCGGGCAGCATGACCTGCTCCGCCTCGCCCGATAGCAGCACCTTCTCGGGGCTGACCAGCTCGAATGTGAACGTCTGAGCCATCGGCTTCCTGTCCTCGATCCTGCCACGCCGCTGCCCGCAAGAAGCGCGGGTTCCAGCGGCGAAGCCTTACGCGTTGTCTTCGTCTTCGCTGTCGCCGGCTTTCGCCTTCACGTCTTCCGGCGTCTGCAGGCCCTTGCCGCAGAACGGGCAGAAGAAAACCGGATGATCGACCATGCCCGGCTCCTCGTCCTCGAGCTCAACGAGCCCGACCGACATGTAGAGCACACCATCGTCGCCCGTCGTGATGAGCGGCTCGTACTCCTCGCCGCTCATGGCGTCTGCCAATTCCGGGCAGCACGTGCCGAACCCGCCGTCTCCGCCCGCTGCTTCCATCGTCATGTGGTCCCCCGCTTCATAGCCAGACTGAAACTCTCATAGAGTGATTCGAAGCACGACATTGCGGCGGGATGCACGACCCGGTGTGGGCCTTTAGGCCGCCTCGGCGAGCTTCTCGGCTTTTGCGATAGCCTCGTCGATAGAGCCTACCATATAGAAGGCCGGCTCCGGCAGGTGATCGTAGTCACCGTTGCAGAGACCCTTGAAGCCCTTGATCGTGTCGGCCAGCGAGACGAGCTTGCCGGGCGATCCCGTGAACACCTCTGCCACGGTGAACGGCTGGCTCATGAAGCGCTCGATCTTGCGGGCGCGTGCAACAGTGAGCTTGTCGTCTTCCGAAAGCTCGTCCATGCCGAGAATGGCGATGATGTCCTGAAGCGCCTTGTAGCGCTGGAGGATCGACTGCACCTGACGTGCGACTTGATAGTGCTCCTCGCCGACGATGCGCGGGTCGAGCATGCGCGACGTGGAGTCGAGCGGGTCGACGGCCGGATAGATGCCCTTCTCTGCGATCGAGCGCGAAAGAACCGTGGTCGCGTCCAAGTGCGCGAACGAGGTCGCGGGCGCCGGGTCGGTCAAGTCGTCGGCCGGCACGTAGATCGCCT
>DAITBB010000029.1:0-13662 GCA_036823975.1 Hyphomicrobium sp.
TTCGTGAAGCTGCCCAAGGTCAGCTTGTCGACGCCCACCCCAAGATCGATCGAGCCGCCCGAAATGGCCTTGGCGAGCACGATCGTGTTGTTCGACGCACCGCCAATGATGGTTTCGACGTTCGCGACTGTCGCGGTGTTCGCGCCTGCATCCGAGAACGTCAGCTTGTCCGCGCCTGCGCCCAGGTCTACCGACCCGTTCGACATCTGCGTCCCCAGCGTGATCGTGTCGACGAGTGTGACGCCGATCAGCGTCTCGACGTTCGAGACCGTGCCGGTATTGACGACATTGCTCAGCGTCAGCTTGTCTTTGCCGGCGCCGAGGTCGATCGCATGCGAGGTCGTCAGTGCGCCTACGAGGGCAACGGTGTCTGCCCCCGTGCCGCCTGTCACCGTCTCCGTAGCCGAGACCGTGACCGTATTCGTGAAGTTGCCGAGCGTCAGCGCATCGCCGCCAGCGCCGAGGTTGATGGACGCTTTCGCCGCCGCAGAACCGAGTGTGATCGTATCGACGCCCGTTCCGCCAACGATGGTGTCGACATTCGAGACCGTGCCGGTGTTTGCAAAGTTGCCGAGCATCAGCTTGTCGGCACCGGCGCCGAGATCGATCCGATTCGTGCCGCTGAGTGCGCTCCCAAGCGTGACGCTGTCGGCGCCCGCGCCGCCCGCCACCGTCTCCGTATTGGCAACCGTCACCGTGTTCGTGAAGCTGCCAAGCTGAAGCTTGTCGACACCTGCCCCGAGGTCGATCGAGCCGCCCGTGAGGGCCTTGGCCAGAACGATCGTGTTGTTCGACGCACCGCCAATGATGGTTTCGACATTCGCGACTGTCGCGGTGTTCGCGCCTGCATCCGAGAACGTCAGCTTGTCCGCGCCTGCGCCCAGGTCTACCGACCCGTTCGACATCTGCGTCCCCAGCGTGATCGTGTCGACGAGTGTGACGCCGATCAGCGTCTCGACGTTCGAGACCGTGCCGGTATTGACGACATTGCTCAGCGTCAGCTTGTCTTTGCCGGCGCCGAGGTCGATCGCATGCGAGGTCGTCAGTGCGCCTACGAGGGCAACGGTGTCTGCCCCCGTGCCGCCTGTCACCGTCTCCGTAGCCGAGACCGTGACCGTATTCGTGAAGTTGCCGAGCGTCAGCGCATCGTTGGCAGCGCCGAGGTTGATCGAGGCTTTCGCTGCCGCAGAGCCAAGCGTGATCGTATCGACGCCCGTTCCGCCGACGAGCGTCTCGACGTTCGACACCGTGCCGGTATTCGCAAAATTGCCGAGCGTCAGCTTGTCGGCGCCCGCCCCGAGGTCGATGCTGCTCGTGCCAGTGAGCGCGCTTGCAAGCGTGACGCTGTCGGCGCCCGCGCCGCCCGCCACCGTCTCCGTATTGGCGACCGTCACCGTGTTCGTGAAGCTGCCCAAGGTCAGCTTGTCGACGCCTGCCCCAAGATCGATCGAACCGCCCGTGAGGGCCTTGGCCAGAACGATCGTATTGTTGGCGGCACCGCCTACGATGGTTTCGACGTTCGCGACCGTCGCAGAGTTTGCGCCTGCGCTCGAGAACGTCAGCTTGTCCGCGCCTGCGCCCAGGTCCACGGACCCGTTCGATATCTGCGTCCCGAGCGTGATCGTGTCCGCGAGAGAGCCGCCGAGGATGCTCTCGACATTCGAGACCGTGCCCGTATTGGCGACATTGCTCAGCGTCAGCTTGTCTTTGCCGGCCCCGAGATCGATCTCATGCGAATTCGTCAGTGCGCCCACAAGGGTGACGGTGTCCGTGCCCGTGCCGCCTGTTACCGTCTCCGTATTCGCGACCGTGAGGGTGTTGGTGAAGTTCCCGAGCGTCAGCTTGTCGCTGCCGGCACCGAGGTCGATGGACGCTTTCGCTGCTGCTGCACTGAGCGTGATCGTATCGGCGCCCGTTCCGCCGACGATGGTCTCGACGTTCGAGACCGTGCCGGTGTTCGCAAAATTGCCGAGCATCAGCTTGTCGGCACCGGCACCCAGATCGATCCGATTCGTGCCGCTGAGTGCGCTCCCGAGCGTGACACTGTCCGCGCCCGCACCGCCCGTCACCGTCTCCGCGTTCGCAACCGTCACCGTGTTCGTGAAGCTGCCCAAGGTCAGCTTGTCGACGCCCACCCCAAGATCGATCGAGCCGCCCGAAATGGCCTTGGCGAGCACGATCGTGTTGTTCGACGCACCGCCAATGATGGTTTCGACGTTCGCGACTGTCGCGGTGTTCGCGCCTGCATCCGAGAACGTCAGCTTGTCCGCGCCTGCGCCCAGGTCTACCGACCCGTTCGACATCTGCGTCCCCAGCGTGATCGTGTCGACGAGTGTGACGCCGATCAGCGTCTCGACGTTCGAGACCGTGCCGGTATTGACGACATTGCTCAGCGTCAGCTTGTCTTTGCCGGCGCCGAGGTCGATCGCATGCGAGGTCGTCAGTGCGCCTACGAGGGCAACGGTGTCTGCCCCCGTGCCGCCTGTCACCGTCTCCGTAGCCGAGACCGTGACCGTATTCGTGAAGTTGCCGAGCGTCAGCGCATCGCCGCCAGCGCCGAGGTTGATGGACGCTTTCGCCGCCGCAGAACCGAGTGTGATCGTATCGACGCCCGTTCCGCCAACGATGGTGTCGACATTCGAGACCGTGCCGGTGTTTGCAAAGTTGCCGAGCATCAGCTTGTCGGCACCGGCGCCGAGATCGATCCGATTCGTGCCGCTGAGTGCGCTCCCAAGCGTGACGCTGTCGGCGCCCGCGCCGCCCGCCACCGTCTCCGTATTGGCAACCGTCACCGTGTTCGTGAAGCTGCCAAGCGTCAGCTTGTCGACGCCTGCCCCAAGATCGATCGAGCCGCCCGTAATGGACTTCGCAAGCACGATCGTGTTGTTTGCGGCCCCACCAATGATCGTCTCGACGTTCGCGACCGTCGCAGAGTTTGTGCCTGCGCTCGAGAACGTCAGCTTGTCCGCTCCTGCACCCAGGTCCACAGACCCGTTCGTCATCTGCGTCCCGAGCGTAATCGTATCCGCGCCCGTACCGCTGACGAGCGTCTCGATGTTGGACACCGTGCCGGTGTTGATGGCGCTCCCGAGCGTCAGCTTGTCCTTGCCGGCGCCTAGGTCGATCGCATGCGAGGTCGTCAACGCGCCCACCAGGGTGATGGTGTCCGTGCCCGTGCCGCCTGTTACCGTCTCCGTATTGGCGACCGTCAGGGTATTGGTGAAGTTGCCGAGCGTCAGCGCATCGTTGCCGGCGCCCATGTCGATCGAGCCGCGCGGGGCAGCCGCTCCGATCGTGATCGTCGAGGACCCGGTGCCATCGACCACCGTCTCCACGTTGGAGATCGTGGCGCTGTTGTTGCCGTTGCTCAGGGTCAGCTTATCGTTTCCGGCCACGAGATCGACACTCGCGCCAGTGACCGTACCTGTCACCACAACGGTGTCTGTCGATGAACCGCCGATCAGTGTATCGACACTTGCTGCCGTATACTGATTAGCCTTGCTCTTGTTCGGCAGATTGACGACAGCCATTGGAGACCCCGATTTTGCTTTTGCTGGCCACCGCACATCGGCTGGCCACAACTCACCCCTTACAAATCGGCGTCTATTTCTTGATCAAATCAGCGGTGCGGACGTCGATCCATCGACTTGCAGCTACCGTCATTCTCAATCAGAAATACCCTTTACGGGCTTCTTCACCGTACTCATTCTGATAAATGCATCGTCATGCTTTCTATTTTGTAAATTACGAGAAATACGTGCATTTCACACGTCGAATAAAACTGCTAATTGAAACCAGCTAGTTCGCAACTCTCATCGAACACGTTATCCTGCGTTTAGAACCTATTGAGTTGCGTATCTTTTTTAAATTGCACGTAAAACAATAAAATTGCTGTTTCGAGTTGACTATGAATCTCGTCATTTCCGCGTCATTTCCTGGTCGCTGATGGTGTGCGCCCCTTCCGGGCCAAGCTTCGACGACATCGAGGCGTTGCAGTTGAGTCCCCCATTCTCACCCGTTCGAAGAGCAAGCCGCGGACTCCGATGCAGCGCACCGTCTTTTCTCCGAAACTCCGCTCTTACCTGACGGGGTACAGGCGCCTTCTCTTATGGGCAGCCTTTTTCAGCGTTTTCGTGAACGTCCTCACCCTGTCGATCCCGCTCTATACGATCCAGATGTTCGATCGTGTGCTCCCGAGCGGGAGCGGAGCGACGCTGGTCGTCCTGACCACAGCCGTGCTCGCGGGCATCGCCGCCTCGAGCCTGTTGGAGGAGATCCGGGCGCGGCTGCTGATCGCGCTCGGCATCCAATTCGACGCGCAGCTCTCGACGCAGGTCTTCGACCGGCTGGTCGAAAGCGATATGGCGGCCTCCTCGCCGGCGCGGAGCACGGCCGTGCGCGACCTCGACACCGTCCGCCATGCCCTGACCGGCAACGCCATCCTCTCGCTCTTCGATCTGCCGTGGACGCCGTTGTTCCTCTGCGTCTGCTTCTATCTGCACACGTGGCTGGGCATGATCTCACTCGGCGGCGCCCTGATCGTGCTGGGTCTCGCCGTCCTCAACCAGATTCTTGTCGGCCGGCAGATCGGCGCATCGGGCAAGCTCACCGAGGAGAGCTACCGCGTGTCCGAAGGCGTGTTCGGCAATGCCGAGACGGTGCGCGCGATGGGGATGGGGCCCGAGCTGTCGCGCCGGTGGGCGACGCTTCGCGTCGAAGCGATCGCCATGCAGGCCGAGGCCAGCCGCGTCAACTCCTCGGTGTCGAGCATCATCAAATTCATGCGCTATGCGCTGCAGGTGCTCATCATGGGCGCCGGCGCGTGGCTTGCGGTGGAGCGCGAAATCAGCCCCGGTGCCCTCTTCGCGGCCTCTCTGATCTGCGCGCGCGCGTTGATGCCCATCGATCAGCTCGTCGGCGTCTGGCGACACATTCTGGCCGCAGGCTCGGCCCTCGCGCGCGTCGAGGAGCTTCTCGCCACGCCGCTGCGCCCCGCGTCCATGTCGTTGCCGACGCCGGAAGGGCGGCTCGCGGCAGAAGGCATTTGCTACACGGCGCCAGGCGCGGCCGCGCCGATCCTCAACGAGATCTCGTTCTCGGTCGCTCCCGGCGAATCGCTCGGGATCGTCGGCCCCAGCGCGGCGGGAAAATCCACGCTGGCGCGGCTCATCGTCGGCGCGCTCAAGCCGAGCGCCGGCAGTCTTCGGCTGGATGGCGCCGAGGTCTGGTCGTGGACCCGGCCCGAGTTCGGCAGCTTCGCCGGCTATGTGTCGCAGAACGTCGAGCTGTTCGAAGGCACGGTCGCGGAGAACATCGCCCGCTTCAAGGACGCCAAACCCGACGACATCGTGGCAGCAGCACGGCTCGCCGGCGTGCACGAGCTGATCCTCGGCCTGCCCAAGGGCTACGATACGCCGCTCGCCCCGAACGGTGCGCCGCTTTCCGGCGGCCAGCGCCAACGCATCGCGCTGGCGCGGGCCGTATTCGGCCAGCCGAAGCTCGTCGTGCTCGACGAGCCGAACTCCAATCTCGACGGCGAGGGCGAGGCTGCCCTGCACGCGCTCCTGCGGGCGCTCAAGGCGCAGCAGACGACCGTCGTCCTCATTGCGCATCGGCCGAGCGTGCTCGTCTCGCTCGAAAAGGTGCTGGTCTTGACCAACGGCGCGGTTGCCGACTTCGGCCCGGTGGCGCGCGTGATGCCGCGCATCGCCCCGGGCTTTCCGGTCGGGCAGCGGCGCATCGCGGAGAGCGCATGAAACAAGCCCTCGCCAAGCTCGAGCTCCTGAAAGCCGAGTTCCAGGATACCGTGACAGGCCATGGGGCCGAGCCGCCGCCGGATTCGCCACGCACCGCGCCGGGCGCGTCCCACGCCGGCGGGCCGGCCACCGCCGCCCGGCAGGACAGCGATCGCCTCGTGCGCATCGGTCTTTTCGTGCTGCTGGGCTTCTTCGGCTTTCTCGGCGGATGGGCGGCGCTGAGCCCGCTCGAAAGCGCCGCGATCACCTACGGCCTGGTGAGCGCCGACGGCAACCGCAAGGCGATCCAGCATATGGACGGCGGCATCGTCTCCGCGATTCTCGTCAAGGAAGGCGATTTCGTGCAGGCGGGGCAGGATCTGATCCAGCTCGATCAGCTTCAGCCGCGGGCGGCCCTCGAAATCCAGAACGCGGCGGTGGTGACGCAATCGGCCGTGCTGGCGCGTCTCGAGGCCGAATCGGCGGATCGGGGAGCCATCGCGCTCCCGCCCGTTCTCTCCGAGCGGCGCGACGAGCCCGGCATCGCGCAGCTCCTCGCCTCGCAGGAGCAGCTCTTCCGCGCCCGCCGCACCGCCAATGCAACGCAGATCGGCACCATTCGCGAGCAGATCAAGCAGGCGAAAAGCCAGATCGAGATCTACGAAGGCCAGGCGCAATCGGCCGCCGACCAGTATCGCATGGTGAACGAGGAGCTCGGCCCCAAGCAAATGCTGTTCGACAAGGGCTATGCGACCAACGCCGCCGTCATGCAGTTGAAGCGCGCCGCCTCGGCCCTCCTCGGCCAGCAGCAGGAGTTCACCGGCCACATCGCGCGGCTGCAGCACCTCGTCGGCCAGCTCGAAAGTCAGGCCGCCCAGGTCGAGAGCGACTATCGCCTCAAGATCGCCCAGGAGCTCGAGGACGCCCGCAACAAGATCGCGGACGCGCGCGAGCGCCAGCGCGTGGCCGCGGACATCCTGGCGCGCACCGTGATTCGCGCGCCCGTCAGCGGGCACGTGCTCGGCCTCACGGTCAACACGGTCGGCGGGGTGGTGGGGAAAGGCGAGCGGCTGCTCGAGATCGTGCCGGCCGAATCAGGGCTCGTGATCAAAGGCCAGCTCCGTCCCGCCGACGCGCTCGAGGTCCACGACGGCATGCGGGCCGAGATCCGGCTCATGACAGCCATGGGCCGCAAGCTGCCGATGGTGCACGGCAAGGTGCGCAATCGCTCGGCAGACGCCCGCTCCGACGCTGAAAATAAAGGAGTTTTCTTCGACATCACGGTCGAGGTCGAACCCTCCCAACTGGCCGCGCTCGGCGGTGTCGAGCTCGCTCCCGGCCTGCCGGTGGAGGTCATCATCCCGACAGGTTCGCGCACGGTCCTCGAGTACATACTCGACCCGGTGAAGCAGTCCCTGCGTCACGGACTGCGCGAGAAATAGGGCGGCACGTCCCGCCTCGGCTCGAGATCTAAGGGCAATTCCATGGATGCGATGATCCTTTGCGGCGGCCTCGGCACGCGCCTGCGCGAGGAGACCGAGTTCAAACCGAAGCCCATGGTGGAGATCGGCGGCCGGCCGATCCTGTGGCACATCATGATGCACTACCGCCATCACGGGGTCGGCCGCTTCGTGCTGTGCCTCGGCTACAAGGGCGACGCCATCCGCGACTACTTCGTCAACTACCACCATCGCTCGCACGACCTCGAGATCGATATCCGCACCGGCGGCATCTATACGCGGCAGGTGTCGAACCATGACCGGCTCGACGCGCGCGTGGTGCTGGCGGAGACCGGGCTCGAAAGCCTCACCGGGCGGCGCATCCTGAAGGCGCTGCCGCACATCGAGGGCGATACCTTCCTCGCCACCTACGGCGACGCGGTGGCCGACGTCGACATCGAGGACCTCATTGCCACGCACAAGCGCATGGGCCGGCTCGCCACCGTGACGGCCGTGCATCCCTCCTCGCGCTTCGGAGAGCTTGCCATCGACGACGGCATGATCACGAGCTTCGCGGAGAAGCCGCAGGTCACGCAGGGGTGGATCAACGGCGGCTATTTCGTCTTCAACCGCAAGGCGTTCGATCTGCTCGACCCCGACGTCAACGAGCCCTTGGAGACGGGGCTGCTCGAGCGCCTCGCCAAGATGGGGGAGCTTGCCGTGCACCAGCACGGGGGGTTCTGGCAGTGCATGGATACCTATCGCGAGATGCAGCTCCTCAACGACATGTGGTCCTCGGGGGCGGCGCCATGGCAGGTCTGGAACTGAGATGACCACGGCCGCCGGGCTGTCGCAGACCTTCTGGTCGGGGCGGCGCGTCTTCGTCACCGGACATACCGGCTTCAAGGGCGGCTGGCTGATGGGCTTGCTCGCCCGCCTCGGCGCGCGGCCGTCCGGGTATGCGCTCGCGCCGCCGTCGGAGCCGAACGTCTTCACGGCGGCGGGCGTTGAACGCCTCGGCCCCTCGACGATCGGCGATATCCGCGACGGCCAGCGCCTTCTCGCTGCGATGGAAACCGCCGAGCCCGAGATCGTGCTGCATCTGGCGGCGCAGGCCCTCGTACGTCCGGCCCGCGCCGATCCCATCGAGACCTTCTCGACCAATGTCCTCGGCACCGCGCAGGTGCTCGAGGCCGTGCGGAAGACACCTGGCGTCGAAGCGTGCGTGGTCGTGACCAGCGACAAGGTCTACGACAACGTCGAATGGTCGTGGGCCTACCGCGAGACGGACCGGCTGGGGGGCAAGGAGCCTTACGGCGCGAGCAAAGCGTGCACGGAGATCGTCGTCGAATCCTACCGGGCCTCCTATTTCGGCGCAGACGGACATCGCGCCCGGATCGCCTCCGCACGCGCCGGCAACGTCATCGGCGGCGGCGACTGGGCGGAGGATCGCCTGATCCCCGACGCCATCCGCGCCTTCTCGGCCGGAGAGGCGCTGCTGATCCGCAATCCCTCGTCAGTGCGGCCGTGGCAGCATGTGCTCGAGCCCCTGTCGGGCTATCTCCGCCTTGCGGAAGCGCTCGTCTCGGATGCCGGGTTGCCGGCACCGCACGCCTTCAATTTCGGCCCCGCTGCGGATGATGCGGTTCCCGTGCGCGTGATCGCAGACGAGATCTCCACACGCTGGGGCGCGGGCGCCTCGTGGCGTCACGATGCGCGCTATCAGCCTTACGAGGCGCGTCTTCTCGAAGTGGACAGCGCCAAGGCGCGCACGCTCCTCGGCTGGCAGCCGCGCTGGCGGCTCGCGGCGGCGCTGGACCGGACCGTCGCGTGGTATAGAGCCTTCTATGCGGGCGAGGATATGCAGGCCGTCATGCTGCGCCAGATCGACGAGTATCTCCATGGATGACCCGATCGACGAGACGCGCGTGCTGCCCTGCCGCGCGTGCGGAACGCCGCTGACGCACGTGTTCGTCGATCTCGGCATGTCGCCCGTCTCGAACGCGATGCGCAAGCCGTCCGAGGCACATACGGCCGAAGCGTTCTACCCGCTGCGCACCTTCGTATGCGCGAGCTGCAAGCTCGTGCAGATCGACGACGTGCAGCCGGCGGAGACGCATTTCCACGGCTCCTATACCTACTTCTCATCCTACTCGGACTCCTGGGTGGAGCACGCACGCCGCTATGCCGAAGCGATGATCGCGCGCTTCGCGCTCACGCCCGCCTCGAAGGTCGTGGAGGTCGCGAGCAACGACGGCTACCTGCTGCAGCACTTCAAGGGTCGGGGCATCCCCGTGCTCGGCATCGATCCGGCGGCCAACTGTGCGGAGGTCGCCGAGCGCGAGCGCGCCATTCCGACGCTCGTGCGCTTCTTCGGCGTCGCGACCGCGCAAGAGGTGGCCGCCCTCGGCCAGGCCGACGTGATCGCGGCCAACAACGTGCTCGCGCACGTGCCGGACATCAACGATTTCGTCGCCGGCCTCAAGATCCTGCTCAAGGCGGGCGGCGTCATCACCGTCGAGTTCCCCCACCTCCTGCGCCTGATCGAGGCCAAGTATTTCGATACGATCTATCACGAGCACTATTCGTATCTCTCGCTGCTGGCGGTGGAGCGGCTGTTCGCGCGGCATGGGCTTCACGTGTTCGACGTCGAGGAGCTGACGACACACGGGGGCAGCCTGCGAATTTATGCGGGGCATGCGGACCTGGCGCCGCCGCCTTCGGACCGGCTCGTCGCCTTCCGCGCCAAGGAGGCTGCGGCCGGGCTCGACGAGCTTTCGACGTACGGGTCGTTCGCGGCAGACGTGCGGCGCGCCAAGCGGGCGCTTCTCTCGCGGCTGATCGCCCTCAAGGAGCAAGGGGCCCGCATCGTCGCCTACGGGGCCGCGGCCAAGGGCAACACGCTGCTCAACTATTGCGGCATCCGCGGCGATTTCATCGATTACACGGTCGACGCCAGCCCGCACAAGCAGGGCCTGCTGCTTCCCGGCACGGCGATCCCGGTGTACGCGCCCGCGCGCATCTTCGAGACGCGCCCCGACTATGTGCTGATCCTGCCCTGGAACCTCAAAGACGAGATCATGGCGCAGATGGACGGCATCCGCGCCTGGGGCGGCCAATTCATCGTGCCGCTGCCCGAGCCCGAGATCCTGCCATGATCTTCACGCCCACTCCGCTCGCCGGCGCGTTCGTCATCGCGCCGGAGCCGCTCTCCGACAACCGCGGGTTCTTTGCCCGCCTCTTCTGCGCGGCGACGTTTGCGGAGCGCGGCCTCAACCCGCACCTCGACCAGATCAGCGTCTCCCACAATCTCAACGCCGGGACGATCCGCGGCTTCCACCTGCAGCGGCCACCCGCGGCGGAATGCAAACTCATCCGCGTGACGGCGGGCGCGATCTTCGATGTGATCGTGGATGTGCGCGCGGGCTCTCCGACATACGGGCACTGGTTCGGCATCGAGCTGTCGTCCGCCAACCGCAAGCTCTTGTACGTGCCGGAAGGCTTCGCACACGGCTTCCAGACGCTGCAGCCCGAGGCGGACGTGACCTATCACATCTCCCATCCCCTCTCGCCCGAGCACGCGACGGGGCTTCCCTATGACGACCCCGACCTCGCCGTGGCCTGGCCGATCGCGGGGCCGGTGACGCTCTCCGAGCGAGACAAGGCCTGGGCGCCGTTCCGCGAGTTCCTGCCCGTCGAGATCGAGCATGGCTGAGCCTGCTTCCCCGCGCGGCCGGGCAAGCGTGTTCGGCGCCAACGGATTCGTCGGGCGTGCGCTCGTCACCCACCTCGGCGCGCAAGGCTACGACGTGCGCGCCGTGACGCGCGGCGACGAGACCTGGCGCGGACAGAATCTGGGACACGCGTTCTACACGATCGGCCTCACGGCGGATTTCCGCACGCGGCCGTTCGATACCATCGAAGCCCACGTCTCGCTGCTGTCGGACATCCTGCGGGGCGCCCGCTTTGCGTCGTTCGTCTACTGCTCCTCGACGCGCGTCTATGCGACGGCCGAGCGGACCGACGAGGCGGCGGCCATTCCCGTCTCGCCGGCCAATCCGGACCATCTCTACAATCTGTCGAAGCTGATGGGGGAATCGATCTGCCTGGGCTCGGGCCTCGCCAACGTCCGCGTGGCGCGGCTCTCCAATGTCTTCGGGCAGGATCTCCAATCCGAGAATTTTCTCACGTCCGTTCTCAAGGACGCGGTCCAGACCGGGCACGTCACGCTGAGGACGAGCCTCGCGTCGGAGAAGGACTACGTCTGGATCGGAGACGTGGTGCGGGCCCTGGAAGCGATCGGGACCAGGGGCCGGGAGCCGATCACCAACGTCGCTTTCGGCCGCAACACGACGCATGCGGAGATCGCCGAGACCTTGGCAGAGCTGGCCGGCGTGCGGGTCACGGCGACGTCCGGTGCACCAATGGTTCGCTTTCCCCCGATCGAGACGGCGCGCCTCGACGCGCTCGCGGCCGGTCCGCGCACACCCCTGCTCTCTCTCCTCGGCTCATTGATACAGGCGTTTCGGGAGCCTCATCCCGGTTCAAGCTCGCGCGCGTAAGGGGGCGCCTCGCTGGATGCGGTCCAGGCCGCGGCCTAGTTCATATCCTCGGGCAGGCGCGGGATCGGCAGGAACGGGATGCCGTCCTCGGCCAACTCCCTCACCTCCTCGCTCGAGGCCTCGCCATAGATGCCGCGCACGGGGCTCTCGTTGAAGTGGATCCGGCGCGCCTCCTCGGCAAAGCGCCCGCCCACGTATTCGGCCTTGGCGTGAACCTCATCGCGAAGGCGCCGCATCATGTGGACGACCTCCTCCGGCGGGACGTTCGACGTGTAGCGGCCGGTCGACTCCTCGGGCGCCCGGCGCGCGACGGCCGGCGCCATGATCGCCTTCTCGACCGCGTCGGTGCCGCAATGCGGGCAGGCGATCTGATGGCACGCGGACTGGGCCTCGAAGGCCGCCCCGCTCTGGAACCACCCTTCGAACTCGTGGCCTTCGCCACAGACGAGGCTGAATTTGATCATGACCTGCGCTCCGATGCCGGTGCGATACCGAAGGCCCGATCGTGCCTCAAAGACGGCACGCGCGAGCGGGCATCCTCGATGTCCTTCAAATCTATATCCGCGAAGATGACTGATGGGTGAACGCCACCTTCTGCCAGGATTTGCCCCCATGGCGAAACGATGAGGCTGTGGCCAAACGTCTCGCGCCCATGCTCGTGCAGGCCGCCCTGGGCGGCCGCGAGCACGAAGCACTGCGCCTCGATGGCCCGCGCCCGCAGAAGCGTCACCCAATGCGCCTCGCCCGTGAGGCGCGTAAAGGCCGCCGGCACCGCGAGGAACGAGGCGCCCGCCTGCGCCAGCGCCCGGAAGAGATGCGGAAAGCGGAGATCGTAGCAGATGGCAAGGCCCAGGCCGCCCCATGGCAGGCGCGCAACCACCGCTTCGGCGCCGGGCTCGTAGCTCGCGCTTTCGCGATAGCTCTCGCCGTTCGGCAGGTCGACGTCGAACATGTGGATCTTGTCGTAGCGGGCGACGATCTCGCCCGCCGGCGAAATGACATAAGCCCGGTTGGCGAGCTTGGTGTCGCTCGCTTTGACGACGAGCGAGCCGAGGTGCAGCCAGACCGACAGCTCCTTGGCGAGATCGCGAAAACGCTGGAGACCGCCGTTCGTCGCCTCCGGCTCGGCCAGAGCGAACAGGCGCTCGCGGTCCAGCTCCATCACGTTGGTGACTTCCGGCGTCTGGATGTAGGCGGCGCCACCGCTCGCGGCCTCGCGGATGAGGGCCGAGGCGTCGCGGATGTTCCTTTCCGGGTCTCGGCCCGAGCACATCTGCACGAGGCCGGCGCGGAACGCCGGCGCGGACGTCGGAGCCTGTGGCATCTACTGGCTCGTGCTCAACAGGGGATCGAGCTTGCCGCTGCGCTCGAGACACATCAGATCGTCGCAGCCGCCCACGTGCTGCTCGCCGATCCAGATCTGCGGAACGGTGTTGCGCCCGCCGGCCTTCTCGCGCATCTCGGCGCGCAGCCCTGCCTGGCCGGTGACGTCAACCTCCTCGAATGCCACGCATTTCGAGCGAAGCAGCTCCTTGGCCATGTGGCAGTAAGGACAAAGACTGGTGGTGTAGATGGTGACCTTGGCCATATCCGTCCGGCGTTTCCCGACGCCCAGCGCGATCCGTTGCGAACATGTAGCCGTCTTTGCCCGCCAACGCAAAGCCCCGGCCCGGCTTTCTATGTGATACCGATTTGCGGCCGTTTTCCAGCGTCCGGGCGCTGTTTCACGCAGGAATGACGCCGCGGTCCGTCACGAGCGCGAGCGCCAGCACGTCCACCCGGACGGCGCCGGCCTTCCTGAGGGCGCGGGCACAGGCGCCCACTGTCGAACCCGTGGTGATCACGTCGTCGACGAGCAGAACGCTCCGCCCGTCGATCCGCGGCTCCTGGCGCGCCGGCACGGCAAAGGCGCCAGCGACGTTGCGC
>DAITBB010000029.1:13672-35501 GCA_036823975.1 Hyphomicrobium sp.
CTGCACGCGAGAGGCCGATCTGGCTTACCGTCGCCCGCGTGCGCTGCAGGGCCAGGGGCTCGTAGTCCAGGCCCGTCAGCCGCGTGATCTCGCGGGCCAGGATCGCAGCCTGATTGAACCGCCGCTTCAGAAGCCGCGAGCGCGCGAGGGGAACCGGCACGACGATCTCGGCATCGGCGACGAGCTCGCGCCCCGCCTCGACGAGCCAGCGTCCGAACAGCCGGCGGACGTCGTGACGATCCTGGAACTTCAGGGCGTGCACGAGCGTCTGCATGGCCCCTGAGTAAGCCGCCACGGCGCGGGCCCGGTCGTAAGGCGGGGGATCGGCGGCCGCGGCGGCGGAGATGGCCGGGGCACCGAGGTCGAACGGCAGGGGCAGGCCGAGGCGGTCGCACACCGGCGGCCGGATGAAATCGATCCCGCGCCAGCATTCCGCGCACAGGGCGTCGTGCGTTTCGATGGGCGTGCGGCAAGCCAGGCACACCGGCGGCATCACCGCGTCCGACAGGGCAGTGACGGCGCGCCGGAGAAGGCTAAGCGCACGCGTCTCGCGCCCGCCCCGTGCCGCGTCCTCACGGCCTGTCTCCGACACCTCGGCCTCCCTCCCGGCCCGGGGCCGCCCCTTGGCTCTCCCCGTGTGATAGCATAGAGCCAAGCCCATGACCGACCCCAAACCCCTCTTCGACAGCGCGCTCCTCACGCACCGGCGCAACAGGGCCGCGGCGCAGGCGGGATCGCACGATTTCCTGCTGGCGCGGGTGGCGGACGACTTTGCCGAGCGGCTTGCGATCGTGCAGCGGACGTTTCCGCTCGTCGCCGACCTCGGATCCCACCACGGCCTTCTCGGGCGGCGGATCGCGGCTCTCCCCAATGTCGGGCAGGTCGTCTCGCTGGATGCGGCCGAGCGTCTGCTCACGGCGGCGCCTCCGCCGCGCGTGCTCGGCCATCTCGAGGCGTTGCCGTTCGCGGACGGCGCGTTCGATCTCGTCGTCTCGGGCCTCGCCCTTCAGCTCGTCGACGATCTCCCCGGCACGCTCGTTCAGATCCGCCGCATCCTCAAGCCGGACGGGCTCCTGCTCGCGGCGCTCCTGGGCGGCCAGACGCTGCGCGAGTTGCGCGAAGCCTGGCTGCTGGCCGAAGACCAGACGCTCGGCGGCGTGTCGCCGCGCGTCGCCCCGTTCGCCGACGTGCGCGATCTCGGGGGGCTTCTGCAGCGCGCCGGGTTCGCGCTTCCGGTCGTCGATTCCGACGTCGTGACCGTGACCTATCGCGATCCGCTGGCGCTGATGGGCGACATCAAGGGGATGGGGGGCTCGAACATGCTGGCCGACCGGCGCCGCACGCCGGCAACGCGCGGCCTTCTGCGGCGGGCGGCGGAGATCTACGGGGAGCGCTTCGCGCGCGCGGACGGGCGTATCCCGGCAACGTTCGAGATCCTGACGCTGACGGCCTGGGGTCCTGACGAAAGCCAGCCGAAGCCTCTGAAGCCGGGCTCGGCCACGGCACGGCTCGCGGACGCACTCGGCGTGAAGGAGCGGAAGCTCTGACGCTCACGCGCCAATGGAATGCGCGCCGGCACCGCCGGAGGCGGGCTGCTTCTCGTCAGCCCAGGAGATCGCGCAGCCACGGCACGAGCGGCGCATCGGCGGGCGGCATCGGATAATCGGCAAGCCGCCTCGCCCGCACCCAGGCAACCTCCTGGCCTTCCTGAGGCACGATCTCGCCTTCCCAGTTGCGGCACAGGAACAGCGGCATCAGCAAATGGAACGCGTTGTAGGTGTGGCTGGCGAAGGTGAACGGGGCGAGGCAGGTCTCGCACACGTCGATGCCCAGCTCCTCCTTCAGCTCGCGGCGCAGGGCGGCCTCGGGGGTCTCGCCCGCATCCACCTTTCCGCCCGGAAACTCCCACAGGCCGGCCAGCGTCTTGCCCTCCGGACGTTTCGCCAGCAGTACCCGGTTGTCGACGTCGACAAGCGCCGCGGCGGTCACCAGCAGGATCGGCTTCGTCATCGGAGGAATTGACCTTGTGCGGGCGGGGCACCCGCCTATAGGAGAGGGATGGGATCGGCACTTCTCGCGCTCGGACACTATGCGCCCGAGCAGCGCGTGACAAATGCGGAAATCGAGGCGCGGCTCGGGGTCGAACCCGGCTGGAGCGCACGGCGCACAGGCATCCGCGAGCGCCGTTTCGCGGCCCCCGACGAGGCGCTCTCCGATCTCGCCGTCAAGGCCGGGGAGATGGCGCTCGCGAGGAGCGGGATCGCGCGCGGCTCCCTCGGCCTGCTCGCGCTCGCCACCTCGACGCCGGATCATCCTCTGCCGCCGACGGCCCCGCTCGTCGCGCACCGGCTCGGCCTCGAAGGCGCCGGCGCCATCGATATGGCCGGGGCCTGCGGCGGCTTCCTCTATGCCCTCACCTTCGCGGACGGCTTCGTGCGCCAGCACCGGCGGCCGGCACTCGTCATCGCCGCCAACATCCTCTCGCGGCGCCTCAACCTCGACGATCCGACGAGCGCGCTGCTGTTCGGGGACGGGGCGGGCGCGGCGCTGCTGGTGCCCTCGAAGCGCGCGACGGCCGGTGTCCGGGGCGTGCATCTCATGTCCGACGGATCGGCCTACGACCTCATTCAGATCCCGGCCGGCGGCAGCCGGAGGCCGTTCTCGCCGGGTCTCGATCCTGCGGCGACGCTCATGCAGATCCGCGACGGCCGGGCCGTGTTCACGCGCGCGGTGCGGCTCATGGCGGATGCGGCGCAGCGTGCGCTTGCCGCGGCGGACCTTACTCTCGACGAGGTCGACTACTTCGTGCCGCACCAGGCGAACGCGCGCATCATCGGCGCCACACGCAAGCAACTCGGCATTCCCGAGGAGAAGCTGCTCTCCTCCGTCGCGCTCTATGCCAACAGCTCGGCAGCCACGATCCCGCTCACGCTCTCTCTCGCCGCCGGGGAGAAGCCCTTCGCGCCGGGCGCGCGGCTCCTGATGTGCGCCGCCGGGGCGGGGCTCACCGGGGGCGCGGTGGTGTTCGAGGTGTAGATCGATCCGACGGCCTGGGCGGTATGTCCCCCTTTGCCACGATCGGCCCTCTTTGCCGCGATCGGCCAGCGGGCGCCGGCGATCCGCAGCGCCCTGATCCGCCTGGGACATAAAGACTTGTTTATATCTTATTGCGGGCGCGGCGGGGCTTGGCTATAGGAGGGCGGATTTTGCCATCGGACCGCGTTTGCGCCTCGCGCAGATGCCCGCACATGAGGCTTGCATGACCGACTTCATCGTCAAAGACATCTCGCTCGCCGACTTCGGCCGCAAGGAAATCGAGCTCGCGGAAAGCGAAATGCCGGGCCTGATGGCGATCCGCGCCGAATACGGCCCGCAGCAGCCCCTCAAGGGCGCGCGCATCGCCGGCTCTCTCCACATGACCATCCAGACGGCCGTGCTGATCGAGACGCTGAAGGCGCTCGGCGCCGACGTCCGCTGGGTGTCGTGCAATATCTTCTCCACGCAGGACCACGCCGCTGCCGCGATCGCCGCCGCCGGCACGCCGGTGTTCGCCTTCAAGGGCGAGACGCTGACGGAATACTGGGACTTCACCGCGCGCCTCTTCGACTGGCACGGCGGCGGCTTCCCGAACATGATCCTGGACGATGGCGGCGATGCCACCATGCTGATCCATCACGGCCTGCGCGCTGAGCAGGGCGACACGGCCTTCCTCGACAAGCCCGAGTCCGAGGAGGAGGAGATCTTCTTCGCCCTCATCAAGCGCCTTCTCAAGGAGAAGCCGAAAGGCTGGTTCGCGGCGGCCGCCCAGTCGATCCGCGGCGTCTCGGAGGAGACGACGACGGGCGTGCACCGGCTCTACAAGCTCGCCGAGCAGGGCAAGCTGCTGTTCCCGGCCATCAACGTCAACGACAGCGTCACCAAGTCGAAGTTCGACAACCTCTACGGCTGCCGCGAGTCGCTCGTGGACGCCATCCGGCGCGGCACCGACGTGATGCTCGCCGGCAAAGTGGCCTTCGTCGCGGGCTTCGGCGACGTGGGCAAGGGCTCGGCGGCCTCGCTGCGCCAGGCCGGCGCGCGCGTCATCGTCTCCGAGATCGATCCGATCTGCGCGCTGCAGGCCTCCATGGAGGGCTACGAGGTGGCGACGATCGAGGACGCCTTCAGCCGCGCCGACATCTATGTGACGGCGACGGGCAACAAGGACATCATCACCGTCGAGCACATGCGGCAGATGAAGGATCGCGCCATCGTCTGCAACATCGGCCACTTCGACAACGAGATCCAGGTTGCGGGCCTCAAGAACCTCAAGTGGACCAACATCAAGCCGCAGGTGGACGAGATCGAGTTCCCGACCGGCAACCGCATCATCCTGCTCTCGCAGGGCCGCCTCGTGAACCTCGGCAACGCCATGGGCCATCCGAGCTTCGTGATGTCGTCCTCGTTCTCGAACCAGACGCTCGCGCAGATCGACCTGTGGGCGAACCCCGGCAAGTACGAGAAGCAGGTCTACACGCTACCGAAGGTGCTCGACGAGAAGGTCGCGGCGCTGCACCTCGAGAAGCTCGGCGTCAAGCTCACGAAGCTGCGCCCCGATCAGGCCGACTACATCGGCGTGCCGGTTCAGGGGCCGTACAAGCCGGACCACTATCGCTATTGATTTGAGAGACTGCCGGGTCGTTCCTCTCCTGCGTGGCAGGAGAGGAAGGGCTGGCATGCCTCGCATCGCGCGCCGAAGCCCCCCTCCGCCGCCGCCTCTTTTTTTGCTTGCGAGCCTTCGGCTCGACGTCAATTTGCGAGCCTCCGGCTCGACGTCAATTTGCGAGCCTTCGGCTCGACGCCAATTTGCGAGCCTTCGGCTCGACGCGACACCTTCTCCCCAGAAGGAAGTGGGCAGCGGTGCTCACAACGCACTTCTCTTCCCTCTCCCGGGAAGGGAGAGGTGGCCGTAGGCCGGTGAGGGACTTCGTTCTGGCTCTGCCGCCGGCGTCGTGCATGCCCAAAGACCCCTCATCCGCCGCTTCGTTCGATTGCGAGCCTTCGGCTCGACTTCGATTTGCGAGCCTTCGGCTCGACGCGGCACCTTTTTCCCAAGGGAGAAGGACGTGGGCAGGGCGAGATTCTGACCCCGCGTCAATTGGAGCACAGCCGAGGGGGCCGGTCCGCGATGCCGCTGTGGCCGGGTTGGACTGGCATCGCTTGGGGAAGGTCCCCATAATTCGACATCGATTCGCGAGATCTCATCGGTCGAGACTCTGTGCGCGAACGCGATAGTGCCGTTGCGGACGACACAGGCGAATTCCCGGGATCGATGTCCACCAAGAGCTCCACACCCCAGCGGCAGAACACGCGGATCGAGATCGCCATGCTCGTGCTCGCGAGCGTGGCGTGCGTGGCTTTCCTGACCGCGACGCTCGCTTCGGGACGCAAGCTCGTGGAAGGCGGCGGATTCCCCGGCGGAACCTGGCTGCTCGCCCTGCTCGTGGCGGCCGGCAGCGCCGGCACGATCTCGCTCCTCTACCAGAGCATCACGACCCTGCGGCGGAGGGCCGAACGGGCGCAGGACGAGGCGCGCGAGCTGCGCCGCGCCCTCGCCGCCGCCGAGGCGCTGATCAAGTCCGAGCCGCAGGTCCTGATGCACTGGGAGCAGGGGCGCGGCTTCTCCGTCGTCACCCATACGCTGGCGGGCGTGCCGGGCCTGCCGGCCAATGCGATCGAGCTCGTGCGTTTCAATTTCTGGCTCGACCACAAGAGCACCGCCGCCCTCAAATCCGCGCTCGACGGCCTGCTCTCGGAGGGGCGCGCCTTCAACCTCATTCTCAAGACGGCCGCGGGCGGCCACGTCGAGGCGGACGGCCGGGCAGCGGGCGCGCGTGCCGTGCTCCGCTTCAAGGACGTCGCCGGCTACAAGCGCGACCTCTCCGTCATCCTCGATCAGCACATGCGGCTCGCGCGCGACGTGCGCTCGAGCCGGGCGCTGCTCAGCGCGCTCCCCAACCCGGCGTGGCTCAGCGATGCGGCGGGGCGCCTTACCTGGGTCAACAGCGCCTACGTGAAGGCCGTCGATGCCGAGAGCGAGCAGGAGGTCGTCGACGGGCAGATCGAGCTGCTCGAGTCGCGCCAGCGCAAGACCGTCGCGCGCGTGCTCAAGACCGGCCAGACGTTCAACGACCGTCTGCCGCTCGTCATCGGCTCGGAGCGCAAGGTGCATGCCGTTACCGTGCTGCCCCTCGGCGACGCGACGGCGGGCGCGGCCATCGACGTCGCCGATCTCGAGACGGCCAAGGGCGAGCTCGGCCGGCAGATCGCCGCTTACGACCGCACGCTCGACCGCGTGGCGACGGCGGTCGCGATCTTCAACGCCGATCAGAAGCTCACCTTCTTCAACGCGGCCTACCATAATCTCTGGCGGCTCGATGCCGACTGGCTCGCCACCTCTCCCGGCGATGGCGCCGTGCTCGACCGGCTGCGCGAGCTGGGACGCCTGCCCGAGGTCGTCAACTACCGCGAATGGAAATCGCGCCTCCTCAAATGCTACAAGGAGGAGAGCGAGCACGAGGACTGGTGGCATCTGCCGGACGGCCGCGTCGTGCACGTGATGGCAGCGCAGCGTCCCGACGGCGGCGTGACGTATCTCTACGAGGACGAGACCGAGCGCCTGGCCCTCGAAAGCCGCTACAATGCCCTCATCAGCGTGCAGAGCGAGACGCTCAACAGCCTCAAGGAAGGCGTCGCCGTGTTCGGCACGGACGGCCGGCTGAAGCTCCATAACGCCGCGTTCGCAGCCATCTGGAAGCTCTCGCCGAAAAAGCTCTCCGAAAGCCCGCATATCGACGAGTTCATCAGCGTCACGCAGGCGCTGCATGGCGGCATCGGCATGTGGGGCGAGATCAGCCAGGCGGTGACCTCGTTCGAGGAGCGCGAGCCGCTCGAAGGGCAGATGGTGCGGCCGGATTCGAGCGTGATCGACTACGCCGTGACGCCGCTGCCCGACGGCGGCACGCTGCTCACGTTCGTCGACGTCACGGACTCGAAGCGCTACGAGCGCGCCCTCATCGAGCGCAACGAGGCGCTCGTGACGGCGGACCGGCTCAAGAACCAGTTCATCGGGCATATCTCCTACGAGCTGCGCACGCCGCTCACCAACATCATCGGCTTCAGCGAGCTGCTCGCGAACCCGATCTTCGGCTCGCTCACCGCACGGCAGCGGGACTACCTCGAGGACATCTCGTTCTCCTCGAAGACGCTGCTCGCCATCATCGACGACATCCTCGACCTCGCGACCATCGACGCGGGCGGGCTCGTGCTCACCCCGGAGCCGGTGGACGTCAGGGCCGTCATCGACCAGGCCATCCTCAGCGTCCGCGACCGGGCCGCGCATGCGCGCCTCACGCTCGACATCGCCATCGCCGACGACGTGACGACCTTCATCGCCGACGCCCAGCGCGTGCGCCAGGTGTTGCAGAACCTACTCTCGAACGCGGTCGGCTTCTCGCAGCCCGAGGGCGTGATCCACCTCTCCTGCTGGCGCGAGAACGGCGCCATGGTGTTCTCGGTCGAGGACCAAGGCGTGGGCATCCCCGAAGACCAGCAGCCGCACGTGTTCGAGCGCTTCGAAAGCCGCAGCCAGGGCTCCAAGCACCGCGGTGCGGGCCTCGGCCTCTCCATCGTCAAGAGCCTCGTCGATCTCCACGGCGGCCTGACCGAGCTCGACAGCCAGCCTGGAAGAGGAACCAAGGTCACGGTACGCTTGCCCGAGCGCGGCGCCGAGAAGAGTCCCCATGCCCCCATCCACGGATCCGACCCCCTCCGACTGGCACGTCCCTGACGCGTCCGAGGCCGCCCTCGGGCGCCTCGCCGAGCGGATCGCCCTCAAGCTTGCACCCGGCGACACGATCGCGCTTCACGGCGATCTCGGCGCCGGCAAGACGACCTTCGCACGCGCGCTCATCCGCGCGCTTCTGGGAGACGCCGGGGCCGAGATCCCGAGCCCGACGTTCTCGCTCGTGCAGACCTACGAGGCCGACCGCTTCGCCGTCGCGCATCTCGACCTCTATCGCCTGTCGGGGGAGGACGAGATCGAGGAGCTGGGGCTCGACGAGCTTCTCGCCGCCGGCATCGCGATCGTCGAATGGCCGGAGCGCGCGCCCCATCTCGCGGCTACGGCGCGCCTCGACATCCACCTCACGCAAGGGCGCGGCGAGGACTTGCGGCATGCGCATCTCGCCGGGCAGGGGACGTGGGCGTCCCGGCTCGCGCGCGTCGCGGCAATGAGCGGCTTTCTCGACGCGTGCCCACCATGGGACACGGCGCGGGCGAGCTACCTTCAGGGCGATGCGTCCGCGCGCGCCTATGCACGGCTTCGGCGCGCCTCGGCCGGCGGCAGCGCCATCCTGATGGACCAGCCGCGCCAGCCGGACGGTCCGCCGATCCGCGACGGGCGCCCCTACAGCCGCATCGCACAGCTTGCGGAGGACGTGCGGCCCTTCGTGGCCATCGCCTCGGCGCTCGCCGGCTCCGGCCTCAGCGTGCCCGAGATCTACGCGTCGGACCTCGCGCAAGGCTTCCTGGTGCTCGAAGACCTGGGCCCCGGCGTCTACGGCGCAGCGTTGGCGCACGGGGCCACGCAGGAGGAGCTATGGCGCGCCGCAGTGGACGCGCTGCTCGTGCTCGCCACGCTGCCCGTGCCGGCGGAGATCCCGCTCGCCGACGGATCCGTGCATCGCGTGCCCGACCAAGATCCCAAGGTGCTGGCGATCGAGGCCGATCTCCTGCCCGGCTGGTACTGGCCGGCCGTGTACGGGGAGCCGATCCCCGAGCCCCTGCGCGTCGAGCTTGCCGCCCTGTGGGAGCCCATTTTCACGCGCCTCTCGACCGCGCCCAAGGGCTGGGTGCTGCGCGACTATCACTCGCCGAACCTCGTCTGGCTGCCTGGCCGCGAGGGCCCTCGGCGCGCGGGCCTGCTCGACTTCCAGGATGCCCTCAAAGGCTCGCTCGCCTACGATCTCGTCTCGCTGCTCCAGGACGCGCGGCTCGACGTGCCGGAGGCGCTCGAGCGGGATCTGCTTGCAGCCTATCTCGCCCATCGGGGGGGGCGCGATCCGGGCTTCGACCGGGAGGCGTTCGGCTTCGAATATGCGGCGCTTGGCGTGCAGCGGAATGTCAAGATCCTCGGCATCTTCGCCCGCCTTGCGATGCGCGACGGTAAGCCTGCATATTTGCGTCATATCCCGCGGATATGGAGGTATCTGGCGCGTGGCCTCGCTCATCCCGAGCTGGCGCCGCTCGCCCGCTGGCTCGACCGGCATTTCCCGCCGGCGATCCGCAGCGCGACGCCCGTTCCTCCCCCTTCAGCGAGCGCCGTTTCATGACCGCCCCGATCTCCACCGCCATGGTGCTGGCCGCCGGCTTCGGCAAGCGCATGCGCCCGCTTACCGACGCCCTGCCGAAGCCGCTCGTGCGGCTCAAGGGCAAGCCGCTGATCGATCATGTGCTCGACCGGCTCGCCGACGGCGGCATCACGCGCGCCGTCGTCAACGTGCACTATCTCGCCGACCAGATCGAAGCGCATCTCGCCTCCCGCACGCGGCCCGCCATCACCGTCTCGGACGAGCGCGATGCGCTGCTCGATACGGGCGGCGGCGTCGTGCGCGCGCTGCCTCTCCTCGGCGACGCGCCGTTCCTCGTCCACAATTCCGATTCCGTGTGGGTGGAAGGCGTCAGCTCCAACATCGCGCGGCTGATCGACACGTTCGACCCCGCGCGGATGGACAGCCTCATGCTGCTCGCGTCGGGGGCCGCAAGCCTCGGCTACGACGGGCACGGCGATTTCGCGATGGCGCCGGACGGCCTGCTCACGCGGCCGGGCGAGCGGCGCCAGACGCCGTTCGTGTTCGCAGGCGTCTCGATCGCGCATCCGCGCCTGTTCGAGGACGCGCCAGCGGGTGCTTTCTCGCTCAACGTACTCTGGGATCGCGCCATCGCCCGCGGCCGGCTCTACGGGCTCCGCCTCGACGGAACCTGGATGCACGTCGGCACGGTGCAATCGGTCGATGACGCGGAACAGTGGATAGACCGCTCCGCCACGGTCTGAGGCCACATTCGGCGATGTATACCCGGTTCGGGTCTCTATCCGCACCGGGAGCCGCGTCAGCCACGTGACTGATCCATCGAGCGCAAACATCTTCACAGTCGAGGCCGGGACGCCGTTCCTCGATTGCCTGGCCGAAGCCATGCTCTCGGGCCGGTTGCCGGCGGGCGGGGCGCCGCCCGATCCGCTCGCGCTCGCACGCATGACGCTCTACCTGCCGACGCGGCGCGCGACGCGCGCGCTTCAGGACGCGTTCCTGCGCGTCTCGGGCGGGCGGGCGCTGTTGCTGCCGAAAATCGTGCCGATCGCTGAGGGCGAGGAAGACCTCTCCCTCATCGCGGCCGCCGCGCAGGAGGGCACAGCGGCCGGGATCGCGCCGGCCATCGGCGAGCTCGAGCGCCGGCTCGTGCTCACGAGCCTGATCCGGCGCTGGACGGAGGCCATGCATGCCGCGCGCGCGGAGGGGCCCGACGCCGAGCCGTTCGCCGCCAGCGGCGCCAGCACGCCCGCGCAGGCGGCCCTGCTCGCCAAGGAGCTGGCGAGCCTCATGGACATGATCGAGACGGAGGACGTCTCGCTCGACGGGCTTGCGACGCTCGTGCCCGAAACCTTCTCCGCGCATTGGGAGAAGACGCTCAAGTTCCTCGAGATCGTCACGGCGTTCTGGCCGGCGCACCTCGCCGAGCAGGGGCTGCTCTCGCCCGCAGCGCGGCGCAACGCGGTGATCCGCGCCGAGGCGCACCGGCTTGCCACCTCGCCTCCGGGCGCGCCGGTGATCGTAGCCGGCGTCACGGGCTCGATCCCGGCGACGGTCGCGCTGATGCGCGCCGTGGCGGGGCTTCCGAACGGCGCCATTGTTCTGCCGGGGCTCGATACCGCGCTCGATGCGGGAAGCTGGGCCGCCATCGGCGGCGCGGACGCGGCGGAGCGGCATCCCGAGCATCCGCAATACGGGCTGAAGCGGCTGCTCGATGCGCTCGGCCGCACGCGCGCCGACGTCGTGCGGCTCGGCGCGCCGCCGGCCTCGCAGATCCGCGCCCGCAACCGCCTCATCGCCGAGACGATGCGGCCCGCCGGAACGACCGAGCGGTGGGAGAGTTTCGCGGCCGCGGCACGCGCCGATCCGGCTGCCTCTGCACCCTCCGGATTGAGCCTCGTCGAGGCGCCGACCGCCCAGGACGAGGCGGAGGCGGTCGCGCTCATTCTGCGCGAAGCCGCCGAGACACCGGGGCGGACGGCCGCCCTCGTCTCGCCGGACCGGCTGTTGGCGCGACGCGTGGCCATCCGTCTCGAAGCCTGGGGCATCAAGGTGGACGACTCGGCCGGCCGGCCGCTGATCAAGACTCCGCCCGGCGCGTTCCTCGATCTCGTCATCAACGCCATCTCGTCCCGCTTCGCGCCGGCGGAGGTCGTCGCGCTTCTGAAGCATCCGCTGACGCGGCTCGGTCTCGATCCCTTTGCCGCGCGCCGCGCGGCGCGGGCGCTCGAGCTCATCACGTTCCGCGCGCCTTATCTCGGGGAAGGGCTCGACGGCATCGAGCGCGCCTTCGAGGGCGCGGCCGAGCGTCATGGGCGGCGTGAACGCGCGCACCCGGCTGTCAAGCGGCTGTGGAGCGAGGACTGGCAGGGCGCGCGCGAGCTGCTGGCGCGGCTGCGTGCGGCCTTTGCTCCGCTCATCGGGCTCTATGAAAGCGAAGCCAGCACGCTCGGCGCTCTTGCCGAGGCGCACACGCGCGTGGCGGAAGCCGTGGCGCGGCATCCCGAGAGCTGGGAGAGCGAAGCCGTGAGCGCCGACTCGCTGCTCTGGAAGGACGACGCGGGCACGACCGCCGCCCGCTTTCTGGCGAGCCTCACCGATCCGCGCCTGCCGCAGCTCGACATTCCCGCAGCCGACTATGCCGATCTCTATCGCAGCCTCGCGGCGGGCGAGACGGTGCGACCGCGAGGCCCCGTGCATCCGCGCCTCTTCATCTGGGGCCCGTTCGAAGCGCGCCTGCAGCAGACCGACGTCGTCATCCTCGGCTCGCTCAACGACGGCACGTGGCCGAAGTCGTCCGATCCCGGCCCGTGGCTCAACCGACCGATGCGCGACGCCCTCGGTCTCCCCTCGCCCGAGGAGAAGATCGGACAGTCGGCGCACGACTTCTCGACGCTGCTGGCCGCTCCCGAGGTGATCCTCACGCGCGCCGAGAAGAAGGACGGCGTGCCGACCGTGCCCTCGCGCTGGCTCTTACGCCTCAAGGCGCTGCTCGCTGGCATGGGACAGGCCGCCGCACTCGAGCCCAGCCAGCCGTGGCTCGCCTGGGCGCGCCATCGCGATGCGGTGCAGCCCGTGCCGCGCTTGGTGGCGCCCGAGCCGCGTCCGCCCGTGGCGCACCGCCCGCGCAAGCTCTCGGTCTCGCGCATCGAGACGTGGATCGGGAATCCTTACGCCATTTTCGCGCGCGATATCCTGGACCTCGAGCCGCTCGATGCGCTCGGGCAGGAGCCCGGGCCGGCGCTGCGCGGCAGCATCATCCACGATGCGCTCTCGGAGTTCGCCAAAGCCTATCCGGATGCGCTGCCGGCCGACATCATGGGCGAGCTGATGCGGTTCGCGCTAAGCGCGCTTGCGGCTTATGCCGCTCACCCCCGCATCGCCGCGTTCTGGATCCCGCGCTTCGAGCGCTTCGCCGCCTGGTTCGCCGCCACGGAGCCGCGCCGACGGGCCGGGATCGAGCGGGTGGCGGCGGAAGTCTCGGGCGCGCTCGTCATCGAGGCGCCGGGCGGCCCCTTCACGCTCACGGCCCGCGCGGACCGTATCGACATCAGGCCGGATGCGCTCGTCATCGCCGACTACAAGACCGGCACGCCGCCCTCCGACGCGAAGGTGCTCGCGGGCGTCGCTCCGCAGCTTCCGCTCGAAGCCGCCATCGCGCTCGACCGCGACCTCGGCTTCGAGAAAATCGCGAAACGGCCGATCGCGGCGCTCACTTACATCCGTGCTTCGGGCGGCGAGCCGCCGGGTGAGGAGCACATCCTCAAATGCCCGGAGGTGGCCGGGCTCGCGGCGGAGACGCTCGAAGGGCTCCGGCGGCACGTGGCGCGCTTCGACGACCCGCGCACGCCCTACCGTCCGCTTCGGCGCGCGCGCTTCTCCGATTTCGACCCCTATGCGCATCTGGCCCGCGTCGCCGAATGGTCCTCGGGCGCGATGGCGAGCGAGGACGCATGAACATCTCCGACCGCTCGTCCTCCATCGCGGCCGAGCTCGACCGCACGACACGCCTTCAGGGCGAGGCGGCCGATCCAGCCGCGTCGGTGTGGGTGAGCGCCAACGCCGGCACCGGCAAGACGCACGTGCTGACGATGCGCGTGCTGCGGCTCCTGCTCGCCGACACGCCGCCGGAGCGCATCCTGTGCCTCACCTACACCAAGGCGGCGGCGGCCGAGATGGCGAAGCGCGTGTTCGACAGCCTCGCAATCTGGGTGATGCTGCCGGAGAAGGAGCTGACGGCGGCGCTCACCGCTTTCATCGGACGGGCACCCACAGCCGAGGAGACGGCGCGCGCCCGCACGCTCTTTACGCGCGCGACCGAGACGCCGGGCGGCCTTGCGGTGCAGACGATCCATGCCTTTGCCGAGCGCCTCCTTCAACGCTTCCCGCTCGAAGCCGGCGTGACACCGGGTTTCGTCATCCTCGACGAGGACACCTCGCGCAAGTTGCTGCGCGATGCGATCGATCACGTGATCGGCGCGGCGGCGCGCGCGCGGGACAGCGTGCTGGGCGAGGCCCTGCAAACGGCGATCGCCTACGCGACCGACGACCGCTTCGACGACGTGCTCGCGGATGCGCTGCGGGAGCGCGACTGGCTGGAGGCGGCCCAGCGCCTTCCGGCATCGCGCGAGGGCGAAGCTGACGGCTTCGCAGCGGCGGATGCGCTCTATCGGCGCCACTTCGGCGTGCGCGCGGGGATTGCGCGCACGGCGATCCTGGAGGAGATCGCAAGCGTGCTCTCGCCGCGCGACCTCACGCGCCTCCGCGACGTGCTGATGGGCGGCAGCAAGGCAGACGCCGGCAACGGCGCCAAGATCGCGCAGGCGCTCACGGCCGCGACCAGCGCCGAGCGGGCCGATGCGCTCGCCCTCTTCTTCCTCAAGAGCGACGGCGCACCGCGCGAGAAGTTTCTCACCAATGCCCTCAAGGCGGCGCATCCGGACGTGGATGCGCTGATTACGCGCGCACAGGGCCGCTTTCTTACGCTCCGGTGCGAGCACCAGGGCGCGACCGTCGTGGAGGCGACGATGGCGCTCCTGCGCCTCGCGGACGCCGTGCAGCAGCGCTACACCGAGGCGAAGGTGCGCCGCGCCGCCCTCGATTTCGATGACCTCATCGCCCGCACCAAAGGTCTTCTCTCGACGCGCGAGCAGGCCGAATGGGTGCTGTTCAAGCTCGACAACGGGCTCGACCACATCCTCGTCGACGAAAGCCAGGACACGAGCCCCTCGCAATGGCGCGTCGTCGAAGCGATGGCGAGCGAGTTCTTCTCCGGAGAGAACGCACGCGCCGACCTCGTGCGCACGCTGTTCGCGGTGGGGGACGAGAAGCAGTCGATCTACTCGTTCCAGGGCGCGGCACCGGAGATGTTCTCGCGGATGGGCGAGCGCTTTTCGGCGCTGGCCGCGAGCGCAGGCGTGCCGTGGCGGCGCATCCCGCTCACGCTCTCGTTCCGGACCGTGGCGCCGGTGCTGGACGCGGTCGACAGCGTGTTCGCCGATCCGCTCCGCACGGCGGGGATCACGCCCGCGCCGCATGTCGCCAAGCGCATCGGGCAGGCGGGCGTGGTCGAGATCTGGCCGGTCGAGACGGCCGATGCGGCGGCAGCCACAGACGCGTGGTCGCCGCTCGACGAGGCCGCTGCCGAGCCGCCCGAGGTTCGGCTCGCCACGCGCATCGCCGAGACGATCAAGGGCTGGATGGAGACGGGCGCCGTGCTCGAATCCTCGGGGCGGCCGATCACGCCCGGCGACATCCTCATCCTCGTGCGCAAGCGCCAGCCCTTCGCAACGCCCATGGTGCAGGCTCTCAAGGCGCGCGGCATTCCGGTTGCCGGGGCGGACCGTATGCGCCTCGCCGAGCAGATCGCGGTGCAGGACCTGCTCTCGCTCGGCGATTTCCTGACGCTACCGGAAGACGATCTGGCGCTCGCGGAAGTGCTGAAGAGTCCGATCTTCGGCCTCGACGACGGCGACCTCACGACGCTCGCGTTCGAGCGCGCGGACCCGACGCAGCGGCGCAAACGCACGCTGTGGAAGGCGCTGCTCGAAGCCGGCGAGGTGGACCTGCGCTTCGCCGAGGCCGCATCGACCCTCAAGCGCTGGCGCAAGGCGGCGGACTTCCGGCCTCCGTTCGAGTTCTTCGCTGATCTGCTCGATCGCGACGGCGTGCGCGCACGCCTGCTCGCCCGCATCGGACCGGACGCCGCCGACCCGCTCGACGAGCTTCTCAATCTCGCGCTCACCTACGACGACGGCGCACCGCCCTCGCTCGCGGGCTTTCTCGCGTTCATGCGCGAGGGCACGCGCGACATCAAACGCGACATGGAGCATGGTCGTAACGAGGTGCGCGTGATGACGGTGCATGGCGCCAAGGGCCTCGAAGCGCCGATCGTGTTCCTGCCCGATACGTGCAGCGCCGGCTCGGCGAGCGGACAGGGGGGACGGCCGATCCGCCTCGACGGCATGGCACGCCCGGCAGGTGTTCCGGCGCCGCTCGTGTGGCCCGTGAAAGGAACGGGCGACCTCGATGCCCTCCGCGCCGCGCGCCAGACGCTGCGCGCGGGCGAGCGCGAGGAGCGGGACCGTCTCCTCTATGTCGCCATGACGCGCGCGCGCGACCGGCTCTATGTCGGCGGGTTCGCGGGCCGGCGCGGGCCGGAGGCGGGATGCTGGTACGAGCTGATCTCGGCCGGGCTGGCCGGTGCGCTCGAGCGGATCCGGGAGGCGGATGGGCGCGAAGTGCTGCGCCGCGCTGCCCCACAGCTCGCGGCCACCGAGCAGCCAAAGGAAGCGCTGGCACGCGTCGCGCCTGCGGACGCGCTGCCGCCTTGGGCGCACGCGCCCGTGCCGCGGGAGGCGCAGCTCACGGTGCCGCTCGCGCCGTCGCGTCTCGCCCCTTACGACACCGACGACGAGGGCGAGCCGCTGCCATCGCCGCCGCGAGCAGATCCGATCGGCGAGCCGGCCGCGACGAGCCCGGTTTCGGCACCCGCCGCGGGAGGCGGCGCGAATCCTGACGCGCCGGCGCCGTCCCGATTCCTGCGCGGCACGCTCACGCATGCCTTGTTGCAGCACCTCCCTGCCCTTCCCGCAGCGGCGCGGGCGGCGGCGGCGCGGGCCTTTCTCGCCAGCCGTGGCCAGGGGCTTTCCGGCTCGACGCTCGCCAGCATCGCCGCCGAGACGCTGGCCCTGATCGACGATCCGGTCTTCGCGGCAGTGTTCGGCCCGGACAGCCAGGCCGAGGTTCCGCTCGTCGCCGTGATCCCGCGTCCGGACGGGGCGGGCTCCGGTCCGCCCTTGCGCATCACGGGCCAGCTCGACCGGCTCGCCATCCTCGATGACGCGGTGCTGATCGTCGATTTCAAGACCAACCGGATGCCGCCGGCGACGCTTATGGACGTGGCGCCCGCCTATCTCTATCAGCTCGCCGCCTATCGCCTGGCGTTGCGCGAGATCGCGGGCAAGAAGCCCGTGCGCGCCGCGCTGATCTGGACGCACGGGCCGCATCTCATGGAAATTCCAGAAGAAATTCTCGAATCCGCGACGAAAGATCTCTGGCGCCTGGACCCTCTCATGACTTGACGCTGGAGGTCGCCATTCCTACTTTCACGATCCGCAGGCGCGCGGCATAACCCAGAAGCCCGCGCCGCAACAGGAGAGTCCTCATGACCGCACTCGTTTCCGATAAGACGTTCGACGCCGAGGTTCTGCAGTCGAGCGAGCCCGTTCTCGTCGACTTCTTTGCCGAGTGGTGCGGTCCCTGCAAAGCCATGGCGCCCGCGCTCGAGCAGGTCGCGGCCGAGCTCAAGGGCAAGGTTAAGGTCGTGAAGATCGACGTGGACCAGAGCCCGGCGATCACCACGAAATACGGCATCCGCGCCATGCCGACGCTGATCGTGTTCAAGAACGGTCAGGTTGCGGGCCAGCACATCGGCGCGCTCGTCCAGAAGCGCAAGCTCGAGGAGTGGCTCGGCCAGCAGATCGGCGAGACCATCGCCAAGGCGTAACGCCTCGCTCGCAGACATTGGAAAGGGCTCCGGATGACCGGAGCCCTTTTTCTTTTGCGCTTCGTTTCGTTGCAGAGCGGCCGCCTTCAGTTGGCCTGCGGCTCGACGCCTTCCTGCAGCGCCAGCACCTGGCCGGCAAGGTACAGCGAGCCGGTGATCAGAACGCGTTTCGGCCCGGGGGCGAGCGCCTCGACCCGCCGCAGCGCGGCCTCGATCGAGGGGGCGGCCTCAGCGTCGATGGCGGCGGAGCGGGCCACCTCGGCCAGGGTCTCGGGCGTGAAGGGCGCTTCATGCGCGCCCGGAATGGGAACCGTGACGATCTCGCGCGCCAGCCCGCGGAACGAGGTGAGGAAGCCTTCGGCATCCTTGAGGCCCATCATGCCGACGATGAGATAGAGCGGCTTCGGCGCGCGCTCCTCGAGGTCGGCCAGCGACTGGGCGATAAACGATCCGGCGGCCGGGTTGTGCCCGCCGTCGAGCCACAGCTCGGCGCCCGGATGCAGCAGCGACGGCAGGGGGCCTTCGTCCAGGCGCTGCATGCGGGCGGGCCAGCGGACGGTGGTCAGGCCACGCTCGATGGCCTGCTCCTCGATGGCGAAGGCTCCAAGCTCGAGCGCGGCGGCCACCGCGGTGCCCGCATTCACGATCTGATGGCGGCCGAAGAGGCCGGGGAGCGGCAGATCGAGCAGCCGGTCGGACTTCTGCACGACGAGACGCCCGCGCTGCTCGTAGGCGTCGTAGTCCTGGCCCCAGACGACGGTCCGGGTGCCGATGCGGGTGGCTTCTCTCGCGATCACGCCATGCACGGCGTCGTCCTGCTGGGAGACCACGCACGTCACCCCGTGCTTCAAAATCCCCGCCTTCTCGGCGGCGATGCATTCGATCGTGTTGCCGAGCTTGTCGGCGTGGTCGAGAGAAATCGGCGTCAGCACGGTGAGGGCCGGCCGGTCGATGACGTTGGTCGCGTCGAGGCGTCCGCCGAGCCCGACCTCGAGCAGCACGATATCGGCCGGGTGCTCGGCAAAGGCGAGGAAGGCGGCGGCCGTCGTGATCTCGAACTGGGTGATGTCGTCGCCCTTGTTCACGGCCTGCGTGCGCGAGAGGATGTCGACGAGGTCCGCCTCACCGATGGGCCGGGTGAGGCCGTCGGCGCCCGCGAGCTCGATGCGCTCGTGAAAGCGCACGAGGTGGGGCGAGGTGTAGACATGCACGCGGTGTCCCGCCGCCGTCAGCATCGCCTTCAGATAGGCGGTGACGGAGCCCTTGCCGTTGGTGCCGGCGATGTGGACCACGGGGGGAAGGGCCTGATGCGGACTGCCGAGCTTCGCGAGCAGGCGCTCGACACGGCCGAGCGACAAGTCGATGAGCTTCGGATGCAGAAGCTTCATGTCCGCGAGGAGCTGATCGCTTGTGAGAATGTCACGCCCCTCCCAATGGGCCTCTCGACGCGTCACGCGTCGGCTGCGGGTGCAGCGGATCAGACCCTCTGCGGGCTTCCCGTGGCACCGCGCCCGCCTGTGCTTTCGCCCGCGGCCGGGCCCGTCGTCCCACTCGCAGCGTCGTTGACCGGCTCGGGGGCCGAGGGCTCGGCCTCCGCGACGGGCTCCGCCACAGCGGCACTGCTCTCGATCATCTTGCCGTCGGCCACGACGACATTGGCCTTGCCGTTGGCGCGGCGCCCCTTCTCGGCCGCCACACTGGCGGCCGGCGCCAGCAGCGCCACGATGCGGCTCAGCGTCTCGCGCATCTTGTGGCGATGCACGACCATGTCGATCATGCCGTGCTGAAGCAGGTACTCGGCGCGCTGGAAGCCGTCCGGGAGCTGCTCGCGGATGGTCTGCTGAATGACGCGCGGACCGGCAAAGCAGATGAGCGCGCCGGGCTCGGCGATGTGCACGTCGCCCAGCATGGCGTAAGACGCCGTGACGCCGCCCGTCGTCGGATCGGTCAGCACGACGATGTAAGGAAGCTTGGCCTCGCGCAGGCGCTGCACGGCAATCGTGGTGCGCGGCATCTGCATGAGCGAGAGAATACCTTCCTGCATGCGCGCGCCGCCCGAGGCCGCGAAGAGAATGAACGGCGCCTTGACGGCGACGGCGCGCAGCATGCCGGCGATGACGGCCTCACCGGCGGCCATGCCGAGCGAGCCGCCCATGAACTCGAAGTCCTGCGCGGCGGCGACGACGCGGCGGCCGTCGAGCAGCCCTTCGCCGATGAGCACGGCGTCGTCCAGGCCGGTCTTCGTGCGCGCGTCCTTGAGGCGATCCGTATAGCGGCGTCCATCGCGGAAGCGCAGCGGATCCTGCGCCACGGCCTGCACGGTCACCTGCTCGAAGGCGCCGCCGTCGAACAGGCTCGCGAGACGGGCGCGCGAGCCCATCTTCATGTGATAGTTCGAGCCCGGCACGACGAACTGGTTCGCCTCGAGGTCCTTGTAGAAGACCATCTGGCCGGTCTCCGGGCACTTGACCCAGAGATTGTCCGGCACCTCGCGCTTCGTCGTGAGGAAGCTGCGGATCTTCGGCCGGACGACGTTGTTGATCCAATTCACGCTTTACCGCTCCTCGAAACCCGTCCTCTGTCGTACTTCCTTGCGGACCGCCGGTTCCACTCTTTTCGGAAGCACGCTTGAAGCACTGTTAAAGGCTAGCAAGGACGGCCAAGGCCCGCTCGCTCGGCGGAGGCCTCGCGCGGCCCGTGTCATGCTGCCCGCAAGGCCGCGCTCAAACGCCCGACCAGATCCAGGACAGCCGAAACGGTCGTCTCCGCCGCCCGGCCGTCTCGCGCCAAGCTCTCCTCGATGGTGCGGACCAGGGCCGAACCGACGACCACCGCATCCGCGGCCTCCGCAATTGCCCGTGCCTGCTCGGGTGTTCTTACGCCAAATCCAACCGCCACGGGAAGAGTTGTTGCGTGCTTTATCCGCGCTACCTGAAGTTGTACTTCTCCCGGATCCGGGGCGGCGGCGCCGGTGATGCCGGTGATGGACACGTAGTAAAGAAATCCAGATGTGTTTTTGAGAACCGTTTTCAAGCGGTTGTCATCCGTCGTCGGGGTCGTGAGGCGGATGAAGTTCAGCCCCCGCTCCACCGCCGGCAAGCAGAGCTCGTCGTCGGCCTCGGGCGGAACGTCCACAACAATAAGGCCGTCCACCCCCGCCGCCACCGCCGCGTCCAGGAAGTCCTGCGCGGGGAAGACGTAGATCGGGTTGTAGTAGCCCATCAGGACGATCGGCGTGTCCTGGTCGCGCGTGCGGAATTTGCGCACCATGTCGAGCGTCTTGCGCATGGTGTGGCCGGCCTTGAGGGCGCGCAGGGACGAGGCCTGAATCGCGGGGCCATCGGCCATCGGATCGGAAAACGGCATGCCGATCTCGATGAGGTCGGCGCCGGCGCCCGGCAGGCCGTCGAGAATGGCTTGCGCCGTTTCGAGATCGGGATCGCCCGCCGTGACGAACGTGACGAGGCCGGCACGCCCTTCCTTCTTCAGCGCCGCGAAACGCCGATCGATGCGTGTGTCTTTTGTCTCGGTCAAAGCTTGATCCCCAGATAGCCCGCGACGGCGAACACATCCTTGTCGCCGCGTCCGCACATGTTCATCACGAGAAGGTTGTCCTGGGGCAGGGTCGGCGCGAGCTTCGTGACCCAGCCGAGCGCGTGCGAGGGCTCGAGCGCAGGGATGATGCCTTCGAGCTTCGCCGAGAGCTGGAAGGCCGTGAGCGCTTCCTTGTCCGTGATCGAGACGTAGGTGACGCGGCCCGTGTCCTTCAGCCAGGAATGCTCGGGGCCGACGCCCGGATAGTCGAGGCCCGCCGAGATCGAATGGCCTTCCAGGATCTGGCCTTCCTCATCCTGCAGCAGATAGGTGCGGTTGCCGTGGAGCACGCCGGGGCTGCCGCCGTTCATGGAGGCGGCGTGCCCGTTCTCGACCTCGAGCCCATGGCCGCCCGCTTCGACGCCGTAGATCTTGACGCTCGCGTCGTCGAGGAACGGATGGAAGAGCCCGATGGCATTCGAGCCGCCGCCGATGCAGGCGACGAGCGTATCGGGCAGGCGCCCTTCGCGCTCCATCATCTGCGCGCGCGTCTCCTCTCCGATGATGGACTGGAAGTCGCGCACCATGGCGGGATAGGGATGGGGGCCTGCGGCCGTGCCGATCAGATAGTAGGTGTCGTGCACGTTGGTGACCCAATCGCGCAGCGCCTCGTTCATGGCATCCTTGAGCGTGCCCGCGCCGGCCGTGACGGGGTTCACCTTCGCATCGAGCATGTGCATGCGGGCGACGTTCGGCGACTGGCGGGCGACATCGGTCGCCCCCATGTAGATCTCGCACGGAAGCCCGAAGCGGGCGCACACAGTCGCCACCGCAACGCCATGCTGGCCGGCGCCCGTCTCGGCGATGATGCGCGTCTTGCCCATGCGCCGCGCGAGCTGGATCTGGCCGAGGCAGTTGTTGATCTTGTGGCTGCCGGTGTGGT
>DAITBB010000101.1:0-6687 GCA_036823975.1 Hyphomicrobium sp.
GCACGATCAAACGAGAAAACAGTCTACCCGCAGCCGAACTTCAACAGCCTGCTAGCTCGGCCCAACACTGACCGTCGCGGATGATCCAACCTGAGTGAAGGAATATACGACTGCATCTCGTTTCCACGCAGCCGATGTGATCCCTGCCGCACTATCGCCGTCGAGAGTGTCGGGCGCACCAAGGCGTTCCGACAAAGCATCCAGCAATCCGGCAGGTTGCATCGTCGAATATGTACAAGCTTTATGTCCGTTTGGACCGACAGCAACCCAGAAAGACAATGACTCGGGACCAGCGGCATTGTTACGCCGCCAGCCCACAAGTTCTACCGAGCCGCCATTATAGCCAACGAAATGAGCACGCCATTCCTCTGTTTCCGCATTGGTCATGCGCTGCCAGCCAAGTTCGTCACCTTTCGCTGTGGCCTTCTGCACGGTTGGCGCTCCACAGATATTGAGAAGGCGGTCCACTGTCATGTCCACTGGCATCGCGACGGCTCCTCCCATACTGAAAAGCGCAGCGCAAATGCCGCTGATAAACGTCATACGCATGCGCATTGCACAATTCTTCCTCGCAGACGCATTGGGGAATTCCCGAAACTTCCGACAATTTCATTCCATATACCAGTGGCAGGTTTTTGGCGCGGTGCTCAAGTCAATGAACGGCCGACAGGGGGCGGGACCTGCCGTTGCAGCTGACCGGCGGCAATATCGCGCCATAGAGAGCAATCGGCGGTGTTTGGCGGAGACGAAGGGAGGAAGTTCGAGCCCACACTCCAGCCCGAAGGGCTCGGGAGCAAAGCGACCCGGCGCGAGCGCCGCCCATGCGGAGCGCCCATGGGCGCGTGAGCCAAAAATGGCGGAGAGAGTGGGATTCGAACCCACGAGACGGTTGCCCGCCTACACGCGTTCCAGGCGTGCGCCTTCAACCACTCGGCCATCTCTCCAGCGCCGACGATCCTCGTGTGGTTGAGGAGGACCGTGGGGGCCGAGGGGCGCCGCCGCGACGTTCAAATCCCGTCGCAACGATGGCCGATCCCTGCCCGAAGCGGGCGCAATATACCCCGAACCGCAAGACTGGCAACACGCCAAACGGGCGCTGCCAGTCTTCTTTTTGCTCGCGGCGTGCTCGAGCACGGTCACTCTCGTTGGAATCGGCCCATCGGGAGTGAACGTGCTCTATCTCTTTGTTTGAGAGTCTGATTCACGCTCTCGATGCGAGCTGAAATGCTCGCATCTCAAACGATCAGGCTCTAGTCTCCGATTCCGGATTTGACGCGACGGGGCGGGATCGCATGGACCGCATTCCCGAGGGCTTGGTTCGACATTCAGGACCGACCCGCCGCGAGGCTTTGTGGCATGCTCCAAAAGCCGGGACCACATCGCGTCACGACCAGTAAGCAGGGCGCAGGGCGAACGGGGCGGAGGATGCCGACGGGTTGGGGACACCCCAGTGTTCTCCCAAGATCACCGCAGCCCGCGCCGAAACGTTGAACGAGAGCCTTTTGCATGGTCGTATTCCGCTTTCTCGCCGCCGTTTTCCTGCTCGTGGCGACCGTGGCGCTCGTCGTTGACGCGACGCCTGCGGTCTACGGCGCGGGGCCGTTCCAGGCGACCAGCCTTGCCGAGCAATGGAAGGAGCTGGGGCCCAGCTCGTTCGAGGTCGCCCGGCACGCGGTCTTGGAAAAAGCGCCCTGGCTCTGGTCCGGCTTCCTGAGACCTCTGCTCGACATCCCGACCTATTGGGCCTTCGGCGCGCTGGCGCTTCTGAGCGGCTACATCGGCCGCCGCCGGCGCACCGTGCGGATCTTCGTGAACTGACGTCGCGACGCGAGAGCCGGCGCGCTTGCCGGGCTTCGCGAGGACCCCCTCTACTTACGCACGGGCTTGGCCGGCGTCGCGGGCGCGGGCGAGGCGAGGGACAAGGCGGCCGAAGCCGTCTGGCCGATCGGCGTTTCGCTCGCGAAATCGTCGACGATGCCGATCACCATCAGCATCGCCAGCGCGCCGACGAGGCCCATGACGACCGTATGATGCGAGCGGTTGAGCTCGGCGATCTGCGCGTCGTCCACCAGATCGACCTCATTCACGCGGCCGGATTTGATGCCGAAGAATTTGCGGCGGAAGGAGCGGCGGACGTTACCCCGGTCGATGAGGGGAAGGCGGGCGCGCTCCGCGATCTCTTTCGCGATCTCAGGGTAGGGGAAGCACGGATCGACATTCGCCTCGCTAACGTAGCCGATCGGAATGGCCTTCTCGTCCTTGGTGATCAGGCGGGCGCCCTTGAGCAGGACGGGAACGAGAGAGCCGCCGTAGATCTCGCGCCGAGTCTCTACGGTGTGCACCTGATCGTAGGGAATGTCGTGGGTCTTGTAGAACAGCATCGGCGTGGGGCCGCGCCCGGAGGGCAGCGTCATTCGCACGCTCGTGTCGCCAAGCTCCACGCGCGCGCGGAGCGAGAACAGAAGCTCGATGACGATCAGCGTCATGAGGATCGTGAAGGCCACCGCTACGACGGCGAGGCCCGCCGCGTCGAAGAACAAACCATGCTTGATCCGCATGTAGATCATCGCCGGCAGGCTGGCGAAGAAGGGCAGCAGGATCAGGAATACGAACGAGAAGATGGTCTTGCGCCCGCCCGTTGCGGCGTAGACGATCCGCTCGTGCTGGGGCTTCGTGTCCTTCACGGCCTCGGCGTCCGCCATGATCCCTCCACTCCCTTACCCGTCGCGATCGGGCGGCATCGTAGAGCATTTTTTGGCGAAGGGGAGGCGGCTTTTCCGATTGTGACGCGCCCGGGACACGCCCCGCCGCGTCTTGCGGGATGGAGGACGGGATGGGGCGTGCTAGAGTGCTTCCGGAAAAGTGGGAACCGGTTTTCCGATAAGAAGCACGATCAATCAAAAGCTTAGAGCCGTTCCGCGATTCCACTAAAATCGGAACGGCTCTAAAGCAAGCGGGCGGGCCGGCGTTTCACACCAGCCTCGCTCGGGGATGCGTGGGAGGGAGCGACATGAAGCAGAGATCGATATCGGCGTGGGGTCGCCATCTCGTTGCGGCATGGACGGCTCTCGCGATCCTGGCCGCCCCCGTCGGCGCGGCTCAGAAGGACTTCACCTTCAGCGAGAAGGCCAACGACCGCCTGGCCAAGAAGCTCAATATTCCGATCTATTTCGCGGTGCCGACGAGCACCTGGGCGCCGCTCAAGCCGCCGTTCGAGACGACCGACATCCTGCTCGACTTCAAGCACCCCGAGGCGATCAGGACAGGCAGCGACCTCGGTCTGCGCCTGGTCGTGACGCCCCGGTCGGGGATGGCTGCCCGCCTCGCCAAGAGCGGCATCATCGAGACCGGCGATCTGCTTCTCACCTTCCGCGCGGAATGGGGCGGAGCGGGCGCCTATCCGAACGTGCAGATGGGCATCAGCCACACGGGCCTCGCCTACATCAAAGACGGCAAGGTGCGGAACCTCGACAACCCCCTCAACGAAGAATACCTGGGCAAGGGCCTGACGGCGGATCTCACGAGCGAGCACTACCGCACGCTCAACTTCATCCACGTCATCCGGCCGCGCGACCTCTCCGAGACCGAGCGCAAGAACATCGTGGCCTGGGCGACCCGCCTCAACGCCAGCGCGAAAAAGGTCTATCCGAGCCAGGTCAAGTTCAACGACGATTATAACGCGCCGAAGTACAAGTCCGGGCGCCCGCTCGACTTCGTGCAGCGCCTCGGCCAGATCGCACTCGGCCAGAACCCGCCCGGCACGCTGGATCTCTATTGCTCGGAGTTCGCCTGGTCGGTGCTCGCGCTGCGCGGCTGCGATCCTGCCGCGACGGCCGACGCCTTCAAGGGCAGCCGCGTGCCCGCGTGCATCAAGATGCCGATGCGCCCGCTCGATGCCGCCGGCAATGCCGTCACCAACACAGGCCGCTCGGCCGCCGTGGGGCTGGCCGATGGTCCGCTGACCGTCATCGACAAGCTCAAGGTCCCGGCCAGCGAGCGCAAGACCCTGCTGCAATCGGTCTTCGTCGAGAACCCGGCCGGCCTCGCGCGGATGTCGGAAGGGCATCGCAAGGTGGCCGAGTCCATGCAGCCCAAGTTCGAAACGCTGCGCGACTACTATCTCGGCGTCAGCGGCGGGAACATCATCCAGCGCATGCGCGCCCGCCTGATCCGCAGCGCCTTCAACCGCGCGGTGCCGGAGAACTACTCGCCGACCTCGTATCTTCTGAACACGCTACTGCCGCCCGACAACGTCAACCGGACGATGGATTACGTCGCCACCATCGTGATCGAATAGCGGGTCTCGCGAGACTGAGCTCGCACTTCGGTCACAGTCCGAAGGGCTGGGAAGCAACGCGACCCGGCGCGAGCGCCGCCGCTGCGGAGCGCCCATGGGCGCCGTGAGCCCAAAATACTCTCAGGCGTCCTGGCCGTCTCCGGCCTCGCCGCCCTCGATCGTGACCATGCGCCAGAACGCCGACATCCTCTCGGCGTCGTGATGCTCGTCGCAGCGCAGGATCTTGCGGCCTCGGAAGGTGACGACCTGGCGATAGACGCCGGACATCTCGTGCCCTGTGCGCCGGTGGCGAACGTGGGCGGCGATGCTCGCATCCGCGACGCCGGCCTCGAAGCGGAACGTCTCGATCGAGGTCGCGCTCTCGGTTACGGCCAGCACGCTCCTCAGAAGCGTGCGCAGCCCCTGCTTGCCCTCGATGGTGAACGGCTGCCCGTCGATGGCTCCGACGTTGCACCAGTACGTGAGATTGTCGACGTAGTGGCCCAGCATCCGCTCGAGGGCGCCATTCGACCACGCCTCATGGGCCGACGCCAGGATGTCTCGCGCGATCCGCGCGTCGATCTTTCTCACTTTCGAAACCTCGCCCGCCTCTTCTCGGAAGGCGGAAACTACGAGCGATCAAAGCCCTCGGGATTGACTAAGCGCGTATTGTAACCGCGCAAAGTCGGGTTTCAAGCCGACAGCGACGCGCGATGGCGACTTTGATCGACCGGCCGGACTATTCCTCACCCTGTCGATGGCCGCGGATCCCATCCTCGCGCGGAGGATGACGATCAGGCCACGGCCTCGCGCTCGGCCTCGCGCTTGCGCTCCTGCTTCTTGCGCTCGTTGGGATCGAGCCAGCGCTTGCGGAGCCGAATGGATTTCGGCGTCACCTCGACGAGCTCCTCGTCGGTGATGTAGCTCATCGCCATTTCGAGCGTGAGCTTGATCGGCGGCGTGAGCAGAACGTTGTCGTCCTTGCCGGAGGCGCGCACGTTCGTGAGCTTCTTGCCCTTGACGACGTTCACCTCGAGATCGTTGTCGCGCGTGTGCTCGCCGACGATCATGCCGATATAGACGCGCGTCTGGGCGCCGATGAAGAAGGGCCCGCGGTCCTGCAGGTTGAAGATGGCGTAGGCGGCCGCCTCGCCGTCCGAGTTCGAGATCAGCACGCCCGTATGACGGCCCGCGATCTCGCCGCGGAACGGCTCGTAGGCGTGGAACAGCTTGTTCATCACGGCCGTGCCGCGCGTGTCGGAGAGAAGCTCCGCCTGATAGCCGAGCAGGCTGCGCGTCGGCACGTGCAGCACCATGCGCGTGCGCCCGCCGCCGGACGGGCGCATCTCGAGCAGCTCGCCGCGCCGCTCGGAGAGCTTCTGCACGATGATGCCGGTGTGGCCCTCATCGACGTCGATGATGACCTCCTCGATCGGCTCGAGCCGCTCGCCGGTCGCATCGTCCGTCTTGAAGACGACCTTGGGGCGGGAGACGGTAAGCTCGAAGCCCTCGCGGCGCATGTTCTCGAGCAGGATGGCGAGCTGCAGCTCGCCGCGGCCGGCGACGTCGAAGGAATCGCCGCCTTCGGTCGAGGGCGTGACGCGGATGGCGATGTTGCGCTCGGCCTCCTTCATCAGGCGGTCGCGGATGACGCGGCTCTGCACCTTGTCGCCCTCCTGTCCCGCGAACGGCCCGTCGTTGATGCGGAACGTCATCGAGAGCGTCGGCGGATCGACCGGCTGGGCCATGATCGGTTCATCGACGGCAGGATCGCACAGCGTGTCGGCCACGGTCGCCTCGCTCATGCCGGCAATGGCGACGATCTCGCCCGCATGCGCCTCCTCAACCGGCACGCGCTCGAGGCCACGGAAGGCGAGCACTTTCGAGATCCGGAACGTCTCGATCAGCTTGCCCTCGCGGTTCAGCGCTTTGAGCGCCTGGTTGGGCTTCAGCGTGCCGGAGGAAATGCGTCCCGTAAGGATGCGGCCGAGGAAGTTGTCGGCTTCGAGCGTGGTCGCGAGCATACGCGCCGGGCCCGGCTCGACGGCCGGCGGCGGAACGTGGTTGACGATGAGATCGAACATCGGCGCGAGGCTCTCGCGCGGGCCAGCCGGATCGAGCGCCATCCAGCCGTTGCGGCCGGAGCCGTAGAGCACCGGAAAGTCGAGCTGCTCGTCGGTGGCATCGAGGTTGGCGAAGAGATCGAAGATCTCGTTCAGCACGTCGAGATGACGCTCGTCGGGGCGGTCGATCTTGTTGATGGCGACGATCGGACGGAGGCCGCGCTTCAGCGCCTTGGAGACGACGAACTTCGTCTGCGGGAGCGGGCCTTCGGAGGCGTCCACCAGCACCACGACGCCGTCCACCATGTTCAGGATGCGCTCCACCTCGCCGCCGAAGTCGGCGTGGCC
>DAITBB010000030.1:0-35032 GCA_036823975.1 Hyphomicrobium sp.
CGACCGCCCCAACATCCGCTACACCATCGCGGAAATGGGCTCCATGAGCGCACGCGAGCGGCTCTGGAGCTTCATCTCGGCCGAGCACGCCAACGATGCCGGCATCGTCTACTGCCTGTCGCGCAAGTCGGTCGAGGAGACGGCGGACTGGCTCGCCCGGAAAGGCCGCAAGGCGCTCGCCTATCACGCCGGTCTCGACCCCGAGGTGCGCCGCCTCGCCCAGGAGCGCTTCCTCAAGGAGGACGCGGTCGTGATGGTCGCCACCATCGCCTTCGGCATGGGCATCGACAAGCCGGACGTGCGCTTCGTCGCGCACTTGAACCTTCCGCGCTCCATGGAGGCCTACTATCAGGAGACCGGCCGCGCCGGCCGCGACGGAGAGCCCGCCGACGCCTGGCTCGCCTACGGCATGCAGGACATCATCCAGCAGACGCAGTGGATCGCCGGCAGCGAAGGCTCGGAGCTGTTCAAGCGCGCCCAGCGCCAGAAGCTCGATGCGCTCGTCGGCCTCTGCGAGGCGGCCACCTGCCGCCGCCAGCTCCTGCTCAGCTATTTCGGTGAGACCGGCACGCCGCCCTGCGGAAACTGCGACAACTGCCTCGCCCCGCCGAAGACCGAGGACGGCACCGTGCGCGCCCAAATGGCGCTCTCCACGGTCTATCGCACCGGCCAGCGCTTCGGTGTCGGCTACCTGATCGACGTGCTGCACGGCAAGGACAACGAGCGGGCCTGCCGCAACGGCCACGATCGCCTCTCCGTCTGGGGCATCGGCAAAGAGACGGACGCCACCGTCTGGCGCAGCCTCTTCCGTCAGCTCGCGGCCCTCGGCTACCTCGCCTCCGACGAGGAGGGGCACGGCACGCTCCAGCTCACCGAAAAGGCGCGTCCGGTCCTGCGCGGCGAGGAGACGTTCCTGCTCCGCCTCGCCCCGCCGCGCGAAAAGAAGAGCAAGGCGAAGTCCGCGCCCTCCGCTGCGGCAAGCCAGGTCGAGGCCGCCGACCGCCCGCTTTACGATGCCTTGCGCGCCCTGCGCCTCAGCCTCGCGACTGACGCCAAGGTGCCGCCTTACGTCATCTGCCACGACAAGACGCTGGCCGAGCTGGCCGCGCGCCGCCCCGTCGACGACGACGGGTTGCACGGCATCACCGGCCTCGGCGCGAGCAAGATCAAGCGCTACGGGCAGGCCATTCTCGAGACCATCGCCCGCTTCGGTGCGAACGCAGCCTACGACAGCCGCCTGACGCCGACGGTGAACCAGACGCTTGCCCTCCATCGCGGCGGCATGAGCGCAGACGCCATTGCCGCCGAGCGCAATCTCGATGTTTCGACGGTCTACACCCACTTCGCCGACGCCATCGAGGCGGGCGTCCTCACGGCTGACGACGTGCTCGACCTCGACCCTGCCGACGTCGACGAGGTGCTGGCGGTGTTCGAGCGTCTCGGCACGCTCGACTCGGGCAAGCTCGGCCCCGCCCACGCCGCCCTCGACGGCCGCTTCCCCTACGGCGTCCTGAAGTGCCTCCTGGCCGAGCTGGCTTAACTTCTGGTGTGGTCTATTGTGGCCCTGGATGGCCGCCTCAGGGGCGGCCATGACGTGTGGGGGGTGACTGGAGCCGCTCCCAAATGGACCGGTCGTTCTACGTGTATGTCATGGCCAACAAGCGCAACGGCACGATCTACATCGGCGTGACGAACGACTTGGTGCGCAGGGCTTACGAGCACCGCGAGGGCTTGGTGAAAGGCTTCACATCGCGTTACAGCCTCAAAACACTTGTCTACTACGAATGCTTCGACTCAGTTCCATCCGCCATCCAGCGCGAAACAAGCCTCAAGAAATGGCCGAGAAAATGGAAGCTCCAACTGATTGAGACGCGGAACCCGCGATGGCACGACCTCTATGAGGAGCTGTAGGCGTTCGCACCCTACGTCATGGCCGGGCGGGTTCTCACCGAGACCGACATCTGTTGATCGTGAGGATTTGAGGCTTACTGCCTCCCAGGTTTCGGCCGTAAAATGTGTCGCGTGTTTTGGGAATTTCGCGACAAGCGGTAAGCTAGGCACATACCAACATGCCTGTCCAATGCGTAAGGATCATTCATGGCCGAAGCCAAACAACTCCCCACGGATATCTCCGCAAAAATGGATGAATTGCTCCGTTCAGCGGGAGAAGCTGGACGCAGCGGCGATATCGCGAAATCGGTAGAACTGTCATTGCAGGCATGGTCCCTGATGCCCGAGCCTGCAAATCAATGGGATTTCTATCCCCAGACAATGGCCACCGGCCTCGTGGATGACTACGTTGCTCTGGGCGATGCGACCTCCGCACGGGCGTGGATCAAGACCGCCTATGAGATGTATGACGATCCAGACCACCAAAACCACTACATCCTGATACTGGAAGCGGCGGCGCTTCACCAGATGGGCTTGCTTGACGACGCCTATGCGGTGTTCGATCGCATCTATGGGCTGTTCGGAAAAGCGGGCTTCAAGGGCGAAGGAAAAGCCTACCTCGATTTTTATCAGAGCATGAAGAAGGGCAAATAAGCAGCGGTCGGAAACCAGCCCTGCTGACGCTTTTGCCTGTCGCACAAATCCTAAAACCTCCGACAGAGCGGCCGTCCCCGGAAAATCGGAAGATTTCGCGTCGCAGGTCTTTGTCGCAAGCGGGAAAGCACTTGCGACATGATGTGCGACGCGGAAGTCGTGGCCGCCGACCGGATTCCGACGCTGGTTGTATCCACCCATGGTTGGACCCGGGCTTGACCCGGCCATCCAGGGCCGAGCGCTCGGCCATCGCATTGCGGTATAGCAAAACGATGCTATAGACCCCGCAAACCGACATTCCGAGCAGGATCATGAGCAACGAAACCCCGGTGCACGCGGCCGACGCGGCCCCGCCGGCCACCGAAAAGGTGCCATCCGCCGCGAGCCGCAAGCTTGCCGACGAGATCGCGCGCCGGCGCACGTTCGCGATCATCTCCCACCCCGACGCCGGCAAGACGACGCTGACCGAGAAGCTGCTGCTGTTCGGCGGCGCCATTCAGCTCGCCGGCCAGGTGAAGGCCAAGAAGGACGGCCGCGCAACCCGCTCCGACTGGATGGCCATCGAGAAGGCGCGCGGCATCTCCGTCGCCACCTCCGTCATGACGTTCGAGTACGGCGGCGCCGTCTTCAACCTGCTCGACACGCCCGGCCACGAGGACTTCTCCGACGACACCTATCGCACACTGACGGCGGTCGACTCCGCCATCATGGTCATCGACGCCGCGCGCGGCATCGAGACCCGCACGCGCAAGCTGTTCGAGATCTGCCGCCTGCGCGACATCCCCATCGTCACCTTCATCAACAAGCTGGACCGCGAGGCCCGCGAGCCGCTCGACCTGCTCGACGAGATCGAGAAGACGCTCGCGCTCGAGACCGCCCCCATGGTCTGGCCCATCGGCCAGGGCCGGGACTTCCGCGGCACCTACGACCTCTACCAGCCGCGCGTCCGCCGCCTCGACGAGAGCTTCGACGGCATCCCCGTCTCGGGCCCAGACGATCCGCTCATCGCGGGCCTCATGGAGCCCGATGCCCACCAGCGCTGGCGCGAGGAGATCGATCTCGTGGCGAACGCGTGCGGCAAGTTCGATCTCGATCAGTTCCGGCATGGCGCGCTGACGCCGGTCTACTTCGGCTCCGCGCTCAAGAACTTTGGCGTGCGCGACGTGCTGGACGCGCTCAAGACCTACGCGCCTCCGCCGCGCACGCAGCAGGCTGCCACCCGCGACATCGAGGCGAGCGAGCCGGCCATGACCGGGATCATCTTCAAGATCCAGGCCAACATGGACCCGAACCACCGCGACCGCATCGCCTTCATGCGCGTCTGCTCGGGCAAGCTCGCGCGCGGCATGAAGGCCAAGCACGTGCGCTCCGGCAAGACGATGGCCCTCTCCGCCCCGCAGTTCTTCTTCGCGCAGGACCGCTCCATCGCCGAGGAAGCCTACGCCGGCGACGTCGTTGGCATCCCGAACCGCGGCACGCTCCGCATCGGCGACGCGCTGACCGAGGGCGAGGACATCACCTTCCTCGGCATTCCGAGCTTCGCACCCGAGATCCTGCGCCGCATCCGGCTCGAGGACGCCATCAAGGCCAAGAAGCTCAAGGATGCCATTCGCGAGATGGCGGAGGAAGGCGTCGTGCAGGTCTTCAATCCGATCGACGGCACCCAGCCCGTCGTCGGCGTCATCGGCGCGCTGCAGCTCGACGTGCTCGCCGACCGCCTCGTGCACGAGTACGGCCTCAAGACGGACTTCGATCCCGCCCCTTGCGATGCCGTCCGCTGGATCCGCGCCAAGGACCCGGCCAAGCTCAAGGCCTTCGTCGAAGCCAATCGCTCCTCCGTCGCGACCGACATGGACGGCGATTACGTCTATCTGCCGGCTTCGGTCTTCACGCTGAACTACAACGCCGGCCGCAACCCGGACGTCGAGTTCCTGGAGATCAAAACGTAAAGGGGATTGGCGGGGCTTACGCCGACAACGACGTAGGAGCCTCCGGCGCCGCCGCGACCATGAACTCGGCAGCGTTCTCTCCCTCGTCCCGCCTCTGGCCCAAGAGCCCCACCCACTGCACCGTCACCTGGTAATTCGGATCGTGCAGCAGCCGCTCCGTCGGGCGGAATCCCGGCGTCTGGCTGATGGCGACCGCCACCATCTCGCGGAACTGCGGCACCTCGAAATAGGAGGTATGCACGAGCTCGTTCCAGCTCAGATAGTCGGTCATCAGCCGCGAGCGCGCGTCCGCCCCTTCTGCCGACGCAAACGTGCTGATCGCCTCGCGGAACTTCATGATCGATTGCGCCGCCATGCTGTTGCTGTGGGCGGAGATGCGCTCGGCCACGTCGTCCGGCAGCTCCCACGTCACCGGATCGAGCCAGGAGGGCCCGTAGTCCGCCCCAACCACGATCTCGCCCTCGGTGTCGTTGCCGAACGTCGAGCGCTTCATCTCGGCAAGCGTGATGTGGTTCAGCGCGCGTGCGAGAACCGTACTGATCAACCGCGCCACCCATTCGATGATCTTCAGAATGACGAGCGCGATGAGGGCGAACACGATCGGCACGAGCACCACGGGGACGAGCAGCCGCAAGAGGCCCGCGAACCGTCCCCCGAAGATCTCCTCATCCACCGTCGCGCTCGAAAGCTCGTCGGTCACGACATGGAACAGAAGCTTGCTGTTGAGCGCGTAATCGTGCCCGCCGCCGCAGAGCCGCCCGCCCTCGCAGAGCTGCCCGCCCCGCATCAGGAAGCGGCGTTTGAAGCGCTGTGCCCGCTCCACGTTGGCGAATTCCGGCAGCGATTGCTCGATCTGCCGGCGTTTGGCGCGCAGCTCCTGGCGTATGCGCTCCGCGTTGCGCCGCGCCTCCTCGGCCGCAGCGGGATCGAGCGTGCTCCGCTCGCCGCGATCGCGGAACTCCCGCATGCGCCGGCCGAGGTTGAACAGCTCCTCGCGCGCCTTCGTGGCGGCCGCCTCCTCCTCCACGAACTCCTGCACGTCATAGACGCGCGTCTGCAGGAAATCCGAGATGCCGAGCATGATGCTCGGCGACGTCACCACCAGGAGATAGACGAGCGGCAGCGCGACGATCGACGCCTTCATCAGGGTCGGTACGGCGAAGAGATCGTCGAAGAAATGCAGCTTGACGTCGGGCAGCAGGCGCAGGCCCTGAACGGCCTCGTCGTTCTTGTGGCAGAGCGGCAGCCACTTGTCGGCATAGTGCTTGCGCGCGCGCTCCACCGTGCCGCGGCTATAGCCCTTGAGCTCATGCCCATCGAGGAAGCGGAACACGAAATAGAAGAAGAGGATGGGCAGCGTCATCATCGCGCCCGAGAACAGCAGCGCCGTGTAGTAGCGCTCGTTGCGGGCGCGGAAGCCCTGCCCGAGCAGCTCCCCGCCCACATAGAACAGGAACATGCCGAACAGCATCAGCGAGGCCACGAAGATGACCTTCCGCGTCAACGTGAGGCGCGAGAAGAGAAAACGCTCCTTGCGCATGCCCACGAACGGCGTGCCGACCGTGATCCAGCGGCGCAGATGCGTCAGCGGCCAGCGCCGCGCCACGCTCTCGATCAGCGCCGAGGCGATCACCGATCCGCCGTGGCTGTGTCCGACGACGCAATAGGGCTCGTTGCGCGCATCGAGCTGGCGCAGCAGGCGCAACAGCGAGGAGCCCGCCTCGCGCCGGTCGAGCTCGCTGTTGAGCGACCGCCATGTGAACGGCACGACGTCGAGCGGACCATCCTCGCCGGACACGAAGCCTTTAAGCTCGGTCTCGAACGCGCTCGACCGCTGCCACCATGGAATGGAGCCTCCGTCGCCGATATTGAGCGCGTCCGCCGTGCCCCCCGAATGCACGAACGTGCCGTGTACAGTGACGACGGTGGCCACGCGACCCTCCCGACCAACGCAAAATCGATGCTCCCCCGGAGCGGCTGCGGGATACCGTACAATGGTGACTGAAGCTAGGCAAAAGCTCGCGCGGCCCGGCGGTTAGCGCCGGAGCACCCGCCCCGAGGATGCTCCTTCAGCGCCGCAGATCCGCCCGCACGCCCGGCGCCCGCACAGCCAGCAGAAGGTTGGATTCGTTCGCTCTCCATCGATAGCCGATGCCGAAATCGAGCGGCGTCGCCCGCCCCTTGGCGAACAGCGCCTGCATGTTCGGCTGGTAAGCCCTGGGAAAAATTCCGAGCGGCCGCAGGTAGCGCCCAAACGGATCGAGCCGCCAGGCCCGCTCGTCGAGGAAGCGCAGCGGCACGCCGGAATCGTCCTGCAACAACGTCGCCGCGTGCTCCACGAGAAATGCGCGCACCATCGAGAATTTGTCGGAGTGCATGAGATAGGACGCGCTCTTCACGAACCCATCGCCCGTGCCGAGACCCTTGCAGAAGGTCAGGAAGCCGCTCGTCGCAAGGCCGTTGTTCGAAAGGTCGGTGCTGAAATAATAGAGTGTCTTGTCCGGCCCGCCGTCGGCCGAGAACACGATCTTGGCGCCCGCGCTCGCGCCCTTGTCGAGCGGCCCCCGCGTGGTGATGAGGCGTCCATCGGCTTCGAGCGTGACGAGGCTCACCTCCTTCACGGTTTTGCCGGACCGCGCCAGGAACGTGTAGAGGATCGGCAGAGTGCCGGAGAGCCGGCCGCCGCGAAGCTGCGTCTTCATCTTCTTCGTGATGAAGAAGCTGTAGCTCAGCACGGAGTTGAGCGAGCCCTGCAGCCCCCTGAGCTCGGCCCCGAGGGCACGCGGCGGCAGAGTGGCGAGATCCGGCACCGGCCCCACCGGCTCGAGCCCCACCAGCACATAGGTGGAGGCGCGGTCGAAGAACGCGTCGGCGTAGAGGAAGTCCGGCCCGCTGAATAGGTAGAACAGCACGGGCTTCGGATCCACCACATGCTTGGCCGACCACACCCGGATCTTGTCGATCTGGCGCACTTGCAGCCGGGCCCAGGCCTTGTCGAAGAAGCGCGCGTGAGACTGCCACGCCGCATCCTTCGTCACCGCTTCGAGGGGCGAGCCCGCCGACGGCGGCAAGCCGCCGAGCACGCGCGCCGTATCGGCGGGCGTCGCCTGCGGGTCTTGGGCGACGGCGGGCTGGGTCGCGGCGGCGAGGCCGAGCGCCAGGATCCCGAGGACTGCGTCACGCCATCTCATCGTCCGATCATCCTTCGATTGGAGGCTTCACCCGCGCGTCCCCGCCACCATGGCGCGAGAGCGCGAACAGAACGAGGCCCAGGGCCATCAGCCCGAGGCTCGCAAGCGAGTGCCAGGGTTTCTCAAAGAGCAGATAGGCCATCATGAAGGCCGTGACGCCGAGGAAGAGGAGCGGCGTCAGCGGGAAGGCCCACACTTTGTAAGGGCGCGGCAGATCCGGCCGCGTGACGCGCAGCACGATGACGCCGGCCACCGCCAGGAACGAGCACAGCGTCAGGCTGAACTGAATGAAGTCGACCACCGCCTCGAAGCTCTGCGTGAGCAGCAGCACCGTCACGACGGCGATCTGCAGCAGCGTCGCGGCCGTCGGCACGCCGGTCGTCCCCAGCCGGGAAAAGATGCGCAGCAGCGGCACGTCCTCGCCCATGGCGACGGTGACGCGCGGGCCGATCCACATCATCGCGCTGATGGCGGAGATGAGGCCGATGCAGATGAGCGCCGCGACCACGCGGCCCCCCGTCGGCCCGAAAATGTGCTCGCCCGCGATCTGCGCCACGTTGAGCTGTCCCGCCATGGCGGAGACGGGCGTCGTGTAGAGAAACACCGCGTTGAGCAGCACATAGAGCACGATCACGGCGAGCGTTGCGGCGAGCATGGCCCGCGGCAGGCTCCGCGCCGGATCCTGCACCTCGCCCGCGATATAGGTCGCCGCATTCCATCCGGAGTAGGAGTACATGACGAACACGAGGCTCACCGCGAACGGCGCGCTCAGGATCGCAGAGAGATCGCCCGCCTGCGGCAGGAACGAGATCGGCTGCGGCTCAGAAACCGTCAACCCGGCGACGATGAAGACCAGGATCAGCGCCACCTTGATCGCGGTGGCCACGTTCTGAAAGATCGTGCCGGGCGCACGGCCGGAAAGCAGCACAGCTGTCACACCCCACGCCACGACAAGCCCGGCCAGCAGCGGTGGCGTACCCGGCACGACACCCGCGAAATATTCGCCGAACGCCATCGCCGCGAGCGCCGCCGGCGCCGCAAAGCCCACGGTCGCCGAAACCCAGCCGGCCATGAAGCCAAGCGCCGGATGATAAACGCGCGACAGAAAATTGTATTCGCCGCCCGAGCGTGGGAACGCGACGGCCAGCTCCGCATACGAGAGCGCCCCGCCCAGCGCCGCCGCACCCCCCACGATCCAGAGCATCAGGATCGCGAAGCCCGAGGTGAGCGAGAGAAGCTGAAATCCCAAGCTCGTGAAAACGCCGATGCCGATCATGTCGGCGATGGCGATAGCCGTTGCCGTCCCAACCGCCACCGTACGAACACGCCCGGGAGTCGCGCCCTCGCTGGAGGGCGTGCCCGGACGCACGCGATCGTCTCCTTGCAACGATGCGGAAGGAAGCACGGTCATCAGCCTGAACTCGCAAAGCAAATCGGTGGCGGAGCCTATAAGACCGCAAACGGAGCAACAAGCGCCGGGATGAAATCTCCGACTTGCGTGGTCGAATTGCACCAGAGAGGCCGTCCAGCCACACGTCCGGGGTCCTCCTTCTCACCACGATTGCCCGCTATGGCGGCTCACGGCGCGTCAAGACCAGGGAAACCATTCTCGCCGTACGTTATCCGCATTCAGCCCGCTCCGGTCCGGCATCGCCGCGGCCAGTCACGCGAACCGCTCGGGGATCGAAACACGCATGAGGCGCTTCGCCCGCACGGCATGGACGCGTCTGGTCCCGGCCCTCGCCATCGGGTTGATGACCAGCCTCGCCCTGCCGCCCTCCGCCGACGCCAAAAGCCGGCCGAAGACGAAAGCCGCACGCACGGCGGACGTTCCGAAGCCCCAGCCGGTCCGCTCGCGGGCCGCCCCCCTCGCCCAGGCCAAGACGGCGCTCGTTCCCTTCGAGGCCGCGCCCTTCCCTTATCGCGACAAGACGGCCACCTCGGACAAACCCTTCTTCGAGGTGGATGAGACCGGCCGGCGCGTTCACACCACGCCCTACGGCCGCCGCTACTGGGAGGACGAGACCTACAGCGACAACCGCGTCCTTCTCCACATTCCGAAGGGCTTCGACATCCGCCGTCCCGCCCTGATCGTCGTCTTCTTCCACGGCCACGGCGCCACGCTCGAGCGCGACGTCCTGCGCCGCCAGCAAGTCGCCGATCAGATCTCGCGCTCCGGCGCCAACGCCGTGCTCGTCGCGCCGCAGTTCGCTGTCGACGCGGCCGACTCCAGCGCCGGCCGCTTCGCCGAGCCCGGCGCCTTCGGCCGCTTCATGGGCGAGGCCTCGCAGGCCCTCACGCGCCTCCACGGCGACCGCCGCAGCGCGCCGGGCTTTGCCGCGGCCCCCGTCGTCCTCGTCGCCTACAGCGGCGGCTATCTGGCCGCGGCGAGCTGCGCCACGAAAGGCGGCCTGAACAAGCGCCTGCGCGGGGTCGTCCTCCTCGACGCGCTCTATGGAGAGCTCGGCAAGTTCACCTCGTGGATCGAGAACGACCGCTCGGCCTTCTTCGTCTCGTCCTATCTCGGCTCCACGCGTGACAACAATGTCGAGCTGGCAGGCCGCCTCGCCGCCCGGGAGATCGCGTACGAGACCGCGCTCGACCGCCCCCTCCGCCAGGGCGACATCGCCTTCCTGGCGGCCTCGTCCTCAGACGGCGGAGACGTCACCCATCGCAGCTTCGTCACGCATGCCTGGGTCGACCATCCCATCGAGGACCTCTTACGGCGGCTGCCCGGCTATCGCCGCTAGGCGCTCTCGGCGAAGCAGAGGTGGCTTCGCATCAGACCGCAACGAAACGAAGCTCGGGAGCCCGCACCAATCGTATGAAGCGAGCGGCAAGACGCGCACGAGCGCAGGGTCCGTACACCGACAATCACAAAACAGAGTCCCCGCGCAAAACACGATGTTCAGTTAAGATACGCTTAACGCGTTACCTCCAACTCTAGCGAACGAAGAACCAACGTTCTGGCAGCATTCCGCGGAGAGCAGTCTCTCTGCGGTCCGTGTGATGTCAGCCAGACAGGCCCAAGGAGAACCTTCGTGTTTGCGATGCGCCGCCCCCACGATAGCCAGGAAACGCCGCCGTCTCAGTCCGCCGCGCTCGCGGCCCGGACGGAGCAGCAGACCGTCGACGCGCTGGAGATGCTGATCCGCAGCAATCTCTCGGCTCCCGTCACGATCGACGGCCCGATCGGAGAGAGCCTCAAGCGCCTCGTCGCGCTCGTGCGGAAGAGCAACTCCGACCAGCTCGTGGTGGCCGGCGACCTCGGCCGGGAGGCGTGCGAGACGGCCGTCAACATCGGCTGGCTGTCGCACGATTTCAGCGAGGTCGCCCAGTCGACGGTCTCGATCTCGAGCGCCGTCGAGGAGATGGCGGCCTCCATCGCCGAGCTGTCCACCGTCTCCGCGGGCAGCGCGACGCAAACCGAGAATGCGCGCGACACGATGCGTAGCTGCATCAACGACAGCCGCGCCGCCGTCGAGGCGATGACGAACATCCAGACGCAATCGAGCAAGATCGGCGATCAGGTCTCGATCCTGCAGAGCGCTGTCGACCAGATCGGCGAGATGGCGACGAGCATCGACTCCATCGCCCGACAGACGAACCTTCTCGCCCTCAACGCCACCATCGAGGCGGCGCGCGCTGGCGAAGCAGGCCGCGGCTTTGCGGTCGTCGCTGCCGAGGTGAAGACGCTCTCGGTCGAGACCGGCAAAGCCACCCAGGAGATCCGCTCGCGCGTCGAGGCCCTCACCCGTGAGATGCGCGAGATCCGCCATGCTGTCGCCGACAGCCTGAAATCCGTGAGCTCCGGCAGCTCCGTCGTGACGCAGGTCGGCGCCATCATCGAGAGCATGGGCGACGAGGTCGCCGAGGTCGCGGAACGCATCCGCAGCCTCTCGAACGTGCTCGAGCAGCAGCGCTCTGCCACGAGCGAGATCACCCAGAACGTCGTCCGCATCTCCGAGAAGGCCAACAAGAGCAAGGACGAGGTGGAGAAGATCGGCCAGCGCCTCGAAGCCTGCGAAGGCACGCTGCGCAAGGCCTTCGACGCGGCCGCTCTGCCGGTCCGCTGCCCGGCCCTCATCCGCATCGGCTCGGAAGCCGTATCGTGGAAGCTGAAGCTCGCGCAGATCCTGCTCGGCAGCGTCCCAGCGCCCGCCACGGCGCCGCAACTCGCGCACAAGGGCGTGCTCGCGGAGGCCGAAGAGATCGTCAAGGCAAACGGCAGCGGCGCGCCGCTTGCGGCGGACCTCGCCGCCGCGATGGCCACCGCCCAGACCCAGGCCACCAAGATGGTCGATGATGTCCGCAAGCAGAACTGGGGCGACGCGACGCCGGCCTACATCGCCTGTGACGAAGCCATCGCCAAGCTCCAGCAGGCCGCCGACAAGCTTCTCGAAAAGGCCGCTCAGGTCGCCTGACGTCATGTGAGAGACGGAGAGGCGCGCGGAGACCCGATCTCCGCGCGCTCTCTTTTTTACTGACCCTCACATGAGATCGCGGAGCCGGTAGTAGAGCATCCCGAGCGCGAGCATCTGGTTGCCGAGGAATTGCCCCACCGGCAGCCGCACGTGACGGATCTTCTCGAAGAGATCGAGCCGCTCCAGGGTGCCGGCGATGGCGTCCGCCACGATCTCGCCTGCGATGTGCGTCGCATTCACGCCGTGCCCGCAATAGCCCTGCATGTAGTAGACGTTCGCCTCCCGCCGCCCGATCGCCGGCACGCGCGTGAGCACGATGTCGATCTTGCCGCCCCAGGCGAAATCGAGCGCCACCCCTTCGAGCTGCGGAAACACCTCCACCATGCGCGGCCGAAGCGTCGCCCGGATGTCGCGCGGATCGCGGTTCGAATAGTTGCATCGACCGCCGAACAAGAGACGCCGGTCGGCCGAGAGACGAAAGTAGTCGAGCACGACGTTACTGTCGGCGACCGCGAAATCCTGCGGGATGATCTCCTCCGCGACCGCCTCCGAGAGCGGCTCGGTCGCCACGATGTAGCTGCCGGTCGGAAACAGCAGCCCCTTGAGCGGCCCCGTCTGAAACGAGGCCTCGAGCCAGCCGGCCAACACGACCGCGTCCGCATCGACGCGCCCGCGCGCCGTCGTGACGAAAGGCTTCGCCCCGCCCGTGACCGAGAGCACGGGGCTCTCCTCGAAGATCCTCACGCCGAGCGCCGCCGCAGCGCGGGCTTCCCCAAGGCAGAGGTTCAGCGGATGCAGATGGCCGCTCCTGCGATCCACGACGGCCCCGTGATAGGCGCGCGAGCCGACGATCGCATCCATGTCGGCGGGCGCGACGATCTCCAGATGCGCCCCGTCGCCTGCCGCGCGCCGCGCCTCCACATAATCCCTCAGGCCCGCCATATGGCGCGGACGGGCCGCCACCTCGCACCATCCGTATTTGAGATCGCAGGCAATGCCGTGTGCGGCGACGCGGCGCGCGATGATCTCGTGGCCGAGATAGCGGATATCATCGAGCAGCCGCCGCCCGGCCGCGCCGAGTTGACGCTCGATGCGAGCCTCCCCGCTGATGCCCGCGATCATCTGCCCGCCGTTGCGCCCGGACGCGCCCCAGCCGATCCGCCGCGCCTCCACGATGACGACCGTATAGCCGCGCTCGGCAAGGCTCAGCGCCGTCGCGACCCCTGAGAACCCGCCGCCGACGACGCAGACATCGGCCTTCACCGCACCCTCGAGCACAGGGTAGCGCGTCGCGTCGTTGGCCGTCGCGGCGTAGTAGGAGTCGATGTGCGAATGAGGCATGCCGCGAATTCCGTGTGTCACTCAAGATTGGAGCGCGTTCCTAATGCGCACATCCGCGAAGCGACCCTATACCGGAATCGCGGAAGGAGGCGCCCCTCTCCTTCATATAAGCGGCGATGGGGAGCACCTGAAAATAACCCACCGCCTCCCAACGTTAGGGCGATCACGGCCAGCATCGGAAGACGAAACCATGAAGAACGCCATTCTCTCCCTTCTCTCGTCCGCCCGTCATTTCCGCCATCTCACCGCCAGCTCATAGACGAGCAGCACGGTAATCAGGATCGAAACCAGGATCAGAAGTCCTGCATCCAGATAGTCGGGCAGAAAATCTAAGAACCCTCCGGAAATGAACGGCCGCGATTGCTCCGTCTTGCCGATCAGCTTGCGAATGGCATCGGACGACTGGAACAAGGCCTGCGCGACACTGAAGAAGGTCACGATCGCCAGTCGCCTGTTCAAGCGATTGTCACTCTCCTGGCGAACGTCCTCACTCTCCTGACGGATCTTACTCCTCACATCCTCGAGCGTCTTCTCGAGCCGCCCCAGCACCTGCTCCCAATACTCACGCCGCGGAACGGTACCGCGAACGCGCTCGACCTGATCGTAGAAAGCCCGCTCCGTATCGTATCGGAACACGTTGAACAGAGTATGCTTCTGAACCTCTTCGAACACCTTGAGCCGAAATTCCAGGAACTCCGAAAGCGCCGCCTTGGACCCACTGTCCCCCATAGCTAGAAACTGCGAGGAATTGAGACCCGATGCGGAGAGCCGTTCCAGGAGCTGGGAGAGCTTCTGCTCGAAGAGCTTGCTAAGAGACTCATTGTGGAACGTCATGAGGTGGACCAGGAAAATGTAGGGGCATGTGCCGATATGCTCATGCCCCGTCTCCAGACTTCGCGAGCGCGACACGACCTCGACGATCGAGTTCGGTGTCGCATAGAGCACGAAGTGATCCGGTGCCTCACCGGACTCCGCCAAGGGATAGATGGGATCGGTCCCGTCCCGGACCTCCGACGTATCCTGCCTGAGAAAATCGATGATGTTCTGGAAAAATCCCGAGAGAAAATAATAGTCGAGTTTGACCGGATCGACGGCGTTCAACGCAGAAACCGGAAAACGGTTGGAGGATAAACCGGAGGTCGTGAGCGACTCGAAATCAGAAATTCCGTTTCGCGCCGCCGGCGAAAGGAGATCGAAAAAGTAGGGGTCCTTGAGCACCACAAGAATGCGACGATCCGGAAGCTGCGGCGCCTGGCCCGCGCCTCGCGAAAAGAAGCGATCCCACCAGTCTCCGCAACGCTCTACACCGAGCTTGGCAAACAGGTCCATCGCCTGCTCGTTGAACTTCTCGATGACGAAATCCCAGAACCTCTGGCGTCGTTCATCCGCCCTACAAACGATGCCTCTCTCTCTGGCCCACTGGGTGCCCTCCTTCTCGAAAACGAGCTTCTGGATCAGCGACAGCGTATAATAATGGCGTGCATCATGCGCATAATCGAGCTCCAGCGAGAGGTGGTACGAGAGCGAGCCGTTGGAGTGGACGTACCAGAAAATCCGGCAAATCGCGGGGAACTCGCCGGTGCCCTCGAGATCCAACTCGAAGGCTTTTCCCTCGGTCTCCCAGCTGATGTGCTGGGGAATCTCCAGGACCAACTGCTCATTGATATTGACGGTCCCCGCTATGCTCGGTGCATCGACCAGGAACTCGTCCACGAACAAGTGGCGCTTACGATCGGCAATATCGTCGAACAGCGGCTCGATCGCTTTCGAAAGGGCGCTCGAACCCTGATAATTCTTCAGCTCATGCCGGTTCTGCGGCTCCCATGCCGAGCCGAGACATTTCTGAAGCGTGTCGTTGCCGATGGCGATGGAAAGCGTCCAAAAGGCCTTGCCTAGCTGCGCGCGCGCCTCGTCCTGCACTGTCGCCCCCTCATAATCCCCGGCGGCGAGACTATTCCGGACGTTGGCCCGGCTCAAACTGAATCCCGACGTGCAGAGTAGGAGCACACAACCGGCTATGCGCCCGCGCCGCCTAACAGCGGAACGGAGGCGCCCAAGTGCGAGAGGTCGCCAAGCTGATTCAATTGCCGCGACGCCACCTTGGAGGAGGCCAGATCCTCGCCCTTGAGAACGGAGATGGCAAAAAACTTCCTCAGGTGCTCACGGACCAGGATCGGATCGATCGCATCGCCATCGGCACCGATCACCGCCAGGATCAACCCCCCGTCCGCATCCTTTTCCGCATCGAGCGGCGGTTGCTCGTAAGCGAAATCCAGGATCTTGGCGCCGAGCCGATGCCAGATCAAAAGCCGCGTCTCTTGGCTGAGACCGGCATGGCGCGCGTCGGTCTCCTGGTCCTCTTCGGAGAGAACCCGCGGATTGTTCTGCTCCATGAAGAGATACGTCGCGACAGCGCCTTTGACGTCCAGCAACTGGCGCGCCGCGTCGGCGGTGAGCCCGATCAGATCCCGAAGATAGCCCCTGCGCCGGAACGCGGCATGGACATAGGCATAGTTGACATGGATCGAGAGGATGGCCTCCCCGATGGGGAAGCAAATGGCGTTAACGCCGCCCACAACATTCCCTGCCGCGTCATCGGCGACCAGAATAAATTCGCGGAACGGACCGTATTGCGCGGCAAGCCGGCTGTAGGCGGGATCGAAATTCTGCGCGAGACAGGCCCGGATGCCCTCGTGGGATTCTTTCTCGTTGGGCAACACGAAAGCGTCATCATAACCCGAAAGAAATTCGGCGACGATTGCGTCGGCGGGATCGATTGATATTCTGGCCCGCAATCGGGCATGATCCAATTTCAACTCTTCGGCCAAACGTCGTCCCTCAGTCTGAGCAAGCGCGCTAGATAAGTTGATTTACGGCCACCACGCAAGAGCACCGATAGGCACATGACAGCCGACAACGGCAGCAACGACACGAGCGCGCCCACGCATGGCCTCGGCCTCCCTCACGACATGGGAGCAGCCGCCAGCGGCTTTACGGTCGGCACGGATCCCGAGCACCTGCCGGCCTGGCTCACGCATCATCGCATCGAGGAGGTCGACTGCGCCGTCCCCGACATCGCCGGCGTCGCCCGCGGCAAGACGATGCCTGCCGGCAAGTTCGTCAAGCTCGACCCGGTGCACCTGCCGATCTCGATCTTCCATCAGACGATCACCGGCGACTACGTCGGCTTCGAGGAGGACGGCCAGGCGCTCTATGCCGAGAGCGATCTCCTCATGGTGCCGGATCTTTCGACCATCCGCCCCGCGCCCTGGGCGTCGAGCCCCACGGCCCAGGTCATTCACGACGCCACCTGGCAGAACGGCGCCCCCGTCGAGATCGCGCCGCGCTCCGTCCTGAAGCACGTGCTTTCGCTCTATGAGAAAGAGGGCTGGCGTCCGGTCGTCGCGCCTGAGCTCGAGTTCTACCTGACCAAGACCAACCCCGATCCCGATTATCCGCTCGAGCCGCCGACGGGGCGCTCCGGCCGGGCCGGCGCGGGACGGCAGGCCTACAGCCTCGGCGCGGTCGACGAGTACGACAAGATCGTCGACGACATCTACGACTACGCCGAGCGCCAGTATCTCAAGATCGATACGATCATCCAGGAAGGCGGCGCCGCCCAGCTCGAGATCAACCTGATGCACGGCGACCCGATCGATCTCGCCGATCAGGTGTTCCTGTTCAAGCGCACGATCCGCGAGGCCGCCTTCACGCACAACTGCTACGCCACCTTCATGGCCAAGCCGCTCGCCAATCAGCCCGGCAGCGCCATGCACATCCATCAGAGCATCGTCGACGCCAAAACCGGCCGCAACATCTTCACCGACGAGGCGGGCGGGCCGACGCCGCATTTCTATCACTTCCTCGCCGGGCAGCAGTGCTACCTCCCCGCCGCCACCTGCCTTCTCGCGCCCTACGTCAACTCCTACCGCCGCCTGGTGCCGGGCGGGGCCGCGCCCATCAACGTCGAATGGGGCAACGACAACCGCTCCGCCGGCCTGCGCGTGCCCTTTGCGCCGCCGGCCGCGCGCCGCGTCGAGAACCGCCTCGCCGGCTCCGACGCCAATCCCTATATCGCCATCGCCGCAAGCCTCGCCTGCGGCTATCTCGGCCTCAAGAAGGCGCTGGCCCCGCGCGAGGCCGTGATCGGCAACGCCTACCGCAACGACCATCAGCTTCCACGCGGCCTCCTCGAGTCCTTGACCGAGTTCGAGGCCTCGAAGGAGCTGCACGAGGTCCTGGGCACGCGCTTCTCGCACGTCTACCTGTCGCTCAAGCGCAGCGAGTTCGAGGAGGTCATGCGCGTCATCAGCCCCTGGGAGCGCGAGCATCTCTTGCTCAGCGTCTGAAACGGGGTACTCTTTCGTAGGATGGCCGCCCGGGATCGACGGGGGCCGCAAGCAAGGATAGCCCGAAGGTGAGACCGATCGACCGCGCATCGAAGACCCGCAAAGCGGAGCGTCTCGAGCTATGCGCCCGCGTCGGCTTCACGCCGCCTTTCTGAGGCCGCCGCCGGCGCCAGCCCCTGAGGCCCTCACGCCTCATCCCGTCCGATCCGCGCGTCCGTTCAAGGTTCCGCGCACATCCTGCGAAACCGCGGCCCGCTCGCACTTGGAGACCTCCCATGCCGCCCGCCCCCGTCAAGAACAGCACCGCCGAGTGGCGCGATCTCGCCGCCCTGCATCATCTCCACCCGTTCACGAACCACGCCTCGCTCCGCGGCGGCGGCGCGCGCATCATCGTGAAGGGAGAAGGCCCCTACGTCTGGGACAGCGAAGGCCATCGCATCCTCGACGGCATGGCCGGTCTCTGGACGACGAACGTCGGCTACGGCCGCAGCGAGCTGGCCGACGTCGCGCGCGAGCAGATGCTGGAGCTGCCGTTCTACAATACGTTCTTCCGCACGACGCACCCGCCGGTCGTCGCGCTCTCGAAAAAGCTCGCCGAGATCACGCCCCCGCACATCAACCAGGTGTTCTACGGCTCGTCCGGCTCGGAAGCGAACGACACCGCCATCCGCCTCATCCGCCACTACTGGCACCTCAGGGGCGAGCCCAAGCGGCGCCTCATCATCTCCCGCAAGAACGCCTACCACGGCTCAACGATCGCCGCGGGCTCGATGGGCGGCATGTCCCACGTCCATGATCACAGCTATCCGGTCTACGACGGCTTCCGCCACATCATGGATCCCTGCTGGTTCGACGAGGGCCGCGACGGCGAAAGCCTCGAAGCCTTCGGCCTGCGTGCCGCCCGCGCGCTCGAGGAGGAGATCCTGGCCGCAGGGCCCGAGAACGTCGCCGCCTTCGCCGCCGAGCCGGTGCAAGGAGCGGGCGGCGTCAAGATCGCGCCGCCCTCCTATTGGAAAGAGATCCAGCGCATCGTCGACACCTACGGCATCCTGCTGCTGGCGGACGAGGTCATCACCGGCTTCGGGCGCCTCGGCACGTGGTTCGCCTCCGACTACTACGGCATCCGGCCCCATCTCATCACCTTCGCCAAGGCCGTGACGTCCGGCTACCTGCCGCTGTCGGGCCTCCTCGTCGACGACACCATCGCCGCGACACTGATGGCCCACGACGACGACTTCAACCACGGCTATACCTTCTCCGGCCACCCCGTTGCCTGCGCCGTAGCGTTGCGCAACCTCGAGATCATGGAGCGCGAGAAGCTGGTCGCCCGCGTCGCCGACGAGGGCGCCCCCGCCCTCGCCCGGCTGCTCGCGAAGTTCGAGGACCACCCGCTCGTCGGCGAGGTGCGCTCCGTCGGCCTGATGGGCGCCATGGAGCTCGTCGCCGACAAGCGCACGCGCCGCCGCTTCGACAACCCCGGCCGCGTCGGCCTCATCTGCCGCGACCACTTCTTCCGGGAAGGCTTCATCATGCGCGCCGTCTTCGACACCATGGTCTGCGCGCCGCCCCTGATCTGGGGCGAGGAGCAGTTCGCCGAGGCCGAGCGCGCGATCCGCAAGGCGCTCGACCTCACGCTGGCCGACGTCGCCGGAGAGATCGCCGCATGAGCCGCACCCGCCCGATCGTCATCATTCCCTGCGACACCAAGGTGATCGAGGGCCTCACCTTCGACGCCGTCGGCCGCAAGTACTCGGCAGCCGTGGCGGAGGCCGCCGAGTGCCAGCCCCTGCTCGCGCCGTTGGGCCCCAGCATGCTCGACCTGAACGGCCTCCTCGACATCGCCGACGGCATCCTGCTCTCGGGCGCCGTCTCGAACGTGCACCCGAGCCGCTACGGCCTCGACGAGCCGCCGTTGAACGCCGACGCCCTCGACCACGAGCGCGACAGCCTCACGCTTCCGATCGTGCGCGAGGCGATGACCCGCAAGATGCCGCTGTTCGCCATCTGCCGCGGCTTCCAGGAGCTGAACGTCGCGCTCGGCGGCACGCTGGACCAGGCCGTGCATACGGTCTCCGGCCGCAACGATCATCGCGAGCCCTCGGGCCTTGCCGTGACAGACCGCTTCGGCCCCGCCCATCCGGTGACGCTCTCGGGCGCACTCAAGAGCTGGATCGGCAAGGACGAGATCGTCGTCAACTCGCTGCACTGGCAAGGCATCCAGCGCCTCGCCCCGCCCCTCACCGCGGAAGCCCACGCCAAGGACGGGCTGATCGAGGCCGTGCGCGGCCCCGACGATCATCCCTTCCTGTTCGGCGTCCAGTGGCATCCCGAATGGCAGACCCGGCACAACACCGCCTCCATCGAACTCTTTCGCCGCTTTGGCGACGCCGTCAGACACGCGAACGCAAGTGGTCTCGCAGCATGAGCACATACGTCACCGCCGACGAGGCCAAGGATTTTCTCGCCGCCAATCCGGCTGTCCGCTGGATCGATCTCTTCACGTTCGACCTCAATGGCATCGCGCGCGGCAAGCGCTTCCGCCGCGAGGATCTGCCCGCCATCGTCCGCAACGGCCTGATGATGCCGGTCTCGGCCTTCATCATCGACCCGCGCGGCAACTGCGTGGCCGAGACGGGACGCCTGTGGGAGACTGGCGATCCGGATGTCCCCGCCCGCCTCCTGTCGGGCACGCTCGCCCCTGTCGCCCTCAACGGCGCCACCCACGCCCAGGCCGTCATGCATCTCGAGACGGACGGGCACATGTGCGCCCGCTCCGTGCTGACGCGCCAGGTCGCGCGCATGGCGAAGGAGGGCCTCACACCCGTCGTCGCCGTCGAGCTCGAGTTCTACGTCACGCGCTCCGGCCCCGACGGCGCCTTCACGCTCGATCCGCCCGCCGGCATGACCACGGATCCGGATGCGGCCGGCACCTACGAGTTCGCCGACATGGACATGTTGCAGCCGTTCATCGACGACATCTACCGCGTCGCCGCCGCCCAGCGCCTGCCGATCGACGCCGTGATGCAGGAAAGCGGTCCCGCCCAGTTCGAGATCAACCTCAAGCACCGGAACGACGCCGTGCAGGCCGCTCTCGACGGCCTGCTGCTCAAGCGCGCCGTCAAGGCCGCCGCCCGCGCCCACGGCCTCCGCGCCACGTTCATGGCCAAGCCCCATCACGACTGGTGCGGCTCGGGCATGCACATCCACATGAGCCTCGTCGACGGCAAGGGAAAGAACGTGTTCGCCGGCACGCCGATCTCACCCGTTTTCCGTCACGCCATCGGCGGCATGCGCGAGACGATGGCGGACTTCATGGCCATCTGGGCGCAGTACGCCAACTCCTATCGCCGCTACGTGCCGAAGTCGTACGTCGCCGTCGCCCCTAACTGGGGCTTCAACAACCGCACCGTGGCGCTGCGCATTCCCGCCGGCAACGGCCCGGCAACGCGCATCGAGCATCGTATTGCGGGGGCCGACGCCAATCCCTATCTCGTCATTGCCGCCATTCTCGCCGGCATGGCGCACGGCATCGCAAACAAGATCGATCCGGGCCCGCATGCCGAAGGCAACGCGGAGGACATCGAGGCGCCGACGACGCTGCCCACCGCGTGGGGCAATGCGCTCGAGGTCTTCGCGAAATCGAGCGTCGCGCGCGACGCCTTCGGCACCGGCTTCCACGATGTCTTCCTTCGCCTGAAGGAGACCGAGCGGGCGGCCTTCGAGCGCATCGTCACCTCGCTCGATCACCTCTGGTACGCCAACGTGGCGTGACGCCATTCGAGTTGCAGGAGGCAGCCTCATGTCCTCGCTCGCCCATTTCGAGACGATCGCCGCCAGCCTTGTGCGGCCGGGCCTCGCCGTCATCGACGGCGCGCGGCGATCGGCCGAAAGCGGCACCACCTTCGACAACGTCTCTCCCCGCGATGGCCGCCTGCTGAGCCCGATCGCCGCCTGCGGCCCGGCCGATGTCGCCTTTGCCGTCGCCTCCGCGCGTCAGGCGTTCGAGGATGGGCGCTGGCGCAAGCTCCATTACCGGGACAAGAAGCGCATTCTCTTCAAGCTCGCGGATCTGATGGAGCGCGAGGCCGAGGCGCTCGCCGTGAGCGAGAGCCTCGATATGGGGAAGCCCATCGCCAACGCGCGCGACAGCGACGTGCCCGGCGCCATCCGCACGCTGCGCTACTACGCCGAAGCGCTCGACAAAGTGTACGGCGAGGTCGCCCCCGAGGCCCCCGACCGCGTCTCGTTCGTGCTGCACGAGCCGCTCGGTGTCGTCGGCGCCATCGTGCCGTGGAATTTCCCCCTCCTCATGGCGATGTGGAAGGTCGCGCCCGCGCTGGCCATGGGCAACTCCGTGGTGCTGAAGCCGGCCGAGCAATCCCCGACGACGGCGCTCCGGCTCGGAGAGCTGGCGCTCGAAGCCGGGCTTCCTCCCGGCGTCCTCAACGTCGTCCCCGGCCTTGGTGAAGAAGCCGGCAAGGCGCTCGCGCTCCATGACGATGTGGACATGATCGCCTTCACCGGATCGGGCGCCGTCGGCCGCCTGCTGATGCAGTATTCCGGCCAGAGCAACCTCAAGCGCGTGAGCCTCGAGCTCGGCGGCAAGTCCCCCCACATCGTCTTTTCGGATTGCCCCGATCTCGACACGGCGGCCACACACGCGGCGTGGGGCATCTTCTACAATCAGGGCGAGGTCTGTACCGCCGGCTCGCGCCTCATCGTACACGAGAGCATCGCGGAGCCGTTCATCGAAAAGCTGCTCGCCATCGCCCGCACCATCACCGCGGGCGATCCGCTCGACCCCGCGACCCAGTTCGGCGCCATGGTCTCGAAGGAACAGATGACGACCGCGCTGCGCTATGTCGAGACGGCCACGCACGAGGGCGGCACGCTGCGCCTCGGCGGACAGCGCACGCGCGAGGAGACCGGCGGCTACTACGTCGAGCCGACCGTGTTCGATCACGTCGCGCCCGCCTCCACGCTCGCGCGCGAGGAGGTCTTCGGCCCCGTGCTCGCCGTCACCCGCTTCGCTGCCGTGGAGGACGCCCTGCGCTATGCCAACGATACGCCCTATGGTCTTGCCGCCGGCCTCTGGACGCGCGACGTGACGCTCGCCCATCGCGCCGCCCGCGAGATCCGCGCCGGCCTCGTCTGGATCAACGGCTGGGACAGTTGCGACATGACGATGCCGTTCGGCGGCTTCAAGCAGTCCGGCTTCGGCCGCGACCGCTCGCTGCATGCCCTTCACAAGTACGCCGACCTGAAGTCGGTCTCCATCACGCTGCCCTGAGGACGACCGCCATGAGCGCTTCCCCTCCGAAATATCCGACCGCGGCCCTCATCGGCGGCGATTGGGTGACATCCGCCAACACCTTCCCCGTGCTCGATCCCGCGAGCGGAGCCGAGATCGCGCGTGTGCCCGACCTGGGCACAGCCGAAACGGAAGCCGCCATCGGCGCCGCAGCAGCCGCCTTTCCGGCTTGGTCGAAGAAGACGGCCAAGGAGCGCGCCACCATCCTGAAGCGCTGGTTCGACCTCATCGTCGCCGATACGGAATCCCTCGCCGCGCTCATGACCGCCGAGCAGGGCAAGCCCCTCGCCGAGGCGCGGAGCGAAGTCGCCTATGGCGCATCCTTCGTCGAATGGTTTGCCGAGGAGGCCAAGCGCGCCTACGGCCGCACGATCCCGACCACGGTCGCCGGCAAGCGCTACATCACGATCAAGCAGCCGATCGGCGTGGTCGCGGCCATCGCACCGTGGAACTTCCCGATCGCGATGATCACGCGCAAGGTGTCGCCCGCACTCGCCGCCGGCTGCACGGCCGTCATCAAGCCCGCCGAGGATACGCCGCTCTGCGCCCTCGCGCTTGCCAAGCTCGCGCTCGAGGCCGGCCTTCCACCCGGCGTCCTCAACGTCGTGACGACGACCGATGCCGCCGCCGTCGGCCGCGTGCTGTGCGAGGATCCGCGCATCCGCAAGCTCTCCTTCACGGGCTCGACCGAGGTCGGCAAGACGCTCTACCGTCAGTGCGCGGGCACGGTGAAGAAGCTCACGCTGGAGCTCGGCGGCAACGCGCCCTTGATCGTGTTCGACGACGCGGACCTGAGCGAGGCCGTCGCCGGCGCCATGGCCTCCAAGTATCGCAACGCCGGCCAGACCTGCGTCTGCGCGAACCGCATCCTCGTGCAGTCCGGCATCTACGAACGCTTTGCCGACGCGCTCGCTGCGGAGACGAGGACGCTCACCGTCGGCCCGGGCCGCGAGGCCGGCGTCACCATCGGCCCGCTCATCAACCAGGACGCGATCCAAAAGGTGGAGGCGCTCGTGCGCCAGGCCGTCGAAAACGGCGCCAAAGCCCTGACCGGCGGCGCGCCCTCGGAGACCGGCGCGCTCTTCTACCAGCCGACCGTCCTGACGGACGTCAAGCCCGGCATGGACCTTCTCGAGCAGGAGATCTTCGGCCCCGTCGCCGCCCTCATGCGCTTCGAGACGGAGGACGAGGCGGTCCGGCTCGCCAACGGCACGCCCTACGGCCTCGCCGCTTATCTCTTCACCCAGAACCTCGCGCGCGCCTGGCGCGTCGCGGAGGCTCTGGACGCGGGCATCGTCGGCATCAACGAGGGTCTCTTCTCGAACGAGGCCGTCCCCTTCGGCGGCGTCAAGGAATCGGGCCTCGGCCGCGAAGGGGCCGCGGAAGGTCTCGATGAATACCTCGAGACCAAATTCATCTGTCTTGGCGGGATCGCCTGAGGCGGGCGAATATCCCCACGACGGCGCTCTCTCCTGTAAGCTCCCTGTCGCGCCCGCCTCGACAACTCGCTCTGACGCAAGGCCCTGCCATGACGGAACACCTCAAGACCAACGACCTCGAAGCCTTCCTGATGCCATTCTCGGCGAACCGGCAGTTCAAGAAGGCCCCGCGCCTGCTCGCCTCCGCCAAGGGCGTGCATTACTTCACCGAGGACGGCCGCAAGATCCTGGACGGCACCTCCGGCCTTTGGTGCGTGAACGCGGGCCACTGCCGCCCGCGGATCGTCGAGGCCATCCAGAAGCAGGCCGCCGAGCTGGACTTCGCCGGCACGTTCCAGATGGGCCACCCGAGGGCATTCGAGGCCGCCTCCCGTCTTGCAAACGTCGCGCCCCGCGGCTTCGACCACGTCTTCTTCACGAACTCGGGCTCGGAATCCGTCGAGACCGCGCTCAAGATGGCGCTCGCCTATCATCGCGCCAAGGGCAACGCGGCGCGCGTGCGCCTCATCGGCCGTGAGCGCGGCTATCACGGCGTGAACTTCGGCGGCACCTCCGTCGGAGGCATCGCCAACAACCGCAAATGGTTCGGCACGCTCCTCGCCGGCGTCGACCATCTCCCCCACACGCACGACCTCGCCCGCAACGCCTACAGCCGCGGCGAGCCCGACCACGGCGTGGAGCTGGCCAACGACCTCGAGCGTCTCGTCGCGCTCCACGACGCCTCCACCATCGCCGCCGTCATCGTCGAGCCCGTCGCCTGCTCGACCGGCGTTCTGATCCCGCCCAAGGGCTACCTGAAGCGCCTCGAAGCCATCTGCCGCAAGCACGACATCCTGCTGATCTTCGACGAGGTCATCACCGCCTTCGGCCGCCTCGGCACGCCCTTCGGCGCGGACTACTTCGACGTCTCGCCTGACCTCATCGCCACCGCCAAGGCCATCACCAACGGCACCGTGCCGATGGGGGCCGTCCTCATGAAGACGCACGTCTACGAGGCGTTCCTCTCCGGCCCCGAGAACGCCATCGATCTCTTCCACGGCTACACCTATTCCGGTCATCCCTTGGCCGCGGCCGCGTGCATCGCCACCCTCGAAACCTATCAGGAGGAGGGGCTCCTCACGCGCGCCGCGAAGATCGCCGCCCATTGGGAGGAGCGCGTCCATGCCCTCAAGGGGCTGCCCCACGTCATCGACCTGCGCAACATCGGCCTCATCGGCGCCATCGAGCTGCAGCCGAAGCCCGGCGCCCCCGGCGAGCGCGCCTACGAGCGCTTCGTCTCCTGTTTCGAAAAGGGCCTGCTCGTCCGTCAGACGGGGGACATCATCGCCCTCTCGCCGCCGCTGATCGTCACCGAGAGCGAGATCGACCAGATCTTCGACATCATGACCGACGTTCTGAAAACCGGCGATTGATGCGCACGCGCGAGGCGCCGCGCGGGGCCTCGTCAACAGAGTCACTTTATCACATACTGCGAGGCGGAGGCGCCGAGCCCGTCCGTCACGGGTGAGGCCGCAGGCGGGGCGGAGGCGCCCCGGCCCCGCGCGCATCCGTGCACCGAGCAGGTTGAGATGACGTCCACGATGCACCGCGGTAATGCGCCCCGCGAGGAGGCTGGCGAGAGCCACGCCGCCGCCACCCCCGGTCGCATGGCGCGGCTCTGGTATGCGCGTCCATTCCGCGCGCAAATCCTGATCGCGATCGCCCTCTTGACGGTCCTCACCGGCCTCATCGGCGGCGCCCTCGCCGTCCTCGATGCCCGCACGCGCGCGGCCGTCGAGACCAGCGCAAACGTCGAGCTCGGGCGCCTGCACATCACGCGCAAGCTCACCGAGATCGAAAGCTCCGCAGATCTCGTGCCGTTCGCCGAGCGCCTGGCGCAGGAGATGGCGCACGTGCGCCACGTCACGATCCGCATCGCCGACGGCGGCGGAAAGCCCATGCCCCTTGGCCCCGATGGCAGCATGACCGCGTTGCATACCGAGGCGGAGACCGCACCCGACTGGTTCGTGAGCCTCGTGCAGCCGAAGAAAGACGTCGACATGGTGCCGATCACCGCGGGCGAGACCCGCATCGGCACCGTTCTGATCGAAGGCGAGCCCGGCGACGAGATCGCGGAGGCATGGGAGCTGTTGAGGCTCATGGCGATCCTCTGGCTCGCCGGCACCGCCGTGATGATGGTCGGCCTCTATTTCGTGCTCGGCTATCTCCTAAGCCCCCTCGTCACGCTCTCGGAAGGCATGCACGAGTTGGAGGACGGCCATTACGGCCTGCGCCTCGCCCCGCCCAAGGTGCCGGAGTTCGCCACCATCGTGGAGAGCTTCAACACGCTGGCCCAGGCCCTCGATACCGCCAACGCCGAGAACAGCCGCCTCTATCGCCAGCTCATCGCCGTGCAGGAGGACGAGCGCCGCCAGCTCTCGCGCGACCTGCACGACGAGGTCGGGCCCTGCCTCTTTGGCATCACCGCCGGCGCCGGCGCCATCCAGCGCCACGCCCGCACCCTGCCCGAGCCGCAAGCCTCCGCGATCCTGTCCTGCGTGCACGAGATCAGCCTCGTGTCGGAGCGCCTCAAGAGCCTCAACCGCGGGCTGCTCAACCGCCTGCGCCCGATCGCGCTCGGCCGCGTCACGCTGACGGAGCTTCTCGACGAGTTGGTCCGCGCGACCGCCGGGCGCCATCCCGACCGCACCATCGCACACAGCTTCTCGGGCCTCGCACCGACCTACGGCGAGGACCTCGACCTCACGCTCTACAGGTGCGTGCAGGAAGGGCTCACCAACGCCATGCGCCACGCGCGGCCGTCGCACGTGTCCATCTCGCTGAGCGAGCGCGATTCGCCCGCCGGCCCCGTCCTCGACCTCGTGATCACCGACGACGGCGTCGGCATCTCCGACACCGCGTCTCCGGGCTATGGACTTTCGGGCATGCGCGAGCGCGTCCGCGCTCAGTCTGGTGCGCTCCTCATCACGCCGCAGCAGCCAGCCGGAACGGTGCTCGAGGTCACGCTCCCCCTCCCCGGCGGACGAAGCGCAAGCGCTTCATAACACCACCAAAACGCGAAGATTCCGGCTCGCACTGCACAAATACAGACGCGGTATCGTTAATCAAAATGATACACGCGAAGATTGAATATTACGAAATTCACGAAACGAGTCTCCGAGAGTGACATTGCTCATCGGAGGTTAGTCAATTGCGACAATTTCAAGTCACAGCCCTTGACGTCCCTTCTTGAGACTGCTGCACTGCACCTACTGACGGTCAGGCGGGGAGTCGAGCTGCATGCACTACTACACCTACGAGCTGGCTCATGCGCTGATGCGCCCCGTCCGTCTCATGACCCGCACGCTGAAATCGCAGGTCGACGCTCCCTTCAATCCCTTCTCGGCCACTGAGTTCGCCCGCAACATCTCCGCGGCCTGCGAGGTGTTCGAAGGCGTCACGCGCCGCTACGGCAAGCCCGAGTTCGGCCTCACGGAAACCACGATCGACGGCCGCACCGTGCCCATCAGCGAAGAGATCGTGCTGGAGAAGCCGTTCTGCAATCTCCTGCACTTCAAGCGGGACGAGGCCGTCACCGGCCCGCGCCGCGATCCCAAGGTGCTGATGATCGCCCCGATGTCGGGCCACTACGCCACGCTGCTCCGCGGCACCATCGACGCGATGCTGCCCGACCATGAGGTCTATATCACCGACTGGGCCGACGCGCGCGACGTGCCCCTCTACGGCGGCGGCTTCGGCCTCGACGATTTCATCGACTACATCATCGGCTTCATCCAGGCGCTCGGCACCGACACGCACGTCATCGCCGTGTGCCAGCCCGCGGTGCCGGCCCTCGCCGCGGCCGCCGTCATGGCCGCCAACGACGACCCCTTCCAGCCCGCCTCGATGACGCTCATGGGCGGCCCCATCGACACGCGCCGCAACCCGACGCAGGTCAACAGGCTGGCCGAGGAGAAGCCGCTCTCCTGGTTCGAGAGCAACGTCATCCATTTCGTGCCGTTCCCGAACCCGGGCTTTGGCCGGCGCGTCTATCCGGGCTTCATCCAGCTCACGGGCTTCATGACCATGAACCTCGAGCGGCACACCCAGGCGCACATGAAGCTGTTCGAGAACCTCGTCAAAGGGGACTGCGACTCGGTCAACCAGCACAAGACGTTCTACGAGGAATACCTCGCCGTCATGGACCTGCCGGCCGAGTTCTACCTGCAGACCGTGCAGACCGTGTTCCAGGATCACGCCCTCCCCAAGGGCGAGATGATGCACCGGGGCAAGCGCATCGATTGCGCGGCGATCCGCAAGACCGCGCTCATGACCATCGAAGGCGAGCGCGACGATATCTGCGGCCTCGGCCAGACCGAAGCCGCCCACGATCTCTGCCCGAACATCCCGGCCGAGGATCGCCATTCCTACGTCCAGCTCGAGGTTGGCCACTATGGCGTATTCAGCGGCAGGCGCTGGCGCACCGAGATCCAGCCCCGCATTCGCGACATGATCCGGGCGACCGAGGCCCGGCGCCGCAGCCGTAGCGCCGCCGAGACCGGCATCCCGGCCCTGCCTTACCGCACGCCGGTCACGACCCGCGAGAATGTCGTCGACTGGCGCGCCTCCGAGGGCCAGGTCAATGGACAAGTCAACGGATCGGCGCGCTGAGCCGGCCCCAAGGTCCACCCCGTCGCGTTGACACCCGCCGCGCGCCTACGAGAGCCGTTCCGGTTTTAGCGGAATCGCGGAACGGCTCTAAGTTTTTGATTGATCGTGCTTCTTATCGGAAAACCGGTTCCCACTTTTCCGGAAGCACTCTAGAGTGCGGCGCGACTTCGACCTTTTCCGCACACTGACACCGAGGCCTTCCCGATGAGCGCTGTCCGCACGCCTGCGAAACACTTTGCCCCCCTCGCCATCGGCGCACCCGAGCCGTACCGCGCAGCACCCGTCCGCATCGAGCGCATGATCCACTTCGTGCCGCCGCACAACGAGAAGATCCGCTCGAAGATCAAGGAGATCGCGAGCCAGGTCGACGTCGTCCTCGGCAACCTCGAGGATGCCATCCCGGTTGGCGACAAGGAGGCCGCACGCCGCGGCTTCATCCAGATGGCGAAAGAGAACTACTTCGGCGACACCGGCCTCTGGACGCGCATCAACTGCCTCAACTCGCCCTGGATGCTCGACGACGTGATCGAGATCGTGCGCGAGGCCGGCAACAAGGTCGACGTCATCATGCTGCCGAAGGTCGAGGGCCCGTGGGACATCCACTACCTCGATCAGCTTCTGGCCCAGCTCGAGGCTCGCCACGGCGTCACGCGCCCGATCATGATCCACGCCATCCTCGAGACGGCCGAGGGCGTGAAAAACGTCGAGGCGATCGCGGCGGCCTCGCCCCGCATGCACGGCATGAGCCTCGGCCCGGCCGATCTCGCCGCCTCCCGCGGCATGAAGACGACGCGCGTCGGCGGCGGCCATCCTGACTACGCCGTGCTCTCGGACGCCGGCCCCGACGCGGCCGCCTCCCGCGCCCGCGCCCAGCAGGACCTCTGGCACTACACCGTCGGCAAGATGGTCGATGCCTGCCTCGCCTACGGTCTCAAGCCCTTCTACGGCCCCTTCGGCGATTTTTCGGATCTCGCCGGCTGCGAGGCCCAGTTCCGCAACGCCTTCATTCAGGGCTGCCTCGGCGCCTGGTCGCTGCACCCGACGCAGATCGAGATCGCCAAGCGCGTGTTCTCGCCCGACGTGAAGGAGGTGGCCTTCGCCAAGCGCATCCTCGAGGCCATGCCTGACGGCACCGGCGCGGTCATGATCGACGGCAAGATGCAGGACGACGCCACCTGGAAGCAGGCCAAGGTCATCGTCGATCTCGCCCGTCTCGTGGCCCGCAAGGACCCCGAGCGCGCGGCCGCCTACGGCTTCTGAACGGGCTCACACAGGGCCCGTCAACCATTCTACACTGTTGAGTTGACATCAGAGCCGCCCTCCCGTCGAATGGGAAAAGGGGGGAGATCCGCCATGCCGCCGCGCAAACCAGCGAAACCGAACGAACGCCGCCGCAAGAGGCGCGGCCCGGCCGCGCCTGTCCGCAACGCGAAGTTCGCGATCGGCCAGGTCGTGCGCCATCGCGTCTACGCGTTCCGCGGCGTCGTGTTCGATATCGATCCCGTTTTCAGCAGCTCCGAAGACTGGTGGCTCGCAATTCCGGCCGAGATCCGCCCCGTCAAGGACCAGCCCTACTATCACCTCCTCGCCGAGAACGACGAGACCGAGTACATCGCCTATGTCTCGGAGCAGAACCTGGTGCCGGATACCAGCGGCGAGCCCCTGCGCCACGCCCAGCTCGGCGACTACTTCGTCGAGGACGAGGACGGCCGCTACCGCACCTTCACCCCGACTCACTAGGGTTCATCCCGGCTCACGAGGGTCTTTCCGCTCGAAGTAGACCCGTCGTGACGGTGTCCTGCTGTGCCGCAGGCTGACGTCGAGGGCTCGAAAAGTCCCTCATCCGCCCCTTCAGGGCACCTTCTCCCGTCCCCGGAGAAGGAAATAAGCGCGCGCGTCACACTTCCCTTTTCTCTCCGTCCCGGAGAGGAAGACCAGTTCGCCGAAGGCGAGGTGCTCCGGTGAGATCACACGTCACCGCCGACAGGCTTCGTAGCGGGAGCCCCCATCACAACGTAAAAAAGGCCGCCCTCTCGGGCGGCCTCGATCGTCTGAAGACGGGAAGAAAAAACTATTTCTTCTTCTTCTCTGCGGGTGCATCGGCCTTGGCAGCCGGCGCGGCACCCGGAGGCGGGGGAAGATCTTTCATCTTCTCCGCGCGGAACTTCTCGTAGGCTTCCTGCTGGCGCTGACGGATCTGCGCCATGAGCTGGCCACGCGCCTTCTTGTATTCGGCGTTGTCGACCGGCTTGCCGGCGAACGCGTCCGTGAAGCCATCGAGCGGAACCGGGAAGCCAATCGGCTGGGCCTGCGCGTTCATCGCCAGCACCATGATGCCGCCGCCGGCCTTCATCTGATCGATGATGTCCTTCGTCGCCTCGGTCTCGGCCGTGCAGCCCGACGCGTGGCAGAGCGAGTACTTGAGATCGACCGGCTTCAGATCCTTGTCGTCGATCTGCTCGTTCTTGGCCGCCTTCTCCCACTGCTCTTTAGTATAGACGGCCGCCTTGAGGCCAGGCGGGAGCGCCATGCCGAGCGGCACCATGATCATGAGATGGTCGTGCTCGCTGCCCTCAACCTGACGGATCGCCGCCGACACGAGCACCATGCCGGAGTTCCCGTCCAGGCGCTCATGGTGCGTGAGGCAGATGTTCCTCTCTTCCTTGATCTCTTTGCCGTCCTCGCCCTTCTTGACGAGCGGCGACTTCTCGCAAAGCTTCACCCAGGCACTCTGCTTGGCCGGTGCTTCGCCCTTGGCATCGCCTTTGGCCGCACCCTTGGCCTCGCTCTTGGCAGCCGGAGCCGCCTGCTTCTTCTTCGCATCCTGCGCGGACGCCATGCCGCCGCTCAACGCGAGGCCGAGAACGAGAGCGAGCGTGGCTCCGCCTGCCAACACGCCGCGCCCAAAGCCGGATGCGATGCCATCTCTCTGCAACATAGGAAAATCGACCTTTCGTCTACGAGCCAGTCCAGGAGCCACCCGGCTTCCCCGGCCGGAGGCTCAGCCCCAATCCGCCGCGCTCGAAAGAGGGACCTTATGGGAGCGCGCGCCTGACGCCCGACGGCGTCATCCGGCCCGGCAGTAAGGCTCCGAATACGGCAATCCCGTGGCCGCTCTCCGGGCGGAGCACTCATGCACAGAGTGAAGCGGCCGATCCGTGGCAATCGCGCAACGCACCGAAAATGCGAGGCCGCCATTGGCTGGCCCATGTGGTGTGCTACGAACCGATCGCGGGGCCAGCGAATCCAATGCGTTGCCCAAGCCCGCTCCGGGCCGGCCGGAGCGCGGCCCGCCCGCCTGCCGGCCGAGCCAGGGAGAAACGCCCGTGCGACGACCGCTGCTCCAGTCCGCGATGGCCGCCGCGCTGTCCGCCCTCCTGGCCGCTCCTCTGGGAATTTCTCCTGGCCCGCTCCACGCCGAGCCGCGCCACGCCATCGCCATGCACGGCGAGCCCACCTTGCCGGACGGCTTCGCCGCCTTTCCCTATGTCAACGTGGACGCCCCGAAAGGCGGGCGCGTCACGCTCGGTGCCTCGGGCTCATTCGACAACCTCAACCCCATGATCGTGCGCGGCGAGCCGGTGCAGGGCATCCGCGAGTTCGTGATCGAAAGCCTCATGGCACGCAGCCAGGACGAGCCGTTCACGCTTTACGGCCTCATCGCCGAGAAAATCGACGTGCCCGAAAACCGCAGCGAGGTGACGTTCCATCTCGATCCGCGCGCGCGCTTCTCGGACGGCCATCCTGTCACGGCCGACGACGTGCTCTTCTCCTTCGAGGTGCTGCGCGACAAGGGCCGCCCCAACTATCGCACCTACTATCGGAAGGTCGCCCGCGCCGAAGCCGTGTCCCGCCACGTCGTCCACTTCGTGCTGACGGACGCGGAGGACCGCGAGCTGCCGCTCATCCTCGGCCTCATGCCGATCCTGCCCCGCCATGCGATGTCGGCCGAAACCTTCGACCAGACGACCCTCACGCCCCTGATCGGATCGGGTCCCTATCGCATCGCCTCCGTCAACGCGGGCCGCTCCATTACCTATGCGCGCAACCCGGACTATTGGGGCAAGGATCTTCCCGTCAACCGCGGCCGCTTCAACTTCGACGAAATCCGCATCGACTACATCCGCGAGAGCACGACCCTGTTTGAGGCCTTCAAGACGGGCGCCATCGACGTGCGCAACGAGGACGACCCGGGCCTGTGGGCGAAGGGCTACGGCTTTCCCGCCGTCCGCAACGGCCGCATCGCGCTCGAGGAGATGCCGATCGGCCTCCCCGCGGGCATGACGGGCCTCGTCTTCAACACGCGCCGGCCCGTGTTCGCCGACCCGCGCGTGCGCCTCGCCCTGATCCACCTCTTCAACTTCGAATGGATCAACAAGAGCTTCTTCCACGGCCTCTACAAGCGCAGCCAGAGCTACTTCGAGCGGTCGATGCTCGCCTCCTCGGCGCGCCCCGCCGATGCCCGCGAGCGCACGCTGCTCGCGCCGTTCCCCGAGGCCGTGCTGCCCGACATCCTGGCGGGCACCGCCCGCGCGCCCGAAAGCGACGGCACGCCGCACAACCGCGCCAACGCCCGCAAGGCGTTCGAGATGCTGGAGGGGGCCGGCTACACCATGCAGGGGAGCCGCCTCGTCGACGGATCCGGCACGCCGCTTTCCTTCGAGATCCTCGCCGCCAACACGAGCCAGGAGCGCCTGCTCGGCTCGTTCGCCTCCGATCTCGCGCGCCTCGGCATCCGCGCCCGCCTCCGCGTCGTCGACAGCGCCCAGTATCAGGCACGCCTCAAGGACTACGACTTCGACATGATCCAGTTCACCTGGCCCTCCTCGCTCTCGCCCGGCAACGAGCAGCTCTTCCGCTGGTCGTCCAAGGTCGCCGACGAGCCGGGCTCCTACAATTACGCGGGCGTCAAGAACCCCGCCGCCGACGCCATGATCGCCGCCATGCTCGCCGCCGAGAGCGACGCGGATTTCGTCTCCGCCGTCCGCGCCCTCGACCGCGTGCTGCTCTCGGGCCATTATGTGGTTCCGCTCTTCCACGCCCCGGCCCAATGGATCGCGTCCTGGAAGCGTCTCGCCCACCCGGAAACCATTCCCCTGTTCGGCTTCAATCTCGACACATGGTGGATGCGCCCCGGCGCGCGATAGGATCGAACACGAAAAGCAAGACCGCCACCGCGATGCACACGCCTCTCTACACCCCGCCGCAGAACCCCTCCTTCAACATGGCCCGCTACTGCATCGGCGGCGCCGCCCGCGCCACGCCCGGCAAGCCGGCCCTGATCGTCGTCGCCGACCCGGCGTCCGCCATCCCCTCCGAGATCTGGACCTACGCCGATCTCGAGGAGGCCGTGCTGCGCACCGCCGGCGCGCTCCGCGCCCTGGGCCTCGCCCCGGGCGAGCGCGTAATGATCCGCCTCGACAACACCAGCGCCTACGCCATCCTCTTCTTCGCCGCCCTCGCCGCCGGCCTCGTCGCGCTGCCCGCCTCGAGCCAGCTCACCGACCGCGAGGCGCTGTTCCTGGCCGAGGACAGCGGCGCGGCGGTGATCGCCTGCACGAGCCCGCTCGACACGCAGACGCTGACGCGCGCACCCCACTGTCTCACGCCCGATGACGTCACCCACATGATGCGCGAAGGCCCGCGCCTCGATTACGCCGCCACCCAGGCCGAGACGCCGGCCTTCCTCATCTACACCTCCGGCACCACCGCGCACCCCAAGGGCGTGCTGCACGCCCACCGCGTCGCCCTCGGCCGCCGCCCCATGTACCAGGGCTGGTACGGCATCTCCGCCGACGACCGCGTCTTTCACGCCGGCGCCTTCAACTGGACGT
>DAITBB010000102.1:0-6384 GCA_036823975.1 Hyphomicrobium sp.
GGAATCATATTCGTCCAGAGCTGTCAGTAGGCGAGAAATTCAACAGCCTGCTAGAACGGGATCTCGTCGTCGAACGGCTTGTCGAGGCCGCCGCCCTTCGGAGCGCCCCCGCTGCTGCGCCCACGCTTCGCCTCGCCACCGCCGCCGAAGCTGCCGCCGCCACCGCCGGAGAAATCACCCCCGCCGAAATCCGACGAACTCTCCTGCATGCCGCCGCCCGCTCCCGCGCGGCCGTCGAGCATCGTGAGCTGGCCGTTGAAGCCCTGAATCACGACCTCCGTCGAATAGCGGTCCTGACCCTGCTGGTCCTGCCATTTGCGGGTCTGGAGCTGGCCTTCGATGTAAACCTTGGCGCCCTTGCGCAGATACTGCTCCACCACCTTGCACAGGTTCTCGTTGAAGATGACGACCGAGTGCCACTCGGTCTTCTCCTTGCGCTCGCCGCTGTTGCGATCTCTCCAGGTCTCGCTCGTCGCGATCCGGAGATTGGCGATGGGGCGTCCGTCCTGAGTGCGGCGGATCTCGGGGTCCCTGCCGAGATTGCCGACGAGGATCACCTTGTTGACGGAACCGGCCATATGTCACTCCTTGCGTTCTAAGGCGCATCGCGCTCCAAGCGCGCCGCATTGCACTCTGGTCGCTTTGTCGTCCTGCTCGCGTCGTCGTCTCTCTCGGCGCAACCGACTTGGCATGTCACGGCGCCGATCCTCCCGGCTGCGCGGGCTTCGGCGCTTCTCGGCCGCAGACCGTGCGCACGCGACTCAAGTTGCAGCACCCTATCCGCATCGCCCAACCGGGCAGACCTCGCCGCGGCGCTTATCCACGTCCTTTTCGATCCCGGCCTCACCCGCCCGCGTCCGAAAGGCTCGCGTTGTCGCCCCCGATCCCACCCCTCGACATCTCGAAGCGCCCACTCGGCTCCTTCGGTTCCGGTCCGAAAAGTTCTTGCTATGTTCTATTCTCTTTATCCGCTGTGCGCAACCGGGCGCACCTCGTCGTCCCCAGGAGCACCGCCTTTCCGAAAAGCCTTGCCCGCGCCTGGCGCCACACCCGCGTGAGGCGTCCCGGACCGAGGCCCTGCCACGCCCTCGAGATCGGCTCGCTTTGTCATTGCGGGATGGATGCAGGGGGGCTAACAGACACGACATGAGGCCCGGGCGGCGCGGCCGCTCGCGGACTGGAGCCGGCGATCCTCCTCGCCCCTCGCCCGACACCACGGATACGCAGTCGTGTATGATTGCAGAAAATGCCCCGGCTATTGCTGCTCCTACCCTTTGATCGCGCTGGACAAGCGCGACGTGGAGCGACTCGCCCGCTTCCATGACATGACGTTCGAGGAGGCCCGGCGGGCTTTCACGCGCGCGGCGCACGGGCGCAAGTATGCGATGAAGCGCAAGAAGGACCGCCATTTCGGCGCCATCTGCCGCTTCTTCGATACCACCAAACGCTGCTGCACCATCTATACGGCGCGGCCCTCCGTATGCCGCTCGTTTCCGGGAAAGGGCCGGTGCGGCTACTACGATTTCCTGATGTTCGAGCGGCGCGCCCAGGAGGACCCGACCTGGGTTGCCGTAACCACCAATAAGTGAGGATGAAATTCTTGATTTATCATGATATTATATGGTAATCGTGATATTCAGAACTAGCTAACCTAAACAGTTTGTTAATCGTGCGTCGTTTAAAGTGTCCTTCAACTGCTGCGTATCGGCGGAGACCGGAACGGATCAGGTTTCGCAGGGAGCATGACGACCATGAGCTTCATGACGCGCGCCATCGGCGCTTTTGCCGCCCTTTCGGCGGCTGCCATTCCCGTCGGCGCCCTCACGGTGAAGAACCCCTCGTCGAGCGAGATCGCGATCGGCGTCGACAACGGCGCAATGGAGACCGTCTACAAGGTGACGGCCGGCGGCTCTGTCGACGTCAAGGAAGACTGCAGCAGCACGTGCGGCGTGACGGGCCCGTGGGGCTTTTCGCGCATGGTTGCCGAGAATGCGACCATCGAGACCGACGGCTCGTCGCTCGTGACGGTGCGCGAGCCGGCCACCGTTGCGACGGCGGCAACCACGCAACCGCTCATTCCGCAGAACCCCATCGACGACCCGGCCACGTCGACCGCGGCTTCCACCGCGTCCGCACCTGCGGCGACCGCCGCATCCGCTGTGAAGGCGCCTGCCGCAAAGCCTGCGAAGCGCGCATCTCGCGCGAAGGCCAGCAAGCCCCGCCGCACCGCCAAGGCCGCGCCGAAAGGCCCCGGCTCGGGCTCCTTGCAGATGCTGTTCGAGGGCCCTCGGAAATAGCTGCGTGAGCCCTCGGCCGCTTTCACTTCCTTCTCCCATGGGGAGAAGGTGCCTCGGTCGAGCCGGAGGCTCGCAATCGAAAGAGCCGGCGGATGAGGGGTCTTCGGCGCGCACACCTCCGCCCGCAGAGCCAGAGCAAAGTCCCTCACCGGCCAGTCTTTTGGTTGCGAGCCTCCGGCTCGACGGCCACCTCTCCCGTCCCGAGAGAGGGAAGTGAAGCGTGACGAGCGTGATGTCGTCCGCTTCCTTTCGCTTACGAACACAGCCGAAAGCTAACCGCGCGCCTTGAACGGCAGGTATTTCCGGTAGAGCGCGACGACGGCCGGAAGGATGACGAGCTGCCCCAGGAGCGAGGCGAAGAGGCACACCGCCGCCAGCTCGCCGAACTGCCGCAGTGAGGGCAGGTGCGAGAGCATCGTCACCCCGAGCCCCAGCGCCAGCACGATCGTCGTCAGGATGACGGCCGGGCCGATGTGATGCGCCGTGTGCGCCAGCGCCTCACGTGCGTTGTCGGGCCCAGGCGGCAGACGCTCCTCCTCGAGCCGGAAACGGTTCAGGAAATGGATCGTGGAATCGATGGCGAGCGAGAACGCCACCGTAATCGCGACGATGGACGCGAACTGCAGGCCCTGCCCCGAATAGAACAGCAACGCGCCGGTCGCGAAGATCGGGAACAGCGACGGCAGGATGCTGGCCACACCGACGAGCAGCGACCGCAGCGCAAAGCCGAGGAAGATGAAGACCAGGAAGATGTCGCCCACGAGTCCCCAGGTCAGCTCGCCGATCAGCGTGGCGGAGTTACGCGCGGCAATCGCGGGCAGGCCCGTCACCGAGATCGCGTAGCCGGGATGGGCCTCGCGGACGGGCGCGAGGGCGCGGTCGATCCGCTCGACGACAGGCAGGATCTCGCTCGCGTCGATATCGGGCAGGCGGGCGGTGACGAGCACGGCCGTCTCGTCGGCTGCGATGAAGCGGCGCACGAGGTGCTCGGGCAGCCGGCCCACATAGGCCCGCACGGTCTCGACGCTCGTGTCGCCCGTCGCCGCGAGCCAGCGCCGCAGGCTTTCGAGCGACCAGACGTTGCCGAGGCCCGCCTGCCGCTCCAGCACATCGTGCGCCTCGGCGATGACCCTCAGCGTGGCGTCGTCGTAGAGCCCGATCGCGCGCGCGGTCTCCGCTGCTTCGGGCGCTCCCGTCCACTCGATCATGACGTGCACGGGGTTGGCGCCCGTGAGCTTGGTATCGAGGCGTCCGGTCGCCGCCAGCGCCTGCTCCTTGTCGGGCACCTGGTCGGCCAGCCGGTACATGGGCTTCAGGCTGAAGAACGCATGTCCCGTCATCACGACCACGGCGAGGCCCATCACGACGAAGGGCACTGGGCGCTGGCCGACGAAGCCGATCACGCGGTCGCTGAAGCGCTGCAGGGCGCCGACGCCGTCCTCGTCGCGCGTGCTCGCGGCGATCGCGGCGGCGGGCTCGCGCCGCACGAAGAGGGCCGCGAGCGTGGGGACGACGACCGCGACGGCGAGATACGAAATGGCGACGGCCATCAGGGCCGCGAGCCCGAACGTGCGGATCAGCGCCGATTCGGCGAAGGCGAACGACACCAGCGCAATGGCCTGGTTCATCGCCGTGAGCAGGCAGGCCGGGGCGACGTCGCGCACGGCGTTGCGTGCGGCCTCGATGCGATCCTTGCCTGCGAGAATATCGCGGCGGATGGCGAAGACGAGGTGCATGGAATCCGAGAAGCCGGACACCAGGATCAGCGGCGTGATGACGTTGATGAACAGATTGAGGCGGACATCCAGTCCGCCGAGCACGCCGAGCGTCCAGAGAATGGCGGTGGCGGGGCCGAGCACCGCGATCAGCGTCAGCGACAGGCGGCGGAAGAACAGGTAGGCGACGGCGAACCCGACCGCGAAACCGAGGCCGTTGTAGACGAGCCGGTCGCGCTCGACCGCGTTGCGGATCTCGAGCTGCATGACCGGGGCGCCCGTGAGCTTGACGGTAAGGCCCGCGCCCGCAAGCTCGCGCTCGGCCGCCTCCTTGATGCCGGCGATGACGGTGCGGGCGGTGCGCTCCTCCACGACGGCGCGGTCGAGCGCGATGACGATCAGCGCCAGCTCGCCATCGGCCGAGAGGAACTTGCCCTTGACGATGTCGTTCGCGGCGAGCGTGCGGACGATCTCGCGATAGGCCGCGTCGTCCGCCGGCAGCTCGTCCGGCACGACGGGCGCGGCATAGCCGGTCGCGTCGGGCATCTGGCGCGCCGACAGCATCGAGACGAGGCCGGCGACGCCGTCGGTGAGTTGCAGCTCGATCACGGCGTTGCGGAACGCCTCGAGCGGCTTGCGGGCAAGCAGGTCCTTGCCTTCCACGACGACGAGGACATCGTACTCGCTCGACGGGAAGCGTCGGTCGATCTCCTCGTACTGGCGGAACTCCCGGGTATCGGTGCGAAACAGCTCCGACAGGCTGTCGTCGACGCGCAGCCGGGCGACGCCGAGGATCGCAAGGCCGCTCAGCAGCGCCACGAGCAGGGCCGCCACGTAAGGCGCGCGCAGGGCGACGAGGCCAAGGCGCTCCAATCCGAACGAGACCAGAAACGACCGCCTCGGACGCTCGGGCTCAGTCATGCGCTCCATCCGGATTTGCTCGAGACCAGCGGGTCGCACCGGCGTCGGATGCGGGCCCGTTCCTAATGAACGCCTCGGCGACGCATTTGGCTGCGTGCCGAATCGCGCCCGATCGGGGCGGACGGTCGCACCGGCGAGGCTTTGCGCGCAAGCGCGGAGGGTGCAATCTGCCACCTCCTGCGCTCCGCCGTCGTGGAGCCTAGCGATCATCGTCCACCGGCGCGCGAGGCCCCGATGCCCTCTGCCTCACCCCAGCAGCAGCTCGATACCACCGGCCTGCGGTGTCCGCTCCCTGTGCTCAAGGCGCGCAAAGCTCTCTCCGGCCTTGCGCCGGGGAGCCTCCTGGAAGTGCTGGCGAGCGATCCGGCGGCGCCTGAGGATTTCAAGGCGCTGTGCCTCGTGAGCGGGCACCGGCTGCTGGCCCATCGGCAGGACGGCGAGGTTCACCGCTTTCTGATCGAGGCGGCCGAGCGGCGGGACTGACCCCAGCCCCCGCCTGCCCACGGCGCGGCGCGGCATGGCCTTGACACGGAGCGGGGCGCCCTCGATAAGGAGCGCTCGCGCGGCCGGCAGCCTCCCTCTGGGGATGGCCTGCGAATGCGCTTCTCGCATCTCATCCGGCACTCCCTCTCGCGGAGTGGTCCAGACGGGCGGTTAGCTCAGCGGGAGAGCACACGCTTCACACGCGTGGGGTCACTGGTTCAATCCCAGTACCGCCCACCATGGCCTCCATCAAAATTCCTCGCGTCCCCTATGAGCAGAAGGGACAAATGCTTGTGCCGCCGGTACAGCCTGTTGGCAGGTCGCTGAGAGGGCGGATGACACGGCCGTGCTTGCGTTGAGCTGCTTCCAGGCGGAGGCGAGCGCCGCTGCCGCGCGCGAGACGTCCTCGCCGGTCGTTGCGCGGCCGAGCGTCAGGCGCACGGCGCCGACGGCTTGGGCGGCCGTATAGCCGTGCGCCACGATGATCGATGACGGCTTGTCCTCGCCGGCATGGCAGGCCGAACCGGTCGAGGCGGCAACCTCCGGAGCCGCGGCGAGCACCGCGTTCCCCGCCGTCCTCGGGAATAGCACGTTGAGCGTGTTGAGCAGCGTCGGCGCACCAGCACCGACACGCTCGAGATCCGGAACCTTGCTCGACAGCTCCTGCCAGAGCCGGTCGCGTAATCGCGCGATGCGTTGCGCATCCTCCGCGAGGCGCTGCCCGGCAATGACGCAGGCGCGGCCCAGCCCGACGATCGAGGCGACGTTCTCCGTTCCGGGACGGCGACCGCGCTCCTGCCCGGCTCCGGCGAGTGGGCTCTGTAGACCATGGCCGCGCTTGAGGAACAACGCGCCGATGCCCTTGGGCGCATAAAGTTTGTGGCCGGCGATCGTCATCGCGTCGATGCCCCACGCCGCGACATCGATCGGCACCTTGCCGAGCGATTGCGACGCGTCGGCGTGGATCG
>DAITBB010000031.1:0-33862 GCA_036823975.1 Hyphomicrobium sp.
CGAGAACTTCAGGATCGACCGGCGTTGTGCCGTTGTGGTCGAGGTATATCGGCTCACTCATCGTGCTCTCCGGAAAACGTTTCCCTCCCTTGCGGAGGGCTGCGGCGGGGGCGGCGGCGCGCGACTTGCCCGTGGCTTTCCCGGCCCTCTTTTTGATGCGGGCTTCCGACTCTGTTCGCGGAGCCGGCCGGTCGTCGCATGCTACACTGAAAAGCTGAGTGCGAGGCTGCCCGGCCTTTGAAAAGCCGAAGGTCGCGCTCGCCGGACGTAGCGCATGCCATGGCGAGGAGGTACGATCCCGCCGACGAATAGGACCATGGGCGGAGGAAAGGACGACACCGCGATGACCGCGCTGTTCGAGCTCTTCAAGGATGAAACGTTTCGGTTCTGGTACACGCTCGTCGGCGCGGGCCTGATGACGGTTCCGATGATCGGGCTCGCCTGGTGGTACCACTCCAACATCGGCAAGAGCCAGGGCGGCCGCGCGCTGATGCAGCGGCAGAAGGCGGTCGGCCCCTATGCGCGGGAGCTGGCCGCGGGGCTCAGCATGGCGCGCGACATCCGGCGCGGGAAATACGGGACCGAGGCGCGCACGATGCAAAAGCGCGTGAACCAGGTCATCTTCATCTGGATCGCGGTCCTGGTGATCTATTTCGGTCTTCTGATCTGGGCCGACGAGGTGAACAAAGTCGTGCCGGTGCCGGGCTAGTCTAGCGGCCCACCATCGCACCGCCGCTGTCGGCGCGCTCAATCGTTGAAGTGGCGCCCCTCTTTCACCTCCGCGACATAGCCTTCGCGGATGGCGAAGTCGCCGAAGTGCTCGCCGCTTTTGCGGGCGTGCGCGTAGTGCCCCAGCACCTTGTCGAGCGCTGAGAGGATGGCGCTCTCCTCGGCGTTCTCCAGATAGACCTTGTTCAAGCGCTGTCCGTGAAACCCGCCGCCCAGGTACAAATTGTACTTGCCGGGGCCGCGTCCGGTGAGGCCGATCTCGGCGATGTAGGGGCGCGCGCATCCGTTGGGGCATCCGGTCATGCGGATCGTGATCGGATCGCGGGAGAGGCCGTGCGTGTCGAGGATCCCCTCGATCTTCGTGATCAGGTGGGGCAGATAGCGCTCGCTTTCCGCCATGGCGAGGCCGCAGGTCGGCAGCGCGACGCACGCCATCGCGTTGAGACGCAACGCGCTCCCCTGGCTTTCGGTATCCAGACCATACGCGTGCAGCAACTCCTCGATGGTGCCGCGGGCGGAGGGCGCGATGTCCGAGATCATGAGGTTCTGGTTGGGCGTGACGCGGAACATGCCGTCATGGCGGCGCGCGATCTCGCGCAGTCCATCCATCAGAGCCCGCTCGGGCGTATTGATGACGCGCCCATTCTCGATGAAGAGCGTGTAATGCGAGAGACCGTTCTCGCCGCGTGACCATCCGAGCAGATCGCCGTTTGACGTGAAGCGATAGGGCCGCGCCGGCTCGAACGCGAACCCGAGGCGGGCCTCGATCTCCGATTTGATCCAGTCCAGCCCCTTGTCGTCGATCGTGTACTTGAAGCGGGCACGCGCACGGTCGGCCCGGTTGCCGTAATCCCGCTGCACCGTCATGGTCGCGTCGATCATCTCGATCACCTTGTCCGCCGGCACGAAGCCGATCACGTCCGCCAGGCGCGGGTAGGTGTGGGGCGCCTGCTCGGTCCGCCCCAGGCCCCCGCCGATCGCCACGTTGAAGCCGACGAGCTTGCCCCGCTGCGCGATGGCGATGAAGCCCAAATCCTGCGCATAGACATCGATGTCGTTCACGGGCGGAATGACGAATCCGATCTTGAATTTGCGCGGCATATAGGTCTTGCCGTAGAAGGGCTCCTCGGGTCCTTCGCCCTCCTCCCGCTCCTCCTCGTACCAGATCTCGCGATAGGCGCCCGTCTTGGGGATGGCGTGATCGCTCGCGCGCTTGGCGAGCGCCGAGATCTCGGCATGCAGCTTCGAAAGCTGCGGCGTGACCGAGCACATGACGCCGCGCGAATCGTCTCCGCAGGCGGCGCGCGTATCGAGCAGAACCTCCTTCAGGCCCGAGATCGTGCGCCTGAGATTCTGCTTCAGAACCCGGTGGAACTGAAAGGTCTGGCGTGTGGTGAGCCGCAGCGTCTCGCCACCGTAAGCGCGGCCCAGCTCGTCGAGCTTGAGCCATTGGCTCGGGCTGCAGACCCCGCCCGGAAGCCGCACCCGCACCATGAAGGAGAAGGCCGGCTCGAGCATCTTGCGGGAGCGCTCGCCGCGAACGTCACGATCATCCTGCTGATAGATGCCGTGGAACTTCATGAGCTTCGTATCCGAGCCCGGGACGGCGCCGGTGATCCGCTCGTCGAGCCCCTCGGCGATGTGGCCGCGCAGCTGGACGCTGCCGGCCTTGAGCCTCTCATCGGCGCTGAGAGCGTCGAGCGGTTGCGAGATATCGCTGCTGCGATCCACCGGCTGATGATCGGACATGGCAAACCTTGATGAAATGCGTCGAACGGGCGGAAGGCCCAGGGCGGCCGCCCCACGCCCCGAGCCGCGCGGACACGGGTCTCGAACCAAGCGGCTCGAGCAAGCGTGGCGGATGATCGGGGCAGGCTTTTATATCGTGTCACGATATATATGTCGAGGCGCACCGGCGCGGAAAGGAGCGAGCGATCCGTCACACGGAGCCAAACAAGCGCCCTGTGACAGGCGCCCCGGCGTGTCAGATCCGGAGACGGTTAACGCGTTGGAGAGGCGTTTCGGCGGGGCGCCTCATGCGCGGGTCACGCGGCCTCGATCGTCTGGGTCCCCGCGTCGGGATCTTCCCATCGCGCCCGTTCCGCGGTCCCGCCGCGCGCACCCGCGCTCCTGGCCGTAAGGACCGCCGGGGCGGGCCCCGCGAGCCTGTGATCGGCCACCAGCTTCCGGATCTGATCGAGCTCGTACTCGATCGCGGCGAGAAGGGTCTCGCTTGCCGCCTGCTCGGCCTGCGCGCGGCCCACGTCCGCGCTGAAATCCTCGAGCGCGCGCTGGATGACCGAGAATGCGGAATTGCGATCCATGGACGGCCCTGCCTCGCTCGCTCGGGCCTCGCTCCTCCGCGGGAGCGCACCCTTGCGGGCGGACCGTAGACGATTCCCCGCGCGGCAAGAGCCGTCGCGCCGACTTATGCTCAGAAATGAGAAACAAGCGGCGGGTGCGCCCGCTGGTGCGCCCGGGCTAGAGCACGTTCACTCTCAATGGAATCGGCCCATCGGGAGTGACCGTGCTCTATCTCTTTGTTTGAGAGTCTGATTCACGCTCTCGATGCGAGCTGAAGGGCTCGCATCTCAAACGATCAGGCTCTAGCCGGAGAAGCGCACGGCCGCGGCGTCGGCCTCGCCGTACATCGACATCATCGGCTCGTCGTCGAGGATGGCCTCCTCGTAGCGGCCATAGCCGTTGAAGTCGCCCGCGATGGCGCGGCCGTACGCGCCGACATTGCCGATCTCCAGGTAGTCCCCCTCGCGGATGGAGGCCGGAAGCAGGAAGGGACCCTTCATGTGATCGATCGAGTCGCAGGTCGGGCCCCAAAGCTCATAAGCGATCATCGCCTCGCCCGCAGCGGCCTCGCGGCCAACGAGGCGGGCGGGGAAGACCCAGCCCAGATGCGCGGCGTCGAACAGCACGCCGTAGCCGCCGTCGTTGATGAAGAGATCGTTGCCGCGGCGCGCCTCGACGCGCACGATCAGGCTCTCGGCCTCGGCGACGAGCGCGCGGCCGGGCTCGCACATCATGCGGACGTTCTCGCGCACGGGGAGCCTGTCGACGCCCTCCTCGATCGCGGCGAGGATGCGCGCGAGCGGCACCGGCTGCATGTTCGGATAGATCGACGGGAAGCCGCCGCCGACGTCGATGCGATCGACGAGCACGCCCGCCTTGCCGATCAGCGCCTGCACCTCGGCGAGCGCGTTGACGTAGGCGTCCGGTGTCATCGTCTGCGAACCGACGTGGAACGTGATGCCGAGCTCGGCGGCGGCCTGGCGCGCCTTGACGAGTAGCTCGGCGGCCTTGGGGCCGCTCGTGCCGAACTTGCGCTCGAGCGGGATGCGGCTGTTGATGGCGGGAACCGAGATGCGCACGAACAGCACGAGATCCCGCGCCGGGCCCGAGGGGCCGCGCGTCTCGTCGAGAATCTTGTTCAGCTCGTCCTCGGTATCGAGCGAGAAGCTGCGGATGCCGTGCTCGTGATAGGCGCGGCGGATCGACTCGCGCGACTTCACGGGGTTCATATAGTGCAGCTCGGCGCCGGGGATGGTCGCCGCGTCCTCGATCTCGGGCAGAGACGCCACGTCGAAATGGCGGATACCCGCGCCATAAAGCGCGCCGATCAGGAAGACCGAGCTGTTGGCCTTGTAGGCGTAGGCGACGTCGCCCTTGAAGTTGTCGATAAACCACCGCGCCGCGCGCGCGGCGGCGTGCGGACGGGCACAAACAACGGGACCTTCGGGCTTGCGTGCGGCGATAAGCTCGGCCGCGGAGGCATAGCGCTCCATCTCAACGGACCTCCACCAACGACGGGTTGGACAAGAAGCGCCGTGCGAAGCGAGAGCGCCGCCGTGCGTGGAAGGGGATTTAGGGCGTCGGGACGATGATGTAAAGAGTTTTGGGGCCACGGAAATCCATGACAGCTGGATGACGGCGCATGGGCGCCGCGCGACGCCGGCCCCTCCCTCCCGCTCCTGGGAGGAAAGGCCCGGGCTGCCACCAAATTTCCCTCGTGGCTCTCTCTTGCTATTTCCGCTCCTGGGCCCGGCGCAGGGCGGCGGCGAGCGCGCTTTCGCCCGCCGGCTCGCCCGACGATGTCCTCGGCGGGGGCGCGGCATGGCCGCGCGAGGCCTGCGGCGGGCCGCCGTGGGAGCGCGGGCCACCCTGGGACGCGGGCGACGACGCGCTGCGGTCGAGGGCGCCCGAGCGCATGGTGAGGCCGATGCGCTTCCGCTCCACGTCCACCTCCTTGACGCGGACCTTCACGACGTCGCCGACCTTCACGACCTCGCGCGGGTCTTTTACGAAGCGGTCGGCCAGCTCCGAGATGTGCACGAGCCCGTCCTGGTGCACGCCGATGTCCACGAAGGCGCCGAAGGCCGCCACGTTCGTCACCGTGCCTTCGAGCTGCATGCCGGGCCGCAGGTCAGAGATCTTCTCCACGCCGTCGGCGAAGGTCGCCGTCTTGAACTCGGGGCGGGGGTCGCGGCCGGGCTTTTCCAGCTCGGCCAGGATGTCCGTTACCGTCGGCACGCCGAAGGTTCCGTCGGCGAACTCGGCGGGGCGCAGGGCCTTCAGAAAGGCGCGGTCGCCGATCATCGCCTTGAGCGGGCGTTTCGTCCGCTCCGAGATGCGCTCCACGACCTCGTAGGCTTCGGGATGCACGGCGGAGGCATCGAGCGGATTGGTGCCGTTCATGATGCGCAGGAAGCCCGCCGCCTGCTCGAACGCTTTCGGGCCGAGACGCGGCACCTTCTTCAGCGCCGTGCGCGTCTTGAAGGCGCCGTTCTCGTTGCGAAAGGCGACGATGTTCGACGCGAGCGTCTGGTTGAGGCCGGAGACGCGAGTCAGCAACGGCACGGAGGCCGTGTTCACGTCGACGCCGACGGAGTTCACGCAGTCCTCCACCACGGCGTCGAGCGAGCGGGCGAGCCCTGTCTGATCGACGTCATGCTGATACTGGCCGACGCCGATGGCCTTGGGCTCAATCTTCACAAGCTCGGCGAGCGGGTCCTGCAGGCGGCGCGCGATGGATACGGCGCCGCGCAGCGACACGTCGAGATCCGGGAACTCTTTCGCGGCCAGCTCGGAGGCGGAATAGACGGAGGCGCCGGCCTCCGACACCATGACTTTGGTGAGCTTGAGCTGGGGCATCTTGGCCATCAGCTCCGCGACGAGCTTGTCGGTCTCGCGGCTGCCGGTGCCGTTGCCCACGCTGACGAGATCGACCTTGTGCTTCGCGGCCAGGCTCGCGAGCGTGGCGAGGGATCCCGCCCAGTCGCGCCGCGGCTCGTGCGGGTAGATCGTCGCCGTCTCGACGAGCTTGCCCGTCGCGTCGACGATCGCAACCTTGACGCCCGTGCGCAGTCCCGGGTCCAGCCCCATCGTCACGCGTGGACCGGCGGGGGCGGCCAGCAGAAGATCCTTGAGGTTCGACGAGAAGACCGTGATGGCCTCCGCATCTGCCCGCTCCTTGAGGCGCGTCAGAAGATCGGAGGTCGTGGTCGTCGCGAGGCGGGCCTTCCAGGCGAGGCGCACGGTCTCACCCAGCCATGCATCGGCGGGACGGCCCTTGTCGGCAATGCCGAACGCGGCCTTGATCCGCCCTTCCGCAGGATGCGGCTTGGTCTCGTCGTGCGGCACGTCGAGGTCGATGTCGAGGATGCCCTCGTTGACGCCGCGCAGCAGCGCCAGCGCGCGATGGCTCGGCATCTCCTTGACCGACTGGCCGAAGTCGAAATAGTCGGAGAACTTGGCGCCCTCCCCTTCCTTCGCCTTCTTCACTTTCGAGGTCAGCCGCCCCTCGCTCCACTGCCATTCGCGCAGGTTGCCGACGAGATCGGGACGCTCCGTGATGCGCTCGATCAGGATGTGGCGCGCGCCATCGAGCGCGGCCTTCTGATCGGCGACGCCCTTGTCCTCGGCGATGAACTTCGCGGCTTCCGCAGCCGGATCGCGCGAGGGATCGGCGAGCAGCGCGTCCGCCAGCGGCTCGAGGCCCGCCTCGCGCGCGATCTGCGCCTTGGTGCGGCGCTTGGGCTTATAGGGCGCGTAGAGATCCTCAAGCTCGACCTTGGTGGCGGCGGCGTTGAAGGCGCGCGCCAGCTCCGACGTCAGCTTGCCCTGCTCCTCGACGCTGCGCAGAACGGACGCACGGCGGCTTTCCAGCTCGCGCAGATAGACCAGCCGCTCGGAAAGCGTGCGGAGCTGCGTATCGTCGAGACCGCCGGTCTTCTCCTTGCGGTAGCGCGCAATGAAAGGCACCGTCGCGCCTTCGTCGATCAGCGCCACGGCGGCGGCGACCTGCCCCGTGCCAACGCTCAATTCTTCGGCGATCCGCTGATTGATCTTGTCCATGACCCTCGTCCAACGCATTGAGAGCCCCGTGCGGGCACGGGCTGATCGAGCTTAGCCACACACGTGGCCTAGCTCTAGGAGGCGCGCGGGGGCAACCGCGCGGCCGAGGGCGCGGAGGATGAGCCGGATTCGTCCTCCAGGTCGAGGGCCGTCAGGCGCTCTCCACGGCCGCCGATGCGGGTCGCCGACTGGGAGACCTTCTCCAACGCCTTGTTCGAGAGGCCGAAATGCCGCTCCAGCTCGGCCACGCGCTCGACGAGGCGCGCCACGTCCGCCAGCAGAAGCCCGACCTCGCGCTGAATGAGGCCGGCCTGATCGCGCATCTTGGCGTCCTTGATCAGGGCCTGGACGGTCTGCACCGCGAGCATGAGGCTGTTCGGCGCGACGATGACGACGCGGGCGCGGTGGGCACGCTGGACCAGCTCGGCGAAGTGCTCGTGCAGGTCGCCGTAGACCGATTCCGAGGGAACGAACATCAAGGCCGTATCCTGCGTCTCGCCGGGGATCAGGTATTTGTCCGCGATGTCGTCGATGTGGCGGCCGACGGCCTCGCGGACGACGTCGCGCGCGCGCTTCACCTCGTCGGGCGCCCGCGCGAGGCGCAGCGCCTCGAAGCCTTCGAGCGGGAATTTGGAATCGATCACGAGGACGGCCGACGTGTTCGGCAGCCGGATGACGGCATCGGGCCGCTTGCCGTTCGAGAGCGTGGGCTGGAACGCGTAGACGCTCGCGGGAAGCGCGTCGCGAATGATCGTCTCCATGCGGAGCTGGCCGAAGGCGCCGCGCGCCTGCTTGTTGGCGAGCACGCCCGAGAGCGACAGCACCTCGGAGGAGAGATCGGCCAGGCTCTGCTTGGCGTCCGCGATGACGGCGAGGCGCTCGTTCAGGGTGGCGAGGCTCTCATGCGTGCGGCGGCCGGCCTCGGCCAGGTTGTCGCCGACGCGCGCCGTCACGGTATCGAGGCTCTGGGCCATATGGCGCGTCAGCGTGTCGACGCGCTCGGACAGGCGAGCCACCGTGTCGCCGTTCTGACGCTGCGTCTCGGCGAGGCTTTCCGAGAGGCGCCGCGAGACGCCTTCGAGCGCATCGCCGAGGCGGGCCGACACGTGATCCACGCGCTCATCGAGGGCGCGCGTCTCCTCGGCCTGGCGGCGCATGGTCATCTCGCTCATGGCCGTAAGACGGCCCTTGATCTCCGCGAACTCGGCCGCCTGGGCGGCGGCGAGCGCGTCTCTCCGAGCCGCGCGGCGCAGGCTGGCGACGCCCCACAGCAGCGCCATCCCGAGCCCCGCCACGACGGCGAGCAGCGTCGGATCGACGCCGTCCATCGCCTGCGTCAGGGCTTCGCGGAAGGCGGCCCACGCTTCGGACCAGCGGTCGGGAGCGGTTTCAAGCATGGCTTTGCGATATCCGATTCGGGCGCCCTAAATCCGTCAGGATGAGGACGATGCTGAGGCGATCCTCTTGCGACGTTTGCGGAGCTTGCCCCCGTGCGGACCGCCGCCCTTTTCGCCCTCCTCCTTGTTCTGCTCCTTGGCGGGCCGGCGGGTGCCGAGCCTGCCGCCTCCAGCGCGGACGAGACGGCGATCCGCGCGGTCATCGCCACGTGGTATGCCAAGCTCCAGGAGCGCGGCACGGCGCCATCGCACTCGGGTGAGCCCGGCCTCCTGCGTCTCTTTGCACCCGGCGCCATCGACGGCGGCCCCCGCGAAACGGAGACGCGGCCCATGAGCCGCGCGCGCAGCCCCACGATTTCGAACGAGCTGGCGGCGCGCGCGCTGAAATTCGCCTACGAGATCGACGTGCTCGTCGTCGATCCCCGCTTTGCCAAGGCCATCGTGTGGGAGCGCGGCTACTTCTTCGCCTGGGCGACCCAGAAAACCTACGAGAGCGCGGCCTCGGCCGTGTTCGTCTTCGAGAAGCAGCCGGACGGCGGCTGGCTGATCCTTGCGCACGAAGCGACGGGCATCGGCATCCCACCCAACAAGCGCACGGAGCCGATGCCGGACCTGCGCGGCTATTTCTACGCAACCCAAGGGAAGGATCGCGACGCGGCCGCGGATGCTAGGGGTGCCCGTCCCTTCTGACGCGGTGCGTAAACGTCTTCCGTTCAGGGCGCGATGGTGAGGGTGATGGCGGCGCGCCCTTCGGTGGGATCGTCCGGGGCGACGATGGGACGCTCGACCTCCGCGGCCTCGGCCTCGCCATTCCCCCGCCGCCGGTTGCGCGGAGAAGGCTCGTCGCTTGATCGCTTCTTCGCCTCGCGCTCGTGCGCCGTCCTCAGAAACGTGCGCCAGTCGCCGAGGGCGGCGAAGCGCTGCTTCTCGTAGTCGTAGGCGATGCCCTCGGGCGTGCGGTCGTTGCGCTGACAGATGGCGACGATCGTCTCTTCTCCGGCGCGATCGAAACGCAGCGTATAAGCGGCCTCATGACCCGGCACGCGCACGGCGCCCCGGCCCGTGATCAGGTTGTCCGGCTCGATCTCGTTGGGGAACAGCACCAGGGCCTTTCCGTCCTGATCCACGTCGATGAGCGTCAGGTGGCAGGGGGCGCTCGCGGCGACCTCGATCTCGAGGGAATCGCCCGGCCGGTACTGCGGCTTGTCCGTCCAGAGCACGATGTCGATCTCGCCGTCGGGCACGCGGGTGCTCTCGTCCTCCCCCTCCGCCGGATGGCCATCGAGGGCGCGGGAGAGCCGGTTCCACGCGTCGCGGGGGAGCGTGTCGTGCAGGAGGCGGCGTGGCGCAAACGGCCATTCGGCAGGCAATGCAGTCAAAGCCTCGGCCAAGGCCTGCGGAGTAACGCCGCGCTCGGCGGCGGCGCGCGCCAGATCCACGTCCTGCGTCCAGGAATAGGCCAGATCCGCGATGTCGCGCTCGACCGGGCCATCCGGGAGGGGCCGGGCCGCAGGATCCGCCTTGGCGGCCCACGACAACGCCTCCGCGGCGAGCCAGTCGGCCGGCGTGACGTCCGCCATCGCTCGCGGCGCTTCGGCAGTGAGTGCGTCCCACGCTTCCGCCGTCAAGCCGAGCGCGCTCGGTCGCAGCACGAGAAGCATGCTCGCATCGCCGAGCGTCTCGAGACGGGGCGGCTCCCGGTTCGGCGCCGCCATGGCCACGAGGGCCGTGACTGCCGCGCGGTCACGGGCCAGGCGCTCCGCCGGCACACAGGCGTTCCAGAGGTGGACGAGCGAGAGGAAGCGCGTGTCGGCCGCCTCGACGATGCCGGTTGCCTCCGTCCAGCGGTCGATCAGCATCTCGGCCTCCTCGGGCGCGATGCGGGTGCGGCCCTGGCAGGTCGTGTCCCGGGGCGGAAGCGCCGCGATCCAGTCGCGCACCGCCTCGATCTCGACGGGAGTCGGCGCGCCCGATGTGCCGCGCTCGATGGCGAACAGCCGCTGGTAAGCGCGCGAGGCGTCGGGGCGGCCGGGCACGACAAGTTGCATGTCGTTCGCGAGCGCACCCATGTCGAGTGCGTCCCCTGCGGGATGCGCCGTCCGACAATCCGCGCAATGGCGCAGCAGCACGGCGGCGGCGCGATCGGCCAAGGACGCGGGCTCGGGAGCGGCCGTCTCCGCCGCCTCGGAATGGGCGAGGGCAGGCGCTGCCAGGGCCAGGACGATGGCCGCCAGCCTGATCCTCACGCGTCCCGTACGCCGTCTCACCATCGCGAACGCCATCACTTCTCCGCGGCGGGAGATTAGCGGGGAAAAGGGGCCCGCCGCCAGCGGCGCTTCGGCCACATGCCGGGCGGAAAGAGCCTATGCCGGCAGGAGTTAACCGACTCTGCATCATGGCTCACCGCACGCGCGACGCGCCCGCGGTACGGCTTCCGCAAACCGCGCCCGGCGCGCCTCGGGGGTAGTGTCGCGGCGGCGTCTGGCCTATCTGTTCGGTTCTATGCGCTCGCCCAATGGCCCGCGCCTCATGCGCCGGGCCACGTGCTGCGGACGCCCCCGACCTCCTCCAGACGGATTTACCTCCTAGCCATGACACACGGCGGAAAGCTCCTCATCGACCAGCTCGCGGCGCACGGCGTACGGCGCCTCTTCGAGGTGCCTGGCGAGAGCTTCCTCGCCGTGCTCGACGGCCTTTGCGACACGCCGGAGATCCGCACCGTGATCTGCCGCCACGAAGGCGCCGCCGCCATGATGGCGGAGGCGACGGGCAAGCTGACGGGGATGCCGGGCATCGCGTTCGTCACGCGCGGCCCGGGCGTCGTCAACGCGGTGGCGGGCGTCTACGTGGCGCAGCAGGACGCGACGCCGATGATCCTGTTCGTCGGCCTTCCGAGCCGGCCTCTCGACGAGCGCGCGCCGTTCCAGGAGATCGACATCGAGGCCCTCTTCTCGGGGATGGCCAAATGGACGGCCGTCGTCCGCGCCACGGACCGCCTCGCTGAATACGTCGCCCGCGCCTTCCGCGTGGCGACGTCAGGACGCCCGGGCCCGGTCGTGATCGGACTGCCCGAGGACGTGCTCGCCGCCGGCACCTCGGCGTCCGCGATCGCGCCCTCGATCCTGGCGCACTCCTCCCCCGCGCCGCGCGACATGAGCCACATCGCCGAGCTTCTCAGCGCCGCCGAGCGGCCGCTGCTGATCGTGGGCGGGCCGGGATGGTCGGCCGCCACCCAGCGCGCGACCGAAGAGCTTGCGGCCACGCTCGACCTCCCCGTCGCGACCGCGTTCCGCTGCCAGGACTATTTCGACAACCGCCATCCGAGCTATGTCGGCCATCTCGGCTTCACGACCGACCCCAAGCTCAAGGCGGGCCTCAAAGCGGCGGACCTCGTGATCGCGATCGGCGCGGAGGTCGCGGACATCGCGACCGAGGGCTATGCGCTGCTCTCCGGGCCGGAACAGACATTCGTGCAGGTCCACCCGGAGCCCGCCGCCATTCTCGGCTATCGCGACGCGGCATTCGTCATTCCCGCGGGGAGCAGCACGTTCGTCGCCGCGCTCGCGCCGAGCCTCCGGGACGTCGCCGGAGCGGCAGGCGGCACGGCGCGGGCCTGGGGCCGCTTTCGTCAGGACCTGCGCACGGCGTACGAGGCGAGCCTGGCGCCGCGCCCGACGCCCGGCGCGTTGCGCATGGAGGATGTCGTCACGACCGTCTCCGCCCGGCTGCCGGAGACCGGCCTCGTCACCAACGGTGCGGGAAACTATTCGCAGTGGGTGCACCGCTATTTCCAGTCGAAACGCTACCGCAACGCGCTCGCCTCCACGTGCGGATCGATGGGCTATGGGTTGCCCGCCGCCATCGCGGCGAAGCTCGAGCATCCCGATGCGCCCGTCGTCTGCTTCGCGGGCGACGGCTGCTTCGCCATGTCGGCGATGGAGCTCGGCACGGCCGTGCAGTACGACCTGCCTCTCGTCATCCTGATCGCCAACAACGGCATGTACGGCACCATCCGCATGCACCAGGAGCGGCGCTATCCCGGGCGGCCGAGCGGCACGACACTCGTGAACCCCGACTTTGCCGCCTTCGCACGGGCGCATGGCGCCGAGGGCGTGACCGTTCTCAGAAGCGAGGATTTCCCGCACGCCTTCGAGGCGGCGCTCGCGTCCGATCGTCCGTATGTGATCGACCTGCGGCTCGATCCCGAGGCCATCAATCCGATGGAAACGCTCTCCTCCGTCCGTGCGGGCGTGCCGCGGTAACGCCGGTGGGTCGCGGCACTATTGCGTCCGCGCCGTGATCCCGAACGCCGCGATCATCTTGCAGACGCGCCAGATCGCGACCGCAAGCACGGCCATGATCACAGCGCCGTAAATCGTCGAGCCGTCGCCGCTCTTGCCGCCGTCGCTCAGGCCCGCCAGCACCGCAAGGACGGCGAGACCAAGCCCGGCCACGAGCACGGCGACACCGATCCACTGCAGGATCCGCGCCCAGGGGGCCACCTCGAACGCCACGGCGTCGCCGGTCCGTGTCTTCTCCGGATAGCTGAGGGTGCCGTCGCGGTTCATCGTTCCGCCCACCGCGAGAGCCCTCTCGTGCTTTTTCCGGTGGAGACGGGCCAGCACGCGGCCAAGTCCTGCAATGAGAAGACCGAGCCCAGCGCCAAGTCCCGAGAGCAGCCAGAACGTGGCGTAATCCTCGTCGCCGAGCGGACGCTCGATGCGGGAGGGATCGGCGGAATCGACGTAGAGGAGGCGCTCGTCTCCCGCGTTGACCGGCTCGAGCGAGACTTCGCTCCGCCGCAGGGCTTTCTTGTGCGCCGCTCCCGCCACCTCATAGCTGATGGCGACATATTCGGCCTCGACGGCCCGCCATGGCGTCAGCCCGCCGCTGCGCTCGGCCACGATACGCCGCGCCTCCTCGCAGGAATGAACACTGTCGACGCGCCACTTCTTGGCTGCGCGCCGCTGCACCTCGCACAGGATCTGAACGCCATTGATCCTGGCGGTGGCCGGGACATGGGTTTCCGGCAAGCGCATTTTGTGCCAGAGGCCAAGGCTGGCCACGCCCGTCAGCAAGAGGAAAAGAAAGGCACCGACACCGCACATGGCGATCGTCGTCCAGCGTTCGGTCTCAGCGGGGGTATAGGCCATGGCGAGCAAAGCTCAGCGCGGATCGGTTGTATCGGCGGTGGCCGTCCCGGGCGCAGCGGCCACGTCTGCTATGATATCCGTGTCCTGACATTGGCGCCAGGAGGGACGGTGGCCGCCCGCACACCCCGTGCGCATGCTTGTCATTTCGGGCGTTTACGGGTATGCAGCCGGCATCTCACACGCGCGTCTCATGCGTCCTGCGGATTGAAAGCCCCGCAGGCTCGCCCCGGTGGAAGAGCTAAGCCTTTTAAACGGCTCGCTTTTCTGATCAAGGCGCGCGGAGGATCAACCGGAAAAGGACACGAACCGCACATGTCAGTGCCGCAATTCAACATGCGTCAGCTCCTGGAAGCTGGCGTGCACTTCGGTCACCAGTCGCACCGCTGGAACCCCAAGATGGCGTCTTTCATCTACGGCGCCCGCAACAACATCCACATTCTCGACCTGACCCAGACCGTGCCGATGCTGCATCAGGCGCTGAACAAGGTCTCGGACACGGTCGCCGGCGGCGGGCGCGTGCTGTTCGTCGCCACCAAGCGCCAGGCCTCCGACACCATCGCCGATGCCGCGAAGCGCTCCGCCCAGTACTTCATCAATCACCGCTGGCTCGGCGGCACGCTGACCAACTGGAAGACGATCTCGACCTCGATCCGCCGCCTGCGCCAGCTCGACGATATCCTCGCCGACCCGCAGGGCCGCACCAAGAAAGAGATCCTGAACATCCAGCGCGAGCGCGACAAGCTCAACCAGGCGCTCGGCGGCATCAAGGACATGGGCGGCGTGCCCGATCTCCTGTTCGTCATCGATACGAACAAGGAAGGCATCGCCATCAAGGAAGCCCGCAAGCTCGGCATTCCGATCGTGGCCATCGTCGACACGAACTGCGATCCCGACGGCATCGACTTCCCCGTGCCCGGCAATGACGACGCTGGCCGCGCCATCACGCTCTATTGCGATCTCGTCGCGCGCGCCGCCCTCGACGGCCTCGAGCGCGGCCAGGGCGCCTCTGGCATCGACGTCGGCGCTTCCGCCGAGCCGCCGGCCGAGGCCCTGCCCGACGTCAAGACGTTCCGCGGCATCGACGCGCCGCGCGGCGAGGCCGACGACCTCAAGCGCATCACCGGCATCACCGTGAAGCTCGAGCAGAAGCTCAACGACGCCGGCGTCTTCCACTTCTGGCAGATCGCGGATCTCGACGCGGACAACCAGTCCGCCCTCGACAACAAGCTGAAGCTCAAGGGCCAGATCGAGCAGGAAGGCTGGATCGCGCAGGCCAAGAAGCTCGTCGAGGCCGCCTCGGCCTGAGACCGCCGCCGGCCCCTTGCCGGCGCTCCGGGCATTATCGCGTGCGGGCCGGCTTCCGGCCCGCACCTCGTCATTTCGAACATGCGACGCCGGGCCAGACACCAGCGGCCGGCGCAGAAGGAGCTGTCATGAGCACGATTTCCGCCGCCACCGTGAAGGAGCTGCGCGACAAGACCGGCGCCGGCATGATGGACTGCAAGCAGGCGCTGCAGGAGACCAACGGCGACATGGAAGCCGCCATCGACCTTCTGCGCAAGAAGGGACTCTCGAAGGCGGCCAAGAAATCGGACCGCGTCGCGGCCCAGGGCCTCGTCGGCGTGACCTCGAAGGTCAAGTCCGGCGCCCTCGTCGAGGTCAACTCGGAGACGGACTTCGTCGCCCGCAACCCGCAGTTCCAGGAGCTGGTGCAGACGATCACGGCGCTCGCGGCCGAGGCGAACGGCGACCTCGCGAAGCTGCTCGCCGCGACGTATCCCGGTACCTCCAACACTGTCGACCAGCAGATCAAGGACGCCATCGCGACCATCGGCGAGAACATGACGCTGCGCCGCACGGCCGCCCTCGCGGTGAAGGAAGGCGTCGTCGCCGACTATATGCACAGCAAGGCCGGTGACGGCATCGGCAAGATCGGCGTGCTGGTGGCACTCGAGAGCGCGGGCGACACCGCAGCCCTGGAAGCCCTCGGCCGCCAGATCGCCATGCACATCGCTGCCACCAGTCCGCAGGTCGTCAACGTCGAGGACCTCTCGAAAGAGGCGATCGAGCGCGAGCGGGCGATCTACGTCGAGCAGGCCAAGGCCGAGCCCAGGAATGCCGGCAAGTCGGACGAGATCCTCGCCAAGGCCAGCGAAGGCCGCCTGCAGAAGGAGTTCGTGAGCCAGGCGGTGCTGATGAAGCAGGTGTTCGTCATCGACGGCAAGGCCACCGTGGCCGAGATCCTGAAGCAGGCCGAGAAGGACGTCGGCGCGCCGGTGAAGATCACGGCCTTCGTGCGCTACGCGCTCGGCGAGGGCGTCGAGAAAAAGGAAGAGGACTTTGCCGCCGAGGTCGCCAAGACCATCGGTGCAGCTCAGGGCAGCGCATCCTGATCGTCACGAGGAAGCCGGCTTCTCCGCCGGCTTTTTTGTCTCCGGCCGCGCTGGCCGCTCTCCCATGACCCATACTCGAAATGCGGAGGCGAAATGACTGACGGGGGATCGCTCAAGTACAAGCGGCTGCTGGTCAAGCTCTCGGGCGAGGCCTTGATGGGGAAGGCGGGCTACGGCCTCGACACCGCCATCGTGGCGCGCCTCGCGGCCGATCTCGCGGAGGCCCGCGCGGCGGGCTGCGCGCTTTCGGTCGTGGTCGGGGGCGGCAACATCTTCCGCGGGCTGCAAGGCGCCGCCAAGGGCATGGACCGGGCGACCGCCGACTACATGGGCATGCTGGCGACCGTCATGAACGCGCTGGCGCTGCAGAGCGCGCTCGAGGCGGCCAAGGCGCCGGCACGGGTGCTCTCGGCCATCCCCATGCCGACGGTGTGCGAGCCCTACGTGCGCCACCGCGCGCTCTACCACATCGAACGCGAGCGGATCGTCATCTTCGCCGCCGGCACCGGCAACCCGTTCTTCACCACCGATACGGCCGCCACGCTGCGGGCGATCGAGATGGAGTGCGATGCTGTGGCGAAGGCGACCCAGGTGGACGGCGTCTATTCCGCCGATCCCAAGAAGGACCCGAACGCCCAGCGCTTCGACCGGCTCTCCTACTCGGAAGTGCTGGCGCACGATCTGCGCGTCATGGACGGGGCGGCAATCGCGCTTGCCCGGGACAATCATCTTCCGGTAATTGTCTTTTCCATCGATGAGCCTGGCAATCTGATCAAGGTCTTGCGCGGCAGCGCCCGCGCGACCCTCATCCACGACTGACACGCTTTCGGACGCACGCCGGGTCTCCCGGTCCGGGCTCGCCGAGAGCCTGCCGCGCCGCCGGCCGAGACAAGAAGGAGAACAGTCCCGTGTCGATAACGACGTTCGATCTCAAGGACATCGAGCAGCGCATGCGTGCTTCCCTCGATGCGCTGAAGCGCGAGCTGGCGGGCCTGCGTACGGGCCGGGCGAGCGCCCATCTGCTCGATCCCGTGCAGGTCAATGTCTACGGCGCACGCATGCCCCTCAACCAGCTCGCGACGGTCGCCGTGCCGGAGCCGCGCATGATCACCGTGCAGGTCTGGGACCGCAGCAACGTCCAGCCCGTCGACAAGGCGATCCGGGAGGCCAACCTCGGCGTCAATCCGGTTGTGGACGGCACGCTGATCCGCCTGCCGATCCCGGCGCCGACCGCCGAGCGGCGCCAGGAGCTGGCCAAACAGGCCCACAAATATGCCGAAACCCATCGCGTTGCTGTGCGCAACGTGCGACGCGACGGCATGGATCTGCTCAAAAAGCTCGAAAAAGACGGTAAGATGAGCGAGGACGAGCACCATAAGAACTCGGCCAAGGTGCAGGAGCTGACGGACAAGCTCATCAAGGAGATCGACCAGACTCTGCAGACGAAAGAGGCCGAGATCCACAAGGTCTGAGCCGCTTCGGTCTTCGTGACGAACGGGGATGGAGCAATTCGGCCACGATGATCTCGCTTAGTGGCACTCTTGTTCGCGAGGGTGCGGGATGCGTTTCTGATCCCGTGCCGGTTACCCTGGCGCCTGCCCTTTTACAGGCGCCAGCCTCCGCAACCGCAACAACGTCCCGAAAAGCCGTGGCTGACAGATCCGAACCCTCCGAGGACGCCTCTCCCCCCGTGACCGTGCCGCGGCACGTGGCCATCATCATGGACGGCAACGGCCGATGGGCAGCCGAGCGGGGGCTGCCGCGTGCGCTCGGACATCGGTCAGGCGTCGAGGCGGTGCGGCGGACCGTGCGGGCGGCGATCGACCTCGGCATCCCCTACATCACACTCTACAGCTTCTCGTCCGAGAACTGGTCGCGGCCGCAAAGCGAGATCGACGACCTGATGGGGCTCATGAAGCGCTTCATCCGCTGCGACCTCGCCGAGCTGCACCAGAACAACGTGCGCATCCTCGTCATCGGCGAAAGGGGCAAGGTCGACAGCGAAATGCGCGCCCTGATGGACGAGGCGTGCGAGCTGACGCGCAACAACACCCGGCTCAACCTCGTGATCGCCTTCAACTACGGGGCACGCAGCGAGATCACGCGGGCGGCACAGCGGCTCGCCGAGGACGTCGCCGCCGGCCGCCTCGCCCCGGCCGACATCACGAGCGACCACCTCTCGAACGCGCTCGACACGGCCGGCGTGCCGGACCCCGAGCTCCTGATCCGCACGAGCGGAGAGCGGCGCCTCTCGAACTTCCTCCTCTGGCAATGCGCCTATACGGAGTTCGTCTTCCTGGACGCCTACTGGCCGGATTTCGGGCGCGAGCTTCTGCTCGAGGCGATCGCGCAGTATCAGGCGCGCGAGCGCCGTTTCGGCGGCCTGCCGCGCCGCTCGACGGCCTGAGGATCGGGCGCGCATGGAACGGGATCCGGCCGCCACCGAGCCGAAGCCTCCGCAATCCGCCGCATCTGCGGCCCCTGCACCTGCCCTCCGACGTCCTTCGGCCGAGCTTTGGACGCGCGTGCTCTCGGGCCTCGTGCTGGCCGCGGTGGCCTTCGGGCTCTGCTGGCTCGGCGTCTTGCCGTTCGCGGCGCTGGTGCTCGCCGTCGCGCTCGCGATCTCGTGGGAGTGGTCGCGGATCGTGCGGGGCGAGGATGTCGATCTCGTTCTGATCCTGCACGGCCTCGCGGTTGCGGCCGCCTGCGGGCTCGCGAGCGCCGGGCTTGTCGCCCTCGGCGTCGCGGTGCTGGTGACCGGCGCCATCATCGTGCTGGCGCTCACGTTCGGATCGCGCCCGCTGCTTTCGGCCACCGGCGTCCTTTACGCGGGACTGCCGGCAGTCGCCCTGCTCTGGCTGCGCGCCGACGCGCCACTCGGCTTCAGCGCCATCCTCTTCATCGTCCTCGTCGTCGCGACGACGGATACGGCGGCGTATGCGTCCGGCCGTCTGATCGGCGGGCCGCGTCTTGCTCCCCGCGTTTCGCCCAACAAGACCTGGAGCGGGCTCATCGGCGGCGTGCTGGGGGCGGCTGCGGTGGCCGGCCTCTTCGCGCTCGCCCTCGGCACGCCCCCGGGACCGCTCGCGCTCGCGGGGCTGCTTCTCGGCCTCATCTCGCAAGCGGGCGACCTTGCGGAATCGGCCTTGAAGCGGGCGTTCGGCGTCAAGGATACGAGCCAGCTCATTCCCGGGCACGGCGGCGTCATGGACCGGATGGACGGGCTCGTCGCCGCCGCAGTGGCGGCCGCGCTCGCCGCCCTCTTCATCGCGCCCGATGCGCCAGCCCGCGCGCTGCTCTCGGGACTGGCCTGGACCCTGCCGTAGCGGGACGCCCGCGCGATCGCTTTTTGCCCCGCGCGCGCCGACATTTTTGGGTTCCTTCTGCGCGGCAATCGGCGCATGAGCTGATAAGAGGATCTTGGAGCGCGTTCATTCTTATTGGAATCGGCTTTTGAGCGTGAACGCGCTCCAAGTCCTTGGTTGAGAGTCTGATTCACGTCCTCGATGCGCGCTGAACGCTCGCATCTCAAACGATCAGGCTCTAGGTGACGGGAGACACCGGAACGGTGCGGCAGCAGGATAATCACAGGGTGACGGCGACGGCCGATCTCCCGCACCGCACCGGCAGCGGGGACGGAACGGGGCCTCTTGGCGGCACGGGCCACCCCTTGAGGCTGTCTATCCTCGGCGCCACGGGCTCCATCGGCACCAATACGCTCGATCTCGTTGCCCGCCATCCGGAGCGGTTCGAGGTGATCGCGCTCACCGCCCAATGCAAAGCGCGGGAGCTTGCCGCACTCGCCGTGCGCCATCGCGCCCGGCTCGCCGTGATCGGGGACGCCGGGCGGTACGATGAGCTCAAAGCCCTGCTCGACGGCACCGGCATTCGTGTCGCAGCGGGGCCGGACGCCGTTGCGGAGGCCGCGCGGGAGCCCGCCGATTGCGTCATGGCCGCGATCGTCGGCGCGGCGGGCCTCAGGCCGACGTTCGCGGCGACGGAGCAAGGCTGCCGCATCGCGCTCGCCAACAAGGAATGCCTCGTCTCGGCGGGCGACATCTACATGCGCCACGCCGCCCTCTGCGGAGCGGAGCTGATCCCGGTGGACAGCGAGCATTCGGCCGCGTTCCAGGCCATCGGCCGCACGGACGCCCGCTCGATCGAGAAGATCATTCTAACCGCGTCCGGCGGGCCGTTCCGGACCTTCGAGGCGGCGCGGCTCGCGCGCGTCACGCCCGAGGAGGCGCTCTGCCACCCGAACTGGTCGATGGGGCACAAGATCACCATCGATTGCGCGACGCTGATGAACAAAGGGCTCGAGCTGATCGAGGCCTTTCACCTGTTCCCCGTCGGTGCGCACCAGCTCGACGCGATCGTGCACCCGCAGTCGGTCGTGCACTGCCTCGTGATGCTCGAGGACGGCTCGGTGATGGCACAGCTCGCCGAGCCCGATATGCGCGCGCCGATCGCGCTCGCCCTCGCCTGGCCCGAGCGGCTGGCGACGCCCGTCGCCCGGCTCGACCTCGTGACGCTCGGATCGCTCGCCTTCGAGGCGCCCGATCACGACCGCTTTCCGGCGCTGCGGCTCGCCATCGACACGCTCGGGGCGGGCGGTGCGGCGCCGGCCGTGCTCAATGCCGCCAACGAGATCGCGGTGACGGCCTTCCTCGAGAAGCGGATCGGGTTTCTGGATATCGTCGAGACCGTCGCCCGCTGTCTTGAAAATGCCGAAGGCCATGGGCTTCTTAAACCTGTCGAGACGCTCGACGACGTGCTCGGGATCGACGGAGAGGCGCGAAAGATGGCGCGCTCGCTGCTTCCGAGCTAAACACGGCACATCTTGCGGACGATACGTCCGCACCCCACAACCTCGAATGGTTCAAGCCGAGAGGATTTCCACCGTATGCTCGAAGGGTTTCTCAGCCAGGTCGCGTCATGGACTGTCTCCGGACTGGCCTTCCTGTTCGTGCTCAGCGTCGTGGTGTTCTTCCACGAGCTCGGCCACTTCCTGGTGGCGCGCTGGTGCGGCGTGACGGTGACGACGTTCTCGATCGGATTCGGGCGCGAGCTGTGGGGCTTCTTCGACCGGCACGGCACGCGCTGGCGGATCGCGGCCATCCCGCTCGGGGGCTATGTGAAATTCCTCGACGACACCAACGCGGCGAGCCAACCCCCTGTCGATGAACCGGTTTCCGCCGAGTTTCAGGCCGGCGCCTTCCACACGAAGCCGGTCTGGCAGCGGGCGCTCGTGGTGGCCGCGGGGCCGTTTGCGAACTTCCTGATCGCGGCCCTCCTCTACACGGCCGTGAACGCCACCTATGGCGTCTCGAAGATGACGGCGCAGGTCGACGAGGTCGTCGCCGGGATGCCCGCCGAGCAGGCCGGCATCCGGGCCGGGGACCTCATCACCGCCATCGACGGCTGGGGCATCGAGACGTTCGACGACGTCTTGCGGATCGTGACGGCCAGCAGCGGGCGCACGCTCGCGGTGTCTGTCGAACGCGACGGCAAGACGCTGACCTTCCCCGTCACGCCGGCGATGCGCGACCACAACGACGACCTCGGCGTCACCGTGCGGCTCGGCGATATCGGTGTGCGGCGCAACATTCCGGCCCGGGTCGGCATGGTCGTCGCCGGCTCGCCGGCCGAGAAGGCCGGCCTCCAGCCGCACGATCTGATCAAGGCCATCGACGGCGAGCCCGTGCGCTCGTTCGAGGACGTAATCCGTCTGGTTGTCCCGGCCGCGGGCCGCAACCTTGCCTTCGAGATCGAGCGTGGGACCGAGCGCCGCACGGTCTCGATCGTGCCCGAGACCGCTGTGGATACAGATGCGAAGGGCGCAACCATCTCGAAGGGGCGGATCGGCGTCGCGCCGGACCGGCCGGAGCCCGCGGCAGTGTCGTTGCTGGAAGCAACCCGCCTCGGGGTTCGCGAGACCTATGCCACCATCGCGCAGACCATCACGGGGCTGTCGGATATCGTCATGCGGCGCCAGCCGGCCGATCAGGTCGGCGGGCCGATTCTCATGGCCGAGGTCACGGCGCGGGTCGTGGACATGGGATGGGGATCGCTGCTGGCCTGGACCGCCCTCATCTCGGCCAACATCGGCTTATTGAATTTGCTGCCTATTCCGGTTCTGGACGGCGGTCATCTGGTCTTCTATGCGATCGAGGCCATCCGGCGGCGGCCGCTCAGCCGGCGGATCCAGGAGATCAGCTTCCAGATCGGCATCGCGCTGGTGCTGATGCTGGTGGTCTTTGTCAACCTCAACGACCTGCTCAGGCTTGGAAAAAGGTGGCTTTTTGGTGGCGGCTAGAATCTGGCCGGACTGACGTAAACTTGCCACTTCCCAGTACCTTACCCGAGCGTTAAGAATGCCCACAAGTGACGGATTGTGGGTGCGATTCGAAGCAGGGGGCTTCGAAAGTACGGCGTTTGCGCCCCATGGAAGCCCAAATCCGGGGTCCCGGAGAGGCTAGTCCGGCACGACGACACGAGGCACGGAGTCCTTGCCGACAGGCTCCGCGCTCAGGGGGATCGGCACAAGAAGAAGGCGAGGCGGATCCGCACATGGTGCAGTTACGGATCATGTCGTTTGGGGGAATGCGCCTTATCCTGTGGCTGGCGTTGGCCGTTCCGACGGGCCTTGCCGCTCAGCTCCCAGCATTCTCCGGCCCCGCTCACGCTCAGGGCGTGGTGCGCGATATTCGAGTTGAAGGGAATCGGCGCGTCGAGCCCGAGACCGTCCGCTCTTATCTCCAGTTTTCCGTGGGCGAGGCTTACGACGCCGGCAAGGTGGACCGCTCGCTGCAGTCGCTCTTCGCCACCGGCCTCTTCGCCGACGTCTCCATCGATCAGGACGGCGACGCCGTCGTCGTCTACGTGATCGAGAACCCGGTCATCAATCAGGTCGCCTTCGAGGGCAACAGCGAGGTCGACACCGACACGCTCAAGGCCGAGGTGCAGCTCAAGCCGCGCTCCGTCTACACCCGCGCCCGCGTGCAGGGCGACGTGCAGCGCATTCTCGACGTCTATCGCCGCCAGGGGCGCTTTGCCGCCTCCGTCGAGCCCAAGATCATTGAGCTCGAGCAGAGCCGCGTGAACCTCGTGTTCGAGATCAACGAGGGCGGCGCGACAAAGGTGCAGGGCATCAACTTCGTCGGCAACCACGCCTTCTCCGACGCGCAGCTCCGCGACATCATCTCGACGACCCAGAGCGGCTGGTTCGACTTCCTCAAGGGGACGAGCGTCTACGACCCCGACCGCATGAACCTCGACCGCGAGCTGCTGCGTCAATACTACCTCAAGAACGGCTATGCCGACGTGCGAGTGACGGCGGCCAACGCCGAGCTCGACCGGCAGGGCACCGGCTTCTACATGAACTTCGCCATCGACGAGGGCGAGCTTTATCACTTCGGCTCCGTGATCATCGAAAGCTCGCTGCCGGGCGCGGACGCGAACACCATGATCGGCGAGGTGCTGACGCACCGGGGCGAACTCTACAATGGCCAGGACATCGACAAGACGGTGGAGAAGCTGACGCTTCTGACGGCCGAGCAGGGCTTCGCCTTCGCCCGCGTGCGTCCGCGTGCCGTTCCCGATCCGATCTCGCGCACGATCGCCGTGAGCTACCTCATCGACGAGGGGCCGCGCATCTACATCGAGCGCATCAACATCAACGGCAACCTGCGCACGAAGAACCACGTGATCCGGCGCGAGTTCCGCCTTGCTGAAGGCGACGCCTACAATCCGATGCTGGTGGACCGTGCCAAGAAGCGCCTCAACGGGCTCGGCTTCTTCAAGTCCGTGGACATCAAGCGTCGTCCCGGCTCGTCGGCGGACCGCGTCGTTCTCGATGTGGACCTCGTCGAGCAGTCCACGGGCGAGTTGTCGTTCGGCGCCGGCTACTCTACGGCCGAGGGCGTGATCGGCGACGTCAGCATCAGCGAGCGCAACCTGCTGGGCAACGGCCAGTTCCTGCGCCTCAAGCTCGCGGGCTCCATGGAGCGCATGCAGATCGACCTGTCGTTCACCGAGCCGCGCTTCCTCGACCGCAATCTCTCGGCGGGCTTCGATCTCTTCCACAAGGAGATCGATCAGGTTCGCGAGGCCGGCTACGAGTCGAAGCGCACCGGCGGTACCGCCCGCATCGGCTTCCCGCTCTCCGAGAACCTCTGGATGCAGACGGGCTATACGCTCGATTACAGCACGCTCGAGATTCCGGGGCGCTGCGACAATGCACTTGGCGACTGTAATGGTGACAACAGGCGCGATATTTCAGCGCTCGTAATCGAGGAAATCCGCACGCGCGGTGACTCGGCGCTCACCTCGTCGTTCGGAACCTCGCTCACCTACGACAAGCGCAACCATCCCAAGAACCCGACCGGCGGCTACTGGCTGCAGCTTGCGGCCGATATGGCTGGTCTTGGCGGCGACGTGCAGTATGCCCGCGTGAACGCGGAGGGTCGCTTCTACTATCCGATCACCGAGAAGATCACCTTCGTCGGCCGTGCGACGGGCGGTCATATCGAGGGCTGGGGTGGCGACGACGTGCGCCTGACGGACCTTTACTATCGCGGCGGCGAAACGATCCGCGGCTTCGACCGCGCCGGCTTCGGCCCGCGCGACATGGCCACGGGCGATGCTGCTGGTGGCCGAACCTACTGGGCGACGACGGCGGAGATCCGCTTCCCGCTTCCGTTCGTTCCTGACGATCTGGGCCTGACGGGCGCCGTGTTCGCGGATGCCGGCTCGCTCTTCAATGCCAACGAATTGGCGAAGGGTATGCCCTCCTGTAATTCGAAAATTATAGGTGATTGCGGACCTGGCGAGATTGATCTGGAAGACGGATCTGGTATCCGCTCGTCGATCGGTGCGTCGATCATGTGGAACTCGCCGGTCGGTCCGATCCGCATGGACTTCGCCAAGGCTCTGACGAAAGAGAAGTACGACGAGGAACAGTTCTTCCGCTTCGGTGCCTCGTCCAAGTTCTGACGCCGGCGCTCTTGCCGCTGCTGCGGTCTTCCGAGACTTTCTTGCGCGGCCCTCCTTTCGGAGGGCCGTTTGCATTTCTGCCGCTTGCTTCCTCTTCCCGGCGACCGTTCCCTCTCCGCCCGCTACGAACGAGCGGACGCTGGACAGCCTCAGTTTGCGGCGCTGGAGCGCTGGACCCCGGGGCGTCGAGGCCTTATGACCAGGGGCTCAGGCGCGCCCGGCGCGTCGTTTCTCTCCATCCGTTCCCTTTGTGGGGCGGCGTCCGGCCGGCGCGCGCGATTGGCGCCGGCGTCTCTTTTGTCGATCGAGGGCCGTGCCTTATGAACCACCCCGGTTTTTTCGACGTGGCCGGGCCCTTCACGGTCGCTGAGATCGCGGCTGCCACGCAGTCCGAGATCCGGGGTGATGGGGCGCTGCATGCCCGCCCGCTCGAAGGCGTCCAGCCGCTCGCCGATGCCACGGCGCGGCACGTCTCGTTCCTCGACAATCGCAAGTATCTGCCCCAGCTCGGCACCACGCGGGCGGGGGCCTGTTTCGTGGCACCCAAGTTCGCGGATCGCGTGCCGGCCGACACCGTGGCGCTCGTCAACCCCACGCCCTACCGCGCGTTCGCGCTGTCGCTCGCCACGTTCTACCCCGACGCGATGTTCAGCAAGGCGGCGGCAGGAGGGAGTAACGAGCGGATCGATCCCAGCGCCGTGCTCGAGGAGGGCGTCGTCGTCGAGCCGGGTGCGATCATCGGGCCGGAGGCGACCATCGGGCGCGGCACGCGTATCGCGGCCGGCGCCGTCATCGGCTATCGCGTCGCCATCGGCCGCGATTGCTATGTGGGGCCGCTGGCCTCCGTCATGCACACCCTCGTCGGCGACCGCGTCATCATCCACGCCGGCGCGCGCATCGGCCAGGATGGGTTCGGCTTCGCCATGAGCGGGAAAGGGCACCTCAAGGTGCCCCAGGTCGGCCGCGTCATCCTGCAGGACGATGTCGACATCGGCGCCAACACGTCCATCGACCGCGGGGCTCTTAAGGATACGATCATCGGCGAGGGGACCAAAATTGATAATATGGTCCAGATCGGGCACAACGTCGTCATCGGACGGCATTGCGTGATCGTCGGCCAGGTCGGCATCGCGGGCTCCGCCGAGGTCGGCGATTTTGTGGTCATGGGCGGCCAATCCGGCCTGATCGGACACATCAAGGTCGGCAACGGCGCGCAGATCGCGGGTGACTGCCATCCCAAGGACGACGTTCCGCCCGGCGCCATCATGGCCGGAACGCCCGGCCGGCCCTTCAAGCAATGGGCGCGGGAAGTGGCCGCCGTGACGCGGCTCGCCAAGCGCCCCGCAGACCGGGACGAGCCCGGCGAAAGCCAGGGCTGATCTTTTTATGAAGGATTGCCCGACCCGGATCCATTCTCGGGCGGGCGCAATGGAGTGTGACGGGAATGGACGACAAGACGAAAGCCCTTCCGAAGACGGCAGACATCGGCAAGATCCTGAAGCTGCTGCCGCATCGCTATCCCTTCCTGCTGCTCGACCGCATCTACGACATCAACGGCGACGAAACCTGCGTCGGCGTGAAGAACGTGACGATCAACGAGCCGTTCTTCCAGGGGCACTTCCCGCAGTATCCGGTGATGCCCGGCGTTCTGATCATCGAGGGGCTCGCGCAGACGGCCGGCGCGCTCTGCGTGCATAGCCTCGGCGAGGACTACAAGACCGAGCTCGTCTATTTCATGGGCATCGACAAGGCCAAGTTCCGCAAGCCCGTGCTGCCCGGCGACCAGTTGCATTACCATGTGCGCAAGATCCGCAACCGCGGCCGCGTGTGGCGCTTCTTCGGCGAAGCGAAGGTGAACGGGCAGACCGTCGCCGAGGCCGAGATCAGCGCGATGCTCGCCGACACCACCGAGGCCCGGGCTTTCGCGGCGAGCAAGAATGGCTGAGACCCGGATCCACCCGAGCGCCATCGTCGAGGACGGGGCGCGGCTGGCCGATGGCGTGGTCGTCGGCCCCTACTCGATCGTCGGCGCGAACGTCTCGCTCGGCGAAGGCGTCGTGCTCGAGAGCCATGTCGTCGTCACCGGCCACACCACCGTCGGCGCGCGCACGCGCATCTTCCCGTTCGCCTCGATCGGCCATCGCCCGCAGGATCTCAAGTACAAGGGCGAGACCTCGACGCTCGACATCGGCAGCGACTGCATGATCCGCGAGGGCGTGACGCTCAATCCGGGCACCGAGGGCGGCGGCATGTCCACCACCATCGGCAGCGGCTGCGCGTTCCTCGCCAACTCGCACGTCGGGCACGACTGCCACGTCGGCAATCACGTCATCTTCTCCAACAACGTCATGCTGGCGGGGCATTGCGAGGTCGGCGATTTCGCCATTCTCGGCGGCGGCGCGGCGGTGATCCAGTTCGCGCGCGTGGGCGCACATTCCTTCCTCGGCGGCATGAGCGGGCTCGAGCAGGACCTCATCCCGTACGGCATGGCGCTCGGCAACCGGGCCTATCTGTCCGGCCTCAACATCATCGGCCTGCAGCGCCGCGGCTTCTCGCGTTCCGAGATCCACGACCTGCGGCGCGCCTACCGGCTGATGTTTGCGGCAGAAGGCACGCTGCTCGAGCGCGTGGCGGACGTGGCCGAGGAGTTCAAGGATCACCCGACGGTGATGGAGATCGTCGCCTTCATCCGGGCCGGCGGCAAGCGCTCCATGTGCACGCCGATGAACGCGGATGCTTAGAGCCTGATCGTTTGAGATGCGAGCACTTCAGCTCGCATCGAGAGCGTGAATCAGACTCTAAAACAAAGAGATAGAGCACGCTCTGACCCGATGAACTCGGGTCATATGCTCTCGTCTCTTGCTTTGTCACAGAAGAGAGCGGACGCGACCCAGTGGATCGCGTCTCGCCTGACGGACGGCGCCGGCCGCACGCGGCCCCGGCTGGCGGCAGACCTTACTGGCCTTCCGGTCCGCCGCTCGAGCCGCCGCCCGTTTCCGAGAACTTCGTCTTCGTCGCGGCATGCTTCGAGATCGTATCGAAGTAAGCCGTGTCGTCGCCGATCGTGAGGGTCGGCGAGCAATTCGGCGTGCAGCTATAGGACTGGCGCAGCCCGCCCTTGCTCAGGTTCACCGTGCGCACCTCGTCCCGCTGAACGACGACGCGCTGGTCCTGGATGATGTTGCGCTCGGCATCGAGGGCGATGATGTTCGTGACGCCGAAGGTCTTGCCCGTGATCACGAGCAGGTTGCCGCCCTGGATGGCGACGTCGGCGATGGACGGGTTGCCGATGATGACGCTCGCCACGGGACGCGGCAGGCGCAGAAGCTGAGATTGGTCGTAAGCCACGACGAGATCGGCCGCCGTGACGCGGCCCGCGCCGAGCCCCATCATCGCGACGAGGGCCACGACCGCCAGGGCCAGCCTCGCGGCCCGGCTCTCGTTACGGAACATTGCGGCCTTCGTCGCGGCCTCCGTCAGCGCCATCGGACACTCCTGTTGCTGGTGCGTCCTCCATTTGGCCTTCAATGCGTAAACGAAGCGCTAATGGCCGGGTCGAAATCGGCCGAGTGGGAACCCGGAGCGCCGGCGCAGCGTTCCAGAACCAGGACAAACGGCACAAGGAGACGCCGCTGTGCGCACCGGCCTGATCATCCTGTTTGCAGTCGCCCTCCTCGTCGGGGGCGCCCTCGTTTTTGCCATCAGCCGCGACGTGGGGCCGACCGCCGGGACGGCGTTTCCCGACCGCGGCGCGACGGGGACTCGGATCGAGGCCCCGGGCACGACGGTCGAGAGCGATCAGGACAAGACACGCATCGAGGCGCCGGGCGTGAACATCGTCGTCCCCAAGGATCGCGCGGAGAACTGAGGCCGCAGCATCGCGGAGAAGCCGCGACAGGCCGATGACCCGCCCTCCGCTTCTGACCTTCGTTCAGGACTGACGGCTGAGGGCGATCAGGCGGCTTGCGGCCATGAACTCCTCGTGCTTGTGGCGGCTTGCCGCCTCGGCTTCCGCATCGATCCCCCATTGCTCGCGCTGCCACGTCTCATCGACCGTCGCGGCCGACCAGGCGTCCTCGAGCGAGAGCGCGCCCTCGGCCACAGCCAGCGCGAGCAGCGCCGATCCGCTGACCGTCGTCATGACATGGAGCGCGGCAAGCGGGATCGGATCGAAAGCCTCGAGAGCGCGCGCGACCGCCCCCAACGCCGCGTCCGGCTGGGCGATCGGCATTACGCCTTCGCGTAAGACGAACGCCGCTCCCAGCGCGCGCTTGGCCCAGGCGAGCACCGGATCCCAGTGCGCACTCTGGCGGGCCACCAGCCCTTCCGGCGCTTCGGCGCGGTAGCAGAGGAGGTCGCTGCCTGCGAAGGCGACGATGTCGGCTGCGACCTCCCCCATGCGCTCTTCCGCGTCGATGGCCGTGTTGGCGATGCGCGTCAACGGCATCGTCGCGGGATCGATGTGCTCGCCCTGGGCTTCCCATTCGTCGGCGACGGCGCGGGCCAGCGCCTCGGTGCCGAGCACGAGCTCGCGCCGTGCGGGCGTGCGGATGGGGCGCCCGTCGAGACGGACGGCGAAGCCTTCCGCATGCGGGACCACGGACACCGACGTGTAAAAACGCTTGGGCAGCGGACGCGGAGCCTCCTGCCCTGGGCGCTTAGCGGGCGGCTTGCCGTTGCCTGGCGTGTCGGAGCCCTGTGTCATGCCGTCCTTCGGATCGTGAACACGGCGTCGAGCGCCGTTTCGAGCTCGCGGGTATCGGCCACGACGGCCGCGGCGCCGGCGGCGTGCAGCGCATCCGCCGGATGATAGCCCCAGCTTACGCCGATGGGACACACGCCGGCCGCCGCCGCCATCTCGATGTCATAGCTCGTGTCGCCGATCATGACCGTATCGTCCGGGCCGATGCCGGTCTCCTCCATTGCCGTCAGCACCATGGAGGGATGCGGCTTGGAGGGATTGGTGTCGGCCGTCTGGACCGTGACGAACATGTCGGCCAGCCCCTCGCGGGCCAGCAGGGCATCGACGCCGCGGCGCGATTTGCCGGTGGCGATGCCGAGCTGCACGCCGGGGTGCGCGGCGAGCGTCTCGAGCGTCGTGCGGATGCCGTCGTAAAGCGGCTCGGCGTGATCGAACCTCCGCCTGCGGGCGCCGAAAGAGGCCTTGTAGGCCTCCGCGAGGCGCCATACCCGATCGGGATCGCTCTCGGGCGGAACGAGCCGCGCGACGGCGATGTCGAGCGAGAGGCCGACGACGCCGAGGATGCTGAGGCGCTCCGGACTGGCGAGGCCCTCCGCGCGGAACGCGTCCTCCATCGACGCCACGATGACGTGCTGGCTATCGACGAGCGTGCCATCGCAATCGAATAAAACGAGCTTCACGGGGTTCGCCTCACTCTTCGTCGCCGCTGTCGAAGCGGCGGGCATCGAGCCCCAGAAGATCCCAGGTCGCGCACATATGCTCGGGGAGCGGGGCTGAGACATCGATCTTCGCCTTGCCGGCGGGGTGCGGAATGATGAGCCGGCGCGCATGCAGGTGCAGCTTCGGCGCGATGTTCTCAGCGGCGGGCTCTCGGTAGTCGCCGCAATACTTCGCATCGCCGACGATGGGATGGCCGATCAGCTCCATGTGCGCGCGGAGCTGATGCTGGCGGCCGGTGACAGGCTTCAGCGAGACCCAGGACATCTTGTGCGCCACGCGATCGATCACCGCATAATGCGTCGTCGCGTGCATCGCCTCCTTCTGCTCGCCGGGGCGCGCCTTGCGCATGCGGTCGCCGTCGGGGCCCGAGGCCTTGACCAGCGGGACCTCGACCTTGCCTTGCGGCGGCTTCGGAACCCCGCGCACGAGCGCCCAATAGGTCTTCGCCGCCGAGCGCGTCTGGAAGATCCGGCCGAGCTTGGCGGCCGCGCTCCGGTGCTTGGCAACCAGCAGCACGCCGGTGGTGTCACGGTCGAGGCGGTGCACGAGACGGGGCCGGTCGCCGAAGCGGTCCTCCATGCCGGCGAGAATGCCGTCGAGGTGGCGCTTCGTGCCGGTGCCGCCCTGCACGGCGATGCCGAAGGGCTTGTTCAGCACGAGCACGTCGTCGTCCTCGAACAGGATCAGACTTTCGATGAGCGCGCGGTCGGCGGCGGAGGCACCCGCCTTGGGGCCCCCCTCGCCCGCCGTCTCACGCGGCGTGCGCGCGGCCTTGGGCACGCGCACCTTGGCGCCGGCTTCGAGGCGCGCATTCGCCTCGACGCGTTTGGCATCGACGCGCACCTGGCCGGAGCGCAGCAGCTTCTGCAAATAGCCGTGCTTGATCTCGGGGAAGTGGACGCGGAACCAGCGGTCGAGCCGCATGCCCGCCTCGCGCTCCGCAACCTCGATTGTCTCAACGCGCTCGCTGAGGCGGTCCGTCGTCATGGTCATGCCTGGGACTTCGTGCTTTCTGCCCGATCGAGGGCGCGATCGGCCACGCGCGGCCGAAGTTTTCTTCGGCTCAGCGCGTGCGCGCGCGGTCGCGGTCGCGCAAGGGGGTGGCGATCATCCATCCGATCGTCCACCCGACGATCAGGCCGGCAAGGTTCACCACCATGAAGGCGAGCTGGTTCATGTTCTCCGCGTCGTCCGAGCTCTCATACTTGAGCTGGAGCGCCGCCCAATCGGCCACGGGGCCGCTCAGAAAATGCATCGCGAGCGCGGCGCCCACGATCGCGAAAATGATGGCAACGAGATAGCGCATGGTGCCTCCGCGGCCCTGGCGGGCCGTTCGATGACGGCAGCGCGTGCGTCGAAGCCGCGCGCGCTACTTGACCTCCCAGAACCAGATCTCCCCGGCGCCGGCATAGTTCGAATAATAGCCAAGCCAGGAAAACCACTCCATGAGCCATTTCGCCGACGAGCGATAGCCGTTCCAGACGTCAATATGGTCGCCCGTCGGGCGGGAGCCGTCGCTCGAGCGGCGCCAGTAATCCTGGATGTAGATGATGCCCGTGCGGCCGTAGATCTTCGGATAGAAGCTCGCCACGTCGGCGCCGACGAACTTCTCGGTGGTGCCGAGGACGGCGATCTTGGCGCGCGCGATGCCGTTGGCGAGCTGGCTGGCGTTGATGAAATGCATCTCGTCGCGGGCGTGCACCGAGCAATGCGCGATGCCGGCAAGCTGCGACGGCTGGACGCCGGCCCGGCGCAGCGCTACCCCCATGCGGATGGCGCATTGGTTGGAGAACACCGGGAAGCCGGCCAGGACGCTCTTGCCTTCGAGATTGGTGAGATTGCGCGGCGCGATACAGGGCGTGGAGACGCTCTCATTGATGGGATGGCCGCGCCACAGATCGTTGAATTCAATCATAAAACGCTTCCCTACTCGACCCTTTCCCAGAGGGACAGCTTCCGCCCTGGCCCGCCCGCCGCGCGGGACTATAGGACGGCCGTTGGGCCAGGGGAAGGCGGCCGCCGCGCCGGCCGAGGGCCGTCCAGGGCGGGAAAGCTCGCAGGCCGGCTTCGACAGGCGTCCCGCACGCGGAAGACCGGGCGTGCTCGGTTTCCTGCTGCGGTGCGGTGCGCGTCAGTCGCCGCGCTTCTTGCGCAAGCCATCCCAATAGGCGAGCCGCTTGCCGATCTCGCGCTCGAAGCCGCGCTCGGGGGGATCGTAGAATTTCGGCCGCCGCTTCAGCTCGTCGGGGAAGTAATTCTGTCCGGAGAACGCATCCGGCTGATCGTGATCGTAGAGATAGCCGTCGCCGTAGCCTTCCTCCTCCATCAGCTTGGTCGGCGCGTTGAGGATGATCTTCGGCGGGCTTAGTGAGCCGTGCTCCTTGGCGGCGCGCATGGCTGCCTTGTAGGCCACATAGTTGGCGTTCGATTTGGGGGCCGTTGCGACATAGACCACTGCCTCGGCGAGCGCGAGTTCACCCTCCGGGCTGCCGAGGAAATCGAACGCATCCTTGGCGGCGTTGGCGACGACGAGCGCCTGCGGGTCTGCGAGTCCGATGTCCTCGACGGCCATGCGCACGATGCGGCGTGCGAGGAACAGCCGGTCTTCGCCACCGTCGAGCATGCGGCAGAAATAGTAGAGCGCGGCATCGGGATCCGACCCGCGCACGGCCTTATGCAGCGCCGAGATCAGATTGTAGTGACCTTCACGGCTCTTATCGTAGAGCGGTGCGCGCCGCTGCACGAGCTTCACGAGCGCCGCGCGATCGATCGGCTTTGCGCCCGGTTTGACGGCCGCGAAGACTTCCTCGGCGAGGTTCAGGATGGCCCGGCCATCGCCGTCGGCCATGGATTTCAAGGCTTCGCGCGCATCGTCATCGAGCGGCAGCGCGCGCTTCTCCTCCGCCTCGGCACGCTTGGCGAGATCCTCGAGTGCATCGTCGTCGAGGCGGTTCAACGTCAGAACGGACGCGCGCGACAGCACGGCCGCATTGATCTCGAACGAGGGGTTCTCGGTCGTCGCCCCCACGAGCGTAATGGTGCCGTCCTCCATGTACGGGAGGAAGCTATCCTGCTGGGAGCGGTTGAAGCGGTGGATCTCGTCTATGTTATGCTGCGTGCCACGGCCCTGCTCGCGGCGGGCCTTTGCGCGGTCGAAGGCTTTCCTCAGTTCGGCCACGCCCGAAAAGATCGCCGAGAGCTGTTCGAACTCGAGCTTCGTCTCGTGCGCAAGGAGGCGCGCGATGGTGGTCTTGCCGCAGCCGGGCGGTCCCCAGAGGATCAGGCTCGGCAGACGGCCGGAGGCGAGAAAGCGCGTCAGCGTGCCATCGGGGCCGACGAGGTGCGGCTGGCCAGCGACCTCTGCCAGCGTTTTCGGGCGCAGCCGGTCCGCAAGCGGGCGCGGTGCCC
>DAITBB010000032.1:0-32741 GCA_036823975.1 Hyphomicrobium sp.
GCATCCGGGCGGGCGGGCTTCGCCTTGCCGGATCCGGCCTGCTCCTCCTGGTCCTTCATTTCCTGCGGGAAGAAAACGGCACTGGCACGCCCCTTACCCTCGGGCGCAGCCGCTCCCGGCCGCGTGACCCATCCCCCGCCGCCCGGGTTCGCCGCGGTGTTCTGAGGCGCCGTGTCGATCTTGCTTTCGCCCGTGGTGAGATCGATCAGGAGACGCGTTCCCCGCACCATGTTCTTGCCCTGCGCCAGAACGACGTTTCCGCCCATCGTGATCTTGTTCGCCTTCACGTCGAAATCCGCCCAGTCTCCCGTCGCCGTCCGCCCGTCCTTGGCGATGACGCGCACCTGCTTGCGCGCCTCGATGCGGGTGAGCTCCGTGCTTGGCTTGGCACCCTCGCCCGCCGGCGTCGCACCGGGATTGGCAACGTCCACGAGCCCCGCCGCGCCCTTGTAGAACGCGGAGAGCTCCGCACAGTGGATCTTGAAGCCGTCCTGGGACGCATCCACATCGCCGCGGAACACCGCGACCTTGCGCTGATCGTTGACATCGAGCGCATCGGCATGAACCTCGACGGGCGCCGATGGATTGGTCCGGAACGAGAGAAGTCCCGGATCGTCGGCCTCGTCCGTCTTGGTCTTGGCCTTGCCCGGCGTCTGCCCCTGGGGATCGCGCATGAGACGCGCCGAGATCCGGCCGGGACCGTAAGAGCCCTCCGGCGGCCGCGTGAGCTGCGCCGTGCCGCTCTTGCGGTCGATCGCGAGGCGTCCGCCGGTGAGCTCGTTGCCGCCTTGCGTGATGACGACGTCGCCGAGGAGCACGATCGCCCCCGTCGCCTCGTTCAGCTCGACCCGCTCGCTGACGGCGCGCCGGTCGGTGCCCGAGGTCATGATCACCTCTCCCGTCAGGACGGCCGATTGCGACGGAGCGTCGAAGTCGGCCGAATCGCTGGTCACGACGTCGCCGTTGGCGCGCTTCATCACGACGGGCTTCAGGGCGACGATGCGGCGCACCTTGCCTGCGGGCGCCGCCGAGCCCGTGGCCGATGCGGGCGCCGTCGCCGAGCTCATGAGGCCTTCGCCTTCGTAGGTGACCTCGAGCTTGGGGGTCGTCATGGTGTCGTCCCCTTGCCGGGCGCGCACATCGCCCATGAACACCGCGGTCCTGCTGCCGTCGTTGAGATCGAGCGTCGCGGAATCGATCACGATCGGCCCGTTCGACGGGGTGAACATCGCACCCGTGACAGACGTCTCGCCGGCCGCATCCGCCGGCTTGGCCGCCTCCTCGGGCGGCGGCGTCAGCTCGGTGACGACGTGCCCCTTGAACGTCGCCTCGCGCTGCTTCTGCCGCAGATCGAGCTGCTCGGCGCGCACCGAGCCGTTCGGGAACTCGACCAGGACCGGCTGCGTCGAGTTGAGGACACCGGTCTTGGTCTGCAGAACGGCCTGCGTGAGCCGCGCTTTGAGCCCCGACTGGGAATCGACATTGATCTCCCCGGCCAGGACAAGAACGCTGCGCTTATTGTTGTAGTCGCCCCGCGTGGCAGTGACGTCGGTGCGCGTGTTGTCCGCCTGATAGACCTCGCCGACGATGCCGTGGAGCATGATGACGTCCGCGGACCTCGGATGCTGCCGGGCCGTCTTGGCCGTGAAGTTGTACTTGCCGCCGTCCTCCGAATACCCTTCGTAGCGCGGATTTCTCATGGCGAGGTCGGCCGGAAGCACCTTGCGCAGCGCCAGCGCGGCCAGCGCATCGGGCCTCGCAAGGCCCGCCGTCTGCGCGATGGTCAGGGCATAGGCGCCGAGCAACCCCAGCGTGATGACGGGCAGCGCGATGCGCAGCACCTTCACGACGGCGGTGCGCCGCGCGGCCCTGCGGAACTCGCGCGAACGGTCGATGCCGGCGAGCGCCAGCCCGTCGCCCGTCCGCCGGTCGGCCGCGGGCTTCAGGTGTTGATCGGCAGTCATGACCATCGCGGTCTCACCCTCGGCCCCTCTCCGCTCTCAGCCGCATGCATGACGCCATACGCCGGCCTTGGCGCCCGCGAGGGACCAAACCCGGCGACATCGGCACGAGCCCCGCGACACGCCTGCCGCGAGGACGGATCGGCCGAACACTCCCCGGAAATTGGGGTGACATTGGGACTGGTCCAGGACGGAAACGCCACCCGTCCCGGAAATTCCCGAGGACATTCCGTCATCCCTGGCCCGGGATCCCGCCTAATGCGCGAAAATGTCGTCCTCTCGGTAGCCCGCGAGATCGAGCTTGGCGCGCGTCGGCAGAAACCCGAACGCCGCCTCGGCAAACGCCGTCCGCCCCTCCCGCGCGAGCATGCCGTCGAGCTTGGCCTTGAGCGCATGCAGATGCAGAACGTCGGAGGCCGCATAGGTGAGCTGCTGCGGCGAGAGCGTGGGCGCCGCCCAGTCCGAGCTCTGCTGCTGCTTGGAAAGCTCGATCCCGAGCAGCTCCGCCGTGAGGTCCTTGAGGCCGTGCCGGTCCGTGTACGTGCGCACGAGCTTCGAGACGATCTTGGTGCAGTAGACGGGCGCGACCGTCACCCCGAGATAGGCCTCGATCACAGCGAGATCGAAACGGGCGAAGTGAAAGATCTTGAGCACGGAGGGGTCGGTCAGCAGCGCCTTGAGGCGGGGCGCCTCGTAGTGTCCGGCCGCGAGCTGCACGAGGTGGGCACTGCCGTCGCCGCCGGAAAGCTGCACGAGGCAAAGACGGTCGCGCAGAGGGTTGAGCCCCAGCGTCTCCGTATCGATGGCGACGCTCCCCGTGAAGACGACCTCGGGAGGAAGATCGCCCTTGTGAAGCGTGATCTTGGGCGCCGACATGATCTTGAGCCTTTCCCGGCGTTGCTCGGGCCTAGAGCCCATAGCAACGGAATTGCGTTTCGCGTGGCGAGCGATCTCGCCAGCTCCGGGGGTGTAGAGCCTCCCCGTCCGGCGTGCAACGCCCTCGGGGTGAAGCCAGCATCCCGCGCGCCGCCGCCCGAGTTGCCGAGGCCCCCGTAAGCTCCCTGAAAGCTGGGGCGGATAGAGAGGCCCCGCGGTCCGCTGCGATCCTCCGCGGAACGATTCGCGTCGCATCAGCCGGACGGGCGCATGCTGAAACCCCTCGAAACCCGCGGCACGCTCCGCGCAATGTATGAGACGATGACGCTGATCCGCGCCGTCGAGACGAGCCTTCTCGATCTGTTCGGCAAGGGCAAGCTGCGCGGCACCGTCCACACCGGCATCGGCCAGGAGGCGATGGCCGCCGGCGTCGTCGCCGCCCTCGATCCCGAACGCGACGTGATCTGCTCCAACCACCGCGGTCACGGCCATTATCTCGCCTATTGCGGCGACGCGAAGGGTCTCATCGCCGAGATCATGGGGCTGCCGCAAGGCGTCTGCCGCGGCGTCGGCGGCAGCCAGCATCTCCACAAGCGCAACTTCTATTCGAACGGCATCCTCGGCGGCATGGCGCCGGTCTCGGTCGGCATGGCGATGGCCGAGAAGACGAGCGGATCCGGCGCGGTCGTGGTCCAGTTCGCCGGCGACGGCGCGCTCGCCGAAGGCGCCTTCTACGAAAGCTTCAACATCGCCGCCCTCTGGAAGCTCCCCTATCTCCTCGTCATCGAGGACAACGGCTACGCCCAGAGCACGCCGAAGGCGCTCGAGCAGGCCGGCCGTCTCGCAGACCGCCCGAAGCCGTTCGGCATTCCCGTCGTCGAGGTGGACGGCAACGATGCCGAAGCCGTGCACGAGGCAGCCGAGTCCCTCATCGAGCGCATTCGCGCCGGCGACGGCCCCGCCATGCTCTACGGCACGACCTACCGCCTCGCTCCTCATTCCAAGGGCGACGACATCCGCGACAAAGCCGAGATCGCCGACGCCTGGACGCGTGAGCCGATCGCCCGCGCTCGCGCCAAGCTTCCCGCCGACTTCTGCGAGGCCGTCGACGCGGCGATCGCCGCTCAGGTCCGCGACATCATCGAAACGCTCGCATGACACCCGAAACGCCTCTGCCCGCAACGTATCTGCAAAGCCTGAACCGCGGCCTCCACGCCGCGATGGCCGCCGACGAGCGCGTCCATTTCGCCGGCGAGGACGTCCTCGATCCCTACGGCGGCGCCTTCAAGGTCTCGGCCGGCCTCTCGACGCACTTTCCGCGCCGCGTCCACACGACCCCGATCTCCGAAGGCGCGATCACCGGCCTCGCGAGCGGCATGGCGCTGCGCGGACTGAAGCCCGTGGTCGAGATCATGTTCGGCGATTTCCTCACCCTCACCTTCGATCAGATCCTCAACCACGCCGTGAAGTTCGCCACCATGTACGGCCGCGACGTCGCCGTGCCGATGGTGATCCGCACGCCGATGGGCGGGCGGCGCGGCTACGGCCCCACCCACAGCCAGAGCATCGAGAAGCATTTCCTCGGCATCCCCGGCCTCACGGTCGTCTCGCCGTCCCATGTCCACGCCCCGGGCACGCTCCTGAGCCATGCCATCGCGCACGAGACACAGCCCGTGCTCTTCATCGAGTACAAGGCGCTCTATCCGCTGCCGCTCTTCACCGGCAACGACCGCCTGAGCGTCACGGCCGTCGCGGCCGGGCCTTATCCCACGCCCATCGTGCGGAACTTCGAGACCGGCGAGCCGGATGCCGTGCTGATCGGCTACGGCGGCATGGCGCCGCTATTGCTCGAGGTTGCGGAGCGTCTGGCCGAGGAGGAGATCAACGTCTCGATCGTGCTCCCCGCCGTCATTGCCCCGCTCGACATCGCCCCCATCGCCCGCGAGGTGTCCCGCGCCCGGCGCGCCATCGTCGTAGAGGAGGGGGCGGCCAGTTTCGACTGGGGGGCCGAGGTCGCCGCGCGCCTCCACGAGACGCTGTTCGGCACGCTCGAGCGCCCCGTCCGCCGCCTCGCCTCGAAGGCCGCCATCATCCCGACCTCGAAGGAGGGCGAAGCCGCGGCCCTCCTCAGCGCCGACACCATCGAAGCGGCCGTCTACGAGGAGCTCGCCTGATGATCCACGTCGTGCGCATGCCCGGCGTCAACGCCAACGAGGACAGCGCCGTGCTCGTGCGGTGGGCGGTGGACGAAGGCACGCCCGTGAAAAAGGGCCAACTCATCTGCGAGATCGAGACCACGAAAAGCGCGGTCGAGATCGAAGCCGAGGCGGACGGCTTCCTCGTTCCGATTGCCCCCGTCGGCGCCAGCCAGCGGGTCGGCACGCCCATCGCGGTAATCAAAGCCGATCTCGCCGCCGACCATGACGCCCTGCTCGCAGCCGAAGCCGCGCCCAAGGACGAGGCGGAGCGGCGTTGGACCAAGAAGGCCTTCATCGTCGCCCGCCGCCTCGGCCTCGACATCGAGGCGTTGGCGAAGGCGAAGCCCGGCACGACGCTGACGGAAGCGGATGTCCTTGCCGCGCAATCGGGAGGGAGCACGGCGCCGGTCTCGGGAGACGCGGCGCAGCCGAAGGCACCGAAGCCCGCCGCCCCGGACGCAAACGTCACCCCGCTCGCACCGGCAGCCGAACCCCTCGCCCCGCGGCCAAGCCTCGGCCTCGGCCAGCACTTCGAGCGCATCCTGCTCATCGGAGGCGCAAGCGGAGCGGGCGCCATCGCCGTCGAGGCGATCCTGCGCACGTCCCATCAGCGTCCCGCCGGCATCATCGACACCAACCCGCAGACGCATGGCCAGACCGTCCACGGCGTCCCCGTGCTCGGCGACCGCACCGCCATCCCCGCGCTCTGGCGCGCCGGCCGCTTCGACGGCGCGATCATCCTCTTCACCGACGACATCGACGACCGCGCCGAGCTGTTCGACGCGCTGGTGGCCGAAGGCGTGCGCATGACGAACGTCATCGATCCGTCGGTCTCGATCCGCACCGACGTCCGGATGGGAGTCGGCAACGCCATCATGGCCAACGGCTTCCTCGCCCACAGCGTCGAGATCGGAAACAACAACTTCTTCGCCAGCCACAACGTGGTGGAGCACCATAGCAAGGTCGGCGATCACAACGCCTTCGGCCCCGGCTGCACGGCGTGCGGCCGCGTCACCATTGGCAGCTTCATCCGCTTCGGCATGCACGTGGGCATCGAGCCCTATCTCACCATCGGCGACCGCTGCATCGTCGCCTCGGGCACGATGCTGACGAGCTCCGTGCCGCCCAACACCCTCGTCAAGGCGCGCGCGACGAACGAGCTGCGCCCCCGCTGAGCGGCCATCCCCGGCAAGCGAAACGGCGGAGAGAAAAAATCAGCGGTCCCGCCGCGCGACGAACCGTGCCGCCTCGACCAGCGGCTCGGCGCGCGCACCGAACGGCGCCAGCGCGGCCACCGCCGCGGCCTCGGCGCGGTGAAGCTCCGCACGCGCGGCCTCGAGCCCCATGAGCGACACCAGCGTCGCCTTGCCGGCCGCGGCATCCTTGCTCACCGCCTTGCCGACCGTTTCCGCGTCCCCCTCCGCATCGAGAAGATCGTCCGCGATCTGAAACGCGACGCCGATGCTGCGGCCATAGGCCGAAAGCGCCGCCTGCTCGGCGGCCGCCGCCCCGCCCAGGAGCCCGCCGGCCTCGCAGGCGAAGCGGATCAGCGCCCCCGTCTTGAGGCTCTGCATCCCGAGAATGGCCTCGGCCGAGGACGCGGGCCCGCCCCCGAGCCGCTCAGCCGCGAGGTCCAGCGCCTGCCCACCGACCATCCCAGCCGCGCCCGCCGCCCGCGCCAGACCGGCGACGAGCGCCAGCCGCGTCTCGGCCAGGGGATGCGTCTCGGGCCGGGCGAGGATCTCGAACGCCAGCGTGAGAAGGGCATCCCCCGCCAGGATCGCCGTCCACTCGTCGAAATGCGCCCAGACGGTCGGGCGGCCCCGGCGCACGCGGTCATTGTCCATCGCCGGCAGGTCGTCATGCACGAGGGAGTAGCAGTGCACGCATTCGACCGCCGCCGCCGTATCCACCGCCTGATCCGGAGAAAGTCCGAAAAGCGCCGCACTTTCAACGATAAGGAACGGCCGGAACCTTTTGCCACCTCCAAGCGTCGCATGGCCGATGGCATCAACGAGCCGCCGGGGAGCGCCCTCGTCACCCGCCCCGGACGGACCGGCGAGCGCGCCGACGAGCGTCCGCAGCCGGTCGTCCATTATCCCTTGGATGCGATCGAGCCTTTGCGCGAAGGTCATAGACGAAGTACCTAGAGGGCTTCCGGAAAAGTGGGAACCGGGTTTTGCGTGCGCGGGATATAGCATTGGCGGCGGACAAGCAAACCGGTGACGGAGGCGCCCCCGGCGAGGGCCTCGACACCCAGGACGTCCCGCCCTCCGAAGGCCTCCCGGCAGCGGGCATGACCGCCGAAGCGTCCCCGGACGCGGCGGCGCCGCGCGACACCCTCGACGGACAACAGATCCCATCTGTTTCCGCGGCCGTCGCCGTACCGGACGTCGCAAGGCCCGACATTGTGCCGGAGATCGTGACCACGGCCCCGCAATCCCTGGCGGACGAACCGGAGGCCGCACCTGACCTCGTCGCTCTCGCGCCCGCGCCCGCCTCCGAGCGTCTGGACGAGGCACGCCCGAACGACAGGCCACCGCCGCCGGCCCCCGAGCCGTCGCCCGTCTCGCCGGCGTCAACCTCTTCCTCGGAGCTGCCCCCTCCGCCCGCTGAGGAGGCCGGATGCTGGCGCTCCGCCATTGCGGACGCCCTCGCCGAGCCCACGCTTCCCGAGCCCATGTCCCCCGAGCCGGAGCAGCCCACCCTCCTCGATCCCGGGCCGCTGCCTGAGGCGCTCTTGCCCCCACAGACGGAGGAAACGGCTCCGATCGCCCCCGTCGAGCCACCGTTCGCTCCGGCCCGGACTTCCATCGATCTGCTGCCACCGCGCCGCACACCGCAGACCGAACCGCCCGAGCCAGTACCGGTGCTGCGCGTGGAGCCGCTGGTCCGCACGCCGCAGGGCGGGACGACCGAAACCGCGCCGTCGCCATTGCTGGAAACGCCGCCCGCCACCGAGAGCAGCGAAGCGTTCACCGCGGCCGTGCAGGACCTGTTCAGCCCGCCGGAGGGCGTGCGCGACCCGCACATGATCACCCTCGGCCGGCGTCTCGACCCCAGCCTCACCATCCCGCGCCTGGCGCCGCCTGTCGGCGCATCTCCCGACCTCGCCCCCCCTGCACGCCCCGTCGCCGTGCCGTACGACGAGCCGGGCTTTGCGCCCACCCGGCCGACCTGGAAAACGGCGACATGGACGGAGCGCCTCGCCATTGCCGGGCGCTATGCCGCCTACGCCGCCTGCGGCTATCTGGCGCTGATCCTCATGCTTCTGGTGCTGTTCCGCTTCCTCGACCCGCCGGGCTCGATGCTGATGCTGACCAAGGTGCTCACCGGCAATCCCGTCGCCCGCACCTGGGCGCCGCTCGAGAACATCTCGCCCCATCTCGTGCGCGCAGTGATCGTGTCGGAGGACGGCCGCTTCTGCGAGCACAGCGGCATCGACACGAAGGCGATCAAGGAGGCCATCGAGCGCGCTTCCGGCGGCCTGCCGCGCGGCGCCAGCACCATCTCGATGCAGCTCACGAAGAACCTCTTCCTCTGGAACGCGAAGAGCTACCTGCGCAAGGTGATCGAGATCCCGATCACGCTGCTCATGGAGATCGTGTGGCCGAAACGGCGTATTCTCGAGGTGTATCTCAACATCGCCGAATGGGGGCCCGGCATTTTCGGGGCCGAGGCAGCGGCCCGTCACCATTTCGGCAAGCCCGCCTCCCGCCTCAACGAGCGCGAGGCGGCGCTCCTCGCCGCCGTGCTTCCCAATCCGGTCGTGAGGAATGCCGGCTCGCCCGGCACGCTCACCTCGCGCAAGGCCCGCGTGGTGCAGGCCCGCGTCAAGGCGTACGGCGCGATCGCCTCCTGCGTGGTGGGGCCCGCCGCCTCCCGGCCGACGCAGGGGAGCAAAGCGCCCGCGGCGGGCTCGGCCGCGACCCCGGCGGCACGCAGCCAGCCGGCCCGCAAGCCGCCGCCGCGCAAGCCGCCGCGGCGCGAACCGATCGAGGATTGGAGCCCCTCCGTGCGCATGGGCCCGCAATGAAGACGCCGTCCAAGCCGGAATTGCCCCCTAGCGCCGGGCCCGGAATGCCGCTATAAGGCCGCCAACTTTTGGGGTTGAGCCTGCGGCGCCCGATCGACCGGTTGGCGTCGCATTTTGCTGTTGGCCGCGCCCGATTCCCCCTTTTGCGACGTGCGGCGCCCCGGGTTGGGCCGCGCCGGAAGATTTGGAGCTAAACCAATGGCAGTACCCAGGAAAAAGACCTCGCCGATGAAGAAGGGCCAGCGCCAGTCGCATGACGCGCTGAAGGCTCCCACCTACGTCGAGGACAAGGACAGCGGCGAGCGCCGCCGTCCGCACCACATCGACCTCAAGACCGGCAAGTACAACGGCCGCCAGATCCTGGCGCCGAAGGCCGACGTCTGAGCCGACGTGCTCGAAAAGATTTCGACGATCCGATCCGCGATGTAGGCAACCGTTTACATCGCGGATTTGTTTTTTCCGCATGAGCCGCAGCGAGGCCACACTCGCGCCACCGCAGAGCGCGACGCACCCTGTCCTCCGTCGCAATCCGATGCGCGATGGAGTAAAAGGCTGCCGTCGGGCCACCAGGAGAGAGCCATGTCGCTGAGAGCCATTCCCCTCACGTTTTTCATCCTCGTTCTTTACAACGTCATCGTGCTGTTCTCGGGCTCCTCCGATGGCGGAGACGGAGCGTCCTCGGCGCGCGCCCTTCTCGCCAGCGAGATCTTCGCCATTCCCATGATCAGCGGAGCGACCTGGTCGTTCACCTGGGGTGACCTCATCCTCACGATCACGCTCTTCGTGCTGTTCGCCGAGATCCTGAAGGCGACCTACACGTCCACCTCGTCGCTCGTCGACCACGGCCTCTCGATGGTCGTGTTCATCGCCGCGCTGATCGAGTTCATCGTGGTGCCGCAGGCCGCGACATCGGTCTTCTTCCTGATCCTCGTGGCGTTCGTCATCGACGTGATCGCAGGCTTCACCATCGGCATCCGCGTCGCCCGCCGCGACATCGGTTTCGGCCACGCCGACTAGAGTGCTTCCGGAAAAGTGGGAACCGGTTTTCCGATAAGAAGCACGATCAAACAAAAGCTTAGAGCCGTTCCGCGATTCCACTAAAACCGGAACGGCTCTAGAGGGCGCCCGGACGAGCGGGGAGCCGGTCTCCCTCTCCTCCGGCCCGCACGAGAACGACGCAAGCCAGGGCTGTTCGTGCTCCCATACGAAGGGAGAGAGCCCTGGCACCCCCTGACGCTCCGAGGTCCGCCGCACCTCGAAGCACGCAACCGGGAAGCAACGAGCACGCTTCATGATTAACCTCCCCCGCGCACCGGACGAATGGGAGCCGGACGCGGTGCAGGCCGTGCTCCGAAGCGACGCGCTGACCTTGGTGCTCCAGCCGATCGTCGATGCGAAGAGCGGCCATGTCGTCTCCTACGAGGCCCTGCTCCGGCTGCGCCGCGCGGACGGCACGCACGCGCCCGCCGCGGCCCTGATCGCGAGCGCGGAGGACAACGGCCTCATCCAGGAGATCGACGACCGCGTCCTCGAGATGGGACTCGCGCTTCTGGGCCGCTATCCTCACCTCAACCTGTCGCTCAACGTTTCGAGCCTCACCGCGCACGGCTGCGGCTGGGTGGCGCGCTTGAAGGAGATCGCAGCCGCATCGCCCGGCCTCACCTCCCGCCTCACGATCGAGATCACCGAGACGGCCATGATCCGCGACATCGATCAGGTCTCTCGCTTCGTGGACGACGTGCGCGCGCTCGGATGCCGCGTCGCGATCGACGATTTCGGCGCCGGCTACACATCCTTCCGGCACTTGAAGACGCTCAACGTCGACATCCTCAAGATCGACGGCGCCTTCATCAACGACCTGCCCGACGACCCTCAGAGCCGCACGCTCGCCAAGACGATGATCGAGATGGCGCGCGCCCTCGGCCTCACGACGGTTGCGGAATGGGTCGGCAACGCCGCGGCCGCCGCCTTCCTGCGCGATGCCGGTGCGGATGCCCTGCAGGGATATTTCTACGGCGAGCCGAAACCGATCGAGGATCTGATCGGCCTCCCGGCCTTCGCGCCGCCCCCGCCACAGGACTGAAACGCCTTCGCGCCGATCCCGTCTCTCGGGACCGGCGCGAAGGCAGCTTTTGTCTGATCGTGCGTCTTATCGGAAAGCCGGTTTCCGCTTTTCCGGAAGCACTCTAATCCCGGTCGCGTGCCAAGCGCTCAACGCGCTGCTGCATGGCCTCGAGCTGGGCCTTGAGCTCGTCGATCTCGCCCTTGGAGGCTTCCGCGCCGGCCTTCTGAGCCGCAGCGTCGATCGCGCCTCCGTCCTCGGGCTTGCCTCCCGGAAGCGGCAGCTTGCCCGCACCGCCGAACGAGGTCCACATGCTCATGGCCTGCTCGAACATGGCCATGTTTTTGCGGGCCTGGTCCTGATACGCCTCGAATGCGGCGGCAGGATTGGCAAAAGCGTTGGCGAACATGGAGCGGAATTTTTCCTGCTCCTTGACGAGATTCTCCAGGCTGAACTGCAGATAGCTCGGCACCATCGAGCCGATGTTGTCGTCGTAGAAACGAATGAGCTGGCGCAGGAACGGAATCGGCAGCAGCGTCTGCCCTCCCTCGCGGCTCTCCTGCTCGACGATGATCTGCGTCAGAACGGCATGCGTGAGATCGTCGCCGGACTTGGCATCGTAGACCACGAAGTCCTTGTCGTTGCGCACCATCTGCGCCAGGTCGTCGAGCGTCACGTAGGTGCTCGTCTCGGTATTGTAGAGGCGCCGGTTGGCGTACTTCTTGATGACGACCGCCTCTTTCTTCTCGGGCGTCGCATCGGATTTGTTGAGGATCGCTTGGGCCATCGAACTCACACCTCATTGCAGTGCGTCACGGTAGCACAGGCGCATCGGGCGCGGCCAGCCATAAGTGCACCGCCCGCAAGTCCTCGGGAGACAAAAGGACCCGATTGCACAGCGTAATGTGCAACTGCTATCCTGCCGGAACGACCGAGCAATGACGCAGATCAGCAATGATGCATGTCAAAGACGGTCGCGGCGTCCAAGCCCAGGAAACGACCGAATTCCCCCAGGAGGAAAGCACGGATGAGTGCGGAGAATACGTCCATCGTCATCGCGAGCGCAGCCCGGACCCCCGTTGGGTCCTTCAACGGGGCTCTCGCATCCCTGCCGGCCAGCGAGCTCGGCAAAATCGCCATTAAAGCCGCACTCGAGCGCGCCGGAGTCCAGCCTGGAGACGTTTCCGAGGTCATCCTGGGCCAGGTTTTGACAGCAGGTCAGGGCCAGGGCCCCGCCCGCCAGGCCTCCGTGGCGGCCGGCATCCCGGTCGATGCTCCCGCCTGGGGCGTCAACCAGATCTGCGGCTCGGGCCTGCGCGCCGTCGCGCTCGGCATGCAGCAGATCCAGACGGGTGACGCCAGCATCGTGGTCGCCGGCGGCCAGGAGAGCATGAGCCGCTCGATGCACGCCTCGCACATGCGTGACGGCACGAAGATGGGCGACGTGAAGATCGTCGACACCATGGTGAAGGACGGCCTGTGGGACGCCTTCAACAACTACCACATGGGCACCACGGCCGAGAACGTCGCGCGCCAGTGGCAGATTTCGCGCGCCGAGCAGGATGCTTTCGCCGCCGCCTCCCAGAACAAGGCCGAGGCGGCCCGCAAAGCCGGCAAGTTCAAGGACGAGATCGTCCCCGTCTCGATCAAGACCAAGAAGGGCGAGACCGTCGTCGACCAGGACGAGTACATCAAGGAAGGCGTGACCGTCGAAAGCATCGCCAAGCTTCGCCCGGCCTTCGATCCGAAGGAAGGCACCGTCACCGCCGCCAACGCCTCGGGCATCAACGACGGCGCTGCCGCGGTCGTCCTGATGAGCGCCGATGAAGCCAAGAAGCGCGGCATCGAGCCGCTCGCCCGCATCGTCTCGTGGGCCGTCGCCGGCGTCGATCCGTCGATCATGGGCACGGGCCCGATCCCGGCCTCGAAGAAGGCGCTCGAGAAGGCCGGCTGGACCGTGCAGGATCTCGATCTCGTCGAGGCGAACGAAGCCTTCGCCGCCCAGGCGCTCAGCGTGAACAAGGGCCTCGGCCTCGATACGGACAAGGTCAACGTCAATGGCGGCGCCATTGCCATCGGCCATCCCATCGGCGCCTCCGGCGCGCGCGTGCTGACGACGCTTCTCTATGAGATGAAGCGCCGCAACGCCAAGAAGGGCCTTGTCACCCTCTGCATCGGCGGCGGCATGGGCGTCGCCATGTGCGTGGCCCGCGACTGACGCAAAGCGCCTCTTCCTACCCATGGGAGGGGCGCTTTTTCTTACCCCTTTGGCGATCTCGGGCCACCCGAACGCCCTGCATCACTTTGCTGGCTTTCCGCGCCCCCCGCGGCGGCCTAGTCACCACCGCCATCTCATCATCCAGAAACCGGCTCTAGGGAGTTCACTCAATGACGCGCGTCGCTGTCGTAACCGGAGGAACGCGTGGCATCGGCCACGCCATTTCGATCGCACTCAAGAACAAGGGCTATCGCGTCGCCGCGAACTACGCGGGCAACGACACCGCCGCCCAGCAGTTCCAGGTCGAGACCGGCATCCCGGTCTACAAATGGAACGTCGGCGACTACGACGCCTGCGCCAAGGGCGTCGCCGAGATCACCAAGGCGCTCGGCCCCATCGACATCCTGGTCAACAACGCGGGCATCACGCGCGACGCGATGCTGCACAAGATGACGCTCGAGCAGTGGCGCGAGGTCATCAACGTCGACCTCGACTCGATCTTCAACATGAGCCGCCTCGTCATCGACTCGATGCGCGACCGCAAGTTCGGCCGCATCATCAACATCTCGTCCATCAATGGCCGCAAGGGCCAGATGGGCCAGGCGAACTACTCGGCCGCCAAGGCCGGCGCGCACGGCTTCACCAAGGCGATCGCCTTCGAGGGCGCGAGCAAGGGCATCACGGCGAACACCATCGCCCCCGGCTACATCAACACCGAGATGGTTGCCGCCGTGCCGAAGGAGGTTCTCGAGACCAAGATCCTTCCGCAGATCCCGGTCGGCCGTCTCGGCACCGCCGAGGAGATCGCCCGCGCCGTGACCTTCCTCGCCTCCGACGATGCCGGCTTCATCACGGGCGCCTGCCTCGACGTCAACGGCGGCCACTACATCGCGCTCTGATCCCAGACGCGCTTTGTCGAGATCGAAGGCCGCGGAGTTTCCTCCGCGGCCTTTTCTTTGCCTGTCACCTGATACGATACGCACGTCACCCAACGCCTCTTGAACGACAACACAAATCAAGACCGGGCGCGGCTCCCCGAGCCGACCAGTCGAGACTCCGCCCGACGCCGGCACCCAGCCAGCGCGGACGAGGCCCGGATCCTCCGGCACGAAAAAGCCGGCCGCCTCGAATGAGACGGCCGGCTTGTTTCTCTCGTGACTTTCGAGCGCTCCCTACCCGCGCAGACGCGAGCGCACGATGCGCGGAAACTCCTCGTCCGCCTCGCTGCCGAACGCCGCGGCCGGCGGCGCGCCGGTCTGCCCCTGCCAGCGATCCTGCTGCGGCGGGGCTGCCGGAGGCGCATAGCCTTGCGGCGGCGGCCCATGAGCGGCCGGAGCCGCCGGACGCGCGCCCGTCTGCGGGGCCGGCGCCGCAGGCGCGCTCTGATGCGGGCTGCGCTGCGAGGGCGGTGCCCCTCCGAACCAGGCGTCGATGAGATCGATCTCCTCGGCCGAAAGGTTCAGCCCCTGCGAGCGGCAGCGCGCCACCACGAAATTGCGGAAGCGGCTCGCGAACAGGTTGGCCGAGGCCCCCTGCTCGAACCAGGGATCCGTCTCGCTCACGACCTCGAGCACGAAACGCACGTCGTCGCGGCGGACATCGAGCCCCATGTCACGCGCCCGCTGGGCGATGTTGACGAGCGTCTGCTGGCCCGAGAGGTTGTTGGTGCCGATCTCCTCGGCCATCACCTCGAACAGCACACGATACTCGGGCGGCGACAGCGGCGGCGCCTGGCAGGCCTCGTGGATGCGCGCGATCGACTGCTGGATCTGAGACGCCTGATCAGCCCCGCGCGGTGCGGCCGGCGCTGGTGCCGGATGCGGCTGCGGCGCCCCGTAGGCCGGACGGGCGCCATAGGCCAACGGCGCACCCGCCTGATGGGGTGCAGCGTCACCAACCTGAGTCCGACCGGCGGGCGGCTGCCCGGCGAGCGGCGCACGCTCCGGCGGCGGCGCGAAATAGCCCGACTGGCCGTAGGCGGGCGCAGCGATCTCCTGGCGCGGCGGCGACGGACGCTCCGCGCGCGGCGCGGGCTCCGGCTGGCGATCACGCGGCACGCGCGTCTCGCGGGGCGCTTCGCCCAGCTCGCCCCGCGCCTCGCGCGGGAGCGCGTAGCGCGGCTCCTCGTAACGCGGCGCAGGTTCGGCACGCTCCGCAAGCCCACGCTGCGGCTCGGCCCCACGCTCGCTGGCCACGGCCCGCTCGCCGCCGGGACGCATGTCCCCGGCACGCAAATCTCCGGCCCGCAGGTCGCGATCCGGCGCACGCGCAGCAGGCGCGGCGGGATAGGAGGGCTCAGCACGCAGCTCGCGGCCATAGTCGGCCCGCGGCTCGGGGCGGCTCTGCGGCAGCGGCGCCCCCGGCAGCTCGGCACGCGGCTCGCGCGCGATCTGAGGCTGCGTCCTCACCTCGGCGTCGCGGCCGATCTGGCGCGTCGCGTCGTAAGCGAAATAGGGCGGCTCGCCCGTGAGGCGAATGTCCTGCGGCAGCGCCTTGGCCAGAAGATCACGGAACGTGCCGGCGCCGCCCCAGGCGGAGCCGACCGTCTTGTCGTGGCCCAGCGCCCGCACCGCGCGATCCGCCAACGCCTCGAGCGGCATCGGCTGCGCGGAGGCTCGCACGGCGCCAACCACCTCGGCCACGATCGCCTTGCGAACGCTTTCGAGGTCCGCCGACGAGAGCGCCCTCAGCTCCCCGCCCTGGCGCGGCTCGGCCTCGAGGCGGCCTTCGAGCAGGAGGGAAATGAGATCGGCTTCGCGGATCTCGCCGTCGCTGATCGCGGTATAGGGCTGCGCGGTATGATCGTTGGCGAACACCACCGTGCGGCGCGCATGCGCACGCAGGCGGTGCAGAACCGGCGTGAAGTCCGCATCTCCCGAGAGCAGGATGAACTCCTCGAAGCGCGTCTCGTGCGTGAGCATGTCACGCACGTCCATCACCATGCGGATATCGGCCGAATTCTTGAGCTGGGCCGTGAGCGGAGGGCAATCGATCACCTCGAAACCGGCGCGCAGGAAATGATGGCGCACGAACGGGAACGAGTTCATGTCGGTGGAATTGTCGCTCGCATTGCGGCGCGGCACGGGATTGCCGTAGCAGCGGCTCATCACGATGCGGCGCGGCTGGGCGAAGCTCGTGCCGGCCGTGGGCGTGATCAGGCGCCCGCTCTCGATCTCGCGCAGCCACAGCGCTGCGTCCTTCGCGAACCGCTTGGCGGCCTCTTCGTTCTTCCGTTTCAGCGACAGGTAGATGTTGTCGTAGTCGACAAATACCGTACTGAGAACTGCTCCGGTGGACTCCACCCTCATATCTTGCAACCCCCGCTGCGCGCACGCTTTTTCCAATTGATTCGCACTCTTTACGAGTCGGGTTTCAGCGGCAAGGGTAGGGCGGACCCGCTCCCCAAGAATCGCAGGTCGGAAAGGAAAATCAGCGCCTTAGGTGGATCGGGCTCAGGCAATGAATGGTGGAAAACTTTTGCGTTGACCCGGCTCGGTCGCCCGGTCCGCGTCCCTGCTCTGTGCGGGTGCGAAATCCTCTGACGCCATCGAGGCGCCAGGAAGGCGATCGCCGTCCGCTCACGCCCGGTTCTTGCGTTCGCGCAGCTCCGCGAACACCTTCCAATCGGGCGCATCCCTGAGGCCCAGCCGCTCGCGGAGGGACGGATCGCCGGCGCGCAGGAAGACATTCGTCGCAAGCTCGTCATCGAGCCGCGTCGGCAGCGTCGCCCGCCCTTCGGCGCGCGCGGCCTCCGCCTCTGCCAGACGCTGCCTGAGCCGCGCATTGTCCGGCTCGATCAAGAGCCCGAACTTCGCATTCGCCACCGTATATTCATGCCCGCAGTAGAAGAGCGTCTCGCGCGGCAGCCCGGCGAGCTTCGTGAGGGAGCCCCACATCATCTCCGCCGTGCCTTCGAGCACGCGCCCGCACCCCATCGCGAACAGCGTATCGCCGACGAACGCGACGCCCGCATCCGCGATCCAGTAGCTGACATGGCCGATGGTATGTCCCGGCGTATCGAGCACCGCGATCTCGAGGCTCCCGATCGTGAGCGTCTCGGGCTCGGACACGCTCCGGTCGAGATGGGGAATGCGCGCCGCCTCCCTTTTGGGGCCGATCACGGTGCACCCGGTTTCGGCCTTCAAAGCCGCGATCCCCGCGGTATGGTCGCCATGATGGTGCGTGACGAGGATATGCGTCAGCCGCCAGCCCCGCGCCTCCAGCGCACGCGAGACCTCGGCCGCATCCGGCGCATCGATGGCGATGGTCGCCCCCCCTTCCCGATCATGGACGAGGACGCCATAATTGTCTTTGAGGCAGGGGAACTGGTGAATCTCGGGTCTGGTCATATCGGAGCGTCGGCACCGCCCGGCTCTGGTGCGGGAGGATCGAAGGAAAGGCTATCCGGGCTCCCCGGCCATTTCAATGCCGGCGGCTCCAAAAGAGGCCCCGATCGGGCCCGCGGGACGATATGCAGCTCGACGTCGCAACACTGAGGGATTTCTACGCGACACCCCTGGGGCAGATCGCGCGGCGTCTGCTGGCGCGTCGCATCCGCGCGCATTGGGGCACGGCCTCGGGCCAAACCATGGCCGCCCTCGGCTTCGGTACGCCGTTCCTCGGCCCTTACCGCCAGGAGGCCGCCCGCGTCACCGCCCTGATGCCGGCCGCGCAGGGCGCGCTGATCTGGCCGCAGAGCGCCCCCATTCTGTCGACGCTGGTCGAGGAGGATTCGCTGCCGCTGCCCGACAACAGCGTCGACCGGCTGCTCGTGGTGCATTGCCTCGAGGTGACGGAGCAGGCGCGCCCCCTGCTGCGCGAGCTGTGGCGCGTCGTCAAACCGGAAGGTCAGGTGCTCGTGATCGTGCCGAACCGGCGCGGGCTCTGGGCCCATGTGGAGACGACGCCGTTCGGCCAGGGCCAGCCCTACAGCCGCTCCCAGCTCGACACCCTGCTCACGCAGTCCCTGTTCACGCCGATCTCGTGGGAAACCGCGCTGCACCTGCCGCCCTTCGACAAAGGCATGCTCGTGCGGTCGGCCGCCGCCTGGGAGCGGATGGGAAGCAAGGTCTCGCCGCGCTTCGGCGGCGTTCTCATCGTCGAGGCGCGCAAGGAGACGATCGCGCCGGTCTCCGGCAAGCCCGTCCGCGCCAAGGCGTTGCGCGAGCTCGTCACCCTGCGCTGATCGGCCCTCGCCGCCGCACCACAGGACTCCGCTCAACCGACCCGGCGCCTGAGCTTGAACACCGCCTTCTCGCCCAGCAGGTTCTGCAGGGAGAGCGAGCGCTTGATCGGCAGCCGCTGCCCCTGGCTGTTGAAGGCGACGGCGTCCTCGACCTCCGCATCCACCTCCGCGACGAGGTCCACGAAATCCTTGATCGTGCAGAGATGGGCGTCGGCCGTCGCATACCACGGCTCGGGCAGGTTGGGCGTCATCGGCATCCGGCCCGTGAGCAGAAGCTGGCCGCGGATGCGCCAATGCCCGAAATTGGGAAACGACACGATGGCGTGGCGGCCGATCCGCAGCAGGTTCTCGAGCACGCGTTTCGGGTTCCGCGTCGCCTGGATCGTCAGCGACAGGATCGCGTAGTCGAACGCCCGGTCGGGATAGTCTGCGAGGTCGCGGTCCGCGTCGCCCTGGATGACGGAGAGCCCGCGCATCACGCACAGGTTGACCTTCTCGCGCGAAAGCTCGACGCCGCGTCCGTCCACGCTCTTCGTCTCGGCGAGGAGATGCAGGAGCGCGCCGTCTCCGCAGCCGACATCGAGCACGCGCGCGCCGGGCTCCACCATCTCCGCGATGAGCAGATGATCGGCCCGCTGCTGTCCGCTGAGGGGGATGGCCTTCTGCATCAGCGCGCCCCTCCGTCGAGTCCCCGCTTGCCCGCCGCGGCCCCGAGGAAGCCGCGCACGGTGGCATGGAACTCCGGCTCGTCCAGCAGGAACGCGTCGTGCCCCTTGTCGCTCTCGATCTCGACGAAGCTCACGTTCGCCGCCACCGCATTGAGCGCCTTCACGATCGCCTTGCTGTCGCGGGTGGGATAGAGCCAGTCGCTCGTAAAGGACACGACGCAGAACTGCGTCTCGGTGCCTGTGAAGGCGTTGGCGAGCTTGCCCCCGTGCGCGCCTTCGAGATCGAAGTAGTCCATCGCCCGCGTGATGTAGAGGTAGCTGTTGGCATCGAAGCGATCGACGAAGGTCGAGCCCTGGTGGCGCAGATAGCTCTCGATCCTGAAGTCCGCATCGAACGAGAACGAGCGCGTGACGCGGTCCTGCAGGTTGCGCCCGAACTTCCCTTGCAGGGCCTTCTCCGAAAGATAGGTGATGTGCGCGGCCATGCGAGCCACGGCCAGCCCGTTCTTGGGCGCCACGCCATGCTCGGAATAGGCCCCGCCCCGCCAGTCCGGATCCGCCATCACGGCCTGGCGGCCGACTTCATGAAACGCGATGTTCTGCGCCGAATGCCAGGCGGCCGTGGCGATCGGGATGGCGGTCGCGACGCGGCGCTTGTGGCGTGCCGCCCACTCCAGCACCTGCATGCCGCCCATGGAGCCGCCAATGACCGAGAACAGCTCCCCGATGCCGAGGTGGTCGATCAGCCGAACCTGCGCATCGACCATGTCGCCGATGGTGATGATCGGGAAATCGAGGCCGTAGGGCTTGCCGGTGGCCGGATTGATCGAGGCCGGCCCCGTCGAGCCCATGCAGCCGCCGAGGATGTTCGCGCAGATGACGAAGAAGCGCTCCGTATCGACGGGCTTGCCGGGGCCGACGAGCGCTTCCCACCAGCCGGGCTTGCCCGTCACCGGATGCGTGCTGGCAACGTACTGATCGCCCGTCAGCGCATGGCAGACGAGGATGGCGTTGGACTTGGCGGCATTGAGCCGGCCGTAGGTCTGGTAGGCGACGGCGAGCGGGGCAACGAGCTGGCCGGACTCGAGCTGAAGCGGCGCGTCCTCCGGGAACACGACGAGCTCGCTCGATGGGGCATGCACCTCGGAAAGCTGCAGCTCCCCGCGCCCTGCGCGCGGACGGCTCTGTTCAGGGGCGGAAAACGTGGCCATCGCCTGCATGCGCTCCCAGCCCGCGCGACGCGGGCTCTTGCCACCGGCCTCTTCTGACCGGCTCAACCGAACGATGCGGGTGCGCGACGGCCCATTTAGCGAGTTGTTTTACGTGGCTGCAAGCCGGCCGGCCAAATCACCACGGAAAGAGATCGAGCTTTTCAATATCGGAGCGAAGCGGCCCCGGTCAAGCGGCGCGCCCACCCTGGCGCAAGGAACAGCCGTCACAGTCGCGTGTTGAGAAGGGGTGAGGACCGTTAACGAGACGGAAAGCCCCCTCGGCGATCCTCAGGAGCCGTCCGGACGGGGCTCGGCGGCGCCCCGAAAGCCACACCCGGCACCGAAAGCGCCGCCTCGCAATCGACAGTGCATGCAACGTGGGTTAAACGTAGAGCCATGAAAAAGTTCGGCCTCTTCAAAATATTCGCCCTTTCGGCTGCACTCGTGCTGCCCGCGCTCCAGACGCCCGCCATGGCGCAGAGCTCAGGCGCGAAACAGGCGAAGCCTCTGCGCGGCGTCGTGCGCCCGGCCCCGCGCCGCGGCGGCTACTCCTACAAGTATCTCCAGGGCGTCGAGACCAAGAAATTCTACGATCCGACTGTGACGAGCCAGACCAACGGCGGCCCGTTCGACAACGGCTTCTTCTTCAATTCGCCCGGCGCCGCACCCCGGGGTGGCGACAGCCCCTACATGCAGTAGGCGGATCGCCTCTGACCGTATGTCGAGGCCGTCGCGGCACCCGCGGCGGCCTTTTGCTGTCGGCGCCCGGCTCCCCACCTTCAAAGGCGGCCGCTCTCGCCCCGCTCCTCCGGAGCGCTCAACGTCGCCCACCCGGAGTCCCCCTCATCCCGGGGCAGGCTCGTCTGCACGTCCTTGTTCCGGAAGAGATGCGCCTTGGCGATCATGTTGGCCGTCACCGGCGCGGTGAGGAACAGGAAGAGCGTGATCAGCAGCTCATGAAAGCCGCCTGCCCCATGCGCCCCTGCGAAGTGGAGCATGGAGGCGATCAGCAAAGCACCGATGCCGAGCGTCGTCGCCTTCGTCGGCGCATGCAGACGTCGCATCGTATCGGGCAGCTTGGCGAGCCCGAACGAGCCGACGAGCAGAAAGAAGCCGCCGGTGACGATGAAAGCCGCGCTCAGCGCCTCGAGAAGCATCCCCATATCCCTCACTCGATCACATTGCCGCGCAGCAGGTACTTGCAGAACGCGACGGTCGAGACGAAGCCGACCATCGCGAACAGAAGCGCCGCCTCGAAGTAGAGGCTGCTGCCGAACGCGATGCCCGCCAGCACGATGAGCCCGATCGCATTGATCACCATCGTATCGAGCGCGAGGATGCGGTCCGTCGCGTCCGGCCCGACCACCAGCCGGTAGAGGTTGAGCAGAAGCGACACGCAGATCGCGCCCATCGCGAAGAGGCTGGCGGCTGTGATCATGCGAAGATCCTCATGAGGCGGCGCTCGTAGCGGGACTTGATGGTGGCGACGACGTCGTCGGGATCGGCCGTCTCGAGGCAGTGGACGAGCAGCGACCGGCCGTCGGCGCTGACATCCGCGCTGACGGTGCCCGGCGTCATGGTGATGGTGCCGGCCAGCGTCGCGATCGCCTCCGGGCTTTCGAGCGCGAGCGGCACGGTGACGAACTGCGACTTGAGGCTCGCTCCGCGCCGGAACAGGACGAGATAGGCGACCTGAAGGTTCGAGATCAGGATGTCGTAGAGAACGAGGACCGCATATTGGAGGATCGCCAGAGGATTGCGGATCTTCGGCCGGCCCGGCCAGTAGACGCTCGTCGCCTTGGCGACGACGACGCCGAGCAGAAGGCCGAGCAGGACCGCCCCCCACGAGACCTCGTTGACCAGCAGGATCCAGACCAGAGCCAGAGCCAAAGTTAGCAGAGGGTGCGGCAGCAGACGGGCGCGCATGGTCACTCTCCCGCCGGGCCGGATCCGGCATCCGGGCCCAGCACCGTTGCGATGTAGCGCCCCGGCGCGAGCACTTGCTCGGCGAGCGCATCCATGTCGGCCATCACGGGCCCCGCGAGCACGCCCAGCGCCACCACAGCCGCCGTGAGGGCGCCGATCGCCCACACAGGCCCGATCCGCACCGCGAGCGGATCGTGCGCGCCCTGCGCCGACGCCGGAGCCGTCCAGAAGATCTGGATTCCGAGGCGCGCAAACCCGAGGATCATGAGCAGGCTCGTCACGAGGATCGCCGTCCAGACCGGCCCCGTATGATCCGCCGCGCGTCCAGCTTCGAGGATCAGCAGCTTGCCGATGAAGCCCGCGAGCGGCGGCATGCCGACGATCGCCATCGCGAGCAGGAAGTAGACCCCGGCGAAGAGGAGCCCTGGCGGCGCGCCCACAGCAGGTGGCGCGTGCCGCTCCCGATCCGGACCGAGCGCGCCGGCAAGCAGAAACAAAGCGGCGCAGGCGAGCGTGCTCTGCACCGCATAATAAAGCGCGGCCGCTAGCCCCGCCGCGCTCGCGAGGCCGATGGCGATCAAGAGCGTGCCCATCGAGGCGATCAGCGCATAGCAGACCACGTCCACGAGGCTGCGGTTGGCGAGCACGCCGACGGTTCCGAGCACGAGCGTCACGATCCCGACCGGCAGGATCCAGGGCGAGGCGATCTCCGCCAGCGCACCGGCATCCGCGCCGAAGATCAGCGTCGAGACCCGGATGATCGCATAGGCGCCGACCTTGGTCATGATCGCGAACAGCGCAGCAGCGGGCGGCGAGGCCGCCCCGTAGGCGCGCGGCAGCCACCAATGCAGCGGCACCATCGCCGACTTGATGGCGAACACCGCGAGCAGGAGCAAAGCGCCCGCCGCAAGCAGCCCCTGATCGCCCGCCGCAACCTGCGGAACCTTGAGGGCGAGGTCTGCCATGTTGAGCGTCCCCGTCACCGCATAGAGGATGCCCGCAGCGAACAGGAACACGGTCGAGCCGATCAGGTTGATCGCCACGTAATGGAAGCCCGCCTTGAGGCGTGGCGCCCCCCCGCCGTGCAGCATCAGCCCGTACGACGCGATCAGAAGCACCTCGAAGAAAACGAACAGGTTGAAGAGGTCGCCCGTGAGGAACGCGCCGTTGAGCCCGAGCAATTGGAACTGGAAGAGCGCATGGAAGTGCCGCCCGCGCCGGTCCCAGGTGCCGAGCGCGGCGACGAGCACGGCCATCGCGAGCCCGCTCGTCAAAAGCAGAAAGGTGGCCGCCAGCCGGTCGAGCACGAGCACGATCCCGAACGGCGCCGGCCAGTCGCCGAGCCGATAGGCGAGTGGCGCGCCCTCTCCGGCAACCGCATAGAGCCCGACCGCGACAGCGAGCTGCAGCATAGTGGCCGTCAGCGACAGCGCGCGCTGCACGGCAAGGCTCTGGCGCATGGCGAGCACGAGCAGCGCGGCCGTGAGCGCAGGGATCGCCACCGGCGCGATGAGCCACGCGTTCGTCATGGCGCCCCCTCGTCGCGGCGACTGTGGCCGGCATCCTCGCCGGGCGGAACGGCGAGCGCGACGTCGTCGCGGCCCGTCTCGAGGAACGCGCGCAGGGACATGACGACGATCAGGGCCGTCATGCCGAACGTGATGACGATCGCGGTGAGCACGAGCGCCTGCGGCAGCGGATCGGTGAGGCCGGCCGCGGAGACGCCGACAATCGGCGGCCGGTCGATCGCGAGACGCCCCATCGTGAACAGGAACACGTTGACCGCATACGAGAGAAAGGAGAGGCCGATGACGACCGGAAACGTGCGCCGCAGGAGGATCAGGTAGATCCCCGCGGCCGTCAGCGCGCCGATCCCCGTCGCCATCAGAAGCTCCAGGCTCATCGCGCCCCCGCTTCCGCTTGGCGCGAAGCCTGCTCGGCGCGGTCCTCAACGCGCGAGAGCGTCGCGAGCGCGAGAAGGCACGTGCCCACGACCGTGAGGAAGACGCCGAGATCGAACGCCATCGCCGACGCCAGCTCGACCTCGCCGACGAGCGGCAGATGCACATAGCCGAACGTGCTGGTGAGGAAGGGCCGCCCGAACAGAAGCGGCACAAGGCCGGTCGCCCCCGCCAGGACGACGCCGCCGCCGATCAGCACATGCGCATCGAGGCGGGCGCGCTGGTGCGCCCAGGCATAGCCGCTCGCCATGGCCTGCATGAGGAAGGCGATGGCCACGATCAGGCCGGCAATGAACCCCCCGCCGGGCATGTTGTGGCCTCTGAGCAGGATGTAGACGCCGACCAGAAGCGCCAGCGGCAGCAGCACGCGCGTCGCCACCGTCAGCATCAGGGGATGGGGATCGTGCGCCTGCGGGGCCAGCCGCATCCGTGCGAGCCGCCGCCCCGCCACGCCATGCAGCGCCGCATCGAGAAGAGCGAAGATCGTCAGCGCCGCAATCGCCAGCACGATGATCTCGCCGAAGGTGTCGTAGCCGCGGAAGTCCACGAGGATGACGTTGACGACGTTGGTGCCGCCACCGCCCGGCTTCGCCTGCGCGATGTGATAGTGCGAGAGGCTCTCGAAGGCGAAATCGCGCGTCATGACGGCATAGGCGAGCGCGCCGATTCCGGCGCCCCCGAGCATGGCGAGACCGCCCGCGCCGAACTTCGCGCGCCGCGAAAGCTCGTCCGGCGTCGTCCGCGGCAAGAGATTGAGGGCGAGCAGAAGCAGCAGCGTCGTCACGACCTCGACGGAGATCTGTGTCAGCGCGAGATCCGGCGCCGAGAACTGCAGGAAGGCGAGCGACACCATGAGCCCCGCGACGCCGGTGACGATCAGCGCCATGAGGCGGTCCGCGTGGCAGACGACGATCAGCGCCGAGGCCGCAAGCAGGATCAGCCAGCCGGTGAGGACGGGCAGCGTTACCGGGAGCAGCACGCGATCGCCGGCGAGCGCGGCCGGCTCCTGCCCGAGGTAGCCGGCCGCCGCAAGCGCTCCGATCGTGGCCACGATGACGGCGAGCGCACGCGGCAGGCTCCCGCCGTCGAGCCGGTTCCCCAGCCACCGCGAGACCCGCACCAGGTCCGCCACGGCGCGCGCGAACAGCGCCCCCGCATCCGGCCGCGGCACGGCGCGACGCACGCGGTCGAGAGCCGGAGTGCCCCACAGCACGACAAGACCGCCCGCGAGCGCGAGACCGCTGAGCGCGAGCGCGGGCGTCAGGCCGTGCCACAGCGCGAGGTGAAGACCCTCCAGCGCGCCGCCCGAGGCCGCCCGCGCCGCCTCTGCGACGAGCGCTCCCGCAACCGTTGCCGGCACCACCCCGATCGCGACGACCGCCGCGACGAGCGGCGTGACCGGCCCCCACAGACCGAACGGCGGATCGTGCGGCCGATGCGGCCCGTCGTACCGCTCCGGCCCCAGGAAGACGTGGAGGGCGAGCCGCGCCGAATAGGCCACGGACAGAAGTGCGCCGAGCGTCGCCATCAACGGCACCGGCCAGGACGCACCCAGCACTGTCGTATGCGACGCCTCCGCGAGCATCATCTCCTTCGACAGGAAGCCGTTGAGGAACGGCACGCCCGCCATCGACGCGGCGGCGACGATCGCCAGCGTGGCCGTGACCGGCATCGCATGCCGGAGCCCGCCGAGACGGCGCATATCCCGCGTGCCGGTCTCGTGCTCGACGATGCCCGCGCACAGAAACAGGGCCGCCTTGAACGTCGCGTGATTGAGAACGTGCAGCACCGCCGCCGCCAGCGCCATCGGCGTGCCGAAGCCGAGCAGCATCGTGATGAGCCCGAGATGGCTCACGGTGGAGAAGGCGAGCAGCGCCTTGAGATCATCCTTGAAGAGCGCGATCCAGGCCCCGATCACCATCGTCGCGAGCCCCGTCAGCGAGACGATCAGGAACCACTCTGGCGTCCCCGCCAGCACCGGCCACAGGCGCGCCAGCAGGAAGATACCGGCCTTCACCATCGTCGCCGAATGCAGGTAGGCCGAGACCGGCGTCGGCGCGGCCATCGCGTGCGGCAGCCAGAAATGGAACGGGAACTGCGCCGACTTGGTGAAGGCGCCGAGCAGGACCAGGAGCAGCGCGGGAAGATAGAGCGGCGAGGCCCGGACGAGATCGCCCTTCGTCAGGATCTCGCTCATCTCGAAGGTGCCGGCGATGTGGCCGAGGAGCAGCATGCCGCCCATGAGCGCGAGCCCGCCCGCCGCCGTGACCGTGAGCGCCATCAGGGCCCCCGCCCGCGAGGCCGGCCGGTCCCACCAATATCCGATGAGCAGGAAGGAGGAGAGGCTCGTCAGCTCCCAAAATACGACCAGGAGCAGGAGATTGTCGCTGAGCACGATGCCGAGCATCGAGCCTTGGAAGAGGAGAAGGTACGAGAAGAACCGCCCCATGGGGTCAGCGCGGTCCAGATAGAAGCGCGCATAGACGATGACCAGGAGCCCGATGCCGAGGATCAGGACGGCAAAGAGAAAACCGAGCCCGTCAAGGAAGAACGAGAGCGAAAGGCCGAGCTGCGGCACCCACGGCACGGAGACGCGCACGACCTCACCCGAAAAGACGGCGGGGATCTCTGTCAGGAGCAGCGCGAGCGAGAGCGCCGTCACGGCCGCCGTCGCCACCATGCAGGCCGTCCGCCCACCCCGAAGGGCGAGGGACGGAGCGAGCGCACCGAGAAAGGGAAGGAGAACGATGAGCGCCAGTTTCATTCAGGACGTTCGGCGTTGGCGGCGAGCCGATGGCAGCCCGTTAGGGGTGAGAGAGAGGGACATCAGGTCAAAATAAATGACCTCGCGCCTCCGACATATCGGGAAATGCCCTTAAGCGCCACCGCGCAAGCCTTACGCTGGGGATCAGAGGCCTTTCCGCCCCCGATCCCGGTTCCCTCCTGCTGCCAACGGCCCTGATCTCGACCCTCACATATCGAGAACGACGCGGTAGCGTGCCGCGCCATCGAGCAGATGCGTGATGGCTTCGTTCACGCGCGCGATGGGAAAATGCTCGGTCTGCGGCAGAATTTTGTGCCGGGCCGCGAACTCCAGCATCTGCGCCGTCGTGACGGGCGAGCCGTTCGGCGAGCCGGAGACGCTCCGCTGCGTCATGATGAGATCGAACGCGTTGACCGGAATGGGCTCGAGCACCGCGCCGACGACATGAAGCCGCCCCTTCGGCCGCAACGTGGCCAGCATCGCTGGCCAGTCGAGCGGCACGTTCACCGTCACGATCAGGAGATCGAGCGTCCCCGCGATGCGTTGCAGATCCTCCGCCTTGCGCGAGTTGACGACGCGGTGCGCTCCGAAGCCGCGCGCCTCGTCCGCCTTCGCGTCGGTCGAGGTGAAGGCCGTGACCTCGCAGCCCCAGGCCTTGGCGAACTTGAGCGCCAGGTGGCCGAGGCCGCCGATGCCCACGACGCCGACGCGATCGGTCGGCCGGACGTCGAACACCTTGAGCGGCGCGAACACCGTCACCCCGCCGCAGAGCAGCGGACCGGCATCGGCGGGATCGAGCCCGTCAGGGATCGGCACGGCCCACGGCCATTGCGCGCGGACCCGGTCGGCGAAGCCGCCGAACCGCCCGACGATGGTCGGCACGTTCTCGGCGCAGAGATTGCCCTCGCCGTTCTGGCACTCGCCGCAATGCATGCAGCTCGCGGATCCCCAGCCCACCCCGACGCGCTGGCCGACTTCGAGACCCTTGGCGTTGGAGCCGAGCGCGACGATCTTGCCGACGATCTCATGGCCCGGCACGACGGGATAGGTGGAGATGCCCCACTCGTTGTTGATCACCGAGACGTCGGAATGGCAGAGGCCGCACGCCTCGACCTCGATTTCGACGTCGTCCGCCGCCAACGGCCCGAGATCGAAGCTCATGGGCTCCAGAGGCTGGTTCGGACCTTTCGCGGCCCAGGCCGTGATCTGCATGGATGGCTCTCCCTGTTGTTGCACGCCACGAATGCGGCGGGGGCGCATGGTGACCACGGGGCATCGCCTTTCGCGCCCTGTTTCTTGCTCTCGAATTCAAGAAACCGAGGATCGGCAGCACGAAGTCCGGCGCGCATCTCCCGTGGAAGACCCTCACTCTATGGACCGCGATGCAACGCGCAAGCCCGCCGATCACGCTCCCTTTTCCGAGGGCGTGCGAACGTCACACATTGACGCCGCGACGGGCTGAGCAGAGAAACCGGTCGCGGGGGCGTCACGGACCGCCTGGATCGCGACACCAGAAGTCGGAAGGCGGAACCATCATGGAGCGAACAACTGCGGGCTGGGGCAACGGCCTCCTCGGCGTGATCATCTTCAGCGGATCGCTCCCGGCCACGCGCGTGGCCGTCGCCGACCTGTCTCCAATGTTCCTCACCTCCGCCCGCGCGGTCATCGCCGCCCTGCTCGGTGCGGTCTGCCTCTCCGCGTTCCGCGAGACGCCGCCCGAGCGGCGCGACCTCGTCTCCCTCGCCCTGGTCTCGGCCGGGGTCGTCATAGGCTTCCCGCTGCTGTCGGCCCTGGCGCTGCAGCACATCACGGCCGCTCATTCCATCGTCTTCATCGGGCTGCTCCCGCTCGCGACCGCCCTTTTCGGCGTGATCCGCGGAGGCGAGCGGCCCCAGCCCGCCTTCTGGCTGTTCTCGATCGTCGGCGCGGCCGCCGTCGCCGGCTTCGCCCTCCTCGGAAGCGAAGGCGGAACCCTGACGGGCGACCTCCTGATGGTGGCAGCGATCCTGGTGTGCGGCCTCGGCTATGCCGAGGGCGGAGCGCTCTCACGCCGCCTCGGCGGCTGGCAGGTGATCTCGTGGGCCTTGCTGCTGTCGCTGCCGGTCATGGCGGGGATCGGCCTCGTCACCCGGCCAGAGACCTGGAGCACGATCGGCGTTCCGGCCTGGATCGGCCTCGCCTACGTCTCGATCTTCAGCATGATGGTGGGGTTCATCTTCTGGTATCGCGGCCTCGCCCTCGGCGGCATCGCCGGCGTCGGGCAACTGCAGCTCCTGCAGCCCTTCTTCGGGTTCCTGCTCGCGGCCGTCTTCCTCGGCGAGCCGATCGCCTGGACGATGATCGCCTCCACGCTGATCGTCGTCGTATGCGTGGCCGGCGCCAAGCGCTTCGCCTGATCCCTACGAGAGGCAGCCCGACCTCAGGTCGTCGCGGCCTTCTCGAGCGCGTTGTTGATCTTGCCCAGCAGGCGCTGCAGATCCACGGGCTTCGTGTCGAAATCGACGCAGCCGACCTCGATGCTCTTGCGATGATCGCTCGACAGCGCGTGCGCCGTCAGCGTGATGATGGCGATGCGGGCCGTACGAGGATCGGCCTTGATCCGGGTCGTGGCCTCCCAGCCGTCCATCTCGCCGAGCGCCACGTCCATCAGAATGAGATCGGGCATCTCGTCGGCGGCCATGGTGATGCCGCTGGCCCCATCGACGGCCGAGCAGATCGTAAAGCCGCGCCGCTCGAGCCGGCGCGTCAGCATGTCCCGGTTCAGCTCGTTGTCCTCGACGATCAGAATCTTAGGCATAGGCAGCAGCCTCTTCTCCGGTCGCGGAAAGGGCGGCGGTGCCAGCCCTCCAGGAAGGATGAGACGCATCCGCTTCGGCCAGGACCTCGCGGAGCTTCTCCGTAGCGGGGGCGGGCTCCGAGAAGCCCATCGGCAGCGTGATCGAGAACGTGCTGCCCACGCCGAGAGCGCTCTCGACCTCGATTTTCCCGCCCATCATGCGGCACAGCTCCCGCGTGAGCGCGAGGCCCACACCCGTGCCGCCGTACTTGGTGGAAGTCTGCTCGTCCACGACCGCGAACTGATCGAAGATGTTCGGCAGCTCCTTGGGGCCGATGCCGATGCCGGTATCGCGCACCTCGATGAGCACCGCGTCGCCCTCCGCCGTCGCCAGCGGCTTGCAGATCACGTCGACGCGGCCGTCCTTCGTATACTTCACGGCATTCTGGATCACGTTGGAGATCACGCTCCGCGTCTTCATCTGATCGTTCCGCATCGCGCCGAGCGCAGGATCGATCTCGACGTTGAGCTCGGTTCCGTTGAGGCGCGCCTGATCGGCCGCCTCTGCCGCGACGGCCTGCACGACGCTCTCGACCGTGAAGTCGGTGACGAAGAGCTCCATGTGGCCGGCCTCGATCTTCGAAAGATCGAGCACATTGTTGACGAGCCGCAGCAGATGCACGCCGGCGGCATGCGTGCGCTTGAGATCGGAAACGTCGTCGTCCTCGCCCTCGATCTCGGCATCCTCGATCAGCATGGCGCTATAGCCGATGATGGCGTTGAGCGGCGTGCGCAGCTCGTGGCTCATTTTGGCGAGAAACTCGGCCTTCGCCCGGCCGGCACGCTCCGCCTCGGCGGCGGCGACGCGCCCTCTCCTCGCAGGCCGAGCTCGAGGCGCTGATGCGCCACCAGCGCTCGGAAGCGGAGACCCGCTACATCGCCTTCCACGATGCCCTGACCGGGCTCGCCAACCGCGTCCTCTTCCGCGAGGCGCTCGAGAAGCGGCTGAACGAGCCGGTGTCGAACGACAACGGCATCGCCATCCTCTTCATCGACCTCGACGGCTTCAAGAGCGTCAACGACACGCTGGGCCACTCGATTGGCGACACGCTTCTGAAGCAGGTCGCAAGCGAGTTCCGCGATGTCCTCCCCGACAACGATCTCATTGCCCGCCTCGGCGGCGACGAGTTCGCGATCCTGCACGCCTGCGACGAATCGCTGAAGTCGGCGATTGCGCTGGCCGAGAAGGTCATCGCCATCGCCAGCCAGCAGCGCACCGTCGATGGTCAGGTCATCACGGTCGGCGCCAGCGTCGGCATCGTCTCGACCTTCAACGGCATCGACTTCCCCGACACCTTGCTGAGGAACGCCGACCTCGCCATGTATCGCGCCAAGTCCGATGGGCGCGGCACCTACCGCCTCTTCGATCCCGAGATGGACGCGCGCGCCCAGGAGCGCCGCCTGCTCGAGCTCGACATGCGCAATGCCTTCGTCAACGGCGAGTTCCGCCTCTATTACCAGCCGCAGATCTCGCTCAACAGCAGGGAGGTCGTCGGCTTCGAGGCGCTCTTGCGTTGGGAGAGCCCGGAGCGCGGCCTCGTTCCGCCGGACTTCTTCATTCCGGTCGCCGAGGAAACGGGCCTCATCATCCAGCTCGGCGACTGGGTCATCCGCCAGGCCTGCATGGAGGCCGTGAGCTGGCCTGAGCACATTCGCGTCGCGGTCAACGTCTCCACGATCCAGTTCATGCGCGGAAACGTCGTCAACAGCATCATGTCGGCGCTGGCCGCATCCGGCTTGCCGCCGCATCGCCTCGAGGTCGAGATCACGGAATCGGTCCTGCTCGAGAAGACGGATCAGAACATCGACATCCTCCAGCAGCTCCACGCCCTCGGCGTCCGCATCGCCATGGACGACTTCGGCACGGGCTATTCGAGCCTCGGCTACCTGCGCCGCTTCCGCTTCGACAAGATCAAGATCGATCGCTCGTTCATCCGCGACATCGCCAAGAACCGCGAGAGCTCGGCCATCGTCCACGCCATCACCAACCTCTCCATCAGCTTCGGCATCTCGACGACGGCCGAGGGCGTGGAGACGCAGGAGCAGCTCTTCCATCTGGTCAACGAAGGCTGCGCTGAGGTCCAGGGCTGGCTGTTCAGCAAGGCGATCCCGGCCGACAAGATCCCTCCCCTGCTCCAGGAGCCGATGGGAGAGATCATCGAGAAGTGGCGCCAGGACATGGAGATGCAGTAAGCGCGTCGGTCTCTCGACGAAGAAAAGCACAGGCTCTCACGCCGATGCGATCGAGGATCGCGTCGGCGCAAAAGCCGCCGGACAAGGATCCGGCCGGTCCGCCGGGAGGTCTACTCCGCGGCTTCCTTGTAGCTTTCCAGAGGCGGACACGAGCAGACGAGATGCCGGTCGCCATAGACGTTGTCGACGCGGTTGACCGGCGGCCAATACTTGTCGACCCGGAACGCGCCCGGCGGAAAGCAGGCGGCCTCCCGTGAGTAGGGCCGCTCCCAGGCGCCCACGAGATCCTCCACCGTATGCGGCGCATTCTTGAGCGGATTGTTGCGCCGGTCGATGCGGCCCTCCTCGATGGCACGAGCCTCCTCGCGGATCGCCAGCATGGCCGAGCAGAACCGGTCCAGCTCCGCCTTGGTCTCGCTTTCGGTCGGCTCGATCATCAGCGTGCCCGCCACCGGCCAGCTCATAGTCGGCGCATGGAACCCGCAATCGATGAGCCGCTTGGCGATATCGTCGACGGTCACGCCGGCGCGCTCGAGCAGCGGCCGCGTATCGAGGATGCATTCGTGCGCCACGCGCCCATTGCGGCCCGTATAGAGCACGGGGTAGGCGCCCTCGAGCCGCTTGGCGATGTAGTTGGCATTGAGGA
>DAITBB010000033.1:0-32510 GCA_036823975.1 Hyphomicrobium sp.
TTAGAGCACGTTCACTCTCAATGGAATCGGCCCATCGGGAGTGAACGTGCTCTATCTCTTTGTTTTAGAGTCTGATTCACGCTCTCGATGCGAGCTGAAGGGCTCGCATCTCAAACGATCAGGCTCTAGTGGAATCGCGGAACGGCTCTAAGCTTTTGTTTGATCGTGCTTCTTATCGGACATTTCTCTCGCATGGCTCCGCCATGACCGGTTCCCACTTTTCCGGAAGCACTCTAACCCCTCAATGGGCTGCCTTGCTGCTGCGTCCGAACGGGGCGGTCACGATCTTCACGAGAAGGGCCGTCACCGCGCCTGCGGCAATGCCGGTGATGGCTGCCGCCGTCGCCGAGGCGAGCCACGCAAACACCGGGGCCGCGAACGGCACGGCATTGCGGACGGTTTCTGCCAGACCGTGCACCACGTGCTCAGGCCCGGCGATGCCGTAGGTGGCGAGGCCGTGGATGAGGATATCGCCCGCGACCCACAGCATCGCAAATGTGCCGATCACGGAGAGGAGCTGCAGGAACGGCGGCATGCCGAACACCAGCGCCCGCCCGACCGGGCCGGAGATCGCGCCGTTGCGCTTCGCCATCGCAACGCCGAAGTCGTCGGCCTTCACGATCAGCGCCACGACGCCGTAGACGCCGGCCGTGACGAGGAGCGCGACGACGGCCAGCACGAGCGCTTTCGTCGTCAGGTCGGGAGTCTCGATCTGCGCCAGCGCGATGGCCATGATCTCCGCGGAGAGGATGAAATCCGTGCGGATGGCGCCTGCAACCCGCTGGTCCTCGAGGGTCTTCGCATCGACGCCGGCGCGGGCGGGATCGACGATCGTCGCCGGCGGCTCCGGCGACAGCCAGTGCAGGATCTTTTCGAACCCTTCGTAGGCGAGATAGAGCCCGCCGAGCATGAGGATGGGCGTGATGGCCTGCGGCAGGAAAATCGACAGCGCGAGTGCGGCGGGGAGCAGGAACAGGAGCTTGTTCTTGAGGGAGCCGAACGCGATGCGCCCGACGATCGGCAGCTCGCGCTCCGAGGCGAGTCCCGTGACGTAGCGCGGCGTGACCGCGGCGTCGTCGATCACGACGCCCGCGGTTTTGGAGCCGACCTTGACGGCCTGAGCGGCGGCGTCATCGATCGTCACGGCGGCCACCTTGGCCAGTGCGACGACATCGTCGAGAAGAGCCAGAAGGCCGCTCATGGTGTCCCCCATCCGAGTTTCCGGGGGCGACATTGACCTGATCCGCAAAGCGTGCGCAAGGCGTCTTCTGAAGCCATCGGCAGCCCGCCTGAGGTAGGACGTGGCGGCGAGGATCGGGGCGCTTTCGTGGCGTGGCGGCCATCGCGAGACTGTCATGAGCTTGACGGACCGCGGCCCCCGTCTCTTAGATCGCGCGAGGGGGAGGCGATGCAACGGGAGGCCCTGATGCGCGAGCGGATCAATGCGGCGGCGGCCTGGCATTGGACCACGGGGCTTCGGATCCTCCGCCTCACGCCGTCGTGGGTGCTGCTGGTGCCCGCGCTCGGTGCGCTTGTTATTTATGGACTGAATACGATCCCCGAGCTGCGGCCCTACCTCTCCAAAGACAGTGCGGAGCTCGTCTCTCCGATCATCCTCGCCGCGGGGGTTCTCCTTGGCGCCTGGCTCGCGTTCACGCGGCCTCACATCTATTACAAATGGCTGGCGGTCTTTGCGCTCTGCCTCTTCCTGCGCGAGCTGCACTTCCGCGGCACCAATACTGGTTTCTACATCGCTCTCGTTGCGCTGATCCTGTGGGCCTCGCATGCGCGCGATAGCCTGGAGCCGTTCTTCTCCAATAGGACGGTCGTGACCCTGCTGATGACGGTGCTCTGGACCTATTTCGTTTCCAAGACCTTCGACCGCCATCTCTGGGACGGCCTGATGACCGGCACGCTGACGCGCGACCTGTTCGAGGAGAACCTCGAGATCCTGGGTCATGGGCTGTTCGTGGTGCTCGTCGTCGTATCGGCTTTCGTCGATGGCGTGCCGGTGATCACCCCGCCGCGTCATCCGTCCGGCTGAGGGGCGTCGGCCCTTTGAGGTGCCAGACTGCGCCGTTGGCGTATTTTTCTTGAAGATCTTACGCCAATGGCGTAGTTATGGGTATGAAATTCGTTCGGACCAAGCGCAAGTTGACGGATGACTAAACGCACCGCCCTTGGACGGGCGCTCGAGGAAGGGCTCAAGGAGGCCGTGGCATGGAAGCGCGGTGAGGTCGCTCTTGAGACGGTGAACATCGAACCGATGCCGGCGGAGCAGATCAAAGCCATTCGGAAAAAGGTGGCCCGATCCGCGAAGGATTTCGAGCGCCGCTTCGGCATCCCGGCTGCGACGCTCAACAACTGGGAGCAGGGTCGCCGCAAGCCGGACCCCGCAAACCGCCTGCTTCTCAAAGTGATCGAAGCGGATCCGGAACTCGTGGAGAAGGTGGCTGCTTCGTAGCGTGCGATTGATCGTGCGCTGGCGCGAAGGCGCGGGCCTCAGGGCTCGGCCAGGAGTCCGCCGGTCGTGGGGGCTGGCGTTCCGGTCGTGCCGGGGAAGGTGATCGGCAGGCCGAGGCGGGAGCGCACGGCGAGAAACGCCCATGCCTCGGCTTCGAGGCCGTCTCCGTCGAAGCCGAACTCCTCTGCCGCGAGCACGGGCGCTCCGACGCGCTCGGAGATCATGGCTAACAGCGTTGCGTTCTTGCGTCCTCCGCCGGATGCCACCCAGAGCGCCGGCGTCTCGGGGAAGTGGGGGAGGACCCGGCCGATGGCCGCGGCCGAGAAGGCGGTGAGCGTGGCTGCGCCGTCCTCCGGCGAGAGGGCGGTGACCGGCGCCGGATCGAATGCGTTGCGGTCGAGCGACTTCGGTGGGGGAAGCGCGAAGAAGGGATGTGCGAGCCAGCCCGCCACGATCGCCTCGTGCACGTGGCCTTTGGCCGCCAGCGCGCCGTCCGCATCGAACGCCTGATCCGTCCGCGCCTTGCACCAGTCGTCGATCATGGCCGAGGCCGGTCCCGTGTCGCAGGCGAACAGCTCTCCGTCGCGGCCGATGTAGGTGACGTTGGCGACGCCGCCGAGGTTGAGGAGGACGAGCGGGCGCTGGGGGATCTCCTCCGCGATGGCGGCATGGTAGGCGGGAGCGAGGGGTGCGCCTTGCCCTCCGGCATCGACGTCGGCGGCGCGAAGGTCATAGACCACCGGCCGCCCGGCCAGGCGGGCGAGCAGCGCGCCGTCTCCGAGTTGCACCGTGAGGCCCGCCTCGGGCCGGTGCAGCACCGTCTGGCCGTGGAAGCCGATGACGTCAATGCTGGCGCGGTCGATCTGGTGATCGTCGAGATAGTGGGAGACCGCTTCGGCGTGAAGCTCCGTCAGATACTGCTCGATGAGGCGGAGCCGTCCCGGGCGCGCCGTGCGCTCTTCGAGGCTTGCCGCTTCCGTGAGCCCTGCTCGGAGCTTTTCGCGGAGGGCGTCGGAGTAGGGATAGGTCGCGGGGAACCCGCGGGCGGCGATCCGATGGCCGTCGGTCTCGATGACGGTGACGTCGATGCCATCGAGCGACGTGCCGCTCATCAGCCCGAGGGCGCGCCAAACTTCGCCCGGTCGCTTGCTCACGCGCCCCTCCTCATGCATGGTCCCGCCCGAAACGCGATCCGCCGCGTCGCCCCGCCCGGCGGATGATCATTGAAGGCACCCTCACGCGCCATGACGACGCTCCAATCCGATTTTCTCAGCATTTTGACCGAGCGCGGCTTCATTCACCAGTGCTCCGATACGGCCGGGCTCGATGCCCTCGCAAAGCAGGGCCAGCTCGTCGCCTATGTCGGCTACGACTGCACGGCCCCCTCGCTGCACATCGGCCATCTGCTCTCGATCATGATGCTGCACTGGCTGCAGAGAACCGGGGCCGGAAGGCCGATTGCGCTGATGGGCGGGGGCACGACCCGCGTGGGCGATCCTTCGGGCCGCGACGAGACGCGCAAGATCCTGACGCTCGAGACCATCGCGGACAACAAGAACCAGATCAAGACGGTGTTCGAGCGGTTTCTGTCGTTCGGCGACGGGCCGGGCGACGCGCTCATGCTCGACAACGCCGAATGGCTGGCGCAGCTCAACTACATCGATTTCCTGCGCGATGTCGGCCGGCATATGTCGGTGAACCGCATGCTGTCGATGGATTCCGTCCGGATGCGCCTCGAGCGTGAGCAGGAGCTCTCGTTCATCGAGTTCAACTACATGCTGCTGCAAGCCTACGACTTCGCCGAGCTTGCGCGGCGCTACGGCTGCAACCTGCAGATGGGCGGCTCGGACCAGTGGGGGAACATCGTCACGGGCATCGATCTCGGCCGGCGCATGGGCGTGCCGCATCAGCTCTACGCGCTCACCTGTCCGCTGCTGACGACCGCCTCCGGCGCCAAGATGGGCAAGACCGCCTCGGGCGCCGTCTGGCTCAACGAGGCCGCGCTTCCGCCCTACGACTACTGGCAATACTGGCGCAACACGGAGGACGCCGACGTCGCGCGCTTCCTGAAGCTCTTCACCCTGTTGCCGCTCTCCGAGGTCACGCGCCTCGCAGCGCTCGGAGGCGCGGAGATCAACGAGGCGAAGAAGGTTCTGGCGACCGAGGCGACCGCGCTCGTGCATGGCCGCGAGAAAGCGGAGGCGGCGGCCGAGACGGCACGCTTGGCGTTCGAGCAGGGGGCGATGGCGGCCGGGCTTCCCACGATCGAGGTCTCCGCTGCGAGCCTCAAGGCCGGCGTGGGCCTGCTCAGCCAGTTCGTCGAAGCGGGTCTCGTGGCGTCTACGAGCGAGGCGCGCCGTCAGATCAAAGGGGGTGGCCTCAAGGTCAACGACCGGGTTGTGACCGACGAGACGGCGCGGCTCTCAGAAGCCGACGTGACCGGCGAGGGCGTGATCAAGCTTTCGCTCGGCAAGAAGAAGCACGTCCTGATCCGGCCGGTCTGACGCGCGGTCTTATCGCTCCGCAGGACATGCGCGGAGGGGAGTGGCCTCATCCGCCGTTGCGGCGCTTGCGGGCCCAGTACATGGCGAAGATCGCGATCCAGAACAGCAGCGCGGCGACGTCCATCAGCGTGGACAGCTCGCGCATGCTGCGATGCCACGGCTGATCCGGCGGGCCGACGAACGTGACGACGCTCGAGACGAGGCCGATCACGAGGCAGAGGCCGACGCCCACCCAGGCCAGTCTGATCGCGCGTCGTGTCATGGGAGCCCCTGGCTGTTGGCGGTGCGCCGGTAGCCTCTATTCCTATAGCACGTTTCGCATGAGGGCGGAATTTCCGGCCGCCGTCTCGTCACGCGTCCGGCCGCCTCCGAGGGCCGCTTTGCGTGGAGTGCCCGGAAAGTGCGGAGAGGGACCGGTATCGCCGCGAGGGGGCCCATCGCCCCCGATACCGGAAGTGTCCGCCCGGCACCGGGCCGCCGCCTCAAATCCGCCGAGGCGCCGGCCGAGACAGCAAGAGTCGTCAGCGTCAGCACGAGGATCGCATGTCCGATATCGCCCAGTCCGCCGGCCGGATCGCGCGCTCGCCCGCCTTCAAGTTCTTTCTGATTGCCACCCTGATTCTGCTGCTGGCGATCCCGCTCCTGATCGTGGCGGCTCTGGTCTCGGATCGGGAAGGGCGCTCGCGCGAGGTCGAGCGGGACGTGGCGCGCACATGGGGCGGCCTGCAGCAACTCTCCGGGCCGTTTCTCGTCGTGCCCTACAGCGTTCGCGTGGAGAGCAAGGACGGCGACAAGGTCGTGCAGCAGGTGTACGAGCGCCGGGCCGTGTTCCTGCCGGAGGAGCTGGTCGTGACGGGCGACGGGCGCTCCCAGCGTCTCCACCGCTCGATCTTCGACATCAACGTCTATACGGCCGCGATCGCGATCGACGGGAGCTTTGCCGTTCCCGACATCACGGACGTGGAGGCCAACGCGATCTCGGTGCGCTGGCGCGACGCGACCTTCGTGCTCGCGCTGAGCGATGTCGCGGGGCTCAAGACGGCGGCGACCCTGGTCGTCAACGGCCGCGAGACCGTGCCCTTCTCTCCGAGCGTGGGCGTGCCCGGCGAGACCACGAGCGGCATGCACGTCAAGCTGGCGGATGCGCCCTCCGTGATCGAGGGCGAGACCTCTCTGCGCGCCTTCCGCTTTCATGCCGATCTGGCGTTCACGGGCTCGTCCTCGCTCAACTTCACGCCGGCCGCCCGCGAGACGCGCGTCGAGATCGCGTCCGACTGGCCACATCCGAGCTTCACGGGCGCGTTCCTTCCGGTCGAGCGCACGATCAAGGCCGATGGCTTCTCGGCCAAGTGGCGCGTGCCGCACCTGGCCCGCAGCGTGCCGCAGGCGTGGAGCCTCTCCGACGGCCGGCTCGACCGGTTCGCCGGCTCCCAGTTCGGCGTCACCTTCCACCAGCCCATCGACTTCTACGATCTCGTCATGCGCGCGGTGAAATACGCCATCCTGTTCCTGGCGACCGGCTTCATGGGCGTGTTCGTGCTCGAGCTTCTGTCGCAGAAGCGCGTGCATGCCGTGCAGTATCTCTTCGTCGGCCTCGCGATGGTGTTCTTCTACGTGCTGCTGCTGTCGCTCGCCGAGCATATCGGGTTTGCGCGCGCCTATCTCGCCGCGTCCCTGGCGACGGGAGGCATGCTCGCGCTTTACGTCGGCCGCGCGCTCGAAAGCCTGCGTAGCGGGCTCGTCATGGCGGTCTTGTTCGCCGTGCTCTACGCGTTCCTCTACCTCATCCTGAGACTCGAGGATTACGCGCTCCTTGCCGGCGCGATTCTCGGCTTCGTCGCGCTCACCGCCGTGATGTTCACGACGCTCGGCGTGGACTGGTCGGGGTTGGGAGGGGAGCCTCCCGCCAACGCCCGCCGGCCCGCTGCCAGCGCGGCGGGCAAGTAAGGTGCGGCGTGATATGACCGATGTCGCCGGCCACGCTTGATTCGCAGTCCTAGGGAGGGGAGTGCATCGCCTCACGTAGCGGAGGAGCGGAAGGGCAGTTGAGTGTGGGCGGCTTGGAAAAGACGCAGGGAGACACTCACATGAACATCAAAGCACTGGGTGCCGAGTTCGTCGGCACCTTTATGCTCATGGCTTCCATTCTCGGAGCCGCGTTCTACTCGTTCGGCGCGCCATCGGGCGCGGCGGGAATTCTAGGCGTCGCGTTCTCGATCGGCATCACCGTCATGACGCTCGCCCGCGCCATCGGGCATATCTCGGGCGGTCACTACAATCCGGCCGTGACGCTCGGTCTCGTGGCCGGCGGACGTTTCCCTGCCCGTGATGCCGTGCCGTATATCGTCGCCCAGTGCCTTGGCGCCGTTGCCGCCTCGGCGGTCTTCTCCGTCATCGGCCATGCCCCGGCCACGTTCGCGGCCAACGGCTACGGCAGCCTGTCGATGATCAACGCCAGCCTCGCCAGCGTCTTCATCATCGAGGTGGTGATGACGGCGTTCTTCCTGATCGTGATCATGGGCGCCACGCGTCCCGGTGCGCCGGCGGGCTTTGCTCCGCTGGCCATCGGCTTCGCGCTGACGGCCATCCATCTGATGTCGATCCCGGTCTCCAATACCTCCGTCAACCCGGCCCGGAGCCTCGGCCCGGCCGTCTTCGCGGGCGGTGAGCCGCTGGCGCAGATCTGGGTGTTCTTCGCGGCGCCGATTCTCGGGGCCGTGGTGGGCGCGCTCATCTATCGCTGGCTCGACGAATAGCCCGGGAAAGCCGGAAATTACGGGACGGCCGCCCGTTTCGGGCGGCCGTTTTCGTTTGTTTCGCCTTCGTTTTTTCCCGCTGCGACGAAAACACATCGGCAAAGTCACTGTTTTCCATTGATTTTTATGAGACGCCATGTCAGCAAGGCATCGGCTCGGGCGCAGGGGCTTTGATCACATTGATCCCTTTTCGAGCCCTCATTCCTGTATTTGCCCCTTTTGCGGCATCTGCCATTCCCCTGCGCTCTCGTCGTTCTGAAGCTGCGCCCGGTGGTCATCCTTGACCTCCGCGGGACGGTGCGCGCTCAGAGCTTTGAGATCGCAGTATGGAGACGTGGTTTTTTGGAAACGAAGACGTTCGCTGAGCTCGGGCTCAGCCTGAAAGTGCAGACCGCCATCGAGGCGGCTGGCTATACCTCGCCGACACCTATTCAATCGGCTGCCATTCCTGTCGCCGTCACCGGACGCGACGTTCTCGGCATCGCGCAGACCGGCACCGGCAAGACGGCCTCGTTCGTTCTGCCGATGATCACCCGGCTCGAGACGGGCCGGGCGCGGGCGCGCATGCCGCGCTCGCTGATCCTCGCGCCCACCCGCGAGCTGGCGGCGCAGGTGGCGCAGAGCTTCGAGCGGTACGGCGTCAATCACAAGCTCTCGGTCGCGCTTCTGATCGGTGGCGTGTCGATGGACGATCAGGTGCGCAAGCTCGACCGCGGCGTCGATGTGCTGATCGCTACCCCCGGCCGCCTGCTCGATCACTTCCAGCGTGGCCGCCTCATGCTGATGGGCGTCGAGATCCTGGTGATCGACGAAGCCGACCGCATGCTCGACATGGGCTTCATCCCCGACATCGAGAAGATCTGCAATCTGCTGCCGCCGCGGCGGCAGACGCTGTTCTTCTCGGCCACGATGCCGCCCGAGATCACGCGTCTCGTCAGTCAGTTCCTGCGCGATCCGGAGCGCATCGAGGTGGCGCGCCCCGCCACCACGGCCAAGACGATCACGCAGCGCTTCCGCTTCGCCCCCGACGGCGAGGATTGGGTGAAGCGCGAGATCCTGCGCGACATGATCCGCGCAGAGGGCGTGAAGAACGCGATCGTGTTCTGCAACCGCAAGCGCGATGTGGCGATCCTTCTGAAGTCGCTCCTGAAGCACGGCTTCAATGCCGGCGCGCTGCATGGCGACATGGACCAGAAGAGCCGGATGGAGACGCTGGACAAGTTCCGCAGCGGCGACATCAGCATCCTGGCGGCGAGCGACGTCGCCGCGCGCGGCCTCGACATTCCGGACGTCTCGCACGTCTTCAACTTCGATCTGCCCTGGCAGTCCGACGATTACGTGCACCGCATCGGGCGCACGGGCCGCGCGGGGCGCGAGGGCACGGCCCAGTCGATCGTGACGCCGGAGGAGCTGAAGTCGTTCAAGGACATCGAGAAGATCCTCGGCGAGGATGCGGTCTGGATCGGCGAGCCGCCGTCGGAGCAGGACTTCGCGGAGGCCGGAAAGCGCAAGCGCGGCCGTGGCCGTGGCGGACGCGCGGGAGCTGGACGCGAGAGCGGCCGGTCCGAAGCGGGCGGACGCGGCGAGCCGAGGCGTGGAGCGCGGAGCGACAAGCGGAGCGAGGGGCACAAGGATGCCGCCGCCGCACGCGAGCCGTCGCGCCGGTCCGAGAAGCGCCGCGAGGGCACGCGGGCCACGCCAGTGTTGGCCAATGGTGTCGGCAGCGAGACGGCAGCGGCGGCCCCTGAGGTTTCGGCTCCGGCGCCCGTCACGCGCGAGCGCGAGCCGGTCGCGCGCGAGGCCGTTTCGTCGGACGCGCGCCGCGGCAACGATCGGCCGCCACGCACGGCCGCCGGACGGCCGGCCCGTCCCCGCCCGGCGGGAGACGCAGCCGACAGCAAGGCGGCCATCAGCGCTTTTGCGGGCAATGTGCCCGCATTCATGCGCCGTCCGGCCCGGCCTGTGAAGGCGGCCAACGAATAGCTCATTCGGACGAAGCGAGCCGCTTCGTCACGGGAACTTCCGAAGAGATCGCAATCTAAAGCGTCAGATCCGATGCTTTAGCGTGCGCCCGGTGCAGTGCGCCGGGCGCACTGCCACATCTGTTTTTCGGCGCTTTCGGAATGGCTTGCCGCGATCGCGAAGACGGCGAGTCGCATCGTGCGTCGGAAAAGTTGCCCTGCAACGCACAACATTGAGTCAAGTATATTTTGCGATGCAGCATCCACAAGCTGTGGATAGCTCTCTCCGGCGCCCCATTTTCCGAGGCTCCCGGCGCTAAGGTCGTAGGCCAACGGAGGACGATCGCCATGCGTCATCACCGGCTCACACCTCTCTCAGGCTACCCGTCTCGCGCCATCCCGCAAGCCCCCGCTCCCGAGTTGATCGAGGCCGCTCAGCTTCGGCGGCTGGCGAGCGCCGTTCTCTCCAAGTCTCCGGAGGATCTGGCCGCGCTCGCGGAGACGAACCCCATGCTCGTCTGCGAATGGATCGACGCGTTCCGCCAGGAAAAGCTCGCCGCTGAATCCGAGACACGGTATTGGTCGGCGGCGATGGCGGCCCTTTCGACGGCCACGCCGCAGGCGGTGCGCACGGCCGCCGAGTAGGCCCACATAACGACGGTATCCGGCAGCACGGGCATGTTCGAGGTCGAGGTCTGCCGCTGGGTCGAGCTGGGGGATGCGCGTCGCGCTCTTCTCGCCGACATCAATCACATCTTCTTTTCGTCGAGCGCGCGGCAGACGTTCGAGAGCGAGAACGCGCGCGACGATTTTCGCGAGAGGTGGCTCGGCCGCTATCTCCGCCACCATCCGGACAACACGTTCGTCGCGCTCGACGGGGCGCGCCGCGTCGCGGGCTATGTGATCGGCAGTCTGGACGATCCGGCGCGGGATCCCCTGTTTGCCGATCTCCCCTTCATGAAGGATTTCGCGGGTCTTACGGCGCGCTTTCCCGCCCAGCTCCACGTCAATGTAGAGGCCGGCCGGCGTGGACAGGGGATCGGCGCGCGTCTCGTCGAGGCCTTCGCGCGGCATGCGGCGGCGGCGGGTGCCGCGGGGATGCATGTCGTGACGGCGCGGGGGATGCGTAACGTCGGCTTCTACGAGGCCAACGGCTTTCGCGAGCAGGGCGCGCTTGCGATCGGCGGCCGGGAGCTGGTCTTCCTCGGCTGCGAGCTGGGGCCTGGCGCATCGCGATAGACTGGCCGCGGGCTTCCGCATTCGGCACGCGAACGATTCCGAAAGCTGACGCATTTTTGGAGCGTAGGTGTGCGGGATCGCGCACCGTCGGCGCAGGTGACTGTACGACCAGGAAGGATCGTGACCAAGACGCAAGCCGATCACCGACTCTATCCGGGCTAGCTGTGCGCGACGCGCTGGGGGCGTCCTCGGACGCCGAGACCGATTCGCGCGCGTGCGGCCGTCGCCATAGGCTCAGCCGGAGGCCAATGGCGCGAGGCCGCGACCGGTCTGCAACCGCGTGCGTCTTGGCAGAGCGGGGCAGGGGGAACGCGGATCACGCCGGAGGTCGCCGGTCTCGTGCACGTCCCCGTTCTGGCCCGCGCGCCGCGTCCCGATCTCCGGCGCTCGCGAATATGATGAAATCATTCAACAATCCATAAGGGGTGCCGGCGAGACGGCGTTCGTCGGAGATGGCTCCACGCCACCATTTCGCAGCACGTGTGGTTTTTGGGCCTTCGCTTTTGCGCGCAGGCCTGCGGCGGGGCCTGGTAGCGGCGTCCGGCGCGCAGCCGGCTGTCCCACGCGGTGCACCCGTAGCCCACGAGGCATGACAACCCGCCCCCGCTGGTATAAGGATTGGCCGCCATCCAAAACGAAAACCGGTGGCGCAAACCTGGGGGATTATCCATGTTTCTGCCTGCTGAATACTCGATCTACGAGCCGGTCGTCATCGCCGCCGCGGTTGTGTTCGTGGTTGCTCTCGTCGGCAACGCGCTCTCCTTCTCGAGCCGCATCGGCAATGCTTTCCTGACGGCCATCATCTTTGCCGCCATCTTCGGCGCCTTGGCGTTCGTCGCCAACGTGAATGCGCCTCCGCCGCACTTCCTGCCGGCCGAGTATGCCGTGGCCGAGCTGGTTCTGATCGCTGCCGCCATCGTGTTCGTCGTCGATCTCATCGGCAACGTGTTGTCGTTCTCGAACCGCTTCGTCAGCGCCCTCGTGACGGCGATCGTGTTCGCTGCCCTCTTCGGCGGCCTCACCTACGTTGCCGATCGCGAAGGCATTGCGGTGCCTGCCGCCCAGGACATCGTGCCGACGCCGGCTCCTGCGCCTGCTCCGGCTCCTGCCCCCGAGCCGACGCCCTCGCCCTGAGGCGCGCGTCAGCGTGACAGCTCGTCAAAGGGCGGCCTCGCGGCCGCCCTTTGTCGTTTACGGCCGCGGCAGCAGGCCCGCGACGAGCGCCCCGATCGCGAGCGACGACGTGAGCCCCGGGCTCTCGATGCCATAGAGGGCGACCAGCCGCGCGAGGCCATGCTCGGCCTCGCCGTGGATCGCGAAGTCGGGCACGGGCTCGCCGTCGCGGTAAAGCTTCGGGCGAACGCCGACGGCATCGGGCACGAGGCTGTCGTCGGGGAGCGCGGGCCAGTAGCGGCGGATCTCGCGCTCGAACGTGCGCAGGCGCGCGCCGCCCCGGTCGTCGAAGCGGTAGTCGGGGGGCGCCCCGGCCGGGCCGGCCTGCCATTCGAGGTCCGGCCCGAACCTGGCCCGCCCGGCGACATCCTGCGTCAGGTGGATGCCGAGCCAGCCGGCATGCGGCAGCGGGTAGACGAGGTGGCGGAACGGGGTCTGCGCGGTGAGGCCGTAGTAATGCCCGCGCGCCGGATAGGTGGGCGGCACGCGGTAGCCCGTGCGGTACGTGAGGAGCGACCCGAGCCGGCTCGCCTCGAGTCCGGCGGCGATCACCAGGTTCCGCGTCGTCAGGCGCGATTGCGCTCCCCCTGCGTCGAGGGTGAGTGCGAACATGCCGTCGGTGCGGGCCGCGATGTCCGTCACGTCGTGGCGGAGGACGACCTGCCCGCCGGCCGTGGTGAGATGCCCTTCGAGCGCGAGCAGGAGGGCGTGGCTGTCGATCACGCCGGTCGAGGGCGAGAGGAGAGCGGCGGAGCAGGCGAGGGCGGGCTCCAGCGCCAGCGCCTCGGACCGGCTCAGAGGGACGAGGTCGTCGACGCCGTTGGCCGCGGCCGTGCGCGCGAGGGCCGCGAGGGGCTCGCGGTCCGCCTCGGATGTGGCGACGACGAGCTTGCCCGGGCGGCGATGGGGAATGCCGGCCTCGCGCGCGAAGGCATAGAGGCGGCGGTTTCCCGCCACGCACAGGCGCGCCTTGAGGCTGCCGGGCGGGTAGTAGAGGCCGGCATGGATGACCTCGCTCGACCGGCTGCTGGTCTCCCGCCCGATGCCGTCATGGCGCTCGATCACGAGCACCTCGTGCCCGGCCAGGGCGAGCTCCCGGGCGATCGCAAGCCCGACGACACCGGCGCCCACGACGACGGTTTGAGTGCCCGGTCCGCTCATCACCCGATCTTATGCCAAGGGCCACTCGCGTTCACGAATCATTCCGATCCTGAAAAATATCTATGACATCAAGAAAATAAGCTTCGGATTAGGAAGATTATCCACAGACTTATCCCCGCAATCCGACGTTGCGGACGAAAAGAGAACATGAGGATTGAAGGTGGCGTCGTCGGTCTCGGCGAAGGGCGATCAGCAAGACGGGCAAAGAAAGGGCGCCGTTAGCCCGCGTGCGGTCTTCATGGCTCGTCAAGGCGCCGGTTCCCGGGAGAGGGACGAGCGCGGGCCGTTAGTCGAGAGGCGGGGGCGTGTCCAGAACGAACGGCTCGGGGGCGGAGCGAACTTCGGCGAGAGACGGCGCGCTCCCGTTCTGAGTGCGGGCGGGGCGCTCGCCGTTGCCGTATCCGGCCAGCGGATCGTCGGTGCGGCGCGATTTGCCCTCGAAGAAGGCGCCCTGCTCGATCGCCATGGTCTGGTGGTAGATGTCGCCCTCGACATGGCTCGAGCTCTGCAGCAGCACGCGCCGACCGCGCACGGTGCCGAGAAGGTGGCCCCGGATCACGCATTCCTCGGCCACGATGCCGCCGGTGACACGCGCCCGCTCGCCGATGACGATGTGCGTCCCGTGGATGTCGCCCTGCACCTCGCCCTCGATCTGAACCTCGCCTTTTGAGGTGAGGTTGCCCTGGATGACGAGGTCGGCGCCGATCACAGAGGTGCCCGCGGGGCCGCCCGGGCGAAAGGCGCCTGGCGTGGGCCTCGGTCCGAGGGGAAGGGGGGGCGTGGAGAGATGCGGAGCGGCGGGCTGAACGCTATCGTTTTCCGACTTGCGGAACTGAGGCAGCATACGTGGAACCTCCGCGGTTACGCTCGACATGACGCGAATAGGCAGAATTCAGGCTCGTCCGTGGTGCGCGACGTCTTGATGGCGCGACCCTGGCAGCCTCCCGATCGGCCCGCGCAACAGGCGCCGCCGACTGGCATCCTTCTCCGAGCGCGCTCTAGCATGGTTTCATCAGCCGGTCATCAAATCTCGCATGCGGGGCATGGACTTGGCGTGTCGTTGAGGCTTCTCGGCATCGCTCGTGGTGGACCCGTACGCCCGATTCGCTCAGGCCGCCGAGCGTTTTGCCTCCGCCACGGCATCCAGAACCTGAGCCGCGTGTCCCTTGGCCGAAACCTTGCGCCAGATGCGCGCAATCCGGCCGTCCGGGGCGATGAGGAAGGTTGCGCGCTCGACGCCCATGAAGGTGCGCCCGTACATCTTCTTCTCGACCCAGACGCCGTAGGCGTTGGCGGCCGTGGTGTCCTCGTCGGAGGCGAGGGTGAGGTCGAGCTCCTGCTTCGCCCGGAACTTGGCGTGGCTCTTGAGGCTGTCCGGGGAGACGCCGATCACGCGGACGCCCTGGCGCTTGAACTTCGCGGCGAGGGCGCTGAACTCGCGCGCCTCCAGCGTGCAGCCCTCGGTCGCGTCCTTGGGGTAGAAATAGAGGACGACCCAGCGGCCCTTCAGGTCCGCGAGGGAGAGCTCTCCGTCCGGGTCGGACGGGAGCGTGAGCATCGGTGCCGGATCGCCTTCGCTGAGCACGGTCTTGGCCTTTCTTTCGTCCTTTTTGTGAGCCTGATCACGGTATTGGGTGGCGGCGTTGCGGGCCTGGGCACAGCCTGGGCCGGCGCCGGAGAGGTGTCTCTTCGATAGAGGTCCGGCTGGCGCCGCGCAAGCCGACGCCGACGGCGTCGGGGCGAAGCCGGCCTGTCCCGCAACCGGTGCCGCGTCTCCTTCCTTCTTCCCTGGGGTGGGAGGCGGCTCTGTGTGCGCTCGGCTCCCGGCCGGCTCGCGACACGCCCGCTCGTGACCCGTCCCGGGGAAAATGCTTTAAGTCCTCCAACCTCGTCGGCCGGAGAACGTGAGAGGATGACGACACACCGATCCGGCAGCGCGCGACACGACAGGCGCCGCGAGGGTCAGCCGCTCATTGGCGTGCCGCAGGCGCCCGCAGGCCGCGAGCTGAGCCCGGCCGCCGAGACGGCGCTGAAGCTGCTCAAGGGCCTCGTCGTCTACGCGATCACGCCGGTCGTCATCCTGGCGCTGCTCGCGGCCACGCTCGGCTACGTCTGGCTGAGGCACGGCGACGTGCCGCTCAACGCGTTCAGCAAACAGATCGAGCGGCGCATCAACGCCGCGCTCGTCGGCTTTCGGGCCGACATCGACGACGCCTTCCTCACCATCGGCGACGACAAGGGCGTTGAGCTGCGCATCGCGAATTTGCGCATCAGGGAGGCGGACGGCGACGAGGTCGTCTCGGCGCCGGAGGCGGCGGTGACGTTCGATGCGTCGGCCCTCTGGCGCCTCGATGCCGTGCCGGAGCTGATCGAGCTGATCAAGCCCAAGCTTGCCGTCGATTACAACGAGGAGCAGGGGCTTTCGCTCAGCATCGCCAACGAGGCAGGCGGGGCAGCCGGCGGCGGATCATCGGCCCGGCCGATGGCGCCACGTGCGTCCGCCTCGCCGCATGCGCCGGCGTTTCATCGCATCGATGTGGCGAAGCTCCTGGCCGACGCCTCGGCGCGCGCCCGCAAGAGAGGCGGGGACGAGGCGCGCCTGACGAAATTCGGCGTGCAGGATGCGACGGTCCTCGTCACCGACAGTGGCGAGACGAGCGAGATCCGCATCAAGCGCGCGGCGTTCAATCTCGACCACACATCCCGCGACAGCGTCGTTTCCGGCACGCTCGACATCGACTCGGGCGGGCCGCCCTGGACCCTCGATTTCCGCATGGAGGAAGCTCCCGGCGGCGGCCTCGCGGTCAAGGCGCGCGTCGACAAGCTCGTGCCGAGCGCGCTGGCGAAGGTCTCTCCGCGCCTGGCGCTGTTCGAGATCGTGGCGGCGCCGATGACCGGCGAGCTGCGCATCGACCTCGACGGCACGGGCGATCTCGTCGCGACGCACCTCACGGCGGGGATCGACCAGGGATCGATCCGCCTTCCGTCGCTCGCGAGCACGCCGCTCGTGGTCGACAGCGGCACGCTCGACGTCCGCTATCTCAAGGCCACGCGCGAGGTCACGCTCGCGCCCTCGACGCTCACCTGGGCCGGCAGCCGCATCACGCTCGAAGGCCTCGTCTCGCGCAGCGCCGGCAGCGACGATCCGGCGCAATGGCATTTCGATCTGCGTGCGAAGGAGGGAGCGCTCTCGGCCGAGGAGTTCCATGTCGCGCCGATCCCGATCGAGGGGTTCCAGGCGGAAGGCCGCATCATCCCGGCCGAGGGCCTCTTGCAGCTTTCCGCGTTCCGGCTCAAGGCGGGCGGCGGGGAGATCACGGCCAACGGCGAGGTGATCAACGGGCCCGGCGCTCCGAGCACGCGCCTCGAGGCGGCGCTCTCCCCCATGCCGCTCGCGACGCTCAAGGCCATGTGGCCGCGCGCGGCGGCGGCGGCGGCACGCGCCTGGGTCGGCGAGCACGTCTCGCAGGCCACGCTTCAGTCGGCGTCTCTCAAGGTGCTCTCGGGACGCTTCCTCGAGAGCGGCAGCGGGCTCGATCCGGCGGGTAGCCGCGAGCGCATCTCTGCGATCATCGAGATCTCCGACCTGCACATGACGCCGCTGCCGCGCAGCCTTCCGATCGAGGCGCCGCAAGCCGTGATCCGCATGGAGAACAGCACGCTCGAGCTCAGCGTGCCGAAGGCTACGATCGTCGCCTCGCCCGAGCACCGGCTGCCGCTCAACGGCGTCCGCCTCACGATCGTGGATGTCCGCCACGATGTGCCGATCGCCGAGCTTGCGCTGAAATCCACGACGACGCTGCCCGTGCTCGTCGAGACGCTGAACCGCAGCCAGCTTCATCTTGCCGGTCACGGGCCGCTTCCGATCGAAGGGATCGACGGCAAGGTCGACGGCGAGATCAAGATCGCGATGCCGCTCGTCGACGATGCCAGCGTCGTCAAGGCGACGGGCAAGGCGCGCATCACCGACATCAAGGGCAAGAGCAAGGCGTATCACGTCGATCTTCAGGGCGGGACCATCGACGTCGATGCGTCCGAGATCGGCGTCATCGCCAAGGGCGACCTCATGGTGAACGGCGTGCTCGCCAAGCTTCACATGCATCGCCTGCTCGACGCCGCGCCCGAAGCGCAACCGCCGATCAAGATCATGATGTCGCTCGACAACTCGGACCGCAATCAGCTCGGCCTCGACGTCAATCACTTCGTGCAGGGCACGATGCCGGTCGAGGTGACGGTCAACCCGCGCGCGGACGGGCCGCCGCGCGTGCATGTCCGCGCCGACCTCAGCGGGGCGGAGCTGCTGTTTCAGGCGGTGGCGTGGACGAAGCCGCGCGGCCTTCCGGCGTCTCTCGACTTCGACCTCGCCAGCACCGACGAGGGCCATGTCCGCCTCGAGAACTTCAAGCTCGTCGGCGACAACATCGCGATCGATGGCTCGGCCGTGTTCGACGACAAGCGGGAGGTGAGGGAGTTCTCCTTCCCGAATTTCTCGATCAACGTCGTGAGCCGCCTCGACGTCCGCGGCAAGCTGGACAGCAAGCGGATCTGGAGCATCACGGCGAAAGGCTCGACCTTCGACGCCAAGGACCTTTTCCGCTCCATGCTGGCCTTCTCTGACAAGGAAGCGGCCATCAAGGCGCGTCATCCGGCGGCGGGGGTGGATTTCAAGGCCGAGATCGACACCATCATCGGCAACTCGGAAACCTCCCTGCGCAAGGCCAAGATCAAGTATTCCGAGCGGGGGGACAAGATCGTCTCCATCGAGGCCGACGGTACGCTCGAAGGCGATCATCCGGTGATGCTGGAGCTGAGGCCCGACCGCCGGCGCGTCGTCTATGCGAAGTCGAGCGATGCCGGCCAGACGCTGAAGATGATCGGCCTCTACCCCAATCTCAAAGGCGGGCGCATGGAACTCGAGGTCGCGCTCGACGGGGAGGGCGCGGCCGACATGCAAGGCCGGCTTCTCATCGACGACTTCCGCGTGCTCGGCGATCCGATCGTGTCGGAGGTGTATTCGAGCGCCGAGGGCGGCCAGTCCGGTGCCGCCGCCCGCAAGCCCAAGCCGGCCGCCGAGCGGCAGGTGTTCGAGTTCCAGCGCATGACGGTGCCGTTCTCGGTCGGGCACGGACAGTTCGTGCTCGACGACTCCTACGTCCGCGGCCCGCTGCTCGGCGCCTCCATGCGCGGCCGGGTGGACTTCAACGCGCGGCGCGTCAACCTCGGCGGCACCTATGTGCCGCTGCAGGGCATCAACGCCGCCGTCTGCGATATTCCGCTGTTCGGGCCGATCGTCGCCGGCTTCGATTGCCAGGGCGTGTTCGGCATCACGTATGCCATCCAGGGATCGATGGACGGCAAGGGCCCCGACGTGCTCGTCAATCCGCTCTCGATGTTCACGCCCGGCATTCTGCGCGGGATCATGGAGCTGACGGGCCCGAACCCGCAGGTGCAGCCGAAGCGCTCCCCCGCGCCGGGGCGGGCCCGCGCGGCACCGGGCTCAGACGGCAAAGGGCCGGCCATCTCCGACGGCTGGTCGTCAGAGACGACCACGAGTGGCGGCAGGAAGCGGAATTAGAGCGCTGTCACGATATCCCGCGAGGATGGGGGAAGGCGGCGGCCTCCTCGCGGCCCAGGGGGATCTCAGATGTCGAGGTCCTTGGCGAAGGCGGCGTGCTCCTGGATGAAGCGGAAGCGCGCCTCGGGCTTCGAGCCCATGAGCGCGTTCACAGCCTCGCCGATCTCGGTGCGGTCGCCCTCTCCGATCTCGACCCTGAGCAGGATCCGCTTCCTCGGATCCATGGTCGTTTCCTTGAGCTGCTGCGCGTTCATCTCGCCGAGGCCTTTGAAGCGGCTGATCTCGACCTTGGCGTTGGCGGCGAATTCGCTTTTGAGCAGCTTGTCCTTCTGCGCCTCCGTCGTCGCGTAGACGGATTTGGCGCCGTGCGTGAGCTTGTAGAGCGGGGGCACGGCCAGATGCAGGTGCCCGTTCTCGATCAGCTCCGGCATCTCCTGATAGAAGAACGTGATGAGCAGCGAAGCAATGTGCGCGCCGTCGACGTCGGCGTCCGTCATCACGATCACGCGCTCGTAGCGCAGGTCGTCGTCGCGATACTTCGTGCCCGTGCCGACGCCGAGGGCCTGGATGAGATCCGAGAGAAGCTGGTTCTGCGCGAGCTTGGCCGAGGAGGCGTTGGCGACGTTCAGGATCTTGCCGCGCAGCGGCAGGATGGCCTGGGTCTCGCGGTCGCGCGCGCTCTTGGCGGAGCCGCCGGCGCTGTCACCTTCGACGATGAAGATCTCGGTTCCGGCCGCCTGCTGGATCGTGCAGTCGGCGAGCTTGCCGGGGAGGCGCAGCTTGCGCGTGGCGGATTGGCGTCCGACCTCCTTCTCGCGCCGCCGCTTGAGGCGCTCCTCGGCCTGATCGATGGACCATTCGAGCAGGCGCGTCGCCTGCTGCGGGCTGTCGGTCAGCCAGTGGTCGAAGGCGTCCTTGACGGTCGATTCGACGATGCGGCTCGCCTCCTGGGTGGCGAGCTTGTCCTTGGTCTGGCCCTGGAACTCGGGCTCGCGGATGAAGACGGAGAGCATGGCCGTCGCCGTGCCCATCACATCCTCAGCCGTGATCTGCGCGGCTTTGCGGTTGCCGACGCGCTCGCCGAACTCGCGCAGGCTCTTGGAAAGGGCCGAGCGGAAGCCGTTCTCGTGCGTGCCGCCTTCGGCGGTTGGAATGGTGTTGCAGTAGGAGCGGCAGAAGCCGTCCTCGTCCGAGACCCAGGCGACGGCCCATTCCACGGAGCCGTGCTTGCCCTCGCGCGCGATGTTGCCGGCGAAGAGATCCTTGGTGACGCGCGTCTGCCCTTCGATCTCCGAGGCGAGAAAGTCCTTGAGGCCGCCGGGGAAGTGGAACACGGCCTCGGCGGGCGTGTCGTCCTTGATCAGCGCGGGATCGCAGTTCCAGCGGATCTCGACGCCGCCGAAGAGGTAGGCCTTCGAGCGCGCCATCTTGAACAGGCGTGCCGGCTTGAACTGGGCGCCCTTGCCGAAGATCGCCTCGTCGGGGCGGAAGCGCACCTTCGTGCCGCGCCGGTTGTGGATGGAGCCGAGCTTTTCGAGCTTCGTCTGCGGCTGGCCGCGCGAGAACACCATGCGGTAGAGCTGCTGGCCGCGCGCCACCTCGACCTCGCACGTCTCCGACAGCGCGTTCACCACCGAGACGCCGACGCCGTGCAGGCCGCCCGACGTCTGATAGGCCTTGCCGTCGAATTTGCCGCCGGCGTGCAGCGTGCACATGATGACTTCGAGCGCGCTTTTGTTCTTGAACTTCGGATGCGGATCGATGGGGATGCCGCGGCCGTTGTCGGTGACGGCGAGGAACCCATCGGCGTCGAGGCGGACCTCGATGAAGCTCGCATGGCCCGCGACGGCCTCGTCCATGCAGTTGTCGATGACCTCGGCGAAGAGGTGGTGGAGCGCCTTCTCGTCGGTACCGCCGATGTACATGCCGGGGCGGCGCCGCACGGGCTCGAGCCCCTCCAGCACCTCGATGTCGGCGGCCGTATAGGCCTCGGAGGCATCGTTGGGCTTGCGGGCGGCGCGGGCGGACTTGTCGGTCATGCTTTGTGTCAGGCTCGAGAAGAGATCGCGGACGGAATTGGCCATGGATCCTCACCTTACCTCGGTCGAAGGCAGGGTCCGGCGGCTGGCCACGCGAGACGACGGCGAGCGTACGGCCCGAATCTGCGATGGATTGCGTTGCCGCGACTGGTGCCACGGGCGGCTGTGGATTGGCAAGGCGGCGCGGGTGCTGCGGCCACACATGGCACGATTCTTATCGATTTTTTGGCGCCGTTGCGCTGAAACGCCGCCCTCGCGCGCTTCAGGCGCCGTCTGCTATGAAGGCCGCGGGGGAGGCCCCGCGAACGACGCGAGGACGAGCGCAGCCGATGACTTCCATGCCTGAGACCACCCAGACCCGGGCGAGGGGATGGCGCGCGCTCGGAGACGAGCCGCGCTTTCTGGTGCTTCTGCCGGGCCTGTTCTGGGCCGGCAACGCCATCGTCGCCCGCTCGATCTCGGCCGAGATCCCGCCCGTCGCGCTCGCCTTCTGGCGGTGGACGGCCGCCGCCCTCCTGATCGCGCCGCTCGCCTGGCCGTACCTGCGCCGCGACCTCCCCATCATGGCGCGGCGCTGGCCGGCCATGCTCGTGCTGACGGCGTTCGGCATCGCGATCTTCAACACGCTGCTCTACAAGGCGGCGCAGACGACGACCGCGCTCAACATCGTCATGCTGCAGACGACGATGCCGCTCGTCGTCGTCGTGGCGTCGTTCCTGTTCTTCCGGCAGGCCGTGACGTGGCGCCAGGCCGTGGCCATCGTGATCTCGATGGCGGGCGCGCTGATCCTGATCTCGCATGGCGATCCCGCCGTGCTGGCGCACCTGGATTTCACGACCGGCGATCTCTGGATGCTGGCGGCCATCGTCAGCTACGCCATCTATACGGCGCTGCTCAGGCTGCGCCCGGACGTGCACGGGCTGAGCTTCGCCTGCGTGACGTTCGCGGGCGGGGCGCTCATGCTGCTGCCGATCTACATCGGCGAAACGCTGCTGGTGCGCCCGATGCCGGTCTCGGCCACGTCGATCCTGGCGATCGGCTATGTGGCGCTGTTCGCCTCCGTGCTCGCGTACCTCGCCTTCAACCGCGTGGTGGCGCTGCTAGGGGCCAACACCGCCGGGCTCGCCGTGCATCTCGTCCCCGTCTTCGGCACGCTGCTGGCGGTGCTGCTCCTCGGCGAAAGCCTGCATGCCTATCACGGCTTCGGCATCGGCCTCATCGCCTTCGGCCTCTGGCTTGCGACCCGCAAGGCCGCGGGTTGACGGCGATCAACGCCGCCTCCGCCACCTGGGGCCTAAGTCCATCAGGTGCTGAGAGATGGAGGCAGGCGGATGACGAAAGATTACAAGGCGATCACGGCGGACATCACGCAGTATGCGGGTGAGCTCAGGAAGGCGGTCCCGGACGCGATGAGCGGCTTCTACGCCCTCTCGAAGGCGGCCACGGCCGACGGCGTGCTCGACAAGAAGACGAAGGAGCTGATTGCGCTCGCGATCGGCGTCACGCAGCATTGCGACGGCTGCATCGGCTTTCATGCCAAGGCGCTGAAAGGCCTGGGCGCGAGCCGGCAGGAGGTCGCCGAGATCCTGGCCATGTGCATCTACATGGGCGGCGGCCCGGCGCTCATGTATGCCGCCGATGCGCTGCGCGCCTTCGATCAGTTCGCCGAGTGATCCGCATGCGCTCGGCGACGCAGGGTCCGGCGCGGCGGCGCGGCCGTTACAGCTCGGCCGCGACGTTGTCGATCAGCCGCGTCTTGCCGAGCCAGACGGCGGCGAGCACGCGGCCCGGTCGTCCGGTGCCCGGCGCGAACGGCGCCAGCGTCTCGGCGTCCCGCACCTCGATGTAGTCGACCTTGGTGAAGCCCGCCGCGCGCAGCGCCTCTGCCGCCTCCTGCGGATCGCGGCCCTGGGCGACCTGCCGCAGCGTCCGGTAGAGCATGGGCGCGATGTAGCGCTCGTTCTCCGTGAGGTAGGCGTTGCGGGAGGAGAGGGCGAGCCCGTCCTCCTCGCGCACCGTCGGCACGCCGCCGATCAGCACGGGCAGGTTGAGATCGCGCACCATCTGGCGGATCACGGCGAGCTGCTGGAAGTCCTTCTCGCCGAAGAGCGCGATGTTGGGCGTCACCGCCGACAGGAGCTTGCACACTACGGTCGCGACGCCGCCGAAATGATGCGGTCGGAACGCGCCTTCGAGCGGCAGCGCCGCGCCGCCGACCGCAATCTGAGTCGCGAAGCCTTCGGGATACATGTCCGCGACGGTCGGCGCCCAGACGAGATGAGCGCCGGAGCCCGCCACCTTGGCGACGTCGCCGGCCTCGTCGCGCGGGTAGCGTGCCAGATCCTCGTGCGGCGCGAACTGGGCGGGGTTGACGAAGATCGAGACGACCACCCGGTCCGCCGTCGTCAGCGCCGCGCCCATGAGCGCGATGTGGCCCGCATGCAGGGCGCCCATGGTCGGCACCAGCGCGATGGTCTCTCCGGCGGCGCGCCACGCCCCGATCTGGGTGCGCAAGTCGGCAACAGTGCGAACGATATGCATCGGGAACGGCCTCTTCTGCGGCGCCTGCCGGGGGATGTGCGAGGTGAGGCATGCACCGGCGATGCGTCAAGAGGTTGGCGGGCCGGACACGCTCTCGCGGAGATATTGCGGGATGCTGTACAACTCCGGGGGCAAGTCCCATGTGCACGGATGCGGCCGCCGCGAGAATCAGGTGTGCTCCCGCCGGCAGGAGAGGACTTATGGTGGCGTTGAGAAAATCCGATGTCTCGGACGGCCTGGCGGGCACGGAGGCGGGTCCGTCGCGCGACGAGGTCGTTTCGCATTATCTTGCCGATGAGACGCGCCTCGTCGGCGGCCTGATCGAGCGCGCCGTCTTCACCGAGGACGAGCGCCGCCGCATCGCCGAGCGCGCCCGTACGCTAGTGGAGGCCGCCCGCGCCAATGTCGCCAAGCATGGCGGCATCGATGCCTTCATGCGCGAGTACGGCCTTTCGAGCGAGGAAGGCGTGATCCTCATGTGCCTCGCCGAGGCGCTGTTGCGCATTCCCGACGCCGACACCGCCGACCGCTTCATCGCCGAAAAGATCGCCGGCGGTCATTGGGAGCGCCACCGCGGCCATTCCGACAGCCTGCTCGTCAATGCCTCCACCTGGGGGCTGATGCTCACCGGCCGGCTCGTCAAGCTCAGAGAGGCGCGCGGCGCCAACCCGTGGGAGGCGCTGAAGCGCTTAGCGGCCCGCTCGGGCGAGCCGGTCATCCGGCAGGCCGTGCGCCAGGCGGTGAAGGTGCTCGGCGACCAGTTCGTGCTCGGCCGTTCGATCCGCGAGGCGATCGCCCGCTCGGCTTCCTATGAGGCCCGCGGCTTTCGTTTCTCGTACGACATGCTGGGCGAGGCGGCGCGCACGGAGCGCGACGCGGCCCGTTACTACGAGCGCTACATGGGCGCTATCGATGCCGTGGGGCATGCGGCCGGCCCTAATCCGCTCTCGCACCCCGATTCGCTGCTTGCGCGCCCGGGTCTCTCGGTCAAGCTCTCGGCGCTGCATCCCCGCTACGAGCCGGGCAAGGAGGGGCAGCTTGCGGCCGAGCTTTATCCGCGCCTTCTCGAGCTTCTGAGATCCGCCGAGCAGCACGGCCTCGCCGTTTCGCTCGACGCCGAGGAGCAGGACCGCCACGAGCTGATGCTCGACCTTTTCGCGCGCGCCTTTACCGATCCGGCGCTCGCGCGCTGGACGGGGCTCGGTCTCGCCGTGCAGGCTTATGGGAAGCGCGCCATCCCGACCATCCGCTGGCTGCGCCGTCTCGCGGAGCAGACGGGCAAGCGCATCCCCGTCCGCCTCGTCAAGGGCGCCTACTGGGACAGCGAGATCAAATGGGCGCAGGAGAAAGGCCTCAGCGACTACCCGGTCCTCACGCGCAAGCTGCATACGGACGTCTCCTATCTCGCCTGCATGCGCCTGCTGCTTTCGGACGCGAAGGCGTTCTATCCGCAGTTTGCGACTCATAACGCGCACACGATCGCCGCCGCCACGGTCGCCGCCGGGCAGACGAGCTTCGAGTTCCAGCGCCTGCACGGTATGGGCGAGGCGCTCTACGAGGAGGTCTCGGCGCCGGGCAAGCTGCGCCATCCCTGCCGCATCTATGCGCCGGTAGGCGAGCACGAGGACCTCCTGTCCTATCTCGTGCGCCGGCTGCTCGAGAACGGCGCCAACACTTCGTTCGTCAACCGCCTGGCGGATGAGGAAGCGCCCATCGCGCAGATCGTCAAGGATCCGGTCGCCACCGCCGAGCGGGAGCGGGAGGTGGCGCCCGCGACGCGCCCTCTGCCGCGGCCGCGCGACATCTACTGGCCGGAGCGCAAGAACTCGGCGGGCGTCGCGCTCGCCGACCGCACGACGCGGCGCGAGCTCATCGCCGACATGGACATGGCGCTGGCGCGTCCCTTCGATGTCGGGCCGATCGTCGACGGCGAGGAAACGGTCGGCGGTCCACAGGCGGTGCTGCTCACCTGTCCGCACGACCGCCGCGAGCGCCTGGGCTCGGTGCGCATCGCCACGCCGCGCGATGTCGAGACCGCGCTCGACGTTGCCGGAAAGGCGGCGCACGGCTGGGACCGGCTCGGGGGCCCGGCGCGCGCCAAGATCCTCGACCTCGCCGCCGACATGGTCGAGCGCGACCGCGCCCGCCTCATGGCGGTGCTCGTGCGGGAGGCTGGAAAGACGCTCGCCGCCGCCCAGGCCGAGGTGCGCGAGACGGTGGATCTTCTGCGCTATTACGCGGTCGAGGCGCGCCGCCTGATGACGGCGGCCGCTCCGCTCAAGGGCCCCACCGGCGAGCAGAATGCCATCGAGTTGCGGGCGCGCGGCCCCTTCGCCTGCATCGCGCCCTGGAATTTCCCGCTCGCGATATTCGTCGGCCAGATCGCGGCGGCGCTGGCGGCAGGCAATCCGGTGCTCGCCAAGCCGGCCGAGCAGACGCCCATCGCGGCCGCGCTCGCGGTGCGCCTGCTGCACGAAGCGGGCGTGCCGAAAACGGTGCTGCATCTCCTGACGGGAAGCGGGGCCGTCGGCGCTGCGCTCGTCAAGTCGCCCCGGGTCAAGGGGGTCGCCTTCACCGGCGGCAACGAAGCGGCCTGGGCCATCCAGAAGGCGCTGGCCGAGCGGCGCGGCGCGATTGTGCCGCTGATCGCCGAGACCGGTGGCCTCAACGCGATGATCGCCGACAGCAGTGCGCTGCCCGAGCAGGTCGTGCGCGATGCGGTGACATCTGCCTTCGACAGTGCGGGGCAGCGCTGCTCGGCCCTGCGCGTGCTGTTCGTGCAGGACGAGATCGCGACCCGCACGATCCGCATGCTCACCGGCGCCATCGAGGCGCTCGAGGTCGGCGATCCGTTCGAGGAGGCGACGGACATCGGCCCCGTCATCGACGATGCCGCTCAGGACCGGCTCGAGGCGCACAAGGTCCGCATGCAGCGGGAAGGCCATGAGCTGATCGACCTCGCCCTGCCGGAAGCCTGCCGGGCCGGCACCTACGTCACGCCCGCCTGCTACGAGATCGACCGCATGGGGCTTCTCGAGCGTGAGGTGTTCGGCCCCATCCTCCACGTCGTGCGCTTCTCCGGCAGCCATCTCGCGAAGGTCGTCGAGGACATCAATGCCTCGGGTTACGGCCTGACGCTGGGGCTGCACAGCCGCATCTCGAACGTGGCCGATTTCGTGGCGGAGCACGCGCGCGTCGGCAACCTCTACGTCAACCGCAACCAGATCGGCGCGGTGCCGGGCGTGCAGCCGTTCGGCGGCGAAGGGCTTTCGGGCACCGGCCCCAAGGCGGGCGGGCCGGGCTACGTCGCCCGCTTCGCGACGGAGCGGGTGCGCACGGCCGACATCACGGCGACGGGCGGCAACATCGGGCTCCTGACCCAGGACGTGCCCGACGAGGATTGATGCCTCAGGAGGGTCGCGCGCGCCTCTGTTCGGCCGCCCGGAAAGGCCCCATGTTAGGGGGAAACGTTCACCCTTCGGGAGCCCCTATGGCGCGCGACACGAAACCGGCCGATCGGGCCGCGGCGAAGACCGTGGCCGAGGCGGCTGCGGGCCGCCCGCCGGCGGCCACCGCCTCGACGGGCACCGATGTGGCGGACTTCATCGCCAAGGTGAAGGCGCTGGGGCCTGCGAGGTCGCAGGGGCGCGGCCGGCTCATCTTCGCCATGGACGCCACCATGAGCCGGGCGCCGACCTGGGACATGGCGCTTGCGCTCCAGTCCGCGATGTTCGCTGCGGTGAAGGAGATCGGCGGGCTCGAGGTGCAGCTCATGTATTTCCGCGGCGCGGGTGAAGCGCGCGCCTCGCGCTGGGTATCAGATGCCGATGCGCTGGCCGCGCTCATGCGCCAGGTTGCCTGTCACGGCGGCTATACGCAGATCGGCAAGGTGCTGGCGCATGCGCGGCGCGAGACGGAGAAACGCCGCGTCAACGCGCTGGTCTATGTGGGCGATGCGGTGGAGGAGCCGATCGACATGCTGGCGGCGCGCGCCGGCGAGCTGGCTTTGCACGGCGTTCCCGCATTTCTGTTCCAGGAAGGGGACGATCCTGCGGTCACGCGGGCCTTTGCCGAGATCGCGCGCCTGACCAAGGGAGCCGCTTGCCGGTTCGGCCCCGGGTCCGCTGCTGAGCTGCGGGACCTGCTGACGGCGGTCGCGGTCTATGCCGCCGGCGGCGAGGCGACCCTGACGGCGCTGCTGGCGAAGCCCGGCTCGGGCGCGCGCCGTCTCCTCGGCCAGATGCGTCGGTAACGGAGGGACCTCGCTCGTCCTCGGTTTTCCCAACCCGGCCCGCGTGGCTATAGTGGAGCTTGTGCGGACGGCGAAGCTGGGCGGCGTGCGCCCTCAACACCGGACCCGCGGGGAACGAGACGTGCCGAGGTCGATGCGCTGATGCAGTTTTTCCTATTCGGCCTGGCGGCGCTGGTTCTGGTGCTGTTCGCGATCAACGGCTTCACGCGGGCGAACCCGGCCGCCCTCGCGCGTCAGGTCCGGCTCGCGGGCGGGGCTCTCGCGCTCGGCCTCGCGGCCATCCTTCTCGTGCGCGGTGCGGCGACTGCCGCCCTGGTCGTCGGCACGCTCGGAAGCTGGCTGCTCGGATGGGGCGGCGGCATGCCGACGTTGCGGCGCCCTTCGCGCAAGTCTCCGGGCCAGACCTCGACGGTCTCGACGGATCACTTGGAAATGGAGCTCGATCACGACAGCGGCGCCATGTCGGGCCGCGTGCGGAAGGGCATGTTCGCGGGCCGCGACCTCGATACGCTGAAGCCGGCCGAGGTGGCGCTGCTCTGGCAGGATTGCCGTTTCACCGATCCGCAGTCCGCCCAGCTTCTCGAAGCCTATCTCGATCGCGTGCATCCGACGTGGCGCGAGGACATCTCGCGCGGCGAGCGGCAGATGCGCGACGACGACGGGCGCATGCAGCCCGACGAGGCCTACGAGATCCTCGGCCTGAAGCCGGGTGCGACGGAGGAGGAGATCCGCCGCGCGCATCGCGACCTGATGCTGAAGCTCCACCCCGACCGGGGCGGATCGACCTATCTCGCGGCCCAGGTCAACGAGGCGAAGGACGTGCTGCTCGACCGCATGTAGCGGCTGATCGCGCGCGAGCCGCGTCGGACGCCTGAGGCGAGGAAGGGCGTTATTCCGCCCGGATCACGAGACAGTCGATGGCGAGGCGGCGCAGCTCGAGGCAGGTCGAGGCGGCGGATGTCTCGTCGAAGTTCACGAACCGGGCGCGGAAGATCTGCCGGTCGGCCTTTTGCACGGGCAGCGCCACGCCGTCGTGCCCTTCGAGCAGCGCGACCGCCCGCTGGCGTACCCGCTCGATCTTGGACTGAGCCTCGTCCGGCGAGGTGAATGCCCCGATCTGGATCTCGAAGCCCTTGCCGACAGGTCCGGCCTCGGCCTCCGTGGAGCCTTCCTCCGCAGAGGCCAGACGGACAGCCTCGTCCGGCGTGCCGAGGGCGTTGGCCTGGGCTTCGAGCGTGGAGGGCTGGCGGATCGCACCCGTCTGAGAGGCACCGTCGACGATCGAGTTTCGGATGAGGCCTGCGATGTCCTGCGCCGAGGGGGCCGAAGCGTCTGCCGTGCGGACGGGAGGGGCGTCCGCGGGCGCCGCTTCCGACATGGCCGCGCGCAGGGCGTTGAGGTCGAGCCGCGGCGGCGGGGCTGTGGCCTCGGCCGTGTCGGCGCTGTCCGGCAGGCGCGCGACGGGCGCGTGGGCCGCCAGTACCTCGCCGATCGGATCGCGGGCGGGTTTCGCGGGCGCCGGGCGTACGACGCGCACCGGCAACGGGACCGTCGCCGCGGCGGTGGCCCGGGCTGGTGGCTTGGCGCGGGCGGGGGCCTGTGCCACCTGCACCGGCTCGGCCAGCAGCTTGGGGGCGCCGCGCGCGCGCGCGATCAGGTTCTGCGGTTTGCGCGTCTTGGTGGGGGAGGCCCGCTCGAGTGCCTTGACGAGCAGCGTGCGCATGAGGGCGTTGCGGCTTGCGGCCGTCTTGCCGCCGAACACGGCGCCGACGACGTGCTTTCCGTCGGTGCGCACCGAGGAGACGAGGTTGAAGCCCGAGGCGCGCGTGTAGCCGGTCTTCACCCCGTCCATGCCGGGGAAGCCCCTCATCAGCGTGTTGTGCGATTTGTAGACCTTGCCGCCGTACTCGAACGAGGTCAGCGCGAAATAGCGCGCGTACTGCGGGTAATCCTCATAGAGGCGCAGCGCGAGCGTGATCATGTCGCGCGCCGTCGAGACCTGTCGCGGGTTGGGCAGGCCCGAGGCATTGAAGAAGGTGGTCCTGGCCATGCCGATCTCGCGCGCCCGGGCCGTCATCATGCGCGCGAACTGGTACTCGCTGCCGCCGAGGTGCTCGCCCACGGCCACAGCGATGTCGTTCGCTGATTTGACGACGAGCGCCTTGATGCAGTCGAGGACGGTGATCTCCGAGCCCGGTTCGAGCCCGAGCTTCGAGGGCGCCATGCCGTTGGCGCGCTCGCTGATGAGGATCTTGCTCTGCAGCGTGACGCGCCCCTGCTCGATCTCGCCGAACAGCATGTAGAGCGTCATCATCTTGGTGAGGGAGGCGGGGAAGCGCGGGGCGTCGCCCTCGTCGTCGTGCAGCACCTTTCCGGTGTTGGCATCGACGATCATGGCCGCATGCTTCGGAGCGGCTGCAGCCTTCGCCGCGCGCGCCGTCTCGGCCGGCAGCAGCGCGAAGGTCCACGCAGCCATCAGGATGAGCATCGCTCGCGTTACGACAGTCGCCAATAAGCCCCCCGTCACGTGTTGCGTCGCCGATAAGCCGAGGCCAGCCCAGGGATGTCCCGAGGCTTTAGCTGCAAGCTGGGCCGTCAACCTTACCCGAAGCGGGACTGGATGCCTTGTCTTCTAGGCCACTTTACGGCCAGCCGCTGCTTTCCCCAGCCCAGTGGGGCCTGCAGGGCACGCCGAGCTCCCAAGCTAGGCGCGCCGTCCTGCGATTGGGTTAACGAAGCGGTTACGTGAGATTACGGATATTGCTGCGACGCAATATGTCACTTGAAATCGATGCTGCAGCGCTTATAACACCCCTTAGCGAACCGTTACTCGCACCGAATTCAGCATTGGTAGGCACAAGATGATGAACAATTTTCAGGACTTCCAGAAGTTCAATCAGACCAACGTCGACACTGTCATGAAGTTCTTCGGCGATTGGAACAAGGGCTGGCAGGCCATTGCCGCCGAGCTGACCGATTATTCGAAGCGCACCTTCGAGGATGGCACGGCAACTTTCGAGAAGCTCGTGGCCGCCAAGTCGGTCGAGCAGGCCATGGAAATCCAGACGACCTTCGCCAAGCGCGCCTATGACGACTACATGCATCAGCTGAGCAAGATCGGCGGCATGTACTCGAGCCTGGCCAAGGATGCCTACAAGCCCGTCGAGAAGGCCTTCCAGTCCGGCAGGTAATGCGGCGTACCCTACGCCTGAGACGAGATAGGCCCGGGGCTGGAAAGCCCGGGGCCTTTTTTATGGCGAACGGATCCCCACTTTCTTTTCGCCCGAATGGTCTGCTGCACTGCCAACGGGAGGAGCGTTCGTCGAACGGCGTCGTTTTGAAGGGCATTGCTGGCGCAAGCTAGCTGGGCGAACATGGCGCCGGTTGCGAAGCCGGCCGCCGCACGGCCGCGGATGGCCTTGAAAAGACGACGGGTATCGGTTGACGACAGGTATGATGACACCGGGATTGAGAATGGCGGGACGCAACGGCGCCGGAGGAGATCGGGGAGGCGAGGAGGGCAAGACCGGCCTCGTCACCAAGACGCGCCCGAGGACCAAGAAGCCGTCACTCTACAAAGTGCTGATCCTGAACGACGACTACACGCCCATGGAGTTCGTCGTCCTCGTGCTGGAGAAATATTTCAGCAAGGGGCGGGAGGAGGCGACACGCATCATGCTGCACGTGCATCACAAGGGCGTGGGGATCTGCGGAGTCTACACCTACGAGGTCGCCGAGACGAAGGTGACGCAGGTTATGGACTTCTCGCGTCAGCATGGCCATCCTTTACAATGCACCATGGAGAAAGAGTAGGTCGATCGTGCCATCCTTCTCGAAAAGCCTTGAAGCATCTCTGCATCGCGCACTCGAGTTCGCCAACGAGCGCAATCACGAGTTCGCCACCCTCGAGCATCTTCTTGCGGCGCTGATCGACGATCGCGACGCGGGCGCCGTCATGCGCGCCTGCAACGTCGACCTCGATCAGCTTCGCGTGCGCATCGGCGAGTACCTCGACACCGAGCTCGGCAGCCTGGTGCACAAGGGAAGCGCCGAAGCGCAGCCCACCACGGGCTTCCAGCGCGTCATTCATCGCGCCGTCGTTCATGTCCAGTCCTCGGGCCGGGAGGAGGTCACGGGCGCCAACGTGCTCGTCGCCATCTTCGCCGAGCGCGAGAGCCATGCTGCGTTCTTCCTGCAAGAGCAGGAGATGACCCGGTTCGATGCGGTCCAGTACATCAGTCACGGCATCGCCAAGCGTGCGGGCATGGCCGAGCCGAGAGGAGTTCGCGGCGTGGACGAGGAGCAGGCGAGCGAGACCGGCGAGGAGAAGAAGCCGGGCCAGGACGCGCTCAACACCTACTGCGTCAACCTGAACAAGAAGGCGCGCGAGGGCCGCATCGATCCCCTGATCGGCCGCGAGCAGGAGGTGCTGCGCACCATCCAGGTGCTCTGCCGCCGCCAGAAGAACAATCCGCTGTTCGTCGGCGATCCCGGCGTCGGCAAGACCGCCATCGCCGAGGGCCTGGCGCGCAAGATCCTGCGCGGCGAGGTGCCCGAGGTCCTGAAGCATGCCACGATCTTCGCGCTCGACATGGGCGCGCTGCTCGCTGGCACCCGCTACCGCGGCGACTTCGAGGAGCGGCTCAAGGCGGTCATGAAGGAGGTCGAGAACTATCCGGGTGCGATCCTGTTCATCGACGAGATCCACACCGTGATCGGCGCCGGCGCGACGTCCGGCGGCGCGATGGATGCCTCCAACCTGCTGAAGCCTGCGCTTCAGTCCGGCACGGTGCGCTGCATCGGCTCGACGACCTACAAGGAGTATCGCCAGCACTTCGAGAAGGA
>DAITBB010000034.1:0-551 GCA_036823975.1 Hyphomicrobium sp.
GGTTGAACGGCATGTCGCGATCGAACAGCGCCTTGCAGATCATGTCGGCGGCGAGCGTCCAGGTCTGCTCGACCATCTCGAACGTCTCGCCCGTCTTGGCGAGATCGCCCCAGTTGGCCATCTTGGCTTTGATGGACTCGATGAAGTAGGGGATGTAGTCGGCGAAGACGTCCGGGTGGAACGCGGGCTGCTGCGGCATGCGGATCTTCTGCCAGAGCGCGCCGTCGTGCGTGATCATGGACTTGCCGAAAATCGGTTTCAGCCCGTCGAAGTATTTGATGTAGTTGTCGACCTTGGTGACGAGCACGTGCTTGAAATATTCCGGATCGGTGACGAGCACGACACGCTGGTTGGCCATGTTGACGGGAATGACGGGGCCATAGCGGTCCGCCATCTGCATCAAGAGACGCATCGGGTTGTCCGGGTCCTTGAGCAGCGGCGACAGGTTGAACCAGATGCTGCTCTCGTCACCGAGGCCAAGGGCGCTGTCGGCGTTGGTATGGGGCTCAGTCGTTTCCGCGGTCATGCCTATTTCTCCGGGTCGATCCGGT
>DAITBB010000034.1:561-32305 GCA_036823975.1 Hyphomicrobium sp.
AAAGGTCCCGATCTCAGGTTGTCTTCCATTGCCTCGCGCGCTCGCGCCCGAGGCTTATTGCTTTTGCCTCTGGTCCGCCGTCACTCGGGCGTTCCAGGGCCGGCGACGCCTCTCGGCCTCCCGGGCAGGTGCCCGGCACGAGGCTTCATCGGAGATGGCCCCCGAACGCACGTGCGCACTCTAACACACCGTTCTGTGTCAACCGATGTCCCCAGGGTAACGGTGTGTAACGTTTGGTGATCCCTCATACTGGTCGCCCCGTCCCGGGCTGTCCATGCGGCAGCGTCGCCGCGCAGGCGTCCCCGGCGTTACGCAGCTTCCGAGTGTGGTCGTTAAGTAACGGTCGGATCCGCTCAGGGCGAGAGCAGCATGCCAGGCTGGTTAATCTCAACGTTACCAGCATCTTGCCACACGATCCCCGTGGCGTCGGCGCGGACGGCGCCGGTGGCGGCGAGGGCCAGCATACGGGGATAGAGCCGGTGCTCGGCCACGAGAATCCGGGCTGCGAGCGTCTCCGGCGTGTCCGATGGAAGCACGGGGACCGCGGCCTGCCCGATGATGGGGCCAGCATCCATCTCGGCACTGACGAAGTGGACGGTGCAACCCGCAATCCGGACGCCGGCCGCGAGGGCGCGGGCATGGGTGTCGAGCCCTTTGAACATCGGCAGGAGCGAAGGGTGGATGTTGATCATCCGCCCGTACCAGCGCGCGACGAACGGGGCGGTCATCAGCCGCATGAAGCCAGCGAGCGCGACGAGATCGATGTTGGAGAGATCGAGCAGGCTCTGCAGTTGGCCTTCGAAATGCTCGCGGCTTTCATAACGGGTGTGGTCGAGGGCGACGGCAGGGACCCCCTGCGCCTTCGCCCAGGCGAGACCGGCGGCGTCGGGCCGGTTCGCAACGACGAGGGCGATCTCGGCGGGATAGTCCGGCGCGCGGGCAGCCTCGACGAGGGCCTGCATATTCGAGCCGCGCCCCGAGATCAGGATGGCGACACGTTTTTTAGGCATAGGTCAGGGCTCCGGCATAAGTCACGGCCCAGGCTTCACCCTTGCCCTTGGCCGAGCCCTTTTCGCCTTGGGGCGGCGTCACGGCGCCGATGACGACGGGCTGCTCTCCGGCGGCAACGAGCGCGGCGATCACGGCGTCGGCGTCCTTTTCCGCGACGACGGCCACCATGCCGATGCCGCAGTTGAAGGTGCGGAGCATCTCGGCGTCGGGCAGGCGGCCGACGCGGGCGAGCCAGCCGAATACGGCCGAAGCACGCCAGCGCGCGAGGTCGATCGTGGCGGCGACCGTCGGCGGCAGCACGCGCGGCAGGTTTTCCGAGAGGCCGCCGCCGGTGATGTGGGCGAGCGCCTTGATCGGGCCGGTCGCGGCGCCGCCCGTTGCGCGGATCGCTTGTAGAACGGGCTTCACGTAGATGCGCGTCGGTTCGAGCAGGGCGTCGGCAAGGGCCTTGTCGGGGGCGAAGGGCGCTGGGTCGGTCCAGGCGAGCCCGTCCTCCGCAGCCAGGCGGCGGACCAGCGAGTAGCCGTTGGAGTGCACGCCCGAGGAGGGGAGGCCCAGGATCACGTCGCCCACGGCGATATCGGTGCGCGGCAGGATCTCGCTGCGCTCGACGGCGCCGACCGCGAATCCTGCGAGGTCGTAGTCTGCCCCTTTGTAGTGGCCGGGCATCTCGGCCGTCTCGCCGCCGATGAGGGCGCAGCCGGCCTGCCGGCAGCCTTCGCCGATGCCGGAGACGACGGCGGCGGCGGTTGCCACATCGAGCGTTCCGACGGCAAGATAATCGAGAAAAAACAATGGTTCTGCGCCTTGCACCACGAGGTCGTTGACGCACATGGCGACGAGATCGATGCCGATCGTGGCGTGGCGCTGGGTGTCGATGGCGATCCGCAGCTTGGTGCCGACGCCATCGTTGGCGGCGACCAGGATGGGGTCGCGGTAGCCGGCGCGCTTCAAGTCGAACAGGCCGCCGAAGCCGCCGAGGTCGGCGTCCGCGCCCGGCCGCCGGGTGGCCCGGGCGGTGCCCTTGATCGCCTCGACGAGCGCGTTGCCGGCGTCTATGTCTACCCCGGAATCGCGATAGGTGATGCTGGGTGCGGACGTGCCGTCCGTGGGCTCGCTCATGCGTCCTCGACACAAAGGGGGCGCGGCGGGGCGGGATGGACCCAACTTTCGCCGGAATGGGAACGGGAGATGGCCTCGTATCAGCTCAGGGGCGTGGCGGCAACGGCGTTAGGATGCCGGCGCGGGGCTGCCGGGACCGTGGCGGCGGGAGGCCGAGGATCGGGGAACGTCCGCATCGGCGGCGGGGGGAGGGGACGTTGAGACAGGACCATGCCATCGGGTGGCGGCCTCTTGGCCTCGCGACGGCCCTGGCGCTCGCGTCGCTTCAGGCCCTGCCGGCCGTTGCCGCACCGCGCGACCGCGCCTTCACGGTTGCCAACTATCCGGTCGAAGCTGTGGCGAAGGATGCGGTGGCCGCGAAGGAGAAGGCGCATGCGGACGGCCAGCAGGCGGCCTTCGGCGCGCTTCTGAAGCGCCTCGTTCCGGTCACGTCCTACGCGCAGATCGACCGGCTCAAGGCCCAGCACGCCGCCAACTTTGCCGACGGCGTCGCGATCCGCTCGGAGACCAACTCGCGCACGGAATACATCGCCAGTCTCGATTTCTCGTTCCGGCCTGCCTCCGTGCGGGAGATGCTTCAGCGCGCGGGCGTGCCGTATGTCGACGAGCAGGCGGCGGAGGCGGTGATCGTGCCGGTGATGGCGCAGGCCGAATCCAACGGCGGCACCCGTTACCGTCCAGGCGGGGCGACCTGGGTCAACGCGTGGAAGGGTCTCGACCTCGAGAACAGCCTGACACCGCTCCGCATCGGGACGCTGACGCCCGCCGTCGGGGACGATATCGTGACCGCCGCGCTCCAGGGCGACGACCGGGCCGAGCGGGCGCTCACGACAGAGTACAAGGCGGATCTCGTGCTCTTCGCGGTCGCCGAGATCGACGAGGCGGGGCGCCAGCTCAACGTGACGCTGGCCGGCATCGATACGGCCGGCATCGTGGCGTGGAAACGCGGCTATCGGATCGCTGACGGCGATGTCGATTACGCCATGCAACTCGCCGCGGTCGTGTCTCTCGGCGTGCTCGAAGGCCGCTGGAAAGTCGCCAAGCTCGAGGAAGGGGGCGGCTTCGCGGCAGGCGGCAGCACGGTCGAGATGGCCGTCGCGTTCTCGAGCATCGACGAATGGGACGACATGCGCCGGCAGATCCTCGAGATCCCCGGTATCGACGACGTGCGCATCGGGGCGGTTTCGGCCACCTCCGCCGATGTTTCCGTGCGCTATCCGGGCGGCGGAGCCTCGCTTGCGCCGGTGCTGCAACGCTACGGCCTGACGCTCACCGGCTCGGGCGCCTTCTGGTCGCTTCGGTCCGGGTCTTGAGCACGACGCGAATTATCAGGTGACGTCCGGGTGGTGTCCGCGGCACCATGGCGTCAACGCGCGGGCCTTTCCGGCACCGACGGTCGATAACGAGAGGAACGCCCTCCGGGCAAGAGCTGGCGAATGGTTGTTTTCCGTGTTTCAGGTCCTTCCCATTTGAACATCCCCAATCTCATTACCCTCGGGCGCGTCATTCTCGTCCCGATCGTGTTCTGGCTGCTGGTCTCGGGCCAGACGCAGCTCGCGTTCTTCGTCTTCGTGCTGGCGGGCGTCTCCGATGCGGTGGACGGGTTCATCGCCAAGCGGTTCGGTCTGTCGACGGAGCTCGGCGCCTACCTCGATCCGCTCGCCGACAAGCTGCTCCTCGTTTCGATCTTCGTCGCGCTCGGCGTCATGGGTGCCCTGCCGTCCTGGCTCGTGATCGCGGTCGTCTCGCGCGATATCCTGATCGTCGTCGGCGTGATGCTGTCCTGGCTCCTGGACCGGCCGGTGCGCATCAGCCCGCTCGCCGTCAGCAAAGCCAACACGGTGGCGCAGATCATGCTCGCGGGCACGGTGCTGGCCGACGACGGCTTCGGCCTCGACCTCTGGCTGCTGCGCGTCGCGCTCGTCTGGATCGTCGGCGCGCTCACTGTCGCCTCGCTCTATGCGTATCTGCGGGCTTGGCTTCGGCATATGTCGGGGTAAAGTCCGCGCGGGAGCGCCGCGGGGCGCGCTGGAGGAGCCGGGCGGCGGCGCCGAGCGGAGGGGCGAGACGCGATGCGTGCCGAGCGGCAAGTCCTGTTCTGGATTACGGCGGCCGGACTGCTGATCCTTTCGATCGCCGTCCTCAAGGGCATTCTGCTGCCGTTCGTGGCCGGCATCGCCATCGCCTATTTTCTGAGCCCGCTTGCGGACAGGCTCGTGACGGCCGGATTGAACCGCGTTCTCGCTTCGCTTCTCATCGTGGTGACGCTGGTGGTGATCGCGGTGGCGGGGCTGATCCTGATCGTGCCCGTCATTCTGGCGCAGGCGCAGGATCTGGCGGTGGCGCTTCCGGGCGAGCTTCAGCGCTTGCGCGAGCTGGTCGATACGTGGTCGCGCGCGCGGTTCGGGCCGGGGTTCGCCGGGATCGATGCGCAGATCGGGCGCGCTTCGGACGCGCTGGCCGAGAATTGGGCGAGCCTCGCGGGCTGGGCCGCTACGTCGCTCTGGAGCGGCAGCCTCGCCATCGTCAATTTTCTCGCGTTGATGCTCGTCACCCCTCTTGTGGTTTTCTATCTCCTGATCGACTGGCATCCCATGCTGCAGAAACTCGATGGCTGGCTTCCGCGCGGTCATGCGGCCTCCATTCGCGCTCTGGCGTCCGACATGAACGATGCCGTGGCGGCTTTCGTGCGCGGGCAGGGTACGGTGTGCCTCATCCTCGGCCTCTTCTATGCCGTCGCGCTTTCGGCGGCGGGATTGAACTACGGCCTCCTCATCGGTGTGGTGACGGGGGCTTTCGCGTTCGTGCCGGTCGTCGGCTGGGTCTTAGGGTTCCTCACGGCCATGACGGTGGCCGTCATTCAGTTCTGGCCGGATGCCATCCCCATTCTCGTCGTGGCCGCGATCTTCGTGACGGCGCAGGCGCTCGATGCGGGCTTCCTCAGCCCGACCATCGTGGGATCGAAGATCGGCTTGCATCCCGTCTGGCTGATCTTCTCGCTGTTCGTGTTCAGCTATCTCTTCGGTTTCGTCGGCACGCTGGTGGCGGTGCCGCTCGCCGCGGCGCTGGGGGTGCTGATCCGCTTTGCCCTCGACGTCTATCTCAAGAGCCCTGTCTATCAGGACGCGTCCGAAGCGGGCCTGCGCGAGACCGTGCCATGACGCCGGGTGCCAAAGCTATGCCGGAGCAACTCGTGCTCGCGCTGCCGCACCGGCAGGCGCAGGAGGCGGACGACTTCCTCGTCAGCAGCTCGAATGCGGCGGCCGTTGCCCTCGTCGATGCCTGGCCGGGCTGGCCCTTGCCGTCGCAGCTCGTCGTCGGGCCTGCGGGCTCGGGCAAGAGCCATCTCGCGAACGTGTGGCGGCTGCGCTCGGGCGCGTCCGTCGTCGGCGCGAAGGACCTGTCGGAGGAGAGCGTGCGCGTCTTCGAGCGCCATCCCGCGCTCGTGGTCGAGGACATCGACCGGGGCCTCGGCAGCGAGCAGGTTCTGTTCCACCTTCTCAACCTCGCGCGCGAGGTGTCGGGCGCGCTGCTCATGACCGCACGCGTCGCGCCGGGGGAAATGGCGATTGTGCTGCCGGACCTGCGCTCGCGCCTCAGGGCGACGTCGCCGGTGCATATCGCGCCGCCCGACGAATCCCTGCTCCGCTCCGTGCTCGTGAAGCTCTTTTCGGATCGTCAGCTCGTCGTGGAGCCGCACGTCATCGGCTATCTCACGACGCACATGGAGCGGTCGATGGAGGCGGCGGGGCGCATCGTGGCGCGCTGCGACCGCCTCTCGCTCGCCGCGCAGAGACGGGTGACGCGGGCGATCGCGGGCCAGGCGCTCGCCCGGGAGCAGCCGGAGGAGGGGGAGAGCGAGCTTTAAGCTTTCCCGGCGCCGGTCGCGGGAACCGCCTGGCCGGGTTAGGTGTCTTCTAGCGTCTTTCCAATTTAGATGGACATGGCTCGTGTTATCCGTCGCTGTCCCTGAGAAGCGACACGTCCCTCACCTGCCCCCTCGCCTTCGGCGAGCTGGGCTTCCTTCTCCCATGGGGAGAAGGTGCCTCGAAGAGGCGGATGAGGGGTCTTCGGCGCGCACGACGCCAGCCGCAAAGCCAGAGCAAAGTCCCTCACCGGCCTGCGGCCACCTCTCCCGTCCCGGGAGAGGGAAAGAGACGCGTGCCCCAAGCGCTGATGCCCCACTTCCTTCTCCCATAGGGAGAAGGTGCCCCGTCGAGCCGGAGGCTCGCAATCGAAAGATGCGGCGGATGAGGGGCTTCGCTCCCTCGAACGTCAGCCGGTGGCAAAGCAAATCGCCATGACGGTTCCACTTCGAGCGGAAAGACCCTGGCCCGAAGATGCTGTGGGGGGCGCCTCCGGAGGGGCATTTGCCTTCGTTAATGCCTAGCTGATCCGGGCGTTGTCATCATAGTGTTGCACTCCATATGCAATCCGTACCGCTCGTTCGGGACGTCGCCCGGATGATCGCAGAGAACAGTCCCATGGCCTCGACCAAATCCAAGACCCAAGCCGTTCTTGAGCCCGCTGAGCCGCCGCGCGTGCCCGCTGTGTCTGCGGCTGAGGCCGAGGTGCCGCAAGGGCCGGCCCGCTTCTACAATCGCGAATTGTCCTGGCTGCAGTTCAATCGGCGCGTGCTCGAGGAGGCTCAGAACACGCAGCATCCGGTGCTCGAGCGGCTGCGCTTCCTGTCGATCTCGGCTTCGAACCTCGATGAGTTCTACATGGTGCGTGCGGCTGGCATCTACGGCCAGATCGCGGCCGGCGTCACCACGCTGACGCAAGACGGGCTGACGCCGCCCCAGCAGCTCGCGGAGATCAATCGCTTCGCAGCGGGGCTGGTGGCCGACAAGCAGGCGTGCTGGATCGAGATCAAGCGCGAGATGGCGGCGGCGGGGATTGTGCTCGTCGAGCCCACGGCGCTGACGGAGGGCGAGCGGGCCTCGCTCGAGCGGCTCTTCATGTCGCACGTCTTCCCGATCCTCACGCCGATCGCCGTCGATCCGGCCCACCCGTTCCCGTTCATTCCGAACCTCGGCCTCACCATGGCCGTGTGGATGCAGCGCACGAGCGACGCCAAGGCCATGAGCGGCCTCATCCCCATTCCCGGCCAGATCGAGCGCTTCATCCGGCTCCGGGCCGACGATGCCGACGACACCCAGATCCGCTTCATCCGGATCGAGGAGGTGATCGGCATGTTCATCGGCGAGCTGTTCCCCGGCTTCGACGTTTCGAGCCAGGGTGCGTTCCGCGTGCTGCGCGACAGCGATATCGAGCTGCAGGAGGAAGCCGAGGATCTGGTCAGCTCGTTCGAGACGCTGCTGAAGCGGCGCCGCCGCGGCCACGTGATCCGCCTCGAGCTCGATGCACGGATGCCCGACCGGCTGAAACGGTTCGTCATCGACGAGCTGGAGGTCGGCGAGGAGTCCGTGTTCGTCAAGGAAGGCCTGCTCGGCCTCTCCGATACCTCGCAGCTCATCGTCGCGAACCGGCCGGACCTCGTCTTCAAGACTTACAATCCGCGCTTTCCGGAGCGCATCCGCGAGTTCAACGGCGACTGCTTCGCGGCCATCAGCAAGAAGGACATCATCGTCCATCACCCCTACGAGAGCTTCGACGTGGTCGTGCAGTTCCTGCGTCAGGCCGTGGCGGATCCGAACGTGATGGCGATCAAGTGGACGCTCTACCGGACGAGCCGGGAGAGCCCGATCGTGCAGGCGCTGAAGGAGGCCGTGGAGGCGGGTAAGTCCGTCACGGCTGTCGTCGAGCTCAAGGCGCGCTTCGACGAGGCGGCCAATATCCGCTGGGCGCGCGATCTCGAGAAGGCGGGCGTGCATGTCGTCTACGGCTTCATCGAGCTCAAGACGCATGCGAAGCTCGGCCAGATCGTGCGGCGCGAGAACTCGGAGCTGGTCACCTATTGCCACATCGGCACGGGCAACTATCACTCGCAGACGGCGCGCATCTATACGGACCTCTCGCTCTTCACGACGGACGCGGGCATCGCGCGCGACGTGACGCGGATCCTGAACTTCGTCACCGGATACGGCGAGCCGGTCGAGCTTGAGCATGTGGCGGCGAGCCCGCGCGGCATCCGAAACCGCATTCTCAGCCATATCCGCGGCGAGATCGCGCACGTGAAGGCGGGGCGTCCCGGGGCGATCTGGATGAAGATGAACTCGCTCGTCGATGGCCAGATCATCGACGCTCTCTACGAAGCGAGTCAGGCCGGCGTGGAGATCGATCTCGTCGTGCGTGGCGTGTGCTGCCTGCGGCCCGGGATTGCGGGGCTCTCCGAGAATATCCGGGTCAAGAGCATCGTCGGGCGCTTCCTCGAGCATGCCCGCATCTACTGCTTCGGCGAGGGCGAGGGGCTGCCGTCACCGCATGCGGCGGTCTACATCAGCTCGGCCGACATGATGCCGCGCAATCTCGACCGGCGGGTCGAGGCCATGGTGCCGATCAAGAACGCCACCGTGCACGAGCAGGTGCTCGATCAGATCATGGTGGCCAATCTCAAGGACAATCAGCAGAGCTGGGAGATCCGGTCCGACGGCTCGTCGGCGCGCATGGTGCCGGCAGACGGCGAGGCGCCGTTCAATGCGCATAAATACTTCATGACGAATCCGTCGCTGTCGGGACGCGGGCAGGCGCTCGAGGAGCACTTCCCGCCGCGTTTCGATTTCATGCAAAAGGACTAGACCGGCCGCTTTCCACCCCCTATCAGGGTGACGCGCCGCGCGCATTCCGGCCCTCGTCCGGCCACCTCCACCGTGCGGGCTTCACGGGCCTTTTCCCGTCTCTGGTCTGGATCATTGGTGAGCGTGACGCAGGTGTTCGGGGGCGCGAGAAAAGCAGCGGAACTCGAGCCCCTCGGCGTGATCGACATCGGCTCGAACTCCGTGCGCCTCGTTGTCTATGAAGGCGCCGTCCGCGCCGCCCTCCCGATCTTCAACGAAAAAGTTCTCTGCGGTCTCGGCAAGTCGATCGTCTCGACGGGGCGGTTGGGTGAGGAGAGCGTCGAGCGCGCGCTCGAGGCGCTGGCGCGGTTCCGCGTCATCGCCCGGATCCTCAAGGTCAAAAACCTGCGCGTCCTCGCTACGGCCGCCGTGCGCGAGGCCGAGGACGGCCCCAGTTTCATCGAGCGCGCGGAGAAGGCGGCTGGCGCGCCGCTCGAAGTGCTCTCCGGCGAGAAAGAAGCCGAGCTTGCGGCCTGCGGCATCCGCATGGGGTTCTGGGAGGTCAACGGGCTCGCGGGCGATCTCGGCGGCGGCAGCCTCGAATTGATCGACGTGAAGCGGGAGGCGCTCGCCGACAAGGTGACGCTGCCGCTCGGCGGCCTGCGCCTGATCGACCAGACGGGCGGCAAGATCGAGCGCGCTCTTCCCTTCGTCGACGAGGCGCTCGACAGGGTGGATTGGCTGGCGCACGGACGCGGCCGGCCGTTCTATGCCGTCGGCGGCACGTGGCGCGCACTCGCGAAGCTGCATATGGCGCAGACGGATTATCCCTTGCGCGTGATGCATGGCTATTCCATCCCGACGCGCGAGGCGATCGCGTTCTGCCAGTCCATCCGGCGCACCAAGAAGCTCGGCACGCTGGCCGGAAGCGAGGAGATCGCCCGGGCCCGGCGCGACGTGGTGCCGTTCGGCGCGCTCGTGCTCGAGCGGCTCGTCGAGCGGCTGCAGCCGTCGGAGATTGTGGTTTCGGTCTACGGCATCCGCGAGGGCCTGCTCTACAGCCTCATGACGCGGCACGAGCAGAGGAAGGACCCGCTGCTCAGCTTCTGCGAGGATTATGCGCGGCTGCGCTCTCGCTCGCTCGCGCATGCGCAGGAGCTGTGCGCGTGGACCGATGGGCTGTTCGAGGGGGAGGGGCCCCAGGAGACGGCGGAGGAGCGGCGGCTGCGCTATGCGGCGTGCCTGCTGTCGGATATCGGCTGGCGGGCGCATCCGGATTATCGCGGCGAGCAGAGCCTCAACGTGATCGCCCATTCCGGGCTCTCGGGCATCGACCATCCGGGCCGGATCTTCCTGGCGCTCTCCGTTTATTACCGCCATCTCGGCTCGGACGAGGTCGAGGCCGAGGCGCTCGCGGCCCGGCTGAGAACGAGGATCACCAAGCGGGCGCAGAAGCGGGCGCGAATCATCGGAGCGGCCGTCAGGGCGGCGCACATGCTTTCCATCGGCATGCCGGGCGTGATCGACGAGACGCAGCTTTTCCACGAGGGCCGCAAGCTCGTCCTGATGCTGCCGCGGCGCTATGCGAAGCTCGACGGGGAGCGCCTGAGGCGCCGGTTTCAGTCGCTGGCGGAGCTCTTGTCGCGCGTGCCCGAGATCCGTATCGGGTAGACTTTTCCCGCCATGGCGGGGCGTGCGTAATTTTGCACTGGTCTCGTCCGCTCCACATTTCGTATCAATCGTCTCGCATGGCACGCTTCGGCTGAGGCGTAGTCAGGCGGTTTTCGCTGCCCCGCTTTCGCCCGCCGCGCGGGCGCCTTCCGGCAGCACTTGAGGATATCCACGGACAATGGCCGATGATCCGTATACCGTGCTCGGTGTGCCGCGCAGCGCCACGGACGATCAGATTCGGAGAGCCTATCTGAAGCTCGTCAAAGAGCTGCATCCCGACGTCAATCCCAGCAAGGCGGCCGAGGAACGTTTCAAGAAGATCACGGCGGCGCACGAGATCCTGGGGGATCCGCAGCGGCGCCGCCAGTTCGATACGGGCGAGATCGATGCCATGGGCGAGCCGCGCCGGTCCGCCTGGCGGCCGCATGGGGCGGGGGCAGGAGCAGGCGCTGGCGCGCGCGGCGGTCGCGGCGGCCCGATCTTCGAGGACTTCGGTGACATCTTCTCTGACATCTTTTCGGGCGGGACACGGGCCGGCGCACGCGGGGCGGCTAGCTTCGCGACGCGCGGCCGGGATGTCCGCTATACGCTCGACATCGATTTCCTCGAAGCCGTGCAGGGCGCCAAGAAGCGCGTGACGCTGCCCGAGGCCGGCGTGCTCGATCTCACGGTGCCGGAGGGCGTCGGCGACGGACAGGTGCTGCGCCTCAGGGGCCGGGGCGAGCCGGGCGCGGGCGGCGGTGAAACGGGCGATGCGCTGGTCGAGATCCGCGTCAGGCCGCATCGCGATTTCCGGCGCGAGGGCGACGACATTCTGATCGAGCTGCCGATCACGCTCGACGAGGCCGTGCTGGGCGGGAAGATCGAGGTGCCGACGCCGACCGGCCGCGTGCAGCTCACGATCCCCAAGGGCACGAGCTCGGGACAGGTGCTGCGGCTCAAGGGCAAGGGCGTGCGCAACGCGGCGACCGGGGCGACGGGCGACGGGCTCGTGACGGTGCGGATCGTGCTGCCCGAGACGATCGACGAGGGGCTTGCGTACTTCCTGTCGGAATGGCGCCAGAAGCACCGCTACGATCCGAGGGCCTGAGCAAGGAAAGGATCGCGGGACGCCTTCGGCGCGCTTGGCCTTCCCGGCGCGCGCCAAAGCGGGCCGTCATGCGCTCCTGTCGGAGACCGTCTCGCGTGCGGGCTGGGGCGTTGGCGCGGAAAGGGACATGGCGAGCACCTCGCCCTTGGCCAGCGTGAGCGCCAGCTCGCCGCGCTTCAAGCGCAGCGCATCCTCGCCGAAGAGCTGGCGGCGCCAGCCCTTCATGGCGGGCACGTCGGGCTCGGGCTCGCTCGCGATGCGCTCGAGATCGCTCGTATCCGCGATCAGGCGCGGGGCGACGCGGTTGCGGGCGGCGGCGGCCTTGAGGAGGACCTTGAGCAACTCCATGGTGGCGGTCGCCTCGGCCGAAAGCGGCTGGCTGTGCGTGAGCGGCGGCACGGTCTTCGGGTCGCGCGCGAGGCCGCGGGTAACGGCCTCGATGATGTCCTTGGCGCGGTTCGAGCGGGCGAAGCCGTCGCTCAGCGTGCGCAGCTCGGACAGCTTCTCCGGCGAGGTCGGCTGCTGGTTGGCGATGTCGTAGAGCGCCTCGTCGCGCAGGATGCGTCCGCGCGGCACGTCCTGTGCCTGCGCCATCCGCTCGCGCCAGGCCGCCAGCTCGACGAGCACGGCCAGCGCCTTGCGGTTCTTGACGCGCATCTTGAGGCGCTGCCAGGCGTTCTCAGGGTGGCTTTCGTAGGTCGAAGGCGAGGTCAGCTCCGCCATCTCCTCGTCGAGCCAGGAGGCGCGGCCGGTCCGCTCCAGCTCGTCCTTCAGCGACCGGTAGATATCGCGCAGATGGGTCACGTCGCCCAGGGCATAGACGAGCTGCCGGTCGGAGAGTGGGCGGCGGCTCCAGTCGGTGAAGCGCGAGCTTTTGTCGAGGTCGCGGCCGGTGATCTTCTTGACGAGGTTGACGTAGCTCACGCTCTCGCCGAAGCCGCAGACCATGGCGGCGATCTGCGTATCGAAGACCGGCGCGGGGATGAGGCTCGCCTCGGAGAAGACGATCTCGATGTCCTGGCGGGCGGCGTGGAAGACCTTCACGACCGACTCGTCCGCCATCAGTCCGTAGAACGGCGCGAGATCGATGCCGGGAGCCAGGGGATCGACGATCGCCTCCACGTCCGGTCCGGCGAGCTGGATGAGACACAGCTCGGGCCAGAAAGTTTGCTCACGCATGAACTCCGTGTCGACGGCGACGAAATCGCCTTCGGCAAGCCGGGAGCATGTGTCGGTGAGGGCGGATGTGGACGTGATGACGTGCATTGCGCGACGTTTATAGACGCGCCGAGGCGAAGGCCGCTAGTCCCCTCGTCTGCGCCGGTGCTCGGGCCCGCTGGAGCGTGGCCCGTCTGCCTCGGACAGGGATGGCGCATTCAACTCGCCGAAGCTCGGATTTTAGAGTGCGACATCTGGTCAACATCTTGGAGATCAGGTATAAATCCAGTTGAGCGCAGGTGATCGCGTGTTGATCCCTTTTGGAGGCGTCCCTGCCGCGCTCGGGCAGCCTGGCTGCCGGAACGGCTCCCGGATCTCTTCGGCCTTGGCGGGCCGAGTAGGAGTTTGGCGTGTTGGAGATCACGAGACGGAGGCCAGAGAGCGGCCCGCTCTCGCCCTTGCAGACCTATCTTCACTCTCGGCGCCTCGTCGAGCCGGCGCGGTTCGACCCCTCGATGCAGCTCCTCCCGCGCGATGCCTTCGTCGCTGAGACCGCCATCAAGCTCGACCGGATGCTGGGCGAGATGAAGTCCATCGACAGGGATCTGCAACTCGTTAAGAGCGATCTCGCACAGGCGCGGGCGGACCTCTCGCAGAACCAGAGATTTTCCGAATTCCTCGAGCGCGATCATAAACAGCGCGCGACGAAGCTCGATGAGCTCGTCCGCCGGTTCGACTATCTGACCGCGCGGCTGGACGCGGTCGATGGCCGTTCGAAGGGCGATTTTCAATCGTTTCGGACGTTCGAGGCCGTCAGCCGCCGGCTGACCGAGCTGGGGTCCATCGAGCGCGATTTTCGCGCCATGGCATGGAAGCTGAGGCTCAGCATGGGCCTCTTTGCCGCCTCGCTCGCCGGGTGGGCGATCACCCTTCTGGCCTTCTGAGGGGTGCGCCCTCCGTTGCCCGCGGCCGGCGTTCGTCCGGTGCGCGTTTCCAGCCCCGTGTCTTGACTTTGGGGCCTCATCCATGCGCTTGTCCGCCGAAATTCATGAGGTCAGACGGGGACGGATTGCGGGGCCATGGCGAACGCAAGCAAGACGGCAGCGGACGGGACTGAGGGCGCGGCGGGCAATCTGCATCGCTATCGGTCGCACACCTGCGGGGCGCTGAGGACTAGCGATATCGGCGCGACGACGCGTCTCTCCGGCTGGGTACACCGCGTGCGCGACCATGGCGGTGTGCTGTTCATCGATCTGCGCGACCACTATGGCCTGACGCAGGTGGTGGCCGATCCGGACAGTCCGGCCTTCAAGACGGCCGAGGCGGTGCGCTCCGAATGGGTCGTGCGCATCGACGGCTTGGTGCGCGAGCGCCCCGCGGGGACGACGAACGCGGAGCTGCCGACGGGCGAGATCGAGGTGTACGCCCGCGAGATCGAGGTGCTCTCGGAGGCCAAGGAGCTGCCCGTTCCGGTGTTCGGGGAGCCCGACTATCCGGAGGATCTGCGTCTCACGTATCGGTTCCTCGACCTCCGCCGCGAGACGCTGCACGCCATCATCATGAAGCGCTTGGCGATCACGCGCGCGATCCGCGCGCGCATGCACGACGCGGGCTTCAACGAGTTCCCTACGCCGATCCTCACCGCCTCCTCGCCGGAGGGCGCGCGCGACTTCCTCGTGCCGTCGCGCATCCATGCCGGCAAGTTCTACGCGCTGCCGCAGGCGCCGCAGCAGTACAAGCAGCTGCTGATGGTCTCCGGCTTCGACCGCTATTTCCAGATCGCACCCTGCTTCCGCGACGAGGATCCGCGCGCGGACCGCCTCCCGGGCGAGTTCTATCAGCTCGACGTCGAGATGAGCTTCGTCGAGCAGGAGGACATCTTCCAGACGATGGAGCCGATCCTCACCGCCGTGTTCGAGGAGTTCGCGGACGGCAAGCGCGTGGATCGCGACTGGGCGCGCATTCCCTACGACACGGCCATCGCCAAATACGGCTCCGACAAGCCGGACCTGCGCAACCCGATCGAGATGCAGGACGTGACCGAGCATTTCCGCGGCTCGGGTTTCAAGGTGTTTGCGGGGATGATCGAGAAGGACCCGAAGGTCCGCGTGTGGGCGATCCCTGCGCCGGGCGGCGGCAGCCGTGCGTTCTGCGACCGCATGAACGCCTGGGCGCAGAAAGAGGGCCAGCCGGGGCTTGGCTATATCTTCTGGCGTGAGGAAGGTCCGGCCGAAGGCGGGCAAGAAAATTCTGCGGCGGGTGCCGGTCCGATCGCGAAGAACGTGGGCCCGGAGCGCGCTTCCGCCATCCAGGCGCAGATGGGCCTCAAGACGGGGGATGCCTGCTTCTTCACGGCCGGGGATCCCGCGAGGTTCTACAAGTTCGCGGGGCTCGCGCGCGACGAGGTAGGGCGCGAGCTCAAGCTCATCGACGAGGGCCGCTTCGCGTTCGCGTGGATCGTGGACTTCCCGTTCTACGAGTGGAGCGAGGACGAGAAGAAGATCGACTTCTCGCACAACCCGTTCTCGATGCCGAAGGGCGGCCGTGCCGCGCTCGAGGCGGCCGAGGCCGAGGGGCGCGAGGCGCTGCTCGCGCTCAAGGCCAACCAGTACGACGTCGTCTGCAACGGCTACGAGATCGCGTCGGGCTCGGTGCGCAACCACAGCCCGGAGACGATGGTGAAGGCGTTCGAGATCACGGGCCTCGGGCGCGCCGAGGTCGAGGCGCGCTTCGGCGGCCTTTACCGCGCCTTCCAGTACGGCGCGCCGCCGCACGGCGGCATGGCGGCCGGCCTCGAGCGCATGGTGATGCTGCTCACGGGCTGCACGACGGTGCGCGACGTGGCGCTCTTCCCGATGAATCAGCAGGCGGCCGATCTTCTGATGGGCGCGCCGAGCGACGTGACGCCGAAGCAGCTCCGCGAGCTTTCGATCCGCGTCGTGGTGCCGGAGAAGAAGTAGCTCTTATTTTCCACCCTCGAGGCCGTCGAGGTAGATCAGCACGGCAGCTTCGAGAAGCTCCTCGGGCGCGATCGGGATGGCGCGGCGCGCGCCGTCGCCGCGGGCGAAGAGCGCGGCCGTGCCGTGTGCGAGCGACCAGATGTGAAGCGCCATCATCAGCGGCGGGGGGCGGCGCTCCTTGGGCAGGGTGGCGATGACCGCCTCGCACGCGGTGCGCAGCACCGCGAAGGCGCGGTCGCCCTCGGCGCGGACCTCAGGGTAGTCCGAAAGCGCGAGCCCGGATTCGAACATGGCCGCGAAATACGCGGGCTCGCGGCCTGCGAACGCCAGGTAGGCGGCGCCGAGCCGATGGAAGGCTTCGCGCGGGCTCGGATGTCCGTCGCTCCATGCGGCGGAAAGGGCGTCGGCAAAGGCCTCGAAGCCGCGCTTGGCGACGTCGGCCAGAAGCGCGTCGCGGTCGCGGAAATGGCGGTAAGGGGCGGCCGGCGAGACGCCGGCTGCGCGCGCGGCCTCGGCGAACGTGAAGCCAGCCGGACCCTTCTCGCGGATCAGGTCCAATGCGGCCGCGATCAGGGCCTCGCGCAGGTTGCCATGATGGTAGCGGCGGCGCTCGCCGGGACCGCGGTCTTTGTGCCATGTCATGGTCCGGTTGTAGCTTATTTGGCCCAGGTGGACAGCCGGGGCCGCGGGAAGGGCGAGGTGGGCTCGTGATCTATGTCGATGCGGATGCCTGTCCGGTGAAGGAGGAGGCGCTGCGGGTCGCCGTCCGCCATGGGCTCGAGATCGTCTATGTCTCGAACGCGTGGATGCGTCTTCCGGAGGGGCCGGGCGTGTGGCGCGTGATCGTGGCCGAGGGCGCGGATGCGGCCGACGATTGGATCGCGGAGCGGATCGGCGCCGGCGACATCGCCGTGACCGCGGATATCCCGTTTGCCGCGCGATGCCTCAAGGCGGGGGCGCAGGCGATCGGTCCGACGGGCAAGCCGTTCACGGACGCCAGCATCGGCATGGCGCTCGCCATGCGCGATCTTTCCCGGCACCTGCGCGAGACCGGAGAGAGCCGCGGGCTCAATGCCGCCTTTACGCCGAAAGACCGGTCGCGGTTTCTAGAGGCGCTGGAGCTGGCGGTGCGCCGGGCGAAGGGGTGAGTGAGGGGGTGGCCGGAGGCTGGCCTGGCCTACGCCGCCGATTGAGCCGCGATGTCCGCCATCTGGCGCGCGATCATGCGATCGAGGGAGCCGTCGAACGGCACGGTGAAGGCCGTGAGGCCCTTCGGGTCCGTGCTCCATGCCTCGAGCTTGGCGGCGAAGCTCTCGGGCAGGTCGGCCGTTCCGTCGAGCGCGACGACACTGGCGTGGAAGGCCGCGTCCGTCATGGGCAGGAACGGGATGGTCGTCGGCTCCAGATGCCCATCCGCATGCCGCCGCGGCGCGTGGATCACGGCGGCGCAGATGAGGGTGCGGTTTCCGTCGAAGGAGGCGATGGCGCCGATCAGCATGCGGGAGGATTCGAAACCCTCCGGCGTGCGATAGGTCCAGCTCTGGCCGGCCGCAAATTGCGTCATCGTGATCGTGACCCCGCAAAAACTAAAACGTCTCAAATCGTTGAGGCGCACGCGCGCTCTAAGTCGTTGTTTGAGAGTCTAATTCACGCCCTCGATGCGAGCTGCCCGCTCGCATCTCAAGCGATCAGGCCCTAGACCGGCATCGCGGCAGCTTTCGGGCATGATGCGGCCGGCGTGCGACATTCCACTTTAAGGTACGGCATGCAACGCGTTGTCCGGCGCGGAGATCGGCCACGGTGCCACAGTCAGCGAAAAAATGTCACGACGGTTGCGAGGTGAGGCGCGAGGAGGCGTCAGGGCCCGCTGACGATGGTCAGGCGATCCTCCCGCCCTTCGGCCGTGTCGGGGGGCAGCGCCTCGAGCGCGGAATCGCAGATCGCCGCCGAGGTGAGTCCGGTCAAGCGATTGAGCGTCAGCGTCGTGCAGGATGCGGGCAGTGGCTGCGCGTCCGCCAGGCGCACGAGGGCGGCCGGCTTCGGCGGCAGGAGGACAGCCTGCTCGGGCCCGGGTGCGACGGCGGAGCCGCCGGCCAGAACCACCTCCGAGACGAAGCTCCAGAAGCCGATGAAATGCCAGAAGACGGCGCCGCCCACGAAGCCGAGCACGCTCCACCCGAGGCCGCCGATCGCATCCAGAAAGCCGAGTGCTGTGCTCCGCGCCGCCGGCTGGGGCGCCGCCCGATGATACGTCGCGAGGAGCTTCGCCATGCCGCGTCCGCGCCGTGCGGCGGGGGCCGGAGGGCGGCTCAGGAACGAGGGAATATCGCAATCGTCCGCAGTCTTCGGCATGCTTTGCGCCTGATCGCGGCAGGCCGGCCCGATTGAGGGAACGGAACGCCGCGCGCCATCTGAGAGATCGCGCCTCTTTCGGAGCTGGCCTTTCTCAACGGAGGAACGCGAGGCCGGTGCTTCGGAAGCGCGGGTGACGACAAACGCAAGACGACTCAAAGTTTGAGGGCGGAGCCTTCGCCTCGCAAGGCACAATGAGGCGAAGGCGCGACGCCCTGGTGGTTATCCACAGACCCCGGGGCAAGGAGGACTCAGCGTACCGGTGGCACGTGCATGCGGTCGCTGCGGCAGAGCTGGCGCTGGTTCTCGTTGGGGCCGCAGGCGCGCGGGGCTCCGGTCTTCGAGAAGCAGATGCGCACCTCGCGGAAGCGCGTGCCGGGGCCGCGGCAGGCGACGCCCATCATGTCCGGCTTGAGGGCCGGATTGGCATTTACGAACGCCCGCACGACCTCGGCGGGGCTCATGAACTGCGCCTTCGGCGGGTTCTGGAACTGCGGCGGGATCTTCAGGCTCTCGAACATCCGGCGCGCCGTCTGATAATAGCCCTCCGGCGACAGGCCCGAGCAGGTGCCGTGCTTGCGGTACTCGTGGATGATGAGCCGCTTGCTCGGCATGATGTCGAACATCTCGTCGATCACCGCTTGCGAGACGTAGGGCCGCGTGCGCGTCGGGCAGTCCTCGGGATAGCCGCGCTCGTACTGCGGCCACAGCCCGTGCAGGATGAAGGCATAGGGGCGCCGGCCGCGCGGGGCGCACTGCGTATCGTCGTCCTGGCCTTCCGGGCTCTCGCAGTGGGTAGGGCTCCAGGAGAGAACGAGCGAGTAGTAGTCGAAGTCGCCGGCCGCTCCGGGGCGGGCTGCGACGGGTGTGGCCGAGCCAGAGGTGCCGGAGGCCGGGGCCCGACCCGCATCGCGCGCGGGCGTCGGACGCTCCGGCGCGGTGGCCTCCTCGCGCGAGGGGCCGTTCCGTTCGAAGTACATGAGGGCGAGCACCACGACGGCGAGCACGACGAGGGTCGGAAGGGAGAACTTCTGAGGAGGCGTGCGCATGGGTCAGGCTGCCTGCCGGGCCAGGGCGTCGAGAATGCGCACCCAACTGCGGGCACCCTTCTTGAAGCTCTTGAGATTGTATTTCTCGTTCGGCGAATGGATCCGGTCGTCCTCGACGCCGAAGCCGATCAGGAGGCTGTCCATGCCGAGCGCGGATTTGAACGACGTCACGATCGGGATCGAGGCGCCGCATCCCATCAGCACCGGCGCCACGCCCCATTCCTCGCCGAGGGCTGCGGCCGCCGCCTGAACTGACGGCGCCGTGGTGTCGAAGCCAATCGCCGCGCTGCCGTGTCCGCCGATGAAGCGCGCCTCGCAGTCGGGCGGCAGGTTGTCGGTCACGAAGCGGCGGAGGCTCGCGAGCACGTGCTCGGGGTCTTGTCCCGGCACCAGACGGCAGGTGATCTTGACGGAGGCTTCCGAGGGAATCACCGTTTTCGAGCCGGTGCCCTGGTAGCCGCCCGTGATGCCGTTGAACTCGAGCGTCGGGCGCGACCAGAGCTGCTCGATCAGCGATTTGGAGGCTTCGCCGGCCGGATGCGAAAGCCCGACGGGCGCGAGGAGCTGGTCCGCATCGAGGCCGAGCGCCTGCCATTGCTTGAGCTGGGCGCGCGTCGGCGGCGCGATGCCGTCGTAGAAGCCTGGAACGGTCACGCGGCCCTTGGCGTCGTGCATCTTGCCGACGATGCCGACGAGCGCCCGGATCGGGTTCATGGCCGGCCCGCCGTAGAGCCCCGAATGGAGATCGCGCGAGGGGCCTTTCACGATGACCTCGAGGCCGGCGAGGCCGCGCAGCATGGTCGTGATCGCCGGGGTGTCCTTGTCCCACTGGCCCGTATCGCAGACGAGGACGAGATCGGCCTTGAGCTCCTTCCCGCTCTTCTTGAGGAAGCCCGGAAGAGAGGCCGAGCCGCATTCCTCCTCACCCTCGATCATGACGGAGACGGCCAGTGGGAGCTCGCCCGCGATCTCCTTCCAGGCGCGCGCGGCCTCGAGGAACGTCATGAGCTGGCCTTTGTTGTCCTCCGCGCCGCGGGCGACGATGACCTTGCCGTTGGCCTTGTCGGTGGCGATGCGCGGCTCGAACGGCGGCTTCGTCCAGAGCGACAGAGGATCCGGGGGCTGCACGTCGTAATGGCCGTAGAAGAGCACGTGCGGCGTGCCTTTGGCGACCTTGGCGCGGTCATGGCCGACGACGATCGGATGTCCGCTCGTCGGCCTCACGTCGGCGCGGATGCCGATGCCGTTCAACGTATCGGCGCACCAGTCGGCGGCCTTGCGGCAGGAGGCGGCATAGGCGGGATCCGTCGAGATGCTCTCGATCCGCAGAAGCTCGAACAGGCGCGCGAGGCCCGCATCGAAGTTGCGGTCCAGGCGGTCGAGAACCTGCGACACTTGGTCGGTCATGATAACCCTGTCGTCAGTCTGAAGATGCTTTCGCAACGGGAGTGTTGGCGGGCTCCCGGGCGTATGCCACAGTTCCCCGCCGGCAACAATCCGGCGCACACTACGATACCGGCACGGACAGGAGACGGAATGGCATCTTCCCAGCCATCTCGCGATGCGGCTCCCAAGTGGGTCTACTATTTCGCCGCTGGCTTTTCCGAAGGCCGCGCCAGCATGACGAATCTGCTCGGCGGGAAGGGTGCAAACCTGGCCGAGATGGCGAACCTGGGACTTCCGGTGCCACCGGGGTTCACCATCACCACCGAGGTGTGCAGCCTCTATTACAAAAACGGCCGCCGTCTGCCCGATGGCCTCGCACCTCAGGTCGAGGAGGCGATGGCGCGCATCAGCGAGGAGACGGGCTATCGCTTCGGCAGCGAGGACAAGCCTCTGCTCGTTGCCGTGCGGTCGGGCGGGCGGGCCTCGATGCCGGGCATGATGGATACGATCCTCAACCTCGGCCTCAACGACCGCACCGTGCAGGGCCTCGCGCGCAATGCCAACGACGAGCGCTTCGCCTACGACAGCTATCGCCGCTTCATTCAGATGTATGGCGACGTGGTGCTCGGCGTCGACCATGCCGTGTTCGAGGACATCCTCGACAATTTCAAGAACCTCAACGGCTATTCGTTCGATACGGAGCTCAGCGCCGACGATTGGCGCGCGTTGATCGTGCAGTACAAGGCCGCCATCGTGGAGGCCATCGGCAAGCCCTTTCCGCAGGATACGGGCGAGCAGCTCTGGGGCGCGATCGGGGCCGTGTTCGGCTCCTGGCAGAATACCCGGGCCGTCACCTACCGGCGCCTGCACGCCATTCCCGAGAGCTGGGGCACGGCCGTCAACGTGCAGGCGATGGTGTTCGGCAACATGGGCGACACCTCGGCGACGGGCGTCGCGTTCACGCGCAATCCCTCGACGGGCGCCAACGAGATCTATGGCGAGTACCTCGTCAACGCCCAGGGCGAGGACGTGGTCGCCGGAATTCGGACTCCCCAGCCGCTGACGATCAAGGCGCGCCAGGAGGCCGAGGATCCGAACCCGTCGCTCGAGGAGGAGATGCCGGGAGCGTTCGCGGAGCTTTCGGCGATCTTCACCGTGCTCGAGAGCCGCTACCGGGACATGCAGGACATCGAGTTCACGATCCAGGACGGCAAGGTCTGGATGCTGCAGACGCGCTCGGGCAAGCGCACGGCGGAGGCGGCGGTAAAGATTGCCGTCGATCTCGCGAGCGAAGACCTCATCACGCGCGAGGAGGCGGTGCTGCGCGTCGATCCGTCGAGCTTTACGCAGCTTCTGCATCCGACGATCGATCCCGCGGGCGAGCAGGATCTCCTGACCTCCGGGCTGCCGGCGTCGCCGGGGGCGGCCTCGGGCGCGATCGTCTTTTCCTCGGACGAGGCCGAGCGGCAGAAGCAGCAGGGCCGGTCCGTCATTCTCGTGCGCACGGAGACGAGCCCGGAGGATATTCACGGCATGCACGCCTCCGCCGGCATCCTGACGGCGCGCGGCGGCATGACGAGCCATGCCGCCGTCGTGGCGCGCGGCATGGGCGTGCCGTGCGTCTCGGGAGCGGGCGCCATCCGCATCAACGAGCAGGCCGAGACGCTGAGCGTCGGCAAGCGCGTGCTCAAGGCCGGCGACATCCTCACCATCGATGGGGCGACGGGGCGCGTCTATGCGGGCGAGGTGCCGATGCGCCAGCCGCAGCTTTCCGGAGACTTTGCCCGTCTCATCGGCTGGGCGGACGAGGCACGCCGCCTCGCCGTGCGCGCCAACGCCGATACGCCCAAGGATGCGCGGCAGGCCCGCACGTTTGGCGCACAGGGCATCGGCCTCTGCCGCACGGAGCACATGTTCTTCGACGCCGAGCGCATCCTGGCGATGCGCGAGATGATCTGCGCGACGACGGAGGCCGGCCGCAAGGCGGCGCTCGCCCGCATCCTGCCCATGCAACGGGCCGATTTCGTCGAGCTGTTCGAGATCATGGGAGAGCTGCCGGTCACGATCCGCCTGCTCGACCCGCCGCTGCACGAGTTCCTGCCGCGCCAGGAGCGTGAGCTCGAGGCCGTCGCGGAGCAGCTCGGTCTCTCGGTCGACAAGCTCAGGGCGCGCGTGGCGGAGCTGTCGGAGTTCAACCCGATGCTGGGCTTGCGCGGCTCGCGCCTCGCTATCCGCTATCCCGAGATTCCGGAGATGCAGGCGCGCGCGATCTTCGAGGCCGCCATTGAGGCCGGACGGAAGCTCGGTGCCCTCGTCGCGCCCGAGATCATGGTTCCACTCGTGGCCTATCGGCGCGAGTACGACATCCTGGCGGATCGTATCCGCAAGACGGCGGAGGCCGTTGCGGCCGAGACGGGGATCACGCCCGTTTTCACGCTCGGTACCATGATCGAGCTTCCGCGTGCCTGTCTTGCGGCCGGCGATCTTGCCGAAGGCGAGGACGGGGCGGACTTCTTCTCGTTCGGCACCAACGATCTGACGCAGACGGTGCTCGGGCTTTCGCGCGATGACGCCGCGCCGATCCTCTCGGCCTATGCGACGGAGGGCATCTACGAGACCGATCCTTTCGTCTCGATCGATCAGCGCGGCGTTGGAGAGCTGGTCCGGATGGGGATCGCGCGCGGACGCAAGAGCAAGCCGGGGCTCAAGATCGGAATCTGCGGCGAGCATGGGGGCGATCCGGAGTCGATCGCCTTCTTCCACGACTCGGCGTTCGACTATGTCTCGTGCTCGCCTTTCCGCGTGCCGGTCGCGCGCCTCGCGGCGGCGCAGGCCGCGATCCGGGAGCGTCTGAAGAAAAATCCGAAAGACAAAGCGTGAGCCGCTCCGCCCGCGATGAAGCGCGGGCAACGCTCAGTGCGTGAGGTCGCGGTGCTCGGCGCGGTCCAGCTCGTCCAGCGACGGGCGGCGCGGGCGGGGGCCCTGCTTCTTCGGCATCACGAGCAGCCACAGGATGAGGGGCGGAAAGAGGAAGCACCACGCCATCCAGAACGAATAGTCGCGATTTTTCCAGCCCGCCGCGAAGCCCGCGAGCGCCGCCGCGGCAATCGCGGCCAGACCCCAGATGACGATGTAGGCGGGCATCATAGTCGGTTCTCCGTCGCCTCGCAGAGAGGCCGGACCGACAAGTGCGGAAAAACTGCGGCAAAATCAAGTGTGCGATGCCGCAGCGAACACGCGGTGCGGCTGGCCTTCAATCCGCCGTCGCCGCCTCGGTCTCCGCGTCCTCGAAATCGAGGCCGAGGTCCAGGATGGGGGCCGAGTGCGTCAGCGCGCCGATCGAGATCAGGTCGACGCCGCTCTCGGCTATGGCGAGCACGGTCTCGAGCGAACCGCCGCCCGAGGCTTCCGTGATCGCCCGACCGCCGACGCGGGCGACGGCCTCGCGCAGCAGCGCGGGGGACATGTTGTCGAGCAGCACGGCGTCGATGGGATGGGCGAGCGCCTCGGCCAGCTCGTCGAGGCTCGTCACCTCGACCTCGATCTTCACCATGTGGCCGGCATGCGCGCGCGCGGCCGCGATGGCGGGCGCCACGCCGCCCGCGGCGACGATGTGGTTGTCCTTGATCAGGATCGCGTCGAACAGGCCGGAGCGGTGGTTCTGTCCGCCGCCGCAGCGGACGGCATATTTCTCGAACGCCCGGAGGCCCGGCGTCGTCTTGCGCGTGTCGACGATGCGCGCGCGCGTGCCCGCCACGAGATCGACGTAGCGGCGCGTGAGCGTCGCGATGCCGCTCATGTGGCAGATGAAATTGAGCGCGACGCGCTCGCCGGTCAGCAAGATGCGGGCCGGGCCGGAGACGCGGGCCACGACGTCTCCCGCTTCAGCGCGCGTACCATCCTCGACCACACGCTCGAAGTGCACGTTCGTATCGAGGGCGCGGAAGGCGGCCTCTGCGACGTCGAGGCCGGAGATGATGCCGGGGCGGCGTGCGCCGAACATCGCGACCGCGCGGACATGGGCGGGCACGGTCGCGTCCGTCGTCAGGTCGCCACGCACGCCGAGGTCCTCGGCGAGCGCCAGCTCGACGGCCCGCACGATCAGCGGGCGCGGAAGGCTCGTCTCGACTTGGCTCACGCGCTGAGCTCCCTCTGGGGCTGGCCGATCCGCGCGGGCCGGGCGCGGCTCGTGACGGCGCGGACGTCGGAGAGGGTCAGGGCGCTGCGGTGGGCGAGGCGCACGACAGGCTCCGGGTAATCGGAGCGGAAGTGGGCGCCGCGGCTCTCCGTGCGCATGAGCGCCGAGGCCGCAATGATCTCGCCGGTGAGCGTCATGTTGGCGATGAGGGCGTCGTCGCGGGCTTCCGCGCCGATCTCCCGCAACGTGGCGAGCGCCTGCTCGAGCCCCGTACCCGTGCGCACGACGCCGACGTGCGCGCTCATGGTCTCGCGCAGCAGGCCGATGAGATGGGCGCGCCGGGCGCGGTTCAGCGGGCGGCTTGCGGCGACGCGATGGGTCGTGGCGATGGGATGGGCCATCGCGGGCGACACCAGCGCGGTGATGTCGGCGGCGACGCGCGCGCCGAGCACGATCGCCTCGAGCAGCGAGTTCGATGCGAGGCGGTTGGCGCCGTGCAGACCCGTGGAGGCGACCTCGCCGACGGCCCACAGGCCCTCGAGAGATGTGCGGCCCGCGAGATCGGTGGCAACGCCGCCCATATGATAGTGCGCGGCCGGCGCGATGGGGATGAGCTGCGTTGCCGGATCGATGCCGGCGTTGCGGCAATGAGCATAGACGGTCGGGAACGCGGTTGGAAAGGCTGCGCCGATCGCCTCGCGGCAATCGAGATAGGCGCCGCGCCCGGCGAGGATCTCCGCGAACACGCCGCGGGCCACGATATCGCGCGGGGCGAGCTCGGCATCGGCATGCAAGGCCAGCATGAAGCGCTCGCCGCGGCGATTGACGAGCTTGGCGCCCTCGCCGCGCAAGGCTTCCGAGGCGAGCGGGGCGGGATCGATGTGGGCGTCGATGGCCGTCGGATGGAACTGGACGAACTCGGCGTCGGAAATCACGGCGCCCGCGCGCGCTGCGAAGGCGATGGCCTCGCCGCGCGCGTACATCGGATTGGTGGTGACGGCGTAGAGGGCGCCGGCCCCGCCCGTCGCCATGACGACGGCGCTCGCCGGCATGAAATCGAAGGTGCCGGTTCCCGCCGCATCGGTCCGCACGAGGCGCACGCCGGCGATGCGGCCGCTCGCTCCCGTCCCCGATCCCGCGTCGAGGATCAGATCCATCGCCTCGTAGCCTTCGAGGATGCGGATCGAAGGCGTGGCGCGTGCGGCTGCGATGAGCGCCTGCATGATGGCGGCGCCGGCGCGGTCTCCGGCCACGCGGACGACGCGGGCGCGCGAGTGGGCGGCCTCGAGCGACAGCGCGAAATGGCCGGCGAGGTCGCGGTCGAAGGGCACGCCATAGCGCAGGAGATCGGCGATGCGGGCGGGGGCCTCCGCGGCCACGACCTCCGCGACGTGAGGGTCGACGATGGCTCCGCCGGCGGCAATGGTGTCGGCGGCATGGGCCGCGGGCGTATCGCCCTCGCCGACGGCCGCGGCAATGCCGCCCTGCGCCCAGACGCTGGATGCGCCTTCGCCCAAGGGTGCGGCGGCGACGACCGTCACCGGCAGCGGCGCGAGCCGCAGCGCGGTGAAGAGCCCCGCGAGTCCCGCTCCGATGACCACGACGTCGCCCCGGTCGAGCGGCCGCGCCGGGTCCGAGAACCCATGCATCGGGGAGAGGATGCGTTCGGAGCCCATGCGGACCTCCCGGTGAAAAGGCTGCGGTGGCATGGGCCGCTGGCCCATGCCGATCCTCCTCAGGCCGATGCCTCGACCATGCGCTCGACGGCGCGGCGGGCCTTCACGGCGACGGCGGGATCCACCGTCACCTCGTAGCGGTTGTGAAGCAGGGCCTCGTAGATCTTCTCGAGGCTGATGCGCTTCATGTGCGGGCAGAGATTGCATGGCCGGATGAACTCGACGTCCGGAGCCTCAGCCGCCACGTTGGATGCCATCGAGCACTCGGTGACGAGCACGACCTTGGCCGGGCGCTTCGTCTTCACCCAGTCGATCATGGCCGCCGTCGAGCCGGTGAAGTCGGAGGCGCCGATCACGTCCGGCGGGCATTCGGGGTGCGCGATGATCTTGAGGCCGGGCTCGGCGGCGCGCATGGCGTCCAGCTCCTCGGCGGTGAAGCGCTCGTGCACCTCGCAGTGGCCCTTCCAGGCGATGATCTCGACCTTCGTCTTGGTCTGCACGTACTTCGCCAGGTACTCGTCGGGGATGAGCAGCACGCGCGGTGCGCCGAGGCTCTCCACGATCTTCACGGCGTTGGAGGAGGTGCAGCAGATATCGCACTCCGCCTTCACGTCGGCGCTGGTGTTGACGTAGGTCACGATCGGCACGCCCGGATAGGCGGCGCGCAGCGCACGCACGTCCGCGGGCGTGATCGACGAGGCAAGCGAGCAGCCGGCCAGCGGATCGGGGATCAGCACCGTCTTGTCGGGGTTGAGGAGCTTCGACGTCTCGGCCATGAAGTGCACGCCGGCCTGGACGATGACGTCCGCCTCGGTGCGGCCCGCTTCCTTCGCGAGCTGAAGGCTGTCGCCGCGGATGTCGCCGACGCAGTGGAAGATCTCCGGCGTCATGTAGTTGTGCGCCAGGATGACCGCGTTGCGCTCGGCCTTGAGGTCGTTGATCGCCTTGACGAGCGGGGCGTACTGCACCCACTCCATCGGCGTGACGACGTGCTTCACGCGCTCGTAAAGCGGCGCCAGCTTGCGCTTCAGCGTGGGCGTGAACGGGAGCGGAGGCACGACGGTCGTCCGTGCGCGGGGGGGCGTGCAGACGGGAGCGTCCGCAATGTCCGACGAGCCAACGGCAGAATGGACGAGATCGAGCACCATGATTGACCTCCTCGTGCCTCATATGCTCTAGTGGAGTATATGAGGGGCCTGAAAAATACTGGTCTCCTTAGACCAGTACCCACTACGCCTTCGGAACCTGATGGTTCCGCCTTTATGCTCGATCAGAGCATAGTGCGCCTGCACCAAATCTAATAGACCCGCTCCCAAATTTCCAGGTTGAGCATCGGATTTTTTATGTCTCTAGGCGGATTATCCGAACGCATCTCTGTCAGGTGCGGATGGCTTTGACGCGGACGCCCGGCGCCGGCCGCTCCAGCACCACCTCCCTGCGGAAGCGGAACAGCTTGGCGGGCCGGCCGCCCGTCTGGGTCTTCACGTCGCCGGTCGGCTCGACGAGGCCGGCGCTCTCGACGAGGCGGCGGAAGTTCTGCTTGTGAAGATGCGGGCCGAGGATGGCCTCCACCGTCTTCTGCAATTCGAACAAGGTGAAGTCGTCCGGCATCAGCTCGAAGATCACCGGACGGTATTTGATTTTCGCGCGCACGCGTCCGATGGCGGTGGCGAGGATGCGGCGATGGTCGAACTGCATCGGTACGCCGAGCCGGGGCTGGCCTTCGCGCCAGGCCGAGGCGGCCTCGCGTCCGTCGCGGCGGGCTTCCTCGACGAGGCCTGCCTCATAGAGCAGCTCGAAGCGGTCGAGCACCTTCTCCTCGTCCCAGGTGCCTCCGTCCATGCCGAAGCAGATGCGGAGCCGGTCGTCGCGCGGAACGGGCCGCACAGGCGCAGAGCGCAGCGCGGGGCGCTCGGCCCACTCCCTGAGGCGCGGCTCGATCTCGGCGGCGAGAATTTCCGGCTTGCCTTTGCGCCAGTCTTCCCACGGAAAATAGTGGTACCAGCTCCGCCAGACGCCATGCTGCAGATCGCGGGCGTGGCCCGTCTCCGTCAATGCGAGATAGCCGATCGAGACGACATGCATCGAGGGATCGCCGGGCTCGGCGTGGCGTCCGCGGTCCCCGAACGTGTAGAGCTGCTCGACATAGCCGAGCCCGAGGCCGGTCTGCTCCGCGACCCACGTCCGCAAGCCGCTTTCGAGCGTGCGATGATCCACCGGCGAGAAGGGACCGAACGGAAGGCTGTCGCCGCCATGGGCGCCTTCGCTATCCTTGCCGTCTTTGCGGATGACGAGCACGACGGGCTCGTCGTCGATCACCGCGACGATGGCGGCGTTGAGGCCGATCTCGAGGCCGGCTGTCTCACTACGCTGAGACGGATGATCGTGATCGCTCTCGAATGCGCCGGTATCCGGATCAGGGAACCGCCGCTTGATGTTCGCATCTGAGATCATTGCACCAGCTCCTGATCTGCCGCGCTAACTTCCGATCGTGGCGATTTTCCGATCCTTGAAAAGCAAGATATTTCTGCGTTCCGGATGGAATAAAACCGAAGCGGAGGATTGAGGCTTCGGGGACCCGTCAGGCGAAACGCGCGAGGGCGGCAAATCGTTCGAGAAATAATCGCTGCGCGTCGAGAGCTGGCATCGGTGCAAGGTTAAATAACTGTTGCGTGAGGTCGTGATCGAGCGCGTCAGGAGCGCCGAAAAACGTCAGCGCTTCGGCCTCCGAGAAGCCGGCGAGGCGCGTTGCCTCGTAGTAGGCAGCGATTCGATCCGCGCGTTTGATGTCGTGCGTCACCGCATCGGGGAGGCTCGGCGCGAGCCCGAAGCGGACGTGGACCGCCTCCATGAGCCGCTTCTCGAAGGCCTTGTAATCGAGGCCGATGGCCGTCTTGAACGGGCTGATCAGATCGCCGATGACGTACTCGGCGGCGTCGTGAAGCAGCGCCGCAAGCCGTGATTCGCCGCTCCAGTCCGGATTGAGCGCGCTCGCGATCTCCTCCACCAGCACGACGTGCTGCGCGACGGAGAAGGCGTGCGGCCCGAGCGTCTGTCCGTTCCAGCGTGCGACGCGCGCGAGGCCGTGGGCGATGTCCTCGATCGCGATGTCGCTCGGGGCGGGATCGAGGAGATCGAGACGCCGGCCCGACAGCATGCGCTGCCAGGCCCGCGGCGGGCGAGACCCTGTCCCAGCGGGATCGTCAGCGGGTTGGCCGGGTGGCGCGTCGTGCATCGCCGGCTCCTCACGCTTTGGGCACGACGAACGCGCGCTGCAGGTCCGCGCACGCCGCGTGGCGATGGCATTCGGGCACGTGATCGTTGACCATGCCCGTGGACTGCATGAACGCGTAGACGGTCGTCGGGCCGACGAAGCGAAACCCTTCCTTCTTGAGCGCCTTCGAGATCCTCGCGGAGGCGTCCGTCGACGCGGGGATGTCGCGGAAGGCGCGCGGCGTCTGATCTGCAAGTTTGCCGCCGGCGTGCGTCCACAGGAAGGAGGCGAGCGACTGGCGCTGTGTCAGCTCGAGGAAGGCTTTGGCATTGGCGATGGTCGCCTCGACCTTGAGGCGGTTGCGCACGATGCCCGCATCCGCCATCAGGCGCGCGACGTCCTTCTCGCCGTAACGGACAATGCGCGCCGCATCGAAGTCGTGGAACGCGCGCCGGAAGGCCTCGCGCTTTTTCAGGATGGTGAGCCACGAGAGCCCGGCCTGAAAGCCTTCCAGAACGAGCTTCTCGAAGAGGCGCCGGTCGTCGGCGTGGGGCACGCCCCATTCCTCGTCGTGGTAGCGGGCATAGAGTGGATCGTCGATGCTGGTCCATGGACAGCGCGACACGGCCTCAGGCGACGTCATGGGGCACCTTGATCTCGAATGTGGCGTAGGCGGGAGGCGCGACGCGCAACGGCCGGTCGGCGACGGTGATGGGGCGCCCGTCGCGCTCGGCCTCGGCGACGCGGTCGATGCGTACGAGCGCGAGCCCTCGCGGGCCCGAGACGGAGCCCAGGCGCCCGATCTCGACCGTTCCGATCATGATGGGCTCGGGGCTTTCGGGAAGGTCGCCGTCCGCCTCCACCGTCACCACCCGCTTGCGGATGGTCGCCTTGTGCTGCATGCGCGCGACGACCTCCTGGCCGACGAAGCAGCCCTTGGTGAACGAGACGCCATGGAGCTGATCGAGGAGCGCCTCGTGCGGGAAGGTATCGCCGAAGACGAAGTCGCGCCCGCCTTCGGGGACGCCGAGGGCGATGCGGTGCGCGTGGTAGGCCGCGAAGCCCGTGGAGCCGGTCTCTTCCGCCTCGGCGTCGGGTGTGGCGGAGCGCGGTGCGATGATGCGCACGCCGAGGCTCGCGAGACGCGGATCGACGTAGCTCACGCCGCCCGGCGGCGTGTTGCTGGGGCTCGTGCCCCCTCCCCATGCGGCTGAAACGGAGAAGAGGTCCGAGGCGTCGCGGATCTCGACATCGGCGCGCAGCTTGTAGAGCGAGAGCCGCTTGGCGAGGTCGGGCGCGCGGGTGCGCTCCGTCTCGAGCAGATAGCCGCCATGGACGGCGGCGACGATGAAGTCGAACAGGATCTTGCCCTGCGGAGTCAGCAGGGCCGCGTAGAGCGCGGGGGCCTGATCGAGAAGGACGATGTCGTTCGTGACGAGACCGCCGAGCAGCTTGCGCGCATCCGGCCCAATAACCGATACGACACCGCGATCGGGGAGACGTGTCCGCTTACTCATGGAGCCCTCGTGCCTTATGGAGCCCTCGTGCGCCGATGCCACCAATTGGCTTCGTGTTTCGGGTCGCGCCGCAGTCCGAAGCACTTCCGGGAAGACGATCAGCGCGCATTTCCGCAAACAGTCGGCGCTCGCTCTGGCCAGACGCGCGCATCACGACTGAATAAGCTCCGCAAGCCTGCCGCGTTCCATAAAAATGCGTCCGCGTCTGTCGCCTGTCGTCCTCTCGCGCGTCGTCCTCGTGCGTGCGCCCCAAGTCCGTGTACGGCCTAGAGCGCTTTGCGATCCGATGGAATCGGGGAACGGCTCTAGGTTTTTGTCTTTTTCTTGCGACGAACCGGAAGTCACGTCGTCGGAAAATGCTCTAGCGCCGCCGGCCTGCGGCGGCACGTTTCTTCGCGGGCTCCTTCTCGACGGTCCGCTCGACAGGGGCCGGCGTCTCCGTGCCGCTGCGGAGCGGGATCGGCTTCGCGCAGGCCCATTCCGCCACAGCGTCGATATCGTAGAACCGGCAGGACTCCATCAGCATGCGCGCTTCCGTCCACAGGTCGCCGTCCACCATCGGCATGAAGAGGTCATGCACGTTGTCGACGCCGAGGTAGCAGCGCACGCCCGCCTCGCGCAGCTTCACGAACGGTGCGATCGAGTTGTGCAGCGGGGCCGTCATTGGAAGCTGCTTCATGCTGAGCGCCGCCGACGGGCAGATGATGATGCCCATGTCGG
>DAITBB010000103.1:0-5890 GCA_036823975.1 Hyphomicrobium sp.
CCATGTGTTATGTAAGTGTACGCCGTCGCTCGCGTCCCACTTCACTTACCTCTCCCTGGAAGGGAGAGGTGGCCGTAGGCCGGTGAGGGACTTTGCTCTGGTGACACCACTGGCGTTGGTACGCTAAAGCCTCTCACCGCCGGCTGTTTCGGTTGCGAAGCTTTCGGTTCGACGGAGCACCTTCTCCCCATGGGAGAAGGAAAGGCGGCGCGCCGCTAAAGCTCCTTGGTCAGGAACTGGGCCCGGCCGTAGCCGAACGACCAGTCGTCGTCCGTGCAGGTGACGAAGTTCATCATGACGTCGCTCGGCTTGATGCCGCAGACCTTTTCCAGCTCCTCCGCCATGCGGCGGTAGAAGACCTCCTTCATCTCGCGCGTGCGCGGCCGGGTCGTCACCTGGATCATCACGAAGTCCTTGGTGCGCGGAATGTTGAGCCCCGTATCCTCCATGAGCATGCGCGAAGGCCGATGCTCGGTCACGATCTGATAGCGGTCGCGCACCGGCACCTTGAAGGCTTCGAGCATGACGGCGTGCATGGTGTCCAAGAGCTGCGCAAGCTGCGCGTCGCTGCGGCCTTCGTAGAGGTCGATTCTGAGCAACGGCATGTGAGAGGTCTCCTGTCGGGGTTGATCGCCGGCGGTTCCGAGCGCCGGCCAAAGGGTGATGGCTGCCGCAGTGGCGGCCAGAGCTTGGCGTCTGTTGAGGGTCAGATCCGTCACGAGGACACCTTGGCTGTGAGGAGGATCGAGTAAGCTAGAGTCTGATCGTTTGAGATGCGAGCGTTGAGCTCGCATCGAGGGCGTGAATCAGACTCTCAAACAACGACTTAGAGCGCGTTCACGCAAAAGCCGATTCCAATAAGAGTGAACGCGCTCTAGTTCCATGTGTGCAGCAGGATCTTCCAGGTCCCGCCGTCACGCGTGAGCACATTGACCCAATTGCCGCCAAACTTTAAGTCCCCGCCGCCCTCCGCCGTGCCGTTGAGGCTCCAGGTCCCGCGCGCAATCGCCGTATCGCCACGGTCGATCACGGCCTGGACGTCGATCCGATGCGTCGTGAGCCCCTGGCCGCGCACGCTGGCGAAAAACGCGCCGATGCCCTCCTGGCCTTCGACAGGCATGCCCCCCGCCGGGATGACGACCGGGTGCGCGGCATAGAAGCCCGCGAGCTTCGCCATATCTCCGGCGTTGAAGGCGCTGTCCCAGGTCTCAGCGAACGTTTTGATCTCGCCGGTCATGGTGTTCTCCTTCTCGAGCGGACCCATCGACACGTGTGCGCGGATCGGCTACTTGTGACCATGCGGTCACAAGTAGGGTTCGTGCGGCGGGGAGTCAAACACAAAATGACCAAAGGGTCACAAATGTCGCGCGACGGATCCGACCGCAAGCCGCGGCAGCATCTGCCGGCGGCCGAGCGGGAGCGGCAGATCGTTGAGGCGGCGGCCCAGTTCTTCGCCACGCACGGCTTCGAAGGACAGACGCGCGAGCTGGCCAAGACGATGGGGATCAGTCACCCTGCGATCTTCCGGTATTTCCCCACCAAGGAGGCCCTGATCGAGCGCGTCTACGACCACGTGTTTCTGGCGCGGTGGGACGCGAGCTGGAAAGACCTGATCGCCGACCGCTCGCGCCCGCTCGAGGACCGGCTCATACAATTCTACATCGCGTATACGGAGAGGATTTTCGATCCCCAATGGATGCGGATCTTCATGTTCGCGGGCCTCAAGGGGCATCCGATGACGGACCGCTACGTGTCCATGGTCCGCAATCAGTTCATCAAGCCCGCGTGCGACGAGCTCCGCGCCGAGCTCCGCCTGCCGTCGCTCTCCGCATCGCCGATGACCGCGCGCGAGGAGGAGATCTTCTGGGCGCTGCACGGCGCGGTGTTCTATCTGGGAATACGTGCCTTCATCTACGAGGTGCGCACGCGCGGCAAGCGGGAGGACACGATCCGCGATCAGGTGCGGATCTTCATGACCGGCACAGCCCGCGTTCTCGGGGCGGGATGACGACGCCGCAGCGCATGCCAAAAACAGGCAAGACGCAGTGAGGGGGGCTCACTACGCCTTGCTGCTCACCGTTTTCCTTGCGGTCCGCGGTGTGTCCTTACTCAGGGGCATCGAGACAACGCCCGCGAAAATGATTTGTTCCCGCCCCACGGTAAAAAATGAAAACGGCGGGAGCTTCTGCTCCCGCCGCTCTCGTGTCTCGAGCCTTTCTTCGCGCGAAGGCCGATCGCGTCGGCTCAGGCCGCCTTTTCGAGCTTGGCGTCCCACTTGCCGAGCGCGGCGAGGCCGTTCATGCGGGCGCGATGCGTAAAGGCGCGCTGGCCGGCCGCCACGTTCTCGGATTTGCCGCCCCACGCCTGCAGCGCGGCCGCCTGCAGGGCGCGGCCATAGGAGAAGGTCAGCGCCCAGGGCAGTCCGCCGGCCGCATTCATCAGCGAGAGATGCTGCGTGGCGGCCTCGTCGGACTGGCCGCCCGACAAGAAGGCGATCCCGGGAACGGACGCAGGCACCGTCGCCTTGAGGCAGCGGATCGTCTTCTCGGCGACCTCCTCGGGCGAGGCCTGGCGCGCGCTCTTCTGGCCGGCGATGACCATGTTCGGCTTCAGCACCATGCCTTCGAGGCTGACGCGCGCGTCATAAAGCTCGCGGAACACCGTGCGCAGCGTCCATTCCGTCACGCGGTAGCACGTGTCGATGTCGTGCGCGGCGTGCGGACCGTCCATCAGCACCTCCGGCTCGACGATCGGGACGACGCCGGCCTCCTGGCAGAGGGCGGCATAGCGGGCGAGCGCATGCGCGTTGGCCTTGATGCAGCCCCAGGTCGGCACGCCGTCCGCAATGGTGATGACGGCGCGCCATTTCGCAAAGCGGGCGCCGAGCGCGTGATACGCCGCGAGACGCTCGCGCAGGCCGTCGAGGCCCTCGGTGATGGTCTCGATCGTGGCGGTCGGGCCGGCAAGCGGCTTGGCGCCGGTGTCGACCTTGATGCCGGGAATGGAGCCTGCGGCCTTCATGATGTCGACGAGGGGAGTCCCGTCCTTGGCCTTCTGGCGAATGGTCTCGTCGTAGAGAATGACGCCGGACACATGGTTCTTCATGGCGTCCGTGGCGCGAAACAGCATCTCGCGATAGTCGCGGCGTGTGTCCTCGGTCGAGGTGACGCCGATCGAATCGAAGCGCTTCTTGATGGTGCCCGAGCTTTCGTCGGCGGCCAGGATGCCTTTGCCCGGCGCAACCATGGCTTGGGCGATGTCTTCGAGCTTCTCGGTCATGGGCCTCTCGTTGGTTTCCTATCGGGGGGGATGTGCCCGCCGCGTCGCCTCAGGCGGCGGTGAGCTTCTTCAGCACGTCTTCTGAAACCTCGAAGTTGGCGAAAACGTTCTGCACGTCGTCGTCGTCCTCGAGGACGGCAATCAGCTTCATGATGCTCTGGGCGTTGTCCTCGTCCACCTCGGTCGTGAGGTTGGGCTTCCAGATGGCGCGTACGCCCTCCGGCTCGCCGAGCTTCTCCTCGAGGGCGGCGGCGATGGTGCCGAGGCTCTCGAAGGCGCAGGTGATGACGTGGCCGCTGTCGTCGGAGGCGGCATCGTCCGCCCCGGCCTCGATCGCGGCCTCGAGCACGGCGTCCGCGCTGCCGGCGGAGGTCTTGAAGCGGATCTCGCCCACATGCTCGAACATGTGCGCAACCGCGCCGGTGGAGGCCAGGTTGCCGCCATGCTTCGTGAAGGCGGCACGCACGGCCCCGCCCGTGCGGTTGCGGTTGTCGGTCAGCGCTTCGGCGATGATGGCGACGCCGCCCGGCCCGTAGCCCTCGTAGCGGATCGATTCGTAGGCTTCGCTGTCGCCGCCGATGGCCTTCTTGATGGCCCGCTCGATGTTGTCCTTCGGCATGTTCTCGGCGCGCGCGGCCTGGATGGCGAGCCTGAGGCGCGGGTTCATGGTGGGGTCCGGCATGCCGGACTTGGCCGCCACCGTGATCTCGCGTGCGATCTTGGTGAACATCTTGGCGCGGGCCGCGTCTTTACGGCCCTTTTTGTGCATGATGTTCTTGAATGCGGAATGGCCGGCCATGGTGTGTCCCGGAAAGGGCCCGGAACCTCGTTTCCGGGCAATCTCGGATCGACTTATTGGGCGCCGGCCCGGTGCCGGTCAACCCCCCTGAGGGGCCGAAAACGGGGGCTGGACCTCGCCGCGAGGGCCAGAATCACCTAACCTTGGGGAATACCGCTTCTGCCCAATCGCGGATCAGGGCGAGCCAAAGCTCGCCAGTGCATCGAGGGCGGGCCGCGCTCCTCCTCGTGCGATTGCCATACCTTCTCTCACTCCACCCAAAAAAGCGGCTCGGTCGGCTCAAGAACGCCACCGAGCCGCAAACTTTTCACGCGCACCGCGAGGCCCGTCCGGTCGTCGATCTCGACGGCGAGGCCCGAGACGGTCGCCGGGCCCATGGAGGGCTCGAAGCGCTCGCGCGGCAGGCGCGTCAGGAAGCGATTGATCGGCTCGTCCATCTCCATGCCGAGCACGGAGTCATAATCGCCGCACATGCCCGCATCCGACATGTAGGCCGTGCCGCCGCGCAGGATGCGCTCGTCGCTCGTAGGCGTGTGCGTGTGTGTGCCGACGACGACGCTGGCGCGGCCGTCCACGAAATGGGCGAACGCCTGCTTCTCGCTCGTCGCCTCCGCGTGGAAGTCGATCAGGATCGCGTCGGCGCCGGACTTCAGGCCGCAGGCCGTGATCTCGCGGTCGACGGCGCGGAACGGACAGTCGATCTCGTTCATGAACACGCGCCCCATCGCGTTGATGACGAGAACGTCGGCGCCGTTGCGCGCCGTAAAGATGCCGGCGCCGCGGCCGGGCGTGCCGGGGGGGAAGTTGAGCGGACGGATCAGCCGCTCCTGGCGCTCGATGAACACCAGCGTATCCTTCTGGTCGAAGGCGTGGTTGCCGAGCGTCACCGCGTCCGCGCCCGCGTCGAGCAGCTCGAGATGGATGCTCTCGGTGATGCCGAAGCCGCCGGCGGCGTTCTCGCCGTTGATGACGACGAAGTCGAGATTGTAGCGCTTGCGCAGGCGCGGGATCGCCTCCGTCGCGGCCTTGCGGCCCGAGCGGCCGACGATGTCGCCGAGAAAAAGGAGTCGCATCAGGCGCCCCTTCGCGTCAGACGCGTCCGGACGGGCGAGCGGGGCGGGAAGATCGGGCGGGCGGGAGCGGTCAAACGCGTATCCAATGTTCCAGCCGCATGAGGGTCAGCCGCAGGCGACGGCGCCCGTGGGCGTCAAAATCCAGTCGAGGCGCTCGTCATAATCCTCATGCGGCACGGCGTCGACCTTTTGCTCGTCGTAGGCGAGCCCGATGGAGACGACCGGCTTCAGCGCGCGCAGCCGCGCGAGCGTGCGGTCGTAAAAGCCGCCGCCGTAGCCGAGCCGGTAGCCCTCCCGATCGAACGCGAGCAGGGGGCCGAGCACGATGTCGGGCTCGAGCACCGGGGCCTCGGGCAGCGGCTCGCGGATGCCCCACATCGTTTCGGCGAGCGCATCGCCCGGTGCCCAGGCGCGGAACACGAGCGGCGCCCCTTTCGCCTCCATGACGGGGAGGCAGAGCCGGTAGCCGGCGTCCGCGAGACGCAGCATCAGCGGCGTCGGGTCGATCTCCTCGCCGATGGCGAGGAAGCCCGAGACGACGGCCGGTGCGGGCCGGCCGGCGAAGGCGATCCCGTGCTCCGCGATGGCCTCGGACGCGCGCGCGCCATGGCTCTCGTAAGCCGCACGCCGCATCGCCTTGGCCGCGCGACGCATCTCTTTTTTCAAGGTCAGGGTGTCAGTCAAGGCGGGGTCCGAGCCGGTTGGAAAGGCTGGAAAAGAGAGTGCCGCGGTGGCCGTT
>DAITBB010000104.1:0-5720 GCA_036823975.1 Hyphomicrobium sp.
CCGCTGAAGTCCATTGTGTCCCTGATCGACGGCGCCATCGTGCCGCTCGAGATCGCGGGGCTCAAAGCGGGCAACACGACGCGCGGCCATCGCTTCCATGGCAATGCCGCGTTCGAGGTCGAGGGCTTCGAGGACTATGCGGACAAGCTCGCCGCGCATGCCGTGATGCTGAATGCCGAGGAGCGGGCGGAGGAGATCAAGGAGCAGGCCGCGGCGCTGGCGGGCAAGGCCAAGCTCGAGCTGATCGCGGACGAGGCGCTGCTCGCGGAGAACGCCGGCCTCACCGAATGGCCGGTCGTGCTGATGGGCGCGTTCGACAAAGTGTTTCTCGACGTGCCGGCGGAGTGCCTCATCACGGCGATGAAGACGCATCAGAAGTGTTTCTCGCTCATCGATCCGAAAACGAAGGCGCTCGCGAACCGCTTCATCCTGGTCTCGAACCTCACCGCCACGGACGGCGGCGCCGAGATCGTGGCCGGCAACGAGAAGGTGATCCGCGCGCGGCTCGCCGATGCCAAGTTCTTCTGGGAGCAGGATCTCAAGCGGCCGCTCGCCGAGATGGCGATCGCGCTCGCCGGCATCACGTTCCACGAGAAGCTCGGCACGCAGAAGGAGCGCGTGGAGCGGATCAAGGAGCTGGCATTCGAGATCGCCGGCGCCGTCGATGCCGATCCGCCCGAGGCGCGCCGCGCCGCCGAGCTCGCAAAAGCCGATCTCGTCTCCGGCATGGTCGGCGAATTCCCCGAGCTGCAAGGTCTGATGGGGCGCTATTACGCGGAGCGTGCGGGCGCCAGTCCGCCGATCGCGCGCGCCATCGAGCTGCACTACAAGCCCAAGGGGCCGTCCGACACGGTGCCGAAGGCCGAGAACGGGGATGCGGTCGCCATCGCGGTGGCATTGGCCGACAAGCTCGACATGCTCGTCGGCTTCTGGGCGATCGACGAGAAGCCGACGGGTTCGGGCGACCCGTACCAGCTTCGCCGGGCTGCGCTCGGCGTGATCCGGATCCTGATCGAGAACGATCTGCGCCTGCCACTCGGGCGCGCGCACGATCTCGCCTACGAGGGGCTCAAGCGACAGATCGCGCCGAAGGGCAACCTGTTCCTGTTCGCCAAGGTCGTGGACGGCAAGCCGCAGCAGGAGATGATGCGCTCGACGTGGATCGACGTTGCGGATGAGGGCTGGAACAGCGTCGCCGTGTGGAACGTGCCGACGCCCGAGGCCTATCTCAAGGACCGCGAGAAGGACATTCCCTCGAAATATCTCGTCGGCGTGTTCGGCATTCCGGCCGTGACGCGGCCCGACCTGCTTTCGTTCTTCGCGGACCGGCTCAAGGTCTATCTCAAGGACAAGGGCGCGCGTCACGACCTCATCGATGCGGTGTTCTCGCTCGGCGGCCAGGACGACCTCGCGCTGATCGTGAAGCGGGTCGAGGCGCTCGGTGCGTTCCTCAAGACGGACGACGGTGCGACGCTGCTCGCGGGCGTCAGGCGCGCGGCGAACATCCTCACCATCGAGGAGAAGAAGGACAAGACGAGCTACGCGGGCGGCTACGATCTCAAGGCGCTCAAGGAGAAAGAGGAGCTGGCGCTGGCGGCTGCGATCGAGAGCGTGAAGCAGGATACGGTGGCGGCGATCAACGTCGAGAACTTCAAGGGCGCCATGAACGCGCTCGCGGAGCTGCGGGCGCCGGTGGATGCGTTCTTCGAGAAAGTCACGGTCAACGATGCGGACCCGGCCTTGCGCGAAAACCGGCTGAAGCTACTGTCGGAGATCCGTGCGGCTACTCTGACGGTTGCCGATTTCTCAAAAATCGCCGGATGATGCGGCGCGCCGGGGCGCGCGCGATGGTGCATCGCGGTCGTGCTTCAGGCTGCTGATCATGCGGGTGATCGAGAGTTGGCCCGAGGGCGCCCGAAGCGCTTAGCTCTAAGTAATCGCCCGTAGGGCTCGTGCGGACGATTCACGCTAAAAACAGCGCCTTGGTCTTGCGTGCTCGTGCAAGGGGATGAGGGCGATCATGAGCGACGCCACCGCGCCCACGGCGTTCAGCATCACCGTCGATGGCAAGCACCACGATGCGACGTTCATCGCCGACGGCCGGTCTGTGGCCGTCATCTATTGGGGGCGGCAGGGCGTCATCCGGCTCGAGGCTCCTCTCGAGGAAACGACGGCGCCCGAGCAGGTGGCCCGCAAGCTTCTCAGCCAATTGATCTGATCCTGTTTTGCGTGAGCGCGAGACCGCGCTACGTCTCGGCGTCCTCGTAGGCGGCCGTGGCGGCGAGCCAGGCGTCCTCGGCTTCCGCGAGGCGCTTGGCAGTCTGTCCGCGCTCGAGCGAGACGCGGCTCGCTTTGGCGGCATCGGCGTAGAGGTCAGGGGCTGCGAGCATCTCGTCCAGCTTGGCGAGCTCGGCTGCGAGTTTCTCGACAGCCTTCTCGGCGCTCTGCATCGCCTTCTTGAGCGGGGCCAGCTCGGCGCGCCGGTCGGCGGCGGCCTTGCGCTGCTCGGCGCGGCTCGCGCGCTGGTCGGACATGCCGTCCGTGGCCGTGCGCTTCTCCGCCTTCGGTGCGCGCGCCTGCAGCAGCTCCGTGCGGTAGCTCTCCATGTCGCCGTCGTAGGACGTCACCGTGCCGTCGGCGACGAGCCAGAGGCGGTCAGCCGTCGCTTCCACGAGATGGCGGTCGTGGCTGATCAGGATGACGGCGCCTTCGTACTCGGCCATGGCGTGGATCAGCGCCTCGCGGCTGTCCACGTCGAGGTGGTTGGTCGGCTCGTCGAGGATAAGGAGATGAGGGGCGTGGAAGGCCGTCAGTGCCAAGAGAAGGCGCGCTTTCTCGCCGCCCGAGAGGTTCGCGCATTTCGTGTCCGCCTTGTCGGCGCCGAAGCCCCAGGTGCCGAGCCGTGTCCGGCGCTGGGCTTCCGTCGCCTCGGGCATCAGGCTCACGACGTAGTCGAAGGGCGTCGAAAGCGGGTTCAGCTCGTCGAGCTGGTGTTGCGCGAAATAGCCGACCGTGACACGGCCTGCGCCGAGGACGTGACCCGAGAGCGGGGCGAGCTTGCCCGCGACCAGCTTGGCGAACGTGGATTTGCCGTTGCCGTTGGCGCCGAGCAGCGCGATGCGGTCGTCCTGGTCGATGCGGAGGTCGAGGCCAGCGAGAATCGGCTTGCCGGGCTCATAGCCGGCGGTCGCTTTCTCGAGGCGCAAGAGAGGGCTCGCGAGCGGCTTCTCCGGGCTCGGCAGCGCGATCGGCGCCACGCGATCCTCGATCTGGTCGGCGATCGGCTGCATCTTGGCGAGATACTTGATGCGGCTCTGGGCCTGGCGCGCCTTGCTGGCCTTGGCTTTGAAGCGGTCGATGAACGCCTGGATGCGGCGGCGCTCGTCATCCTGCTTCTTCTTGAGCTTGAGCTCGAGGCGCTGCCGGGTGCGGCGCGTCTCCTCGAAGTCGTCATAGCCGCCGGTGTAGAGCGTGAGCTTGCCGCGCTCGAGATGCAGGATGGCGCTCGCCGCGCGGTTCAGGAGGTCGCGGTCGTGGCTGACGAGCAGGACCGTGTGAGGGTAGCTCTTGAGATAGCTTTCGAGCCAGAGCGTGCCTTCGAGATCGAGGTAGTTGGTCGGCTCGTCGAGGAGCAGGATGTCCGGCTCGAGGAAGAGCACGGAGGCGAGTGCGACGCGCATGCGCCAGCCGCCGGAGAAGGCGCGGCACGGGCGGCGCTGGGCGTCGGCATCGAAGCCGAGGCCGGCGAGGATACTAGCGGCGCGGGCCGGTGCGGCATGGGCGTGGATGTCCGCCAGGCGGATCTGGATCTCGGCGATGCGGCTCGGGTCGGTCGCGGTCTCGGCTTCCGCGAGCAGGCTCGCGCGCTCGGTGTCGGTCGAGAGCACCCAGTCGATCAGGCTGTCGTCGCCGCCGGGCGCCTCCTGGGCGATGCGGCCGATGCGGGCGCCGCGCGGGATGGTGATGGCGCCGTCGTCGGCGTGGAGATCGCCGGCGATCAGCTTCAAGAGCGTCGATTTGCCCGCGCCGTTGCGCCCGACGAGGCCGACCTTGTGGCCTTCCGGGATCGCGGTCGTCGCGTTCTCCAGGATCGGCTTGCCCTCGATGCGGTACGTGAGATCGTTGATGTGCAGCATGATCGGCGGAGACGAGGCCTCGGTTCTGAGTTTCGCTCAGGCGATAGCCGCTTGCGGGCGGCTTGTCACGCGGGCGCGCTGCAAAGGGGGCCGCATCCTGCGGCGCGGCATCCGCCTCGCTTGATTGCCGCGGCGTGCGCGGCTAAATCTTCTTCCTGCGAGGCCACGTCCTCCCCCATCATGGGCAACAACGCTGGGACGGCCCGGCCCTTTCCAAGAGGAGGGCCGCATCATGGCCTGGATCAGTCTCCTGTTCGCCGGTCTTCTCGAAATCGCCTGGTCGTTTTCGATGAAGCAATCGGATGGGTTCACCCGGCTCGGACCGACCGTCTTCACACTCGTCATGATGATCGCGAGCTTCGTTCTGCTGGCCTTCGCGATGAAGTCTCTGCCGCTCGGAACGGTCTATCCGATCTGGACGGGAATCGGGGCCGTCGGCGCCTTCCTGCTCGGCATCCTCGTGCTCGGCGAGGCGCTGACGGTGACGCGGGTCGTTGCGGCCATTCTGATCGTGTCCGGGCTCGTGCTGATGAAGGCCGGCTCGTCGTCGTGAAGCACTCTAGCCGGAGATGACGGGCTTCAGCGTCTCGAACAGCAGCCGCTCCTGCGTGCTCGGGTCCTGGATGGCGAGGTGGGCCGTGAACCAGTCCTTCAGCATGCTGCAGACGCGGTCGCGCGGGGCCTTCGCCAGCTCGCGCGGGTTGGCGAAGAGCTGCATGTCGGCTTGCGTCCAGCCGAGGCGGCCGAGCTCGCCGGCCAGCACGTCGTAGTCGGTCTTGACGGGGGAGGGATGCGTGTGGGGCTGCGTGCGGCCCTCCGCGATCGCCTGCACGATCACGACGACCTGGGCCTCGATCTCGGTGCTGCGCGCCGGATCCTCGATGCGCGAGAGGATGGCCTGGCTCGTCTCGCCGCGCGAGATGAACTCGTAGCAGCCGTCGCCGCTCTCGCGCGACAGCGTGTTGAGGTTGGCGAGGAAGGCGGCGGCCAGCTCCTTATGGCGCGTGGTGCTGGCGGCCAGCGCATGCTGGGCGTTCTCGCGGCGGAGCTTGACGAGCTCGGTGACGAGGTAGCTCGTGATTTCCGTCTGCGGCTTATGCTCGGACTCGAGACGGGCGGTGGTGCTGACGATCGTCTCGTAACGCTCCGGGAACTGCTGCTTGACAGCCGACCACATCTTGCGGGCCTGGAGCTTCTGATCGACCTCGCCCGACGAGGGGACGATGTTGGCGACCGGTGTGGGCGCGGCCGGCTTCTGGTCCGATGCGAGGCTGGCCGTTGCGGTCGGTTTCTCCTCCGGTGCGCTTTCGGTTTCGGCAACGCTCTCGCTCGAGGAGTCCACGAAGGCGAGGATCTGGTCCTTGTACTGGGCGCTCAGCCAGGCGCCGGCACCAGCCATGGTCAGGAGACCGGCGGCGATGAGGGCGGTGCGGCGCCTGTTCGTGGGGCGCGGTGGGGCGCCGTGCGGATGCGGCGTCGGCACGCCCATATCGGGAGGACGGCGCATGTCCGCACGCGGGCCGGGCCCTGGGCCGGGGCCGGATGCGGCGCCGGGATAGGAGCCGCCCGGTGCCACGGGGTTTC
>DAITBB010000105.1:0-5598 GCA_036823975.1 Hyphomicrobium sp.
GCTCCGGGTTCTCGAGCGCGATCTGCTCGGTCACCTCGAGCCGGATCGAGCCCTTGGGCACCACGGTGCGCCCGAGGATATGCCGGATCTCCTGCACCACGTCCTGGCGGAAGAGGTGGCGGCACGACACGTTGACGCTCGCGAACAGCGGCGCCTCGCTGCGCGGAAACTCTTTCTGCCAGGTGATGACGTCGCGCGAGACCCGTTGCAGCAGATAGGCGCCGAGCTTGGCGATGAGATCGGTGTCCTCGGCGAACGGCGCGAACGCGGCCGGATCGACGGGCCCGAGCTGCGGATGATCCCAGCGCGCCACCGCCTCGAAGCCGGCAAGCTCCTCGGTCGGCAGGTAGATGACGGGAAGATAGGCGACGCGGAGCTGGTTCTTCTCCATGGCGCGCCGCAAGTCGGCTTCCAGCGTCCGCCGGTCGTCCTGATCGCCGCGCATCTCCGGAGAGAACACCTCGATGCGGTCTGCCCCGGCCCGCTTGGCGCGGAACATCGCGATCTCGGCCTTCTTCAGGAGATCCGCATGGCTCGTCTCCTCGCCGTCGTAGACGGCGATCCCGATCGAGCCGGTGAGCACGATCTCCTGCCCGGCGATCTTGATCGGCGAGCGCAGCGAGCGGCGGATCCGCTCGGCATGCTGCGCAAGCTCGGCCACGGGCTGATCCTGGAGCATGAGGATGGAAAAGCGGTCACCCGAGATGCGTCCGAGCGTATCGTTCGGCCCGAGGTGGCGCTGCAGGCGGCGCGCAATGGTGAGCAGCAGGCTGTCGCCGAGAACGAGCCCTAGCGAGGAGTTGAGGTTGGTGAACTTGTCGATGTCGATGATGAGCACGGTCGGCCGGATCTGCGGCTCGGTCTTGGCGCGCCCCATCGCCACCTGCAGGCGGTCGAGCAGAAGCTCCCGGTTGGGCAGCCCGGTCAGGCTGTCGTAGACCGCGTCGTGCAGCAGCCGCTCGTGCGCGCGCTTGGTGTCGGTGACGTCGCGGATGAGGCCGACGCACTTGAAGGAACGGGGATCGGAGCCCGGAACGCCCGCGGCCTCGAGCTCGAACCAGCGGTAGTTATTGTCGGCCTGCTTCAGCCGGAAATCACAGCAGATCTTGCCGTCGCGGCGCTCCTGGACGGTGAACAGCGCGAGACGGAAGCGCTCGCGGTCGGAGGGGTGCACGTGGCGCAGGAACTCGTTGGTCTGCGACGAGAGATCTCCCGGCGAGAGCCCGAGGACGAGCTCCACCGCCGGGCTGACCTTGACCTCGTCGCGGCGCGCGTTCCACTCCCACACGCCGGCCCCCGAGGCATCGAGCGCAATCGAGCGCGCCTGTAGCTCGGAGGGCGCTGCGCCGTACATTGGCTCGGCCGCACGGAAGGCGTACTGCGTGACCGTGAAGCCGATCGAGAGCACGATCAGGACCAGCCCCGAGACGAGCCCGAACACCACGACCTCGCCCGAGAGCTTCCCCGTCAGGATCACGCCGGCGCTGAACAGCCAGACGAGGAACAGGATCCAGGTCGGAACCAGCGACAACGCGCGGTCCTGGCCGCGTAGCGCAAGGAACGCGATGAGGCCGGTGCCCGTGAGCCCGATGAAGACGAACGAGAGGCGCGCGAAGGTCGCAGCGAGCCTCGGGTCGATGATCGCCACCGCGATGAGCGAGAACTGCGCCAAGAGCCAGACCGTGATCAGCATCCGGATCAGGCCGTGCCACAGCGCGAGCCTCAGGAACACGTGCAGGAACACGACGAGGCTCGCCGCCAGCGCCGCCTCCGTCGCCGCGCGATAGACGGCATTCGCCTCCGGTTTCAGGAGAAACAGCTTGTGGAAGAAGCCGAAGTCGACGCAGAGGTAGGCGAGCGTGCTCCAGGCGACCAGCGCCGCGGCCGGAAACACCAGCTTGTGGTTAGCGGCGAAGATGGCCGTGAGGAAGATCGCGAGCAGGCCCGTGAGGCCCAGCATGACACCATGGAAGAGATGGCGGTCGGACACCTTCATCTCATAGTCGAGCGGGTTCCAGAGATAGAGCCGCGTGAAGCGCTCGGACGAGAGCTCCACCACGTACGTGATGGTCTGCCCCGGTTCGAGCGTGATGCGGAACACGTCCGCCCGGTCGCTCTTGATGCGTTCCGGCACGAAGCCGATGGACGGCGTCACCGCCTCGACGCGCCGCGCATCGAGATCGGGCCAGACGATGCCGGACCCGATGACGCTGTAGCGGTCCGCCGTCAGCCAGCGCTCGACGGGCTTGTCGGTCGGATTGGAAAGCGCGAACACGATCCAGTTGGGATTGGTGCCCGGCGTCGTCGCCTGCACCGACATGCGCCCGGCGAGCCCGTCGGCGCCCGCCGCCGTCTCGACCTGCAGGCTGTCGCCGCGCTGCTCGTAGAGGTCTCCGAGCGTCGTGATCTCGACGCGGCCCTGGTCCGTTCCGATCTCGATCGCCTTGAGCGCGAAGGCTTCGCCCGACTGCGCCACCAGCGCCAGAAGCCCCGCGAGGACGAGAAGCGAAAGCCGGAGCGCATCGAGCGCCGGCCGCAGCCTTGCCAGCGCGCACGTCGAAGTCCCCCTCACGGCCCGGCCTCCCGCGTCATCCAGTCCTCGGCCAGGATGGCAAACAGGCGATGGTCCTGCCACTGCCCGTTGATCTTGAGATAGCGCCGCGCGAGCCCCTCCTCGGTGAAGCCCACGCGCATGAGCACGCCGGCCGACCGCGCGTTGACGGGTTGCACGGCCGCTTCAACCCGGTGCAGCCGGAGCGTCTCGAAGGCGTACGGCAGCGCCGCGCGCACGGCCGCCGTCATGTAGCCGCGCCCGACGAAGGCACCGCCGAGCCAGTAGCCGAGCATCGCCGATTGCGTGACGCCGCGCCGAACGTTGGAGAGCGTGAGACCGCCGATCAGCCGGTCGCCCTCCGTCTCGAAGGCAAGGAAGGCATAGCCGAGGTCGTCGCACGCCTCGCGCTGGTAGTGCTTGAGCCGGCGCCGGTAGGCGCTCTTGGTGAGATCGTCGCGCGGCCACGCCGGCTCCCATGGCACGAGATGCGCCCGGCTCTCGGTGCGAAGCTCCGCCCATGCGGCATAGTCGCTGAGCTGGGGCGGACGCAGCCACACGCCGCGGCCCTGGATCGCCGCCCACTCGGATGGACTTCCGGCTCTCAGGAACGCCATCGGGCTGTCCTCGCCACGCGGCCGATCGTTGCGCGCCCGATGCGTTCCGCCGTCTCCGACGCGAGCCGTTCGGATGCTTTGCCGGCCCCGACCACCGCGACCGCGGGCTTCTGCGCCAGAAGCTCGTCGGCGAAAGCGGCAACGTCCTCCGCGCCGACCTGATCCACCTTGCGGATGAGCTCGTCGCTTCCGATGACCCGTCCGTGCGCCAACATATGCCGCGCCATCTGCTCGGCGCGGGCCGACGATGATTCGAGGCTGATGAGCAGTCCGGCCTTGAGCTGGGCTTTCGCCCGGTGGAGCTCGGCCGCGGACGGGCCGCGGGCCGCCACGTCCTCGAGTTCGCCGCCCGTGACATCGATGAGGCTGGCCATCAGCTCCGTACCCGTCGCCGCATGCACCGCGAGGAGGCCGGTATCGCCGAGCCCCCAGGCGGATGAGTAGATCGAATAACACAGACCGCGCTTCTCCCGGGCCCCCTGGAACAGACGGGACGACATGCCCCCGCCGAAAAGCCCCGAGAAAACCTGGGCCGTGAAATACGCGTTGTCACGATAGGAGGGGCTTTCGAACGCGAGCGCGAGATGGCTCTGCTCGAAACGCTTTTGATGCCAGCGGACTCCGCCCTGATATCGGGCCCGCTCCTCCCCCTTTCCGCCCTCTGGAGTGAGCCCCCCGAATAGGGCTTCAACGTGGCGAACCAGTGGCGCATGCCGGATTGCCCCCGCCGCCGAAAGCACCATCCGCTGTGGACGATAGTGGGTGTTGAGAAAGCGCGTAAGGTCGGCGGGCGAGAAGCGCCGGACGTTCGTGGCCGGCCCGAGGATCGTGCGCCCCAGCGCCTGTTCAGGATAGGCGGCCTCGTTCACCAGCTCGAAGGCGATGTCCTCGGGGCTGTCGCGCGTCGAGGCGATCTCCTGCAGGATCACCTCCCGCTCGCGCTCGAGTTCGTCCGGAGAAAACCTCGAATTGAGCAGAATATCGGCCAGCAACTCCAGCGCGACCCCCTCGTCCCCCTTGAGGACACGGGCGAAATAGGCGGTCGTCTCGAGGCCCGTGGCGGCATTGAGCTCCCCGCCCACCGCCTCGATCTCCTCGGCGATGGCCTGCGCCGAGCGCGAGGCCGTGCCCTTGAACGACATATGCTCGAGGAAATGCGAGATGCCGTTCTCGGCCGGCGCCTCGTGCCGCGAGCCGACGCCGACCCAGATCCCGAGCGACGTCGTCTCGAGATGCTCCATGGTGTGGGTGATGACCGTGAGGCCGTTCGCGAGGCGTGAGATCTCTTCCGTCATGACACGCCCGCCGAAGCCGGACGCACCCGAGCCTCGACGAGACGTTTCACGGCCGCGACGTCGTTCTCGATCACGGGAAAGCGCTCGGGATCCGTGAGCAGCGAGGCCAGTCGCGGCGGCAGGGCCGGGCGCGCGCCGGTGATCCGTTCCATGGCGTCCGGGAACTTCGCAGGATGCGCCGTCGAGAGCACGATGCCCGGCATCGCCGATTGCGCCCCCGCCCGCTCGAGCGCGACGAGCCCGCAGGCCGTATGCGGATCGAGGAGATAGCCGCTCGCGGCGCGGGTCCGCCGGATCGCGTCCGCCACCTCCGCTTCGCTTGCGGAGAAGGCGGCGAACTCGTCCCCGAAGCGGGAGGCGCACGCGCCGAGCTCGAAGCGCCCCCCCTGCGCCAGCGCACCCATGGCGCCGCGGACGTAGCTCGCATCGCGCCCCGAGGATTCGAACAGATAGCGCTCGAAGTTCGACGAGATCTGGATGTCCATCGACGGCGAGCTGGTCTCGACCACACCCCGCATCTCGTAGACGCCGGTCGCATGCGCACGCGGCAGGATGTCGTTCTCGTTCGAGGCGATGACGAGCCGGCTGATGGGAAGACCCATGCGCTTGGCGACCCACCCGGCGAGGATGTCGCCGAAATTCCCGGTCGGCACCGCGAAGGTCATGGGCCGGTGCGGCGCGCCGAGCGCCGCCGCGGCGACGAAATAGTATGTCACCTGCGCCACGATGCGCGCCCAGTTGATCGAGTTCACGCCCGAGAGGCTCATCCTGTCGCGGAACGCGTGGTCGTTGAACATCGCCTTGACGAGCGCCTGGCAGTCGTCGAACGTCCCCTTGACCGCGACCGCGTGCACGTTCGCTTCGGTGGGCGTCGTCATCATGCGCCGCTGCACGTCCGAGACGCGCCCGTCCGGGAACAGGATGACCACGTCGACGCGCTTCGAGGAGCGGAACGCCTCGATGGCCGCCCCGCCGGTATCGCCCGAGGTCGCCCCGACGATCGTCGCCCGCCGTCCGCGCCGGGCAAGCGCATGGTCCATGAGACGGGCCAGGAGTTGCATCGCCACGTCCTTGAACGCAAGCGTCGGCCCGTGGAACAGCTCGAGCACCCAGCGGTTGCGATCGATCTGCACGA
>DAITBB010000035.1:0-5446 GCA_036823975.1 Hyphomicrobium sp.
GGAATCATATTCGTCCAGAGCTGTCAGTAGGCGAGAAATTCAACAGCCTGCTAGAGTGCTTCCGGAAAAGTGGGAACCGGTTTTCCGATAAGAAGCACGATGAATCAAAAACTTAGAGCCGTTCCGCGATTCCGCTAAAACCGGAACGGCTCTAAGTCCTTGTTTGAGAGTCTGATTCACGTCCTCGATGCGAGCTCACCGCTCGCATCTCAAACGATCAGGCTCTGGCCCGCGGGCCTTTCCATGTCCGGTCGCGCTTTCTTCCTCGGGGATTCTTCGGGGTTTGTTCCTGCGGCCATACAAGGCAAGGGTTCATTTTCGCAACATGTCTTAGTTTTCCACTCTTTGTTCTTGGTTCTCCTTATATTTTCCCGTTTGCAATTCCGGCTGAAAGCCCGCAAGATTCTCGGACTGAATCGCAAACTGGAATTTGGCATGGCGTCCCGAGAAGCGCGCCGCGGCCGCCCTAAAGGCAGCGGACTCGACGATCGCTTACAGCTCCGACGCATCGTCGAGCTGCTCGAGCGCGACCCCGCTCTCAAGCCGACGACGGCGATCAAGGCGATCGGCATCACCGATCCTTCGGTCATCCGGCGCCTGCGCGAGAAGCTCAAGACCGAGACCATCGTCCGGCCGGCCCGAGCGCCCGTCGCGCCGGCGGCCGCACCATCCGTTCCTCTTCATAGTGTTGCATCGGCCGATCCCGAACGGCCGTCGGCTGCGCCGTGCGCGCGGCCGGCGCCCGCGCCGTCCTCGACCGGAGCCGGCCTCGCGGCCGTTCCGGGCGAACCGGCCAAGCGGGAGGCCTGGTTTACGACCTGGTGCGCGTTGGGCCTTTCAGCGGTGTCGTCCACGCTCCAAGCGCAGGCGGCCCTGATGAACGGCCTGCTCGACAGTCCGCACGTCCAGTGTGCGTTGCGTCATCAGCTCTTGTTCAACGAAGTTGCAAAAGCGTTGTGTCCGAAGCGTTCGGATATCCGAACTGTTCATTGACCGAACTCCATAACCAACACGACCTGAGGCCGCCCCCAAGCGGCCTTTTTTCATGCGGGTTGCGGTTCTGTTTTGCGGTGGATTGGCAGATGCGCCGTTATGCCGTTTCGGCCCAGTCGGCGAGGCGCGTGAGGAACGCGCAGCAGCGCTCGATCTCGGAGACGGCGATCCATTCGTCGGCCGTGTGGGCCTGGGCGATGTCGCCGGGGCCGCAGACGACCGAGGGAATGCCGGCCGCCTGGAAGAGGCCGGCTTCCGTCGCGTAGGAGACGGCCTCGGTCTCGTTCTGCCGGGCGAGCGTCAGCGCAAGCGCCACGATCTCGGAGGGCCCCGCCGCGAACGGCGGCACGAGGTTGGTCTGGCGCAGCACAACGTTTGCCTCGGGCGCCGCGCGGTGGAGCGGCGGCAGGCATTCGGTCTCGCAGACGCGTGCGATCCGCCGCTCGATGGCGGCGATGTCGAGGCCGGGCATGGCGCGCAGCCCGAAGCTGATGCGGCACGCCGCGGGCACGATGTTGGTGGCCGTGCCGCCTTCGATCTCCGTCACCTGCAGCGTGGGATAGGGCGGCGTGAAGCGGACGTCGGGCGGGCGCTCGGCGAGCTCGCGCTCGATGTCGGCAAGGGCGGCGAGCAGCGGGCCCGCAGCCGCGATGGCGTTGGCGCCGAGGTGGGGCATGCTCGCGTGCGCGGCGCGCCCGGTGATGTCCACCTGCCAGCGCACCGGGCCCTTGTGGGCATCGACGACCGCCATCCCCGTGGGCTCGCCGACGATGACGGCACGCGGCTTCGGCAGGCGCTCGCCCATCTCGGCAATCATCGGGCGCACGCCGATGCAGCCCGTCTCCTCGTCGTAGGAGAAGACGATGTGCACGGGCGTCGCGAGCCGGCGGCGCTTGAACTCCGGTGCCATGGCGAGCACGCAGGCGAGGAAGCCCTTCATGTCGGCGGTGCCGCGTCCGTAGAGGCGGCCGTTGTCGCGGCGGAGCGTGAAGGGGTCCGATGTCCAGGCGGCAGGATCGGCCGGCACCACGTCCGTGTGGCCGGAGAGGCCGATGCCGGGCACGCCCTCGGGGCCGATGGTGGCGAACAGGGAGACTTTGGTGCCGTCCTCGCTCGGCACGAGGGCGGACGCGATGCCATGCCTTTCGAGCTCGGCTTGGACGAAGGCGACGAGATCGCGGTTCGACTTGTGGCTCGTGGTATCGAATGCGACGAGGCGCTCCAGGAGCGCAAGGGTGGAGGCAACCGTGTCCGTGGTCGTCATGAAGGCGGTCCGCTCAGTTGACGCGCCGGACGCCGTAAGGGCTGTCGAGCGAGAAAGGCGGGAAGGCGACGACGAACAGGCGGCCTGCCTCGTCCACCATCTGGTAGCTGCCGACCATGATGCCCGAAGCGGTCGAGAGCGGACATCCGGAGGAATACGTGAAGGACTGGCCCGGCGGGATCACGGGCGTCTGGCCGACGACGCCGGGGCCGCGCACCTCCTCCGTCTTGCCGTTGGCATCCGTGATGCGCCAGATCCGGCTCTTGAGCTGGACCGTGCGCTCGCTCTCGTTGGCGATCTCGATCGTGTAGATCCAGAAGAAATAGGCTTCCTCCGGCGAGGACTGCTCGTCGGAGTACTCGGGCGAAACGCGGATGCGCACGCCGTCCGTCACCTGCTCGTAGGGGGTCTCGTCACTCACGGGGTAGGGTCCGCCACGCTGTTGTGGGCGAGCATTACCACGGGCCGGCGCGCGGACGTCAATGATTTCGGGCAACCGGGCCCGTGGCGGGCTTTGGCCTCAGACGGCGCGGGAGGCTGCGATCGCCGCTTCGAGATCGGCGGCGAGGTCATCCACGCTTTCGAGGCCGATCGAGAGACGGAGCATCCCGTCGGTAATGCCGAGCTCGGCGCGGGCCTCGGGCCCGATCCGGAAGTGCGTCGTCGTCGCCGGGTGCGTGATGATGCTCTTGGCATCGCCCAGGTTGTTCGAGATCTTGATAATGCCGAGGGCGTTCTGAAGCCTGAACGCGGCGGGTTTGCCGCCGTCCACCTCGAAAGCGATCATCTGGCCGCCGCCCGTCATCTGCTTCTTGGCGAGCGCGGCCTGGGGATGATCCGCGCGGCCGCAGTAGATCACGCGCGACACGCCCGCGAGCCCGGCCAGGTGATCGGCGAGGGCGGCGGCGGCGCTCTGCTGGGCGCGGACGCGGATCGGCAGCGTCTCGAGGCCCTTCAGCATGACCCACGCGTTGAAGGGGCTGAGGGCCGGGCCCGTCTGGCGGATGAAGTCCTGCAGGTGATCGGTCAGGAACTTCTCGGAGCAGAGCACGGCGCCGCCGAGACAGCGGCCCTGGCCGTCGATGTGCTTGGTGGCCGAATAGACGACGACATCGGCGCCGTGCGCCAGCGGACGCTGAAGCATCGGCGTGGCGAAGACGTTGTCGACGACGGTGAGGATGCCGTGCTTCTTTCCGAGCGCGGAGACGGCCGCGATGTCGACGAGATCGAGCGTGGGGTTGGCGGGCGTCTCGAAGAAGAAGCCGCGCGTGTTGGGGCGGACGGCCGCCTCCCAGTTGGCGATGTCGCGGCCGTCGATCAGCGTCATGTCGATGCCGAAGCGGGGGCAGAGCGTCTCGACGATGTAGCGGCAGGAGCCGAACATGGCGCGCGCGGCGACGATGTGATCGCCGGCTTTCAGGAACGACAGCAGGCCCGCGGTGACGGCCGCCATGCCGGTGGCGGCGGCGCGGCAGACCTCGGCCCCTTCGAGCAGGCGCAGGCGCTCCTCGAACATGTGCACGGTGGGGTTCGAGAAGCGCGAATACTGGAAGCCGGGATCCTCGTTCTTGAAGCGGGCCTCGGCCTGCTCGGCGGAATTGTAGACGAAGCCCTGGGTCAGGAAGAGCGCCTCGGAGGTCTCGCCGTACTGGGAGCGGAGCACGCCGCCGTGGACGAGCTGCGTTTCGGGGTTCCAGGTTGCCGGATCGGCGGAAATCGGGGTCTTCTCGTGCGCCATGGGAGCCTCCTCGCTGTCGCGGGCTTCCCTTGACCGGCATCGCTGTCGGCAACAAAAAACCCGGTTGGTTCACCCCGCCGCAAATGAGCCAGGGCGAACCCTTCCGGGTATCGCACATCAGCCCTCTTTAGCGAGTTCTTTAACGTGGCTGCAAGCCGGCCGGCCAAATCACCACGGCGGCCCTTGAGGCAAGGCCTCTCGTGCCGCAGAAGCGGATTAGACCCTCGCGCCTCTTGGCGTCAAGGGGGGCTTCGTCTAAAGCCTTTGCGACCGATGTGGGGCCGCGCCGATGCGTGGGGCTCCATCCCCCTCACCGGGCGCGATCGCCGATCGCCTCCGACATCTTCCTTCCGGAGAGCGCTGTGGAGCCTCGACCCATGCCGAAGAGCGACGTGACCGCTGCCCCGGAGCCGGATGGGCCGCTCGGCGTCGCCGCGCGCGAGGGGATCCTGCCGGTGCAGGCCATTCGCGCGCTGATCTCGGGCGAGGCGCTTTCGGCGGCCGAGGCGATCGATGCCGCCCAGCTTCAGCCGGCGAGCGTCGATCTCCGGCTCGGGCCCCGCGCCTATCGCGTGCGGGCGAGCTTCCTGCCAGGGCCGGGCGGATCGGTGGCGGACCGGCTCGAGGACCTCAAGCTGCACGCGTTCGACATCACGGACGGGGCCGTGCTCGAAACGGGCTGCGTCTACGTGGTGCCGCTGCTCGAAACGCTCAATCTTCCGTATGCGATCTCGGCCTCCGCCAACCCCAAGAGCTCGACGGGACGGCTCGACGTGTTCACGCGCGTCATCGCCGACGGGGTCTCGGCCTTCGATCTCGTTCCGGCCGGCTATCGCGGGCCGCTCTATGCGGAGATCTGCCCGCAGACCTTCCCGATCGTCGTGCGCAAGGGCTCGAAGCTCTCGCAGCTCCGCTTCCGGCTCGGCGATCCGCGCGAGAGCGACGCGGGGCTCGAAGCGCTGCAGGCGAGCGAGACGCTCGTCTCGGGCGCGAGCGCCGACATCCGCGACGGGATCGCGCTCTCGGTTGCGCTCGCGGGCGAGGCGGACGGGCTCGTCGGCTACCGGGCGAAGCGGCATACGGGCGTCGTCGACGTGGACGTGGCGGGCGCCTGCGCGATCCGTGAGTACTGGGAGCCGGTGCAGGCCGATGCGCAGCGCCGGCTGATCCTCGATCCGGATCAGTTCTATATCCTCGCCTCCAAGGAGGCCGTGCATATTCCGCCGACGCATGCGGCCGAGATGATGCCGTTCAACCCGCTGGTGGGCGAGTTCCGCGTGCATTATGCGGGGTTCATGGATCCCGGCTTCGGCCATTCGCCGGCGGGTGGTGCGGGCTCGCGCGTGGTGCTGGAGGTGCGCTCGCACACGGTGCCGTTCATCCTCGAGGACGGGCAGATCATCGGCCGGCTCGTCTACGAGCGCATGCTGGAGGTGCCGGAGCGGCTCTAT
>DAITBB010000035.1:5456-30201 GCA_036823975.1 Hyphomicrobium sp.
ATCTCGGAAGCCATTACCAGGCGCAGGGGCTGAAGCTCTCCAAGCACTTCAAGTAGACGACGCGCGTTCGAGAGCTTCGGACGTCCGGGCTCTTGCCGTCGCGTCACGCGGCGGCGAGGTAGCCCGCGAGGAAGCGCGCGTAGATCGCCGTCAGCGTTTCGAGATCGGCGACCGGGACGTGCTCGTCCACGGCGTGGATGGTCTTGTTGACGAGGCCGAACTCGACGACCGGACAGAGGTCCTTGATGAAGCGGGCGTCCGACGTGCCGCCGCCGGTGGTGAGCGCCGGGCGGCGCCCGGTCTCGGCGGCGATGGCGGCGACCAGCTCTTCGACCAGCACGCCCGAAGGGCTGGTGAGGAACACGTCGCCCGTGCCGGAGACCGTGAGATCATAGCGCGCGCCGATGGTGGCGGCCGCGGCGGCGCACTGCTCGTGCAGCCAAGCCTCGATGGTGCGACGGTTCCAGGTGTCGTTGTAGCGGATGTTGATGTTGGCGCGCGCCTCGGCCGGGATGACGTTCGTGGCGCGGTTCGGGACCGAGATGATCGTCGTCTGCAGGTTCGACGGCTGGAAGTGGGCCGTGCCGCCGTCGATCTCGACCGAGGACAGCCGGTCGATGATGCGCGCGAGCTTGGGGATGGGATTGTCCGCCTTTTGCGGATAGGCGGAATGGCCCTGGCGGCCATGGACGACGATCTCGCCGTTGACCGAGCCGCGGCGGCCGATCTTGATCTCGTCGCCGAGGGCCTCGGGGTTCGAGGGCTCGCCGACGAGGCAGGCGCTCACCGTTTCGCCGCGCGCCTTCAGCCAGTCGAGCACCTTCATGGTGCCGTTGATGGAGGGGCCTTCCTCGTCGCCGGTGATGAGGAGCGAGATCGAGCCGCGGGCGGGGCCGCCGTGCGCCTTCAGGTGGCGGAGCGCGGCCGAGACGAAGCAGGCGACGCCACCCTTCATATCCACCGCGCCGCGGCCGTAGAGGACGCCGTCGCGGATGGCCGCCGCGAACGGCGGATCGGTCCAGGCGCCGAGGTCTCCGGGCGGGACGACGTCGGTGTGGCCGGCAAAGCAGAGGTGCGGTGCGGCCGTTCCGATGCGGGCGTAGAGGTTCTCGACGTCGGGCGTGCCGGGCTCGGAGAACGTCATGCGGTGGCAGGTGAAGCCCGCGGCCGCGAGGACGGTTTCGAGGAGCGTCAGCGCGCCACCTTCCTCCGGCGTCACGCTTTCGCAGCGGACGAGGGCCTGGGTCAGCGCGATGGGATCGTACGGATCGAAGCTCATGGCCACCCACCCCCCTTTTCCGGACGCACTCTAATCGCGCAGAAGCTCGTTGATCGAGGTCTTGGAGCGGGTCTTCTCGTCCACGCGCTTGACGATGACGGCGCAGTAGAGGCTGGGGCCGGGGCTGCCATCGGGGAGCGGCTTGCCCGGCATCGCGCCGGATACGACGACGGAGTAAGGCGGCACGCGGCCGAAGAATTTCTCGCCCGTCGCGCGGTCGATGATCGTGGTCGAGGCGCCGAGGTAGACGCCCATCGAGAGCACCGAGCCTTCGCCGACGATGACGCCCTCCGCCACCTCGGCGCGGGCACCGATGAAGCAGTTGTCCTCGATGATCACGGGGCCGGCCTGCAACGGCTCGAGCACGCCGCCGATGCCGGCGCCGCCCGAGATGTGGCAGTTCTTGCCGATCTGGGCGCAGGAGCCGACGGTGGCCCAGGTGTCGACCATGGTGCCGCTGTCGACGTAGGCGCCGAGGTTGACGAACGAGGGCAGTAGCACCACGCCGGGGGCGATGTAGGCCGAGTGGCGCACGTAGGCGCCGGGCAGCACGCGGAAGCCGCCTTTTTTGAAGTCGTCCTCGGTCCAGTCCTGGAACTTGGGCGGCACCTTGTCCCAATAGAAAGAGCCCGCCGGGCCGCCGGGAATGAGCCCCATGTCGTTCATGCGGAACGACAGGAGCACGGCCTTCTTCAGCCACTGGTTGACCGTCCAGGTGCCATCCACCTTCTCGGCCACGCGCGCCTTGCCTTTGTCGAGAAGGTCGAGGGCGGCGACGACGGCCTCGCGGATCGGGCCGGTGGTCGCCGAGGTCACGCCGTCGCGGCTGTCCCAGGCTGCTTCGATCGTGCTCTTGAGGTCGCTCATCTCAGGTGTTCGCCTTGCTGTCGTCGGGTTTTGATCTGGCGGCGTTCATGGCGGCTCCGGCCGTCTCCTGTCAATGGCGGGCGGGCGATGCACATTTTTCCTTCGGCCCCCTTATGGCAAACCGGACGTTAACGCGGCTGGCCCATTGTGTCGGAACGGGGAGTGCACGCGGCCGACGTGGCCGAGAGCCTCCTGCATCTTTGTCATGCGTCGCAGGGAGGTTTCAGTGCGCGGCACACAGGACTTCGGGGCGAAGGATCCGAGCAACGTCGTCATGGCCGGACCGTGGGCGGGGGCCTGGGCCGGCGTCAGCGCCGAGGCCGTGGTGGACGCGTGTGCGCCGTCCCACGATGCGACCGACATCGCCCTCGTTCTCGACCGGCTGACGGCCAAGCTCGAGCGGCTCGAGCGGCGCGAGGCGGATCTCGAGAGGCTGGTGGCGGAGCTGACGGAGAAGGCACAGCAGAGCGGCCGCTTCGAAGCGCTTGCGGAAAGCCTCAGAAATTCAAGAGATTACAAGGTCGATGAGGCCGCCCGTCAGGTGCGGGAGCTGCGTGGGCGGATCGAGGCTATCGAAGGTCCGCGGGCCGATCTTGCCGGCGCTGCGCACCGCTCTCTCGTCGCCATCGACCGCAAGCTCGCGGCGTTGTCTCGGATCGAGGTGCCGGCCGCCCCGCCTGTGATCACCAAGCGCTGGGTGCTGGGGTGCGTGGGGCTGTCGGCGCTGGCGGGGGTGCTCGTTGTCTCGGTCCTCGGATCTCTGATTTAACGCGTTGTTTTTTCTTATACTTTCTTTGGTCTGATCTTTTACGCGGGCGCGTCTCTGTTTTTTACGCCGGCGCGCCCAGGGCCTCGCGGATCAGGGCCTTGGCGGCGTCCGAGTCCCATTCGGCCGGTCCCGAGAGGCGCCCGATCTCCCGGCCTTCGCGGTCGATCAGGATCGTCGTCGGCATGCCGACGGCCCTCAAGGCGGTGCCGCTTTTCGTCGTAGTGTCCGCATAGAGCTTGAGGTTTTTGACGGCGACGCTGTCGAGGAAGCGCTGGGCGGCCTCGGCCCCGGTGCGGTCTACGGCGAGGGCGACGACCTCGAACGTCTCGGAGCCCATCTCCGCCTGCAGCCGGTCGAGCGAGGGCATCTCCTCGCGGCAGGGGGCGCACCAGGTCGCCCAAAGGTTCAAAAGGATGGTCTTGCCGCGGAAATCGGCGAGCGTCCTGGGGGCGCCGGCGCCGTCGGTGAAGCTCACGTCGGCCAGGGGCGCTGGGGCGGCCTTGTAGACGAAGGTGGGCAGGCCCGGCGCGCGCTTGCGCGCCTCGGGGGCGGCAACTTGGCCTTCGGGCGCGGACAGGCTGGTGTTGTCAGGGCGGCCAAGCGTGCCGTATACCGCCGCAAAGCCCGCAATTGCGGCGAGAGCGGCCACGGCAACGATGGCCGCGTTCCTTTTTCTGGGGGCGCCACTTTTTCCAAGGACGTTGGGCGGCGTGCCGTCGTTCATGTCCACTTCCGATCTTTATGGGTCTCGCGGAGGGCCGGTTCCGGTGACAGAGAAAAACGCCAACAAGATGTGGGGCGGTCGCTTCGCGCAATCGCCCGCGGAGATCATGCAGGAGATAAATGCCTCGATCTCCTTCGACAAGGTCCTCGCGCCGCAGGACATTCGCGGATCCAAGGCGCACGCGGCCATGCTGGCGGACGCGGGCATCATCACGCGGGCGGACGCGCGCGAGATCCTGCGCGGGCTCGATCAGGTGGCCGGCGAGATCGAGGACGGGTCGTTCACGTTCCAGCGCGAGCTCGAGGACGTGCACATGAACGTCGAGAGCCGGCTCAAGGAGATCATCGGGCCGGCGGCGGGGCGGCTGCATACGGCGCGCTCACGCAACGACCAGGTGGCGACGGATTTCCGGCTGTTCGTCCGTGACGCTACCGACGGGCTGATCCGGGCCATCGGCGGGCTGCAGGCGGCGCTGGTGGCGAAGGCGGAGACGCATGCGGCGACCGTCATGCCGGGGTTCACGCATCTGCAATCGGCCCAGCCCGTCACGTTCGGGCATCATCTCCTCGCCTACGTCGAGATGCTGAGCCGCGACCGCGGGCGGCTCGTGGATGCGCGCCGGCGCCTCAACGAATGCCCGCTCGGGTCGGCGGCGCTGGCCGGCACCTCGTTCCCCATCGATCGGGCCAAGACGGCCGAGGAGCTCGGCTTCGACCGGCCGATGGCGAACTCGCTCGATGGCGTCTCGGACCGGGATTTCGCGCTCGAGGTGCTGGCCGCGGCAACCATCGCGGCGGTGCATCTCTCGCGCCTCGCCGAGGAGATCGTGATCTGGATGACGCCGCAGTTCGGCTTCATCAAGCTCTCGGACCGCTTCACCACCGGCTCGTCCATCATGCCGCAGAAGCGCAACCCGGACGCCGCCGAGCTGGTGCGCGCCAAGGTGGGCCGCATCGCGGGCGCGTTCCAGGGGCTCGTGATGGTGATGAAGGGGCTGCCGCTCGCCTACTCCAAGGACATGCAGGAGGATAAAGAGGCGACGTTCGATGCGCTCGATTCGCTCAGGATCGGGCTCGCGGCGATGACGGGCCTCGTGCAGGACGTGGAGCCGCAGACGGAGGTGCTGCGCAAGGCGGCCGGGCTCGGCTATTCGACGGCGACGGATCTGGCCGACTGGCTCGTGCGCGAGCTCAAGATGCCGTTCCGCGAGGCGCACCACGTGACGGGATCCATCGTCAAGGCCGCGGAAGAGGAGGGATTGGCGCTGGAAGACGTGCCGCTCGCGGTGATGCAGGCTATCGAACCGCGCATCTCAGACGGGATTTTCTCCGTCCTTTCAGTGGAGAACTCCGTAAAGTCCCGTAAGAGCTATGGGGGAACTTCGCCACAGAACGTCGCGAAAATGGCGCGAAGCTGGGCCAAGCGCTTGGAAAAGGAGGCGGCCGGGCGTTAAAGTGCCCCGGCTGCCGCTCCCTGCCCGCATGACGGAGACGGCCTCATGGGATTGGACCGCATGATGCGTTGGGTTTCGACTGTCCTTGCCGTTCTCTCGCTGGCGTTCGCGCTGGCGGGCTGCGGCGTGAAGGGGGCACTGGAAACGCCGCAGGCGGCGCCCGAGGCGACGGCGGAGGCCCAATCCGGCCAGGGCAAGCCCGAAGGGGCCGCGGCCAAGCCGCACAAGGGCTTCATCCTGGACGGCCTGTTGCGTTAAGGCGCGGGCCCGTATAGCTCGGGGTGTCAGCTTTCCGGACACTCCCGCCCCCATGCACCATTTCCAATACAAAGACGGCGTGCTCCATGCCGAGGACGTGAGCCTCGCCGAGATCGCGGCCGAGGTCGGCACCCCCTTCTATTGCTATTCGACCGCCACGCTCGAGCGGCACTACCGCGTGCTGGCGCGCGCGTTCGCGGGGCAGGATGCCGTCATCTGCTTTGCGGTGAAGGCGAATTCGAACCAGGCGGTGCTGGCGACGCTCGCCAGGCTCGGCGCGGGCATGGACGTCGTCTCCGAGGGCGAGCTGCGGCGCGCGCGGGCGGCCGGCACGCCAGCAGACAAGGTGATCTTCGCCGGCGTCGGCAAGAGCCGCGAGGAGATGGCTTATGCCCTCAGGGAGGGCATCTTCAGCTTCAACGTCGAGAGCGAGCCCGAGCTGCTCGCGCTCTCCGAGGTGGCGCAAAGCCTCAGCGTGACGGCGCGCGTGGCGCTGCGCGTCAATCCGGACGTCGATGCCAAGACACACGCCAAGATCTCGACCGGCAAATCCGAGAACAAATTCGGCATTCCTTATCTGCGTGCGCCCTCCCTTTACGACGAGGCGCGCGGCCTGCCGGGCCTGGACGTGTCCTGCTTCCATATGCTCATCGGCAGCCAGATCACGGATCTCGCGCCGTTCCGCGTCGCGTTCCGTCTGATGCGCGACCTCACGCTCGAGCTTCGGCGCGCCGGCCATGGCATCCATCACCTCGACATCGGCGGCGGTCTCGGCGTGCCTTATCGCGGCTCGAACGACGTGCCGCCGCATCCCGACGAATACGCTGCGCTCGTGAAGGCGAGCCTCGGCGATCTCGACGCAAGGCTCTATCTCGAGCCGGGGCGCATGATCGCGGGCAATGCCGGCATTCTCGTCACCCGCGTGCTCTACGTGAAGGCCGGCGCGGGCAAGCGCTTCACGATCGTGGACGGGGCGATGAACGACCTCATCCGGCCGACGCTCTATGAGGCCTACCACGAGATCTGGCCGGTGGCGGAAACGGGCGGCACCGCACCAGAGGCGGTGCAGGATATCGTCGGGCCGGTGTGCGAGACCGGCGATTACCTGGCCGTGGACCGCCTGCTGCCCGCCTTCGCGCCGGACGATCTCGTGGCGGTGATGACGGCGGGGGCGTACGGAGCTGTTATGTCCTCGACGTACAATACGCGGCGGCTGGTGCCGGAAGTGCTCGTCAGCGGCAGAAGCTATGCCGTCGTGCGGGCGCGGCCCTCCTACGACGACCTCATCGGCCTCGATCGCCTGCCGCCCTGGCTCGCGGGCTGACGGCCGGATCCCTCTGCGCTGCGAAAACGTTAGCTCTTTGTAATGCGGCGCCCGTGGCGCTCATGCTAGGTTTCGGGCAATGGAACGAGATCCCACGGCGAAGACGGCGGAACGCGCCTTCGAGCGCAAGATCCTGCGCGCGCGGCTCGCGGCCGTGTTCGAGCAAGTCTGGCTCAAGCTCTGGCTCGTCGTCGCGGTCGTCGCGGCCTTCCTTCTGGTCTCCTATCTCGACCTCTGGTCGCGTCTTCCGGTCCTCGTGCACGGCGTGCTGCTCGGCGCGTTCGCGGTGGCGCTGGCCGTCGCGCTCGTTCTCATGGCGCGCGTGACGTGGCCCTCGCGCGAGGCGGCCATCCGGCGCATCGAGCAGGCTTCGAACGTGCCGCATCGGCCGGCCTCGTCCTACGAGGATACGCTCAGCGCGCCCGCGTCCGATGCCACGACACGCGCGATCTGGGCGGCGCACAGGAGCCGTATGGCGGCCCTGCTCGGGCGGCTCAAGCCCGGCAAGCCGCATCCGCGGACCGACCGTTTCGATCCCTTTGCGTTGCGCGCAGCGGCGCTCGTGGCTCTCGTTGGTGCGACCGGGCTGCTCGGGCCGGTGGCGATCGAGCGCGTGCGCTCGGCGTTCACGTTCGGCGCGTCGGCCGGGCTTGCGCAGGCCCGGCGCGACGCCTGGCTCACGCCGCCGACGTACACGGCCAAGCCGCCGGTCATGCTGGCGGACGGCGCAGGGGGCGCGGGCTCGGGCGAAGCGGGCGCCCAGGTGGTCTACGAGGCGCCGATCAAAAGCATTCTCATTGTCCGCGTCGGCGGCATGGGCGAGGCGCCGCTCGCCATCGAGGTCGTGCCGACGCAGGCCAAGGGCGAGACGGCTCCGCCCGAGCGGGTCGATGCCAAGGCCGAGGCGGGAACGGGCGATCTCAAGGAGGTGCGTTACGAGATGACGCGCTCGGCGACGGTGCGGGTCGTCTCGAGCGGGCGCGAGATCGCGCGCTGGCCGATCACCGTGATCCCCGATCAGGTGCCCCGGATCTCGCTTTCCCGGCCGCCGGAGCTGACGCCGCGCGGATCGCTCAAGCTCACCTACAAGGCCGAGGATGATTACGGCGTCGTCTCCGCCACGGCCGATCTCGCGCGCGTCAAAGAGGCGCCGCGCGAGGACCGCAAGGCCTGGGCGCGGGCGCCGGCGCTGAAGGGGCCGCGGGCCCCGCTGCTGCGCCTTCCGAAGCTCGAGCTGCGGTTGCCGAATGCCAACGCCACCGAGCAGGGGGCGCATACCTATTTCGAGATGGCCTCGCATCCGTGGGCGGGGCGCAAGGTCATCATGACGCTCACGGCCAAGGATGCGGCGGGGCAGGTGGGCCGCAGCCCCGGCTTCGAGATGGTGCTGCCGGAGAAGACCTTCACGAAGCCGCTGGCGCGGGCCGTCGTGGAGCAGCGCAAGAAGCTCATGGAGGACAGCCGCTACCGCGCCTCGGTGGTGACGGCGCTCGATGCGCTGACGCTTGCGCCCGAGGGGTTCATCGAGGACACGAAAGTCTATCTCGGCCTGCGGACCGCGCGCCATCGCCTCAAGGGCGACCGCTCGCGCGCGGCCTACAAGAGCGTCATCGATCAGCTCTGGCAGATTGCGCTGCGCATCGAGGACGGCAGCCTCTCGGATGCCGAGCGCGCGCTCAAGGACGCGCAGGACAAGCTCGCCAAAGCGCTCGAGGGCGGCGCCTCGGAGGAGGAGATCAAGCAGCTCATGCAGGAGCTGCGGCAGGCGCTCAACGAGTTCCTGAAGCAACTGGCGCAAGAGAGCGGCAATCCGCAGCAGGAGGGCCAGAACCAGGATCAGCAGACGCTCGCCCAGCAGGACCTCGAGCGCATGATGCAGAACCTCGAGGACATGGCGAAGAGCGGCTCGCGCGAGCAGGCGCAGCAGATGCTCTCCGAATTGCAGGATCTCATGGAGCGGCTTCAGTCCGGGCGGCAGGATCAGGCCCAGGCCGAGCGCAACAAAGAGATGATGAAGATGATGGAAGAGCTGGGCGACATGGTCGGCGACCAGCAGCAGCTCATGGACGACACCTTCGGCGAGCGGCGCGACGGCGAGGGAGAGGGCGAGCGCGGCGCAGAGGCACCCAAGCCGCCGCCCGGCATGAAGGGCATGGGCAGCGAGCAAAACCGCGATGGCCGCTCGGCGGGCGCGCCTCCGGGGCAGGGCCCGGCGCAGGCGCAGGGGCGCGGACAACAGCGCGGGCAACCGGGAAGCGAGGCGCAGCAGGGCCAGGGCCAGCAGCTCGGGCAGGGCAACCAGTCTCGGCGCGGGCTCGATGATCTGACGCGCCGGCAGGGGGAGCTCAGGGATCGCCTCGGGCAGCTTCAGAAAGGCCTGCGGGAGAAGGGGGCTCCGTCGAGCCAGCAGCTCGCGGATGCCGAGAACGCCATGGAGAGCGCAGAGGATGCGTTGAAGCGCGGCGACCTCGAGGAGGCGACGGAGCAGCAGTCCCGCGCGCTCGACCAGATGCGCCAGGGCGCGCAGGACATGGCGCAGGACATGATGCGGAACATGCCGCAGCGCTATGGCCAGTCCGGCGATACGCCGCGCGATCCGCTGGGCCGTCCGCAGCGCTCGCAGGGGCCGGATCTCGGAACGTCCGTCAAGGTGCCCGATCAGATCGACGTGCAGCGGGCACGCGAGATCCTCGAAGAGCTGCGCCGCCGGCTCGGGGAAGCGCGCCGTGCGCCGGTGGAACTCGACTATCTCGAGCGTCTGCTGCGGCGGTTCTAGAGTGCTTCCGGAAAAGTGGGAACCGGTTTTCCGACAAGAAGCACGACCAATCAAAAGCTTAGAGCCGTTCCGCGATTCCGCTAAAACCGGAACGGCTCTAAAACTCTGCATCGGACTTCGCCGCTTGACCCGGAGGCGGCTTTTGGCGACGCTTCGTGGTCTTGCAATGCTCTCCGGCAGGGGCGGACTTCCGATGCGAACGACATTGACGCTGATGGCTGGCCTGCTGTTGTCGCTCGTCCTTGGCGCGGCTCCCGGTGTCGCGGCTGATACGCTCGGGAGCTATCCGAAGCTTACACCCAAGCAGAAGGCGTCCGCCATCGACGCGGTCGCGCGCAAGCACGACGTGTGGCTCGAGGACGCGCAATGGTCGGCGATGGAGACCTGCCTGGATGACCTCGTCGCGAAGGGTCCGCCCGATCGGGACCTCGACGAGGCGATCAATGCGTGCTTTGGCGACATCGTTCGCGAGGATCAGCTGTTCTGACTTATGCGTGTCGAGTCCGCCCGCGATCCACTTTTTCGGAAGCCCTCTAGGACCGCGGCAGGGCGAGTGTTTCGAGCATCTTCATCACCGCGCGGATCTGCGGCGCGTCGCGAGTGAGATAGGTCTCGCCCGTATAGCCCCACCAGTCCCAGCAGCCCTGCGGGTTGACGGGCGAGGCCGCGACCTGGGGAAAGAGCACGATCAGACGGTTCGTGTCCGCCCAGTTTGCGTGGCCCGAATCCCGGATGAAGGCTTCGCCGGTGGCGGCCCGGTTCTGCGAGCAGCCGTGATAGGCGATGTGCACCCGGCAGCCGCCGGCCTCGGCGCAGGACGGGGGCACATAGACCACGCCGCTCGGCTCCATGCCGGGGTTGTCCTCGTCGGCGAGAAAGGGCCGCTGGTCGAATTCCGTGAACGTGCCCGCGGGCTTCTCCGAGCGCGGGGCGAGATCGCCGTAGATGTGCTTCAACATGCGGCCCGCCTGATCGTAATCGCAATCGACCACGTATGGCTTGGCTGTGTTCTCGCAGGCGAGACCTTCGTCATTGGTGACGAAGGCATGCCCGGCCGGCAGCTCGTGCACGTAGATCAGGTTCGCCTCGGGGACGCCGATGCGCTTGTAGTATTCGAGCGCGGAGGCGACGATGGCCGGCATCACCGTGCGGTCGTTGGTGCCGGAGAAGAGGTAGACGCGATCGCCGACGAGGCTGTCGAGGGGGTCGATGCGGCCCTGGTTCGCGAGCCTCTGCGTCTTGGCGACGAGCTGGTCCACGTTCGGCACGCCCCAGAGCGCGAGCGCGTTCAGCATGCAGCCGTTGACGGCCTTCGAGAGGTTGAGGATGGCGACACCAGGCCCCGACATCAGATCCGAGAACGCGCTGTCGGCGCAGCCGTAGGGTCCGCCCGCGATAATGCCCGCGCCCACGACGATCTTCGCATGCGCGATCTGGAACTGTCCTGCCATGTAGGCGCCGGACGAGATGCCGGACACGGAGGTTTGTGTCAGATCGGCCGAAAGCTGGGGCAGCTTGGCGAAGACGGCATCCTCGGCGCGCGAGGCGACCGGGGCCAGGAGGGCGGTCAGCGCCAGCGCCGCCAGATACGTGACCATCCTTCGTCTCAATCGCGTCACCTCGAGATGTTGCGCCAGCGCGTGCCGAATCCCGGCCGGCCGTGCGGCGGAGTCTATCGCGCCGACCGCGCGATGACCACGGGGGGGCGCCGCAGCCGCTTTCCCGACTTGGTTAGGAAGGGCCGGGGCTCGCCGGGGTCAGCGCAGGCGGACGGTCACCCGGTCCACGCGCCCCTTGGCATCGATGACGGTGAGCTTGGCGAAGCCGCGCCCGTCCGGCTGCCATTCCGTCTCGCGCCGTTTGGGATCGGAGACGACGGGATCGCCATCGATCAGCCAGGTGAGCGGCAACGCGCCGCCCTCGGCCTTGAGGATCAGAGGCTCGGCCTCCCGCTCCTCCATGTCGAGCTCGGAGCGGTCGGGTGGGAAGGAGATCAGGACGGGCGTTTCGAGGAAGGGGCCGGTGGCGACCGGCTCGTCTCCCGGCTCGCGAAAGCGCTTCAAGGGTGGGGGGAGGTCGGCGCCGGTGGCCTTGATCACGCCGGCCGGCGCCGGCCGGAACGGGGTGCGGCGCTCGGCGATGCGCGTGAAGGTGTCGAACAGGATCGGCGCGGCCGAGAGGCGGCCCATCAGGCCCGGGGTGGACGCCGCGTCGGGACGGCCGACCCACACCGCCACCACGTGGCGCCCGTCGTAGCCCACGGCCCATGCGTCGCGGTAGCCGTAGGAGGTGCCCGTCTTATAGGCGATGGCGCCGCCCTTCATGCCCGGCGGTGGCGGCGCGCCTTTCAGGATGTCGGTCACATACCAGGCGGCCACCGGCGACAGAAGGCGGCGCCGCGCCGGGGACGGCTTCGCCGCCGGCTCGTCCTGGCGCCAGCGCAACGCCACCGGCTCGCCGCCGCGGGCGAGGCCGGCATAGAGCGCGGCGAGATCCTTGAGCGTGAGGCCGACGCCGCCGAGCGCGACGGCAAGCGAAGGCTGGGCGTTCGCGGGCAGCGCCGGCGCGATCCCGGCGCGGCGAAAGCGGCCCATGAGGCGGCCCGGCCCGACGGCGGCCAGCACCTTGACGGCCGGCACGTTGAGCGAGCTTGCGAGCGCCTCGCGGATGGTGACGGTGCCGTGGAAGTCCTCGTCGAAGTTCTCCGGACGATACGTGCCGAAGCGCGTCGGGCGATCCTCGATCAGCGTCTCGGGATGGGCGAGGCCGTTCTCGAACGCGAGCCCGTAGATGAAGGGCTTGAGCGTCGAGCCCGGCGAGCGGATGGCGTCCGTCATGTCGATGGCGCCCTGGCGGCCGGCGTCGAGGTAGCCGGCCGAGCCGACGTGCGCCAGGACCTCGCCGCTCGCCTCGTCCACGACGAGGACGGCGGCGGAGAGCTTAGGCCCCAGGAGGCGCGTCTGCTCGGCCGCGAGCGTCTCGACGGCCGCTTGCAGGTCTCGGTCGAGGGTCAGGCGATGGACGGACTGGGCGGGATGGGTCGCGGCCTCCGCTTCGGCGAGGTGGGGCGCGAGCTTCGGCACCTCGCGCCGCTCGGTCGGGATGCGCTCGCCCTTGGCGCGCTCGGCTTCGGCCTTGGGAAGAACGCCCGCCGCCACGGCGCGGTCGAGCACGCGATCGCGCGCGCGTCGCGCGGCCTTGCTGTTGCGGTCCGGGCGGCGCACTTCAGGCGATTGCGGCAGCGCCACGAGGAGGGCCGCCTCGCCGGCCGAGAGGTGACGCGGCTCCTTGCCGAAATAGGCGAGGGAGGCCGCGCGCACGCCTTCGATGTTGCCGCCGAACGGGGCGAGCCGGAGGTAGAGGCGCAGGATCTCCTCTTTCGACAGGCGCTCCTCGAGCTGAAGCGCGCGTGCGATCTGGCGCAGCTTGCCGGCGCCCGTGCGCTCGTGCTTGCCCTCGAGCAGGCGCGCCACCTGCATGGTGAGGGTCGAGCCGCCGGAGACGATCCCGCCGTGGCGGATCAGCAGGTAGGCCGCCCGCAGCACGGCCAGCGCGTCCACGCCGCCGTGCTCGTAGAAGCGCTTGTCCTCGAAGGCCATCAGCATGGCGAGGTAGCGCGGATCGACCTCGCTCACCTCGAGCGGCAGGCGCCAGCGGCCGGCCGGTGTGGTGAAGGCCCGCAACAGGCGGTTCTCGCGGTCGAGCACGGTGACGGAGGCTGCCTCCGCCGCCGCGAGCGGGAGCGGGCCGATCTCGGCCTTCGTGGTCTCGATGACGGCGCGCGTGGCGATGAACCCCGTCGCCACCAGCGCGAGCGCGAGCGCCGCGTAGCGCCAGGTGGCCGCGCGCCTCCTTTTGCGAGGAATGGGCGCGGAAGGCGTTTCCGCCGCGGCCGGCTTTGGCTTGCGGATCGGGAGGCGCATGCCGGTTCCTACTTCTTGACGACGAGGGTGCCCGCCTCCGAGCGCGCGTAGCGCTCGGGCCGGTACATATCCTCGACGGTCGCGGCCGGATGGACGAAGGTGCCGGGCGTCACCGCGCGCACGATGTAGGCGACCGTCGCGGAGGCCGCGACGCCCTTGCGCATCGCCGGCTGGGCTTCGGCCGCGGCCTCGCCGTCGCCGTCCGCGTCGCCTGTCTGATCGTCGCCGTTCTCCTCGCTGTTGGTCGCCTCACCGTTGCCCGTCGTTGTCGCGGCGCCGTTGCTCCAGAGGTTGAAGGCCGCCACGAACCGGTCGTCGCGGAACTCCGTATGCTCCGGACGCAGCGTCGTCCGCAGCCAGTCGAGCGTCTTGATGTCGCCCGAGTCGACGAGCCGCGGGTTCTCGATCTCGAGCCCGGCGGGCAGGCGGTCCACCAGCAGCACGCGGCCCGCGGCCTCGTCGCTCTCGATCTTCAGCACGGCGACGAGACGCGTGTTCTGCGCCAACTCGTGCGTTCCGCCCGAGGATGCGAGATCGATCTCCTTGCCGTCGAGCGTGTAGTAGCTGCGCGTCACCGTGAAGCCCTTCGCCGAGGCCGGCTCCGGCGTCAGGGCCGCGCCGATCACGCTGACGACGACATCGGTTGCGGCGTCGCCGCCGTTCGTGATGGTGACGCCCCGGGCGATGTCGTCGGCGGAGAGCGCGCGGAGGAGGTTGCCGCCGACCGGCGTGCCGTCGATGGCCACGTCCGCGAGCTTGGCCTGATCGCCGAGCGCGTGCGCGGCGAGCAGCATCCACGCCTGCTCCTGCGTCGAGGTGTAGGTGCGGGCCTGGTACGCCTTGGCCACCACGGTCACCAGCCGCGGCGTCTCGGACTTCACGATGTTGCTTTCGGAAGCGAGCGTCACGAGGGCCGCGCCATCGCGGATGTCGGAGCCGTAGTCGGAGCGCGCCACGGTGCGCTCGCCCGGTGCGTCGAACGCGTCGAGGGCCGCCTTGAAGGCCGTCTCCGCGCGCACCTTGTCGCCGACCATGGCGAGGGCGGCGCCGAGCTGGGCTTTGCCGAGCGGCGTCGTGAAGCGGTCGAGGCGCGTATCGGCGTAGTAGCGCAGCTCGCCGATGGGTGCCCGGCCGTTGCGTGCGAGCACGTAGAGCGCGTAGGCGCGATCCTCACCGCCCTGGGTGAAGTCCTCGCCGTTCAGGGCGAAGTTCTGCAGGCGGTCGAGGGCCTGGCTGAAGGGAAGCTGGCGCACCTCGTGGCCGGCCTCTCGGGCCCGGGTCAGGAAGTCGGTGACGTAGCTCGTGAGCCAGAGATCGGTGTTGCCGGGGCCCCAGCTTCCGAACGCGCCGGTGCTGTCCTGCATGTCGAACACGCGGGCGATCGCGCCCTGCACGCGCTCCTTGAGCTCCTTGTCCGCGCCGATGCCGATGCTGGTGGCGACGGCGTTGGCATAGAGGAGGGGCAGCGCGCGCGAGACGGTCTGCTCCGCGCAGCCATAGGGATAGCGGTCGAGCGCGGTCAGAAGGCCCGGCACGTCCATCCTCGCGGCCGCGCCGACGGAAAGGTTGATCCGCGTGCGGTTCTCGATCAGGCCGGCCAGCAGGTCCTTCGACAGCGTGAGCTTGCCGCCCCGAGGCGCGAGGGAGGCCACCGTCGTCCGCTTGATGTCGCCGGCGGGCGGCTTCACGTCGAACTGAAGGCGGCGCGAGATCGAGAGCCCGTCGGGGCCGGCGACGGTGACGTCGTAGAGGTGCGTGCCGACATCGGCCGGCTTGAGGCTCACCTGCTGCGACTTGCGCTCGCCCGTTCCGAGGTCCACCGCGGCTTCGGCCAGCGGCGTGCCCGCGGCGGCGGGATCGACGAGGCGGGCGGTGTAGCGGCCCACCGGGCCATCGACGTTGTGCAGCGAGAGATCGACGGTCGCCGTGTCGCCGAGCGTGAGGAAGCGCGGCGCGGAGGCCGTCAGGGCCACCTCGTCGCGCACGATGACATCGCGCGTGCCGTGGCCGAGCTTCGTCGACGTCCAGGCCACCGCCATCACGCGTACGGTGCCGTTGAAGCTCGGCAGCGTGACGTCGACGCTGGCCGTGCCGTCGGCGGCGACGGGCACGATGCCGGAGAAGTAGGAGACCGTCTCCTCGACGGGCGGATTGCCCTCGAGGCCCTGGCCCTCCATGCCGTCGCCGCCCGAGCGCAGCTTGCCGCGCTCGGCGCGCATGCCGTCGATCAGCCGGCCGTAGAAGTCGCGCAGCTCGAGCGCGAGCTTCTGCTGGGCGTAGAAGTGGCTCTCGGGGGCCGGCGCCTGATAGCGGGTGAGGTTCAGGATGCCGACATCGACGGCCGCGATCGTCACGCGCGCGGACTCGCCGGCATCGAGCCCTTCCACCTTGACGGGGATCGTGAGTGTTGACGCGCCCTTGATCTTCGCCTCCGTCGGCAGCGCGACCTTGAGCGTGCGCGCCGTCTGGTCGAGGCCGATCCAGCGGACGCCGATGGCGCGGTCCGGCATGCGTTTCGTCTGCTCGTCCATGGGGCGATAGAGCAGGGCGGCCGCGTAGGCGCCGGCGCCCCAGTCGCTGCCGACGGCGATCTCGACGTCGCCGCCGCCCTTGGCGATCTCGACCTCCTCGGCGAAGAGCAGGCCGCGTCCGAGCACCGTGACGAGCGCCTTGCCGCCCTGCTTCGAGGCGATGCGCAGCTTTGCCGTCTCGCCCGGCTTATAGGTGGCTTTGTCGAGCGCGACGTCGAGCATCTCGGGGCTCTCCGCCGTCTCTCCGGCCGTGTACCAGCCCGCGTTGAAGACCACGCTCGACAATGCGCCCTCGCTGCCGGGGGACGAGACTTCGAGGCGATAGCGGCCATAGCTCACGTCGGCCGCGATGGCTGCGGGGCTGGCGGCCGAGGCGTCGATCGCCCCGCTCGCGACCTTGCGCGTCAGCGTCTGGCTCTCGTAGGTCCAATAGCCGTCGCGGCGGTACCACTGCCACGAGGTGTCGAGGCGGACGAGCTGCCAGTCGAGATGGGCGGCGGCCTGCTTGCCGCTGCCATCCAGCATCACGACCTCGAACTTCGCCTTCTCGCCCTCGCCGAGGGCCGACGTCTCGAACAGCGGCTTGATGCCGATGCGCGCTTCGCCGAGGCTCACCGGAAGCACGATGGCGCGCTCGATGCTGCGCCCTCCCGCTTCGCGCAGCCGCACGAGCACGTTGGCTTCGAGCGGCTTGGCCGTCTTCGTCACGGCCGGAAGCGTGATGGCGAGCGCGGCCTTGCCGTCGTTGTCGGTAAGGGGGAGCTTATCGAGCGGCTGGCGCACGGGGCTCACGCTCTCGTCGGCCTGGCCGAAACGATAGCCGGCGTAGCCTTCGAGATCCTTGGCCGACGGGCGGACGATGATGTCGCCTTCGAGCGACAGGCCGGCGGCCGGGGGGCCGTAGAGATAGCGGCCGGCCACGGCGACGGTCTTGGTCTCGTCGGGCGCGAGCTGGCCACTTCCCTCCGTCAGCGTGAGATCGAGGCGCTCGGGCACGAAGTCCTCGACGAGAAACGAGGTCTGCGTCAGCGCATCCGCCTTGGGGTCGGCGTGCAGGCGTGCGCGCCAGGTTCCCGTCATCGCTCCGCCGCCGAGCGTCAGGCGGAGGGTGCGCCCGCCGAGGCCTTCGTCGGCGAGCGGGTAGCGGCCGTGCTCGACGCCGTCGGGGCGCACGACGATGAGCGTCGTCGGCAGCGTCGCGGCTGCGCCCGTGCCGTCGCGCACGAGGGCAGTGAGGTTCACCTCCTCGCCCGGACGGTAGACGCCGCGCTCGGCGTAGAGGAAGCCGTCGAGCGGGCCCGGCGCATCGCGGCCCTTGACGCCGCGGTCCGAGAGATCGAACGCGTTCGTCGAAAGGTCGAGGAAGGCGTATTCGCCCTCGCCCTTCTCGGCCACGAGGATGGCGGGCGCGTTGCCGCCCTCGCCGCGCGTCTGGCCGGGTGCGAAGCGGACATAGCCGCGCGCGTCCGTCTCGCCGGTGGCGAGCACCTCGTTGTTGCGCGCGATCAGGCGCACGCGGGTCGCCCCGATCGGATCGGCGGTGGCGAGCGAGCGCACGAAGGCGTGCACGCCGTCGTCGCCGGAGAAGGCGGTGAGGCCGAGGTCCGAGACGATGAACCACTGCGTCGCCTGCTCGCGCCAGTCGTCTTGCGGCACGTCGGCGGGGCGCGCGACCATGGCATAGGCGCCGGGCTCGAGCGTGCCGATGGCCTCGCTCACGGGGAAGGCGGCCGTCACCTCGGCATTGAGCTTGGTGGCGACCTCGAGCTCGCCCTGGTAGACGCGGCTGCCCGTGCGGTCCTTCAGGCCTTCGAGATCGTGGCCGCTGAGCTGGCGGTCCATCTCGCCGTTGTTGATGGCGTTGGCGAGACTGCGGTCGCCGATGCGATAGACCTCGACCGCGACGCGAGCGGTGTTGATGGCGACGAGCGGGATGCCCTGCTGGCCGCGGCTGGGCAATACGTAGCTCTTGCCTGTGAAGTGCACCATCGGCTTGCGGTCGGGGACATAGACCGCGAGCGTGACGGCCTTGGCGAGCGCCTCGTCGACATCGGAGGGGAGGCCGGCGCGGATCTGGATCTCGTAGCGCTGGCCGTGCTCGACGCCGTCGATGCAGAGCTGGCTGCCCTCGGCGGATACCGCCTGCGGATCGCGGCCATTGACGGAGACGAACTTGGCGAAGTCCGTTTGCGCGCGCGACAGGGTTTCCGAGAACTGGATGCAGACGCGCGGCGTGGCGGCGTCGCCGTCGGTCGCGTAGTCCGTCATGCGGAAGCCGTGCTCGGCGCGCAGCTTCTCGTAGGCCTCGCGCACGTCGGTGGCCTCGGTGAGGGCGAGGCTGGTCTTCAACGCATCGATGGCGGGGCGCCAGTAGGAGCGGCGCTTCATCGCCTCGCCGAGCACGGCGAGCGCGCGCGCCTTCATGGCGGGATCCTGGCTCAGGCGATAGGCACGATAGGCCGCGCCCGAGGCGTTGACGGGCAGATCGTAGCTCTCGGAGCTGTTGGCCTCCGCCCTGATGACGAGAAGCGCCTTGGCGAGGCCGATCCAGCTCTCGGGGCTCTTGCGGTCTGCGACGACGGCGGCGGCGTAGGTGCGCGAGGCGGCGCGCGGATCGGGCCCCATCTGCCGATCCGCCGCAGCGCGCAGATCGGGCGCGCGGCGGCCGTCGGTCTTCCAGGTGTTGCGGATATAGCTCTCGTAGCGGTCGGCATCCTTGGCCACGCCCCTGTGGGCGAACACCGGCTCCTCGGCCATCGCCGGGGCCGAGAATCCTGCCGTGAGAAGGGACAGTCCGAGCAAGAGGGAGAGGAGGACGCGCATCGTCGTTCGACCCTTTTGAGCTTTGGACGGATTTGGTCCGACGCCAATTCTGCTGGATGGACGATACATCGCGGCATCCGGCGGCGTGAGCCCATCACACCCGAATGATCAAACGCGGGCGGCAAGCCGGAACTTGCCGGTAAATTCCGCTCGATGCAGATGTCTGGGGCCGGCGGGCCTGCGAACAGCAAAAAGCCAGCCCCTTGGGAGCTGGCTATGAGGACACCTCGGGTGCCTTGTTTGATCGCTGTTGTGACGGACCGGGCTCGATCTCGTCGAAATGTTCTAATGGCGGAGAAGCGCCGGAGCCGGGGCCTGCTCGGCGCCCGCGATCAGGGAGGGATCGAAAAGAGGCACGGCCCGGACGGGAGCCGTCTTGCGCTCCGCGTTGAAGCGGCCCGCTGCCCGCCAGATCTGGGCGAAGGAGCCTGCGGCCCGCGCTGCCGTGGCGGGGGAATCGGAGGAGAACTGCTCGTAGGTGTCGCGGCGCTGCGGATCGCGGCGCATGCAATCGCCGATCCAGACTGTGCTCGAATCGAGCACGAGCTGCTCGTGCGCGTCGAGCAGGCGCGCATCCGTGACGAATCGGCAATCGGCGTGCTCGGGGCTCGGTGTCTGCGTCCGCTTGGTGAGGACGATCTCGACGGTCACGCCTGCTTCGGCCAGCTCGGCGGCAAGTCCGCGCAGGGCGCACGCGGCCGGGCTCTCCATCGAGAGGGCCAGCAGGCGGTAGCTCAGGGCGCTGGCTCCGTCGCGTTTTGCGGCTGCAAGGTGGTCAGAAATAAAGGTCTTCAGTCGGGCTTCCTTCTCCTCCTTGGTCATGGGGTGCTGGCGGGGGGATGAGCCGAGGCGCATACGGAGATGTCCTTTTTGGGGAGCGGCGCGGAGGCCAGTCCCGTCGTGCAGTCGCGGGGTCATTTAGGCGACAAGACAGTTAAGCAAGTGTTTCGGAGGATGGTGCTCGACAGGAGACGTTCGTCGCACGCCGTTGCGCGCGTGCCGTTCGGAGCGAGGATCGGGAGCCATGTCAGACCTTTGCCGGATTGAGCCGACGCGCGATCGTCGCTGCGTCGCGGTTTGAGCTGGTTGCGTCGGTGTCGATGACCTCGGGGCCCCGGCGGGTGATGTCGCCCTCGTCGCCTGGAATTGCAGCCAAGGCTTCGATCTGCGGCAGGCGGGGGGACCCGGCCTTAGCCTCGGCGAGGGCGAGCGGCCGTTGCGCCTCCGCCTCCTCCATCCGGTCCGGCCGCAGGGCCTCCGCCAGGCGCCCGATCAGGCCGTTCTCGTCGTCCGCGGACGGAAGGGGAAGCGAGAGGGTGGCCGTCTCCCGCTTCAGCACCACGTCGACACGGGGGCCGGCGGCGGCGGGTTCCGCGGCCGCGGTCTCCACCGGAATGGCGGTGGCTGGTGCGGCGTTGTCTGTGTCTTCCGTTTCTGCAGGCGCGGGTGCCAGATCCGCGGTCGCCTCCGCCTCATCGGCTTCAAGGACGGAGCGGAATTCCGCGGCTGCGCTGCGGGCGTAGGGTCCGAACCCTTCCATCGCGGGGACGGACGGCGCGTGTGGGGGGCGCAACGGCGGCCGGCGCGGCGCGTCCATCCGAGCTGCGGGCGGCGGCTTGGCTGCGGTCCGCTGCGGCGGCTGCCCGGCGGCGGTGGGAGCAACCAACGGCTCTACAGGCTCTGGAGCGTCTGCGCGGTCCACGTCCGAAAGCTCCGCGCCCGAAAGACTTGTGTCCGTGGGCCATATTTCAGTGGGCCATGTTTCAGCGGGTCCGTCGGTGCGCGCCGTGAAGCGGGGCTCGTGCCGCAAGGCCGGCTCGGGGCGGAGGATCGGTTCCGGGTGCAGGAGATCGCGCTCGATGCGGCGCCGGCTGGCCTCCGCCTCGGCGCGCCGCGCCGCACCCATGACGGCGCCGAGGATGATCTCCGACCAGGCCCCGTGCCGGAACTTGTAGACCCGGAACGCCTCGGAGCCCGCGAACTTCGAGCCCTGCCGCTCGAGCATCTTCTGGACGGCGCCGTTGAAGGGCGTCCAGGTGCGCTTGAAGATGCGATCCTGCTCGAAGCTCGTAAACAGGTTGGCGAGAAGCTGGGCTTCGGTGCGCAGCTCCTCGCGCTCGGCCCGCGAAAGATGCGGTGGCGCGTCGAGCGGCACGGCGACGTAGTAAGCGCCATGCAGGTCGAAGACGACGTGGCGGAACAGCTCGAAGCTCTCGCGGATCTCGGGATCGCGGTGGATGTCGTTGAAGCGGGACAGGATCTCGATCACGGGCCCGCGCTCGGCCTCGCGCATCTTGGGAACGAGCCCGGCCATGCGATGGCCCGGACGGCCGATCGAGACGAGGAGCAGGCAGATGTCGACGAAGACGGCGACTCCGAGCGGGACGTAGTCGCGTTGCGTCAGGCCGCCGCCGTCCGTGGAGGGCAATCCCGCCTGGGCGTGCTCGACGGACTGGATCGCTTTCTTCTGAAGCGCGCGCAGCTCGTCGGCGGATGGCGGCAGCTTGAAGGAGAGAAGGCCGTAGAAGGTCGTCGTGAGACGGCGGAACGCCTCGATGGTCGCTTCCGGCCCCTCGACGGCGGCGATGGCGGGCGTTTCGAGCACGGGCAGCTCGCTCAGGGCGCGGACGGCGCCGCGCAAAGCCTGCGCCAGCTCCACATCGGGGCAGACGAAGCCGCCGGCCTTGGGGTCGCCGAACGTCGTCTGGGCGGCGCGGTCGGCGAGATCCTGGCGGAGCTGCTGAAGCTGAGGATCGCCGCGCAACGCGTTGAAGCTCGAGACCGTCATGTCGAGCTTGCGCCCGAGGTCTTTCATGAAGGCGTTGCGGGTGCCCGATTTGGGGTCGATGAGGGACGGATCGTTGCCGGCGATCTTGACGAGGTCGCCGTCGAGGGCGGCCATGTCCGTCTTCAGCGCGCCGACGCGGCCGGCGACGAAGTCGGAGGCGAAGGAGAAGCGCTCGGCATCGGCCTCGCGCATGCGCCGGCGCGGTCCGTCGCCGGGCTTGCTGTTGGGACAGGACTTTCCGGTCTCGCGCTCGGTCTCGGCCTTCTGGCGCGAGACGGCGGCGAGCTGGAGAAGCGTCGCGTTGAGCTGCTCGAGGCGGGTCGAGGCGGCGTTGAGGGAGGTCTGCACGCCGGTGACGGCCAGCTCCGCCGAGCGCGAGCTTTCGCCGCGGCTTTCGAGCACCTTCCAATAGAAGCCGAACCCGAAGCCGACGGAGATGAGGCTCAGGAACAGATAGCCCGCGATGTAGGCGAGGCGTGTCGGTGTGCCGATGGGCGAGAACATCTGGTCGAGTAGCCAGATGATCATCGTCATCAGCATGGCGACGGAGAAGCCGATGATGAGCTTATGGACGAGCGGCAGCTCGCCCATGTTGGCCTGGATCAGCTCCAGCATTCCGACATAGGTCGCGACCCACGAGAGGGCGCCGAGCCCGAGGATCAGCACGCGCTTCTTGAGATCCCGCGGCGGGAACGATCCGGGCTCGCCGCCCGAGGCATCGGGGAGCAGCCCGAGCTTCAGCGTGTGTGCAAAGAGGGGTTGCGAACGCCCCGTATCCGGCGCGTACACCATGGGTGACGACCTGTTCCTAGAGCGCTCGACCGGGCGGCTTTTTGGTGCCCGTGCGCAAGCGCAATACGCGATAAAGCCGATCAACCCCCGGCGTCTCGTGATCCGGACTTTGCGTAGTCGGAATTTTTGTCGCGAGTGGGGCTGAAAGGCGGCGGCGGGCGGCGCAGCGATGGCGGAATCGGAGTGGATGCCTGAGGGCGTCCCCTCCGGAACGGTTGAGCGGAGGGTTGCGATCCGCTACTGACGCGGCATCTGTTTCCTCTCATCCCAGGGGTCTCCCATGCGATCCGTCATGAATGCCGTCTGGCCGGCTGATACCTTTCAGCCGGTGCGCGGGGTGGCCTCCGGCTCGTGGCTCGATCGCCTGTCGGCGGTGGTCGCGGCCGCGGCGCTCGTGGCCGTCGCCGCCTCGATCCTGATGGAGCAGGCGCCCGAGGCCGCATCGTCCCAGCAGGCGGCATCGGGGGAGGCCGCGTCTCCGCGCCTGGCGCCCGCCGGCGCCGAATGGATGTTTGCCGGCTATTCCGGCGTGCCCTTCACGTATCCGAGCGATGTGACGCTCACGAAGTCGGGCACGCACGACCTCACGGCCAAGAACGTCGGCTGGGACGGCAAGCCGTTCGTCAATCCGATCTACTACGGCGCGCGCATCGTGCGCTTCGGCGCGGGCCGTGTCGGCACGATGCTCGACTTCACCCATTCGAAGACGATCGCGCGGCTTGCGGAGCAGGTGGATCTCGAAGGCACGCTGAACGGCGCGCCCGCTCCGGCCCGGGCCACGCTGCGCGACATCTTCCGCCGCCTGGAGGCGAGCCACGGCCACAACATGCTGACGCTGAACGGGCTGTTCCGTCTGCCGAGCTTCGGCGTGCGGCTTCAGCCTTATGTCGGTCTCGGCGCGGGTGTCTCGCTGCCGCACGCCGAGGTGCAGATGGCGAACGCGGACGTGCGGACCTACGAGTATCAGGTGGCCGGTGCGGTGGGGCAGGCGCTGATCGGCCTCGAGGTGCGCACGGCTCGCGTCTCGTATCTCTTCGAATACAAGTTCACGTTCGCGCCTTACCTGATCCCCCTCTCGGAGCAGGACGGAAGCTGGCTGCCGCTCGATCTCTGGCGCCAGCTTCGGAACTGGCTTTCGGGCGAGCCGCCGCCGGGCGGTCACATCCGCACGCAGCTCACGAGCCATCAGGGGATTTTCGGACTGGGGATCCGCTCGGCGCCGCTCGCGGCGGCGCCGTAGGGCCACCTCGCGCGCTGGACACGGCGAGGCTTCTGCAGCGATCAGCCGCTGTGACGCTCGCCGAAGACGTAGCCCGAGCCGCGCACGGTGCGGATGGGGTCGCGCTCCTTGCCGCGGATCAGCGCCTTGCGCAGGCGGCCGACATGGACGTCGACGGTGCGCTCGTCGACGAACGCGTCGCGGCCCCAGACGCCGTCGAGGAGCTGGGCGCGCGAGAGAACGCGGCCGGGGCTCTCCATCAGGAACTCGAGAAGGCGGAACTCGGTGGGGCCGAGATGCACCTCGCGCAGGCCGCGCATGACCTTGTGGGCCGGGCGGTCGAGCTCGATGTCGGCGAAACGCAGGACATCGGCGAGGCGGTCCGGTGAAGCGCGGCGCAGGATGGCCTTCACGCGCGCCATCAGCTCGGGAAGCGAGAACGGCTTCACGACGTAATCGTCCGCGCCGGTGGAGAGGCCGCGGATGCGGTCTCCCTCCTCGCCGCGGGCGGTCAACATGACGATCGGGATCGCCTTCGTCTCCATGCGCGCGCGCATGCGCCGGCAGATCTCGATGCCGGAGACGCCGGGCAGCATCCAGTCGAGCACGAGCAGGTCCGGCTTCTCCTCGGCGACGAGGATCTCGGCCTCCTCACCGCTCTCGGCATGGGCGACGCGGAAGCCCTCGGCCTCGAGATTGTAGCGCAGCATCTCGGCGAGGGCGGCTTCGTCCTCGATCAGGAGAATCTTGGCAGTCATCGTGCGTTGGCTTTCCAGTCGCATCTCAGTCGCGAGAGAAGAGGGTCGAGCTCGTGTGGTCGCTTTTCGGGCGGTCGTCGGCGATGTTGGCGCCGCGCACGAGGAAATGCACCGTCTCGGCGATGTTCGTCGTGTGGTCGCCGACCCGCTCGATGTTCTTGGCGCCGAAGAGAAGGTGGGTCGAAAGGCCGATCGAGCGGGGATCCTCCATCATGTACGTCAGAAGCTCGCGGAAGAGCGAATTGTACATGGAGTCGATGCGCTCGTCGGCGCGCCAGACGGCGAGCGCGCGGTCGGCGTTGCGGGCGGCGTAGGCGTCGAGAACGTCCTTCAGTTGCTCGAGGGCGAGGTCGCCCATGTGGCGCAGGCCGGTCATGAGGGGCTTCGGATGGCTCTCGTGGGCGATGGCGAGCGCGCGCTTGGCGATGTTCTTGGCGAGGTCGCCGATGCGCTCGAGGTCG
>DAITBB010000106.1:0-5409 GCA_036823975.1 Hyphomicrobium sp.
GCACAAGATCCACTTCGACAACCTGACGCCGCTCTATCCGACGAGCTGGCTCAAGATGGAGATCGAGGATCCGACCATCCGGGATCTCTCGGCGCGCGTCATCGATATCGTGGTGCCGCTCGGCAAGGGCCAGCGCGCCCTGATCGTGGCTCCGCCACGCACCGGCAAGACCGTGCTTCTTCAGAACATCGCGCACTCGATCACCGCCAACCATCCCGAGTGCTACCTGATCGTCCTTCTGATCGACGAGCGCCCGGAAGAAGTCACCGACATGCAGCGCTCGGTCAAAGGCGAGGTGATTTCCTCGACGTTCGACGAGCCGGCCTCGCGCCACGTGCAGGTCTCGGAGATGGTGATCGAGAAGGCCAAGCGCCTCGTCGAGCACAAGCGCGACGTCGTCATTCTGCTCGACAGCATCACGCGTCTCGGCCGCGCCTACAACACCGTCGTTCCGTCCTCCGGCAAGGTGCTGACGGGCGGCGTCGACAGCAACGCGTTGCAGCGTCCGAAGCGCTTCTTCGGCGCGGCCCGCAACATCGAAGAAGGCGGCTCGCTGACCATCATCGCGACCGCGCTGATCGATACCGGCAGCCGCATGGACGAGGTGATCTTCGAAGAGTTCAAGGGCACCGGTAACTCGGAAATCATTCTCGACCGCAAGGTCTCGGACAAGCGCGTGTTCCCGGCCATCGACGTGGCGCGCTCTGGCACGCGCAAGGAAGACCTCCTGGTGCCGAAGGATCAGCTCAAGAAAGTCTACGTGCTGCGCCGTATCCTCAACCCGATGGGCACCATGGATGCCATCGAGTTCCTCATCGACAAGCTGCGCTCGACCAAGACCAACGGCGAGTTCTTCCAGTCGATGAATACCTGATCGCGCTTGTGCCTCGACCAGACAGGAGCGGCCGCGGGGATCCCCCCCCGCGGCCTTTTTCATGCGCGCCGTCCTGTCGGTCTCTCCCCCAAAGAAAAAAGGGCCGTCGCGAGGACGGCCCTTTGTTGGGAAAGCAGGCGTGAAACGCGTCGCGCTATCGCGCGGGGGTCTGAGCCCCTCGGCCCGGCGACACCTTGGCGGCCGTCTCCTGAGGTTCCGGGTACGGCTGGCCCGGCGTATAGCGGAACGGGAAGGCCAGATGCTCGATGTACGAGGTCGGGAACCGGGGGGCGTCGTCGATGCCCATGTCGTTCGCCTTGATCGGCCGCGGCGGCTCGGGAGCGAACGTGCCGAACATGCGGTCCCACAGCGTCAGGAACAGACCGAAATTGACGTCGCCCTCCTTGCCCCAGTTGACGTGGTGCAAGTGATGGATGCGCCCGATCGACATGTGGTTGCGGAGTGGGCCGAGGGCGGCATCGACGTTCGAATGCTGCACGATGAGCTGCACCGAGATGACGAAGCCGAGGAGCGCGGCCACCTCGACCGGCATGCCGCAGATCGCCATCGGAGCCGTTCCGAGCGCCATGTCGAGCATCTGGTGCAGCGGATGGCGGACGAGGCCGTTGAAGCTGTAGATCCGGCTCGCGCCGTGGTGCACGGCGTGCAGGCGCCACAGGGCGGAATAGCGATGGCTGAGGTAATGGATCAGCGTGAACATGAAGTCGGCGATGACGAGGGCCATCACGAGCTGAAGCAGCATCGGCCATTCGCGCGGCCAGATTCCGATCAAGCCGCCGGGCTTGAGTTGCAGCAGCCATGCGACCAGGGGGATCGTCAGCACGCCCGCGGCACTCGTGCCTTCATAGACGATGGTGTGCCAGATGTTGGCGTTCTCGTCTCCGTGCGAGTGGTTCCATTCGTCATGGAACGGCGCGATGCGCTCGGCGATGTGGGCCGTGGCAAACGCCATCGCCAGCAGCGGCAGCAACCAAACGTAGGTGTGGCCGTAGGCGACGGAGTAATAGGCGGCGCCGTTCAAAACGACGAGCATGAAGGGGATGTAACCGTAACGGACGACGGCTTGCCAAACCGGATTTCGCATTCAAACCTCGCTTGGGGACGTGTCGGTTTCTACGCACATGCCAGCCGAAAGAGCATGCGAGATGTCGAATTGTGGTAAATCCGACGGATACGGCTCAAGCCGTAAATTCCTCTGGGGTAAATTCGATCCCGTTCTCTCCATTTCTTGAAGATGATCCGTTGTCGCAGACCTCCAAGACATGATCAGACCGCGAACATTCCCAGTCGTCTTTCGATTAACTTATCGCCTCGATTAGATTTACTGGACGTGCGGATGCAATCTCCTGATCTCTCTTGAGAAATCTGTTTCGATACCAACAATGAGCAGGACAAGATCAGCCAATCGCTGCCCGCCAGGCAACGCGCTCTGAGCTTTCGCCGCCGAAATCAGGTCCGAGGGCTTAGCCTCTGGGGCGATCTGGCGCACACGCCGACGGCCTCACGGCGAACTTTAGCCCGATCCGGCAACCTGCGGAATACCGTGCATTCCCCCGAACGGATGACCCCCTCGATCGCGGGGCCTCAAGACGTGGCGCGCGAGACGTCAATCTGTGATCTGAGCGCCTCCGGCGTGGAGACGGGCAGAGCGCAGGTCGGCCCGAGGCAGACGTAGGCGGCGGGCTGACTACCGAGGGGTGATTTATCTTCGAGGACAGCGAGTTGAGCCGCGGCTGCCGGCGCCGCGGCAAAGGAGCGGATCTCGGCCGCGCCGGGCACCGAGCGGCTGTAGAGCGCGCGGAGAAGCGCGTGGCCGTCGGCCGGCGTCTCGCTTGCGATCACGATAAGTTGTGGCACCAAGATGTCGAACGCGGCGGCCAGGAGGCCGGTGTGGGCGGCCAGATTGCGGGCGAGATCCGCCGAGAAGGCGCGCACGATGCGCTCGGCGCGGGCGTGGTGGCGCGTGTCTCCCGTGAGCAGGCTCAGCAGCGCCAAATTGGAGACCATCACCGCGTTGGCGGAGGGGGTTGCGTCGTCGGTCGCCGTGCGGAGGCGCACGATGACGTCCCGGGTATCGTCGGCGGCCGTGAAGTAGCCGCCGGCCGTCTCGTCCCAATAGTGCCGGTCCAGGACCTCGAGCCAGCGGCGGGCGTGGTCGAGATAGCGGGTCTCGCCGGTAGCCTCGAGAAGGCGCAGGGCGGCCCAGATCATGTTGGCGTAGTCGCCGGCGGTGGCGGGCGCGCGTCCCTGGCCGTGGCGGACCGCGTGGACGAGGCGGCCGGCGACGGTCATCTTTTCGAGGACGAAGGTGAAGGCTGTTTCGGCCATCGTCACCCAGGATGCACGCTCGAACACGGAGCCTGCACGGGCGAGCGCGGCGATCATCAGCCCGTTCCAGTCGGCGAGCACCTTGTCGTCCCAGCCGGGGCGGATGCGCTTGGCGCGTGCCGCAAGCAGCGCCGCGCGCATCTCCGCGAGCTCCGCCTCCCGCTCAGGAGGGCCGAGCGCCATCGCCTCGAGGCGGTTCAGGATCGTATGGCCTTCCCAGTTGCCGTCGGGGGAGACGTCGTAGGCGGCGGCGAAGATGGCGGCCTTTTCGGCGCCGAGCACCGCTTCGATCTCGGCCGCCGACCAGACGTAGAACCGGCCCTCCTCGCCTTCGGAATCGGCATCGAGCGCGGACGCGAAGCCGCCGCCCTCGACGATCATCTCGCGGGCGAGCCAGTCGACCGTCTCGGCGACGCGCGCTTCGAGGAGCGGGCTTTGCGTCTCGCGCCAGACGTCGGTCATGAGATCGACCAGCAGCGCATTGTCGTAGAGCATCTTCTCGAAGTGCGGGACGAGCCACAGCTCATCTACGGAATAGCGGGCGAAGCCGCCGCCGAGGTGATCGTAGATCCCGCCCTGGGCGATGTGCTCGAGCGTCGTCACCACGGCGGCCTTGGCGTCCCCCTGTCCGTAGCGGATGGCGCCGCGCCAGAGCAGCCAGAAGAAGCTCCATTGCGGAAACTTGGGGGCGCCCTCGATGCCGCCGTGGATGGGGTCCACCGCGCGCGTGAGGCGCTGGGTGACGTCGCGCAGGAGCGCGTGGCTGAGCGCAGCGCCCGGGGCCTCGCTCGGACGCGAGGCGAGCGCGCCGATCAGCGCCTCGGCATTGCCGGCGACCTTCTCCGGCTCGGTCTTGTAGACGTGGGCGATGCGCGTCAGCACCTCGGCGAAGGCGGGCCGGCCGTATGCGCTGTGCTTGGGAAAATAGGTGCCGCCCCAGAACGGGCGCGCGTCCGCATCCAGGAACATCGTCAGCGGCCAGCCGCCCTGCTGGCCGAGGCGGTGAAGGGCGCTCATGTAGATGGCGTCGATGTCGGGGCGCTCCTCGCGGTCGACTTTGATGTTCACGTAGAGCTCGTTCATCAGCGCAGCGGTCGCCGCGTCCTCGAAGCTCTCGTGCGCCATCACGTGACACCAGTGGCAGGCCGAGTAGCCGATCGAGAGCAGGATGGGCTTGCCGGTCCGCTTCGCCTCGGCCAGCGCCTCCGGTCCCCACGCCCACCAGTGGACCGGGTTGTCGCGATGCTGGATCAGGTAGGGGCTGCTTTCCTCGCCGAGGCGGTTACGGCTCATGAGTGGGGTCCATCGTTTTCTTTGTGGCGTGCATGCTAAGTCACGGAGCGTCGTCTCCCGTTCCGAGGAGTGTAGCGAATGTCAGCTCTTCTGCAGCCCACGATCTTCGCTCTCGCCAGCGCGGCGGGTCGCGCGGGTGTCGCCGTCGTGCGCCTTTCCGGGGAAGGGGCGGGCCGGGCGATCGATGCCATGGCGGGGCCGCGCCCCAAGCCGCGACGGGCGGCGCTCCGGGCGATCCGTCATCCGGAAAGCGGCGAGGTACTCGACCGCGGGCTCGTGCTTTGGCTGCCGGGGCCCAAAAGCTTCACCGGGGAGGATGTAGCCGAGCTTCATCTGCACGGGGGGCGCGCGGTGGTGCAGGCGGTGGTGGCGGCGCTCGCCCTCCTGCCGGGGCTGCGCCTTGCCGAGCCCGGGGAGTTTGCGCGCCGCGCCTTCGAGGCGGGGAAGCTCGACCTCGCGGAGGTCGAGGGCCTGGCCGATCTGATCGATGCCGAAACGGAAGGCCAGCGGCGCCAGGCGCTGGCGCAGGCCTCGGGGGTGCTCTCCGATCTCTATGACGGATGGCGCGCGAGCCTCATCGAGGCGCTTGCGCTCATCGAGGCGGGCCTCGATTTCTCGGATGAAGGCGATGTGGGGTTGCGAACCTTCACCGAAGCGAAAGCGGTCATCGCGATGCTCATCCGCGCGGTGACCCATCACCTCGACGACGGTCACCGCGGCGAGATCCTGCGCGAGGGGTTCCGCGTCGCCCTCGTCGGGCCGCCGAATGCCGGCAAGTCGAGCCTCCTCAACGCGCTTGCCCGGCGCCCGGCGGCCATCGTCTCGGCCGAGGCCGGCACGACGCGCGACGTCATCGAGGTGCGCCTCGATCTCGGCGGGCTGCCGGTGATCGT
>DAITBB010000036.1:0-29858 GCA_036823975.1 Hyphomicrobium sp.
AAACCGGTTCCCACTTTTCCGGAAGCACTCTAGCCGCGCGGTCGTCTCACGCCGGCGATCCCTTCAGCGATACGGCTGCGGTCTCGCGGCGGCGCGCTTCGCGCCAGTGCGCGAGGTCGATGATCTCCGCGCCCGGGCCGCGAGGCGGGGGGCGATGGAGACGCTGGGCGTCTCGGCGCTTGGCGAGGTTCTGTAGGAGAACCGCCAGACTGGCGCCGACGACGAGGAAGCAAAGTGTCTGCTTTTGCATGAGATCCCCCGGACCGAATCACCTCTCATCATTGTCCTGCGCCGACACGCTCTCTAGTGCGGCGAAAGCACAGACGGACGCAAAGGCGGCGCGTTGCATGCGCCGCGCGCCGGTCGAGGCCGCCGGGGGGACGCGAGGCGTGGGGAAGGGAGCGGAACGAGTTTCACCGCAGCGCGTTGAACGGGCATCCCGACGCCATTCAAACCCCCTTCACGAGGAGCGAGACCCATGGGCCAGACTTATCCCGAGCGTGCCGAGGCCGAGGACGCGGTGCATCAGCTCAAGACCAAGGCTGAGGACGCCTACGACACGGTGACGACGGAAGGTGCCAAGGCGCTGAAGGCAGCCGGTGAGACGGCGGAGTCCGCGATGGAGGCGACCAAGCGCTTCGTACGCGAGCAGCCGGTGGTGGCGATCGGCACAGTCGTTGCCTTGGCGTGCGCGGCCGGCGCGTTGTGGAAGCTCACGGCCACCCGGCGCAACGAGGATCTGGTGGATCGCGTCTCGCGCTACATGGAGCCCGGCGTGCGCGCCCTTCGCCGCCACGTTTAGAGCCTGAGGCAGCCGTCCGTCGCGACAAGGCGCTAGAGTGCTTCCGGAAAAGTGGGAGCCGGTCATGGCGGAGCCATGCACGGGAAGTGTCCGACAAGAAGCACGATCAAACAAAAAGCTTAGAGCCGTTCCTCGATTCCACTAAAACCGGAACGGCTCTAAGGAAAAGCGACGACGCAACGGCCAATCTTCCATCCTCGGGCAGGGAACTGCGCGACAGGCTCGCGCGTTTTCCTGTCCGAGTTGCGGGAGAAGTCCAATGGCCACGCCAACAAAAACGAAGAAGACTGAAACGAACAAGACTGAGAAAAAGATCGAGTTGCCGAAGGCTGAGCTCGAGCGGCAGCTCGACAACGCCTTGCAGGACACGTTTCCGGCCAGCGATCCCGTCTCGGTCGGCGAGGTGACGAAGGATGAGCCCGTGCGTCCTCTGCACCGGCGCCCGGCCGCGATCGACAAGGCGCTCGTGGACCGGCTCGCCCGCGAGGTAACGGAGAAGCGGAAAGCCTGAGGCGGGGCGCGACGGCGATTTTTTTGCCACATCGCGCGGCAGGGCGTCGGCACGCCAAAAACAATGGCGGCAGCCTATCGAGAGCATGCTCTCGTCAGGCCGCCGCGACTTCCGCACCAAGGTACGCGGGACCTCATCCCTGGTGCCTGTTGATCATTAAAGCGCCAAATCCTTTCAACTCTGCAAACGGCCGCCGAAAAATGCGTGCGGCCCGATTTTGCGTGGCGCTGTGCCGCCTGCGTCCGGCCTCCACGGCGCGGCGCGCCTATAAGCTAACGGGCGTTGCGGCGGAAGATGTCGGAGAGGAGCGCGCCGACGATCGGGACCGTGATCCCATGCGGCAGAAGGCGAAGCGCCACCGCGGCCAATGTCGGCAGAAGGCCCGGCACGATCACGCGCCGCCCCAGCATGAAATGCCGGTAGGCGCTGGCCGCAACCGTCTCGGCGGCGAGGGTCGGAAGGACGTAGCGGTAGAGCATCCCGTCCGCGCCCATCGCGCGGTGGAAGCGGGTCTCGACCGGCCCCGGCGCCAGCGCCGCGATCCGCACGCCGCGCCCGCGCATCTCGTAGGCCACGGCCTCCGTCAGCGAGAGAACGAAGGCTTTGCTCGCGTAGTAGGCGGCCTGGTGAGGGCCGGGCACAAAGCCACCGAGAGACGCGACGTTCAGGATGCCGCCGCGGCCGCGGGCCGCCATCGGCGCCACGGCATGCCGCATCAGCCGCGTCGCCGCCGCGACGTTGACGGCGAGGAGCGTTTCGAGATCGTCGGCGCGCTGGGCGAGGAACGGCCCCGAGAGGCCGAGCCCCGCGTTGTTGACCAGCACGTCCGCATAGAGGCCCGCCTCGCGCAGCCGCGTCTCGAGCTGCTCGGGTGTCGTGGACGCGGTGACGTCGAGAGCCAGCGCGACAACGCGGACTCCGCTCGCGGTTGCGATTGCGCTCGCGGCACTTTCGAGCGCGTCGGCCTTGCGCGCGACCAGCACGACGTTCCGGCCGGCCGCCGCGAACCGGGCCGCGATCGCCCGGCCGATGCCGCGCGATCCGCCGGTGACGACGACCGCAGGCGCGAGCCCAGCAACCGCCGCCAGGGCCTCCGCGCGCGGCTCGGCCCAGCGCGAGATCCAGAGATCGGCGAGAGCGATGAACGGGTTCGTCATGGGCTCATCCTGAGGACATGGGGCGCACCGGGGGGTCGGAAGCGCCGCTGAACTGTGGCAGGGATGTGTCGCAATTGTGCCGGGTTGCTGTGGGTAACTTCGCGTGTGATCATCATGGCATCGCGAGCCGCATTCGTGCGAGCCCTTACGGCGGCGAACGGACGAGAGCTCCGGCGAGCCGAGATTTGAGATCCGATCTCGGCATCGCAAACGGTGAACGCCGACAGCAGCGCTTGCATGCGCTGACAAGCCGGCCAGCGGCGGATCTCACGCCGCGCACAGGCGTTCGAGGGTCATGAGCGTTCGAGGGTCATGAGCGGGGAGACATCCGCTCGCGACGAAGCCCACGTGAGACCGAAGTCGACGTGAGCGTGCAAGCGCGAGCGAGACGTGCGGAAGCGCCGGCCGCAGCGCCGGAGACCACTGGTGAAGGAGCGTACCATGAATGCAAATGCGTCCAGATCGCGAGCCGACCAGACCCTGGAGTCCAGCGCCGGCCTCGCGCCTTTCGAGACATGGATGAGCATCAACGGGCCAATGCTCGAAGCCATGACGGAGTTGAACGGGCGGCTGATCGAGCAGATGTCCCGCGCCAACACGGAATGGATCGATTTCGTGAGCCGCCGCTGGAACGAGGACATGGCCGCCTCCAAACGCTTGCTGGAATGCAGGACGGTCGAGGATCTGTTCACGGCCTACACGGAGTTCGTCCAGCGCGCGCAGCAGCAGTATCAGGCCGAGTTCCAGTATTTTGCGCGCCTCAACCGGAAGATCGCCGACGAGACGGCGAGCGTCCTGAAGGCGCACGTGCCCGAGGTCGAGGCGGACACCCGCCACTGAGGCGTCGCTGCGCGGAACGCATTTCAAGGACACCCGGCACGGGATCCGTCGCCGAGACGGAATGCCTTGTCCGTCTCGCGCCGAGTGCTTCCGGAAAAGTGGGAACCGGTCATGGCGGAGCCATGCGCGGGAAGTGTCCGATAAGAAGCACGATCAAACAAAAGCTTAGAGCCGTTCCGCGATTCCACTAAAACCGGAACGGCTCTAAGCGCTCTTCGCATCCGCAGAGCCGGCGACGACGCGGCGCGCCAGAGGCGAGAGGAGCACGATGACCGCCGCCACCGCGAGGCCCGCGAGCGCGAGCACCGAGGAGTCGTCTGCGCCCGATCCCAGATAGCGCACGATGATCGAGACCAGGATGTCGTACTTGAAGACGGCGATCGTGCTCGCCGCGACACCGGCGAGCTTGGCCGCGAGCTCGAGATCCTGGTCGTGCTGGCGGAAGGAGAACAGGAGCAGCAACATGGCCCACGCGCCGAACAGGAAGCTCATCAGCGTGACGATGGAGCGGAAGCCGCCCTTCTGCTGCACGCCGAACAGCGCATCCGCCGACTGCACGTAGGCCTGGCTCATGAGCGGGAAGAACACCATGGCCGCCGCCCCGACCAGCACGCAGACCTCGATCCGGCTGACGCGGTCGGGATAGTGCCGCTTCACGCCCGCATGCCGGAAGGTCAGCATGACGCTGATGGCGAGCAGAATGAACAGGAAGAAGACCTTGCCGGGCAGCAGCAGTTTATGGATGCGGCTCGTGATCGACTGCTGCGCGGGATCGAGATACAGCGCGTCGATGGCGGACTGGTAGCGCTGCTGGGCCCGGCAGCATTCCGCATCCGTGCTGAGGCGGGGCGTGGCGGAGAGCGGCGTCGAGGCGAAGCAGAAGCGGCGCGGCTCCTCCTCGCTCGCGACCTCGATCAGCGGCTCGGGTTGGCAGGAGCGGTAGAAGTCGCGCACGCCGATGCGCCGCTGGCTGACCGCGCGCAGGTTCGCTACGCCCTCGATCAGGGCGATGCGCTCGCAGGGCTGGTCCGGCGCGCCGCAGCCGAGAGGCTCGCTCTTGTCGGCCGAAAGCGTCGCCGGCTTGATGTCCCAGACCGACCGGTGCGGGTTCGAGGAGAGGCCGAGCGCGATGTGGGCGGCCGCCGCGCCGATGGCGAGGAGCCCGACGAGGAAGCGGAGCCCACCGAACCGGACGTAGCGCCAGTACATGTCCACGAAGGCGCACGACGGCAGATAGAAGGCGGCAAGCGCCACCAGCCCGAGCGTGGGGAAGAAGAGGAAGAGGTGGCTGTCGAAGGTCGCGAACGTCATGGCCCGCTCCGGACCGAACTCCCAGACCAGCACGGCCGGGACGGCGAGGAAGGAGAGGCCGAGCAGAAAGTACACGGAGAAAACGAAGACGCGTGCGCCAAGCGACATGGAAGGCCCTGCTGAGAAACTGAACCGCCGCAGTATGCCGACGCAGCAGGGTGCGGCCTAGAGATTCCGTGCCACGGCTGCGGGCTCAAGCAATCGTCTGTCGTCGTGGAAGGCCCACAACGCGCACCGGCAACCCGTCAGGGGACAAGAGCCCGGGCCGACGCGAAGCCAGCCCAGCGATGAAGGGCTCGACACGAGTATAAGCGGAGCATAACGGACGGCACTGCGGCGAGAGTGAGGTCCGCACCTGCGCGCACCGCCGCGCCGCCCCCTCCGACGCCAGCGGGGCGAAGGCGCTAGCCATTTGTTTTGCCGCATTTTTTGCGACGAGTCCGCCGCCTGTCATCGCGAAATGTTTGATGGACAAGCTCCGGGCGGTTGCGGACTATGCGGCGCCGCAGAGAGACCGAGAGCGAGATCCCCTGTCCAACCCGACCCCAGAACCACACGCCCGTGCGCCCGTCTGCCGGCTTCTCTTAATTTCGGACGGCCGCCCCGGACATTACCGGCAGAGCGAAGGCGTGGTGGCGGCCCTGCGTCGGCGCGGGCCGGTGACCGTCCATCGCCTCGATCTCGCGGCGCGCCGGCCGCTCCCCAAGGGGCTGGTCCCCAAGCTTGGCCGGCTCCTGGCCCCGTCCACGTTTCTGCGGGCCGTCCACGGCCTCGATCCCGCGCGCGTCGTGCGCCCGGATCTGATCGTCTCCGCGGGTGGCATGACGCTGGGGGCGAACGTGGCCCTCGCGCGCCTCTGGGGTCTTCCGAACGTCTTCAGCGGCTCGACCCGCGGCTATCCGGTTACGGCGTTCCGTCTCGTCCTCACGCCCTACGTCTCGCACGCCCATCCGCCCGTCGTGATGTTCGGGCCGAAGCCGACGCCCTTCGATCCCGATCGTGTGCCGCCGCCCCAGGCGCTGGGCGCGGCTAGAGATCTCTGCGGCAAGCGCATCAGCCTCCTGGTCGGCGGACCGACGCCCAACGCCGACTTCGCGCCCGATGACTGGCAGCGCCTGGCCGGTCTCCTGGATACGCTCGCCCGCGATTGGGACGCGCGGATCACGGTCGTCACCTCGCCGCGCACCCCAGAGGCCGCTTACGCCGCCCTGACGCCGCTCGCGACACGCCCCGAAGGCGCTGTCACGCTCGTTGATTTTCGAGAGGCCGGGCCCGGCTCCATCGATGCCGCCTTTGATTGCGACCTGGTGCTGATCACCTCCGATTCGATGTCGATGATGACCGAGGCCGCCCTCTCGCGCCGCCCGGCCATTGCGCTTAGCCCGGTCGTCACGCGCGCCCATCGCGATGACGAGGCCGTGGCGGGGCTCGTGAGCGCCGGCTGGCTCGCCGTGCGGACGCTGGCGGAGACCGAGGCGGCGCAGCTTGCGGAAACGGCCGCGGCGCTGACGCCGATGGCCGAAAACCATCTCGACCGTCTCGCCGCCCTCGTGACACGCGCGATCGCGGCATCGTGAGGGTGCTCTCGAGCCGTCATCCCGAAGGCTACGACGCCCGTCAAGCCACTGGCCTTGCAGCCTGCCGTGCGCCATAGGACAATCGGTTTCCGGTTTTGGCGCGCTTTCGGGGAGAGGATCCGCATGGCTGCCTACGATGTCGTCGTCGTCGGTCTCGGGGCGATGGGCTCGGCCACGTGCTGGCAACTCGCCCGCCGCGGCAAGCGCGTGCTCGGTCTCGACCGCTACGACATTCCGAACGCCATGGGCTCCTCCCATGGTGTCAACCGCGTCATCCGCCTCGCCTACTTCGAGCATCCCTCCTACGTGCCGATCCTGCGGCGCGCCTACGAGCTCTGGCGCGAGACCGAGACGCTCGCCGGCGAGCAGTTGCTCTGGATCACCGGTTCGCTCGACATCGGCGTCGAGGGCGGCGCGATCGTCGAAGGCTCGCTCGCGAGCTGCCGCCAGCACGGCCTGCCGCACGAGGCGTTGCGATCGGCCGAAGTCCGCGCCCGCTTCCCAGGCTACGTGCTTCCGGCAGATTTCGTCGCGGTCCATCAGCCCGAAGGCGGATTCGTCGCCTCCGAGCGCGCCATCGTCGCCGCCTGCAATCTGGCAATGGCAAAGGGCGCCGTCCTGCGCGCCCGCGAGGCGGTCCTGGGCTTCGAGCGCCTGCCCGGCGGCGGCGTGCGCGTCGAAACCGAGCGCGGACGCTACGAAGCGGGGCAGGTCGTCATCGCGGCCGGCGCCTGGGTCGGTGCGCTCGCCCCGGATCTGGCGGCCCTTGCCGTGCCCGAGCGCCAGGTCCTCGGCTGGTTCCGGCCGAAAGTGCCGGAGCACTTCGCGCTCGGACGTTTCCCCGTCTCCAACCTGAAGAGCGAGGAGCACGGGCACTTTTACCAGTTCCCGGTCTGGAGCGTGCCGGGCTTCAAGATCGGCCTCTATCATCACCTGCGCCAGCAAGGCGCGCCGGAGACGCTCTCGCGCGAGCCGACGCGGGAGGACGAGGCGGCGCTGCGTCGCGGCCTCGCCGCGTTCTTCCCCGAGGCGGACGGCGACGTCATGGCGCTGCGCACCTGCATGTTCACGAACACGCCCGACGAGCATTTCATCCTCGATCGCCTGCCGGACTTCGAGGAGGTGATCGTGGCCTCTCCCTGCTCGGGGCACGGCTTCAAGTTCTCGAGCGCGATCGGCGAGATCCTGGCCGACATGGCATGCGCACGGCCGAGCCCGCTCGACCTTTCGCTCTTTTCGCTGACCCGCTTTTCCGGCGGCCTCACCGCCTCTTAGAGCCGTTCCGGCTCTAACCTTTTATTGTATCGTGCTTCTCATCGGGCACTTCCTTTGCACGGCTCCGCCATGACCGGTTCTCACTTTTCCGGAAGCACTTTAGCCGCATACGCCGCGGCCAGATGGTCGATGAAGCTGCGCACGGATGGCAGCAGGCCGCGGCGCGACGGGAACACGGCCTGCACGAGCCCGCTCGGCGGCGCCCATTCCGGCGTCAGGTTGACGAGCGTGCCGGCGGCGATGTGCGGATCGACGACCATCGACGGCAGCTTCACCACGCCGACGCCGGCCAGGGCGGCGTGCAGAAGCTGCGCCATGTCGTCGGTGACGAGACGCGGCGTATGCACGATCTCGACCGATGCGCCGTCAGCCCCATGCAGCACCCAGACGTGGCGCGGCAGCATCGGCCCGACGTCGAGGCTCGGCAGCCCGTTGAGATCGGCCGGCACGAGCGGCTGGGTCCGCCCCGCTAGAAGGGAGGGGCTCGCGACCATGCGCTGGGGACTTTCGCCGAGCACCCGCATCACGAGATCGGAGGGGGCGAGCGGGGGAAAGCGGACGCGCAGCGCCACGTCGATCCCCTCGCCGATGAGGTCGACATGCCGCGAGGTCGCGTGCAGCTCGACCGTGACCCGCGGGTTGGCTGCCATGTAGGCCGCGATCATGGCGCCGGCCTCGAAGCAGATGAGCGCAGGCGGCGCGCTCACGCGGATCAGACCTTGCGGACCCGAGCGCGACCGCTCGATCACCTCTTGCGCGGCCTCGGCCTCGATCAGCATGGCGACGCAGTGCTGGTAGTAGTCGTGGCCGATCTCGGTGACGGCAAGCTTGCGCGTGGAGCGCTGCAGCAGGCGTACGCCGAGGCGCTCCTCGAGCTCCAGGATCCGCCGGCTGAGCTTGGATTTGGGAAGGCCGAGCGCGCGCCCGGCGGCGGCATACCCGCCGTGATCCACCACCTGAACGAAGTAGAAGAGGTCGTTGAGGTCCTGCATGCCTCATTGTCCTGTATATAGGACGCAGCGGTCAATATTTATCCCCTAATCCTCAATCGTCCCATGGGCCACATCCAAGTCCAGATGAGCGCGCACGACGACGTCGGCTTACGTACGACGTCCGCTTAGAAACCTGCGCGCTGTGAAAGGAGAGACACCATGAGACGGATCCTTGGCACGTACAGCGCACCCCGCCCGCACTGGGTCGGCGACGGCTTCCCGGTGCGCACCCTGATCTCGCATCATGACCAGGGCCAGCACGTGAGCCCCTTTCTGATGCTCGACTATGCGGGCCCCGCGAAGTTCGAGCCCACCACCGCCCGCCGCGGTGTCGGCCAGCACCCCCACAAGGGGTTCGAGACCGTCACCATCGTCTATGCGGGCGAGGTGGAGCATCGCGACTCGACAGGGGCCGGCGGCGTCATCGGCCCCGGCGACGTGCAGTGGATGACCGCGGCCTCGGGCATCCTGCACGAGGAGTACCACTCGCCGGCCTTCGCCAAGGCGGGCGGCGACTTCGAGATGGTGCAGCTCTGGGTCAACCTGCCCGCCAAGGACAAGGCGGCGAAGCCCGGCTACCAGAACCTGGTCGCCGCCGACATTCCCGCCGTCGATCTGCCGGACGGGGCGGGAACGCTGCGCGTGATCGCGGGCGCCTTTGGGGACACGAAGGGCCCGGCGCGCACGTTCACGCCGATCGACATCTGGGACGTCCGCCTCCGCCGCGGCAAGCGGGTGACGCTCGACGTGCCCGAGGGCCACACGCTCTCGGTCGTCGTTCTTGCGGGAACGGTGGAGGTGAACGGCCAGGAGATCGCGCGTGAGGCGCAGACGGTGCTCCTCGCCCGCACCGGCGGCGGTCTCGCTCTCGAGGCGAACGCCGATGCCAAGCTGCTCGTGCTTTCGGGCGCGCCGATCGACGAGCCCGTCGCCGCCTATGGACCGTTCGTCATGAACACCATGGGCGAGATCAAGCAGGCGATGCGCGAGTTCGAGAGCGGCCGCTTCGGCGCGATCGGCGATGCGACCCACGCATGAGAGAGATGGGCTCCGGCGCCACAGCCGGAGCCTGTTAGCGCGTGAACACCGGCCCGATCGGCCGCAGGATCAGGCGCTCTTCCGCCGTTGCACGGTGGCGGCCTGATCCGGCACGATCTCGCCCTCGCCGCCGGTTCCGATTCCGGCGGCATTCGCTTCGTCGGTATCGATGTGCATCTCGGTGAAGGAATCGCGTCCGATCCGCACGAGCGTGCGCGTGAATACGAGCCCGCGGTGCGCGTCGCCGACCCGCACGTCGACGAACTCGCCGTCCTCGAGCCCCAGCTTCGCCGCGTCCTTCGGATTGGTATGGATGTGGCGCGCCGCGAGGATCAGGCCGTCCGTCGTCAGGCGTCCGGCCGGACCGATCAGCGTCACCGACGGCGTGCCGTCGAGCTTGCCGCTGTCGCGCACCGGCACGTCGATGCCGAGCGCGAAGCTGTCGGTGCGCGAGATCTCGATCTGCGTGCGGTTGCGCAACGGGCCGAGGATCGCGACGCGCTCGAGCCGGCCTTTCGGCCCTTCGAGGCTCACGCGCTCCGCCGCCGCCCAGTGCCCCGGTTGGCGCAGAGGCATCGCGGGCGCAAGCTCGTACCCCGGCCCGAAGAGGCGATCCACGGCCTCGCGCGAGAGGTGCACATGACGCGCCGAGACGGCCACCGGGATCGGCGCGACCACGGGCTCGGGGCGGGCGATCGCCGCCGCGGTCTCGCGCGCGATCATGAGCTGCTCGGCCGTCTCCGTGACGAACACGCGCACGCGCGAGCCGTACGCCTGCACCTCGGGTGCCGCCCCGCCGGAGAGGTCGAGCTTGCGATTGCGGTCGTCGTCGAGCTGGAGGCCCATGAAATCCAGCCCGTCGCAGATCCGCCGCCGCATCGAGGCCGAGTTCTCGCCGATGCCGCCGGTGAAGACGATGGCGTCGAGCCCGCCCATCGCAGCCGCATAAGCGCCCACATACTTGCGGGCGCGGTAGGCGTAGATCTCGATGGCGAGCTGGGCGTCTGCGTCGCCTTGGGCCGCGCGGTCCTCGAGGTCGCGCATGTCGGAGGAGCCCGTCAGACCCTTGAGCCCGCTCTCGGTGTAGAGCGCGGTCTCGATGTCGGCGATGGAGAGGCCGAAGTGCCGGTTGAGGAAGGCGAAGGCACCGGGATCGACGTCGCCCGACCGCGTGCCCATGACGAGGCCCTCGAGCGGCGTCATCCCCATCGACGTGTCCATGCTGCGGCCGCGGTTGATGGCGCAGACGCTCGCGCCATTGCCGAGATGGATGCTCACGATCTGAAGGTCGGAGAGCGGGCGCCCGATCGCCTCGGCCGCGCGCGTCGCGACGTACTTGTGCGAGGTGCCGTGGAAGCCGTAGCGCCGGAGGCCCGCGTCGCGCCAGGCTTTCGGCACCGCGTAGGTCGTGGCGAACGGCGGGTTCGTGAGGTGGAACGACGTGTCGAACACCGCTACCTGCGGTTTGTCCGGCCAGAGCGTGCGGCACAGCCGGATCGCTTGCACGGCGGCCGGATTGTGCAGCGGCGCGAGCGGCGTCAGCGCCTCGATCTCAGCCAACGTCGCGTCGTCGAGCAGGGTCGGGGCCGAGAACGCCGGCCCGCCATGGGCGACACGATGGCCGACGGCGTCGATCGCCGTCAGGCCGAAGCGCGCGAGCACACCCGGGATCGCGGCCAGCGCCGCCGGAAGATCGGCCACGTCCGTCGCCGCGCGCTCGTCGAGATCCCCGTGGCGGAACCGGACATCGCACCGCCCGTCGCGGAAGCGCTCATACGAGCCCTTGAAAATCTCCGTGGTGCGCGGCTCCATGCGGAACACGCCGAACTTGAGGCTGGAGCTTCCGGCGTTGAGGACGAGGATCTGCATGGCGGTTCGTTCCTGATGATGCTTCCGTAGTCTCTTCGGCCGGGAGCGGGAGTGAGGATGTAGCCAGTCTTCGATGTCGGTAAGATTGAGGGAGATCAAGCAGAAGCTGCGGCCGTGTGACTAGAGTCGCTCCGACTGGGACGGCCTCGCGGAGGCCGCCTTCCCCTAGGATGCTGGCCCACCTCGGCTTGCGGAACACGCGGCGCGCCGTGCCATGCCGCGCAACGATGGCAATTGCAGGACGAAGGACGAAAGGGAGAGACGGCACGATGATGGGACGGCAGGCTGAGAGGGAGATCGAACGCGCAACCGCCGAGGCACGGCCTTGGCACGCGGCCGATGCCCAGGAGGTCCTGGCCGAGCTTGCGACGTCGGCGGATGGCCTGACGGCGGGAGAGGTGCGCACGCGTCTGGCCGCCTACGGTCAGAACCGCCTGCCGGAGGCGGTGCCGACGCATCCGATCTGGCGCTTCCTGGCGCAGTTCAACAACGCGCTGATCTATTTCCTGCTGACGGCCGCGGTGGCGGCCGTGTTCCTCGGCCACGTCGTCGATGGCGCGGTCATCGTGCTGGTCGTGCTCGTCAACGCCGTCGTCGGATTCGTGCAGGAGGGAAAAGCCGAGCAGGCCCTCAATGCCATCCGCGACATGATCGCGCCCCATGCCGTCGTCGTCCGCGAAGGCGAGCGCCATACGATCGATGCCCGGGACATCGTGCCGGGCGACATCGTGGTGATCGAGGCGGGCGACAAGGTGCCGGCGGACATCCGCATCCTGCGCGCGCGCGGCTTGACCGCGGACGAGGCGATCCTGACGGGCGAATCCGTCCCGGCCGAGAAGGCGGAGGAGCAGGTCCCGCCCGATGCGCCCCTGGGCGACCGGCGCTCGATGCTCTATTCGGGCACGCTCGTTCCCACCGGCCAGGCGACGGGCGTGGCCGTCGCTACGGGGGCTGCCACCGAGATCGGCCGCATCTCGAGCCTGATCCGCGGGGTCGCGCAGCTCACGACGCCGCTGTTGGCGCAGATCAACCAGTTCGGCACCTGGTTCACATGGTTTGCCATCTCCATGGCGGCCGCGCTCTTCGCCTTCGCCACGCTCGTGCGCGGCTACGCCTGGGTCGATGCCTTGATCGTCGTCGTGGCGCTTGCGGTCGGCGTCGTGCCGGAGGGCCTGCCGGCGGTGATCACCATCACGCTTGCGATCGGCGTCCGCCGCATGGCCGCGCGCAATGCGGTGGTGCGCCGCCTTCCCGCCGTCGAGACGCTGGGCGCGACCTCTGTCATCTGCTCCGACAAGACGGGCACGCTGACGAAGAACGAGATGACGGCGCAGCGTGTGGTGACGGCGGCGAGCCTGGCGGAGGTTTCGGGCACGGGCTACGTCCCGGAAGGCCGCATCGACGGCCGGGCCGGGGCGGACCCGGTCCGCGACGCGCTGATCCGCGCCGCGCTCCTCTGCAACGATGCGCGCCTCGTCGAGCGGGACGGCCTCTGGAGCGTGATCGGCGACCCGATGGAGGGCGCGCTCGTGGCGCTCGCCGCCAAGGCGGCCCTGCATCCGGAAACGGAGCGCGACCGCTGGGAGCGCCTGGACGAGATCCCCTTCGACGCCAAGCACCGCTTCATGGCCACGCTCAATGCGGATCCCTCCGGCGGACGGAAGATGTTCGTCAAAGGCGCGCCCGAGCGCGTTCTCGCCATGTGCAGCGTGCAGGCGGAGGGCGCCGGATCGGGGCCGGTCGATCTTCCCTATTGGCGCCAGCGCATCGATGAGGCAGCAGCAAGCGGCGAGCGCGTACTCGGGTTTGCGGTGCGGACGGCGCCGGCCGACGCCAGCCGCCTCGAATTCGCGAGCGTCGAGAGCGGCCTCACCTTCCTCGGCATCGTCGGCTTCATCGATCCGCCGCGCGAGGAGGCGATCGCCGCCGTGGCCGAATGCCGCTCGGCCGGCATCGCGGTGAAGATGATCACGGGCGATCACAACGGCACGGCGGTTGCGATTGCCCGCCAGCTCGCCATCGCCGACGATCCGAAGGCGATCGAGGGCGCCGAGCTCGACGGCATCTCAGACCGGGAGCTGCGCAAGGTGGCGGAGGAGGCCAGCGTCTTCGCCCGCGCCACGCCCGAGCACAAGCTCAGGATCGTGCGCGCCCTTCAGGCCAACGGCCACATCGTCGCCATGACGGGGGACGGCGTCAACGACGCGCCGGCCGTCAAGCAGGCCGACGTCGGCGTCGCCATGGGGCGCAAGGGCACCGAAGCCGCCAAGGAGGCGGCCGAGATGGTGCTGGTGGACGACAACTTCGCCTCGATCGTGGCGGCCGTGCACGAGGGCCGTACCGTTTACGACAACATCCGCAAGGTCATCGGCTGGACCCTGCCGACCAACGGCGGCGAGACCCTGGTCGTCGTGTTCGCGATCCTGCTCGGCCTCGCGCTGCCGATGACGCCGGTGCAGATCCTCTGGATCAACATGATCCTGACTGTGACGCTGGGCCTCGTGCTCGCTTTCGAGCCACCCGAACCCAACGTCATGCAGCGTCCGCCGCGCCCGCGCAACGCGCCGATCCTCTCGCCGTTTCTGCTCTGGCGGATCGCGTTCGTGTCGCTCATTTTTGCGCTGGGTGTGTTCGGCATCTTCGAATACGCGATGCGCAACGGCCTCGGAGAGGCGGCGGCGCGCACGATGGTGGTGAACACTGTCGTCGTGATGGAGATCTTCTATCTCTTCAATGTCCGCTATCTGCACATGACGTCGTTCAGCCTGATCGGCGCCGCCGGCACGCCCGCCGTGCTCGCCGCGATCGCCGTCGTCGTCGTGGCCCAGGTCGCGTTCACCTATGCGCCCGTCATGAACGCGCTGTTCCAGAGCGCCCCGATCGCGCTCTCGGACGGGATGATCATCATCGCCATCGGTGTGGCCACCATGGTCGTGCTGGAGGTGGAGAAGGTCGTGATGCGGCGGTTTTGGCCGGAGGCGGCCCGCGCCGCGTGAGCGCCCACCATCGGAATGTCGGTACATTTAAAGAAAATGCGACAAAACAACAAACTAGTGGCCGGGCCGAAAGCCTGCTAGATCCTCGCCGGATCATCAGCCCCGCGGCAATACCGGCGCCGACACCGGCGCCGCGTTGCCGAGCCCTCAACGTGAATGCAGTCACCATGACCTTCCCGCCGGTTCACCCCGCGCTCGGGCGCGCTCTTGCTGCGCGCGGCTATTCGGACCCGACCGCCGTGCAGACCTCCGTCCTCGCGCCTGAAATGGCGGAGCGCGACTTGCTCGTCTCGGCGCAGACCGGCTCCGGCAAGACGGTCGCCTTCGGTCTCGCCATCGCCGCGACCCTGCTGGGCGAAGCCGAGCGGCTGGCCCAGGCCGCAGCCCCGATGGCCCTGATCGTCGCGCCGACGCGCGAGCTGGCGCTGCAGGTGCAGCGCGAGATCGACTGGCTCTACAAGGAGACGGGCGCGCGCGTGGTGACTTGCGTCGGCGGCATGGATGCGCGGGCCGAAGCCCGCCAGCTCGGCTACGGCGCTCACATCGTCGTCGGCACGCCCGGCCGCCTGCGCGATCACCTCGAGCGCCAGCGTCTCGACCTCTCGGCCCTCCGCGTCGCCGTGCTCGACGAGGCCGACGAGATGCTGGACCTCGGCTTCCGCGAGGATCTCGAGTTCATTCTGGACGCGACGCCGGAGAGCCGCCGCACGCTGCTGTTCTCCGCGACCTTGCCGCGCGAGATCGAAGCGCTCGCCCGCCGCTACCAGCGCGACGCTGCGCGCATTGAAACTGTGCGGCGCAACGAGCAGCACGAGGATATCGAGTATCGCGCCATCCGCGTGGCGCCGAACGATGTCGAGCATGCCGTCGTCAACGTGCTGCGCTTCCATGAGATGCGCGCGGCGCTCGTGTTCTGCGCCACGCGCGAGGCCGTGAAGCGCATGCACACGCGCCTCGTCGAGCGGGGCTTCTCCGCGGTCGCGCTCTCGGGTGAGCTGACCCAGAGCGAGCGCACCCATGCGCTGCAGGCGCTGCGCGATGGCCGCGCGCGCGTGCTCGTCGCGACGGACGTCGCCGCACGCGGGCTCGACGTGGCCGATCTCGCCCTCGTCATCCATGCCGATCTCCCGAGCAATCCCGAGACGCTCCTTCACCGTTCGGGCCGCACGGGCCGCGCCGGCAAGAAGGGCATGTGCGTGCTGATCGTGCCTTATAACCGGCGCCGCAAGGCGGAGGCCCTGCTGGGCGCGGCCCGGCTCAAGGTCACGTGGGGGCCGGCGCCATCGGCCGACGAGATCCGCGCGCGCGACCAGGAGCGCTTCCTCGCCGACAGCCTCTTCTCCGAGACGGCGACGGAGGATGACCTCAAGCTCGTGCGCGCCCTTCAGGCTGCACGTCCGGCCGACGACATCGCGCTCGCGCTCGTGCGCCTCCATCGCGCCCAGCTACCGGCGCCGGAGGACCTGGCGGAGGACACCGGCCCGCCGCCGCGCGCTCGTCCCGAGCGCGGGGCATCGGAGCGCAAGACCTGGGAGCGTAAGCCGTGGGAGCGCGTCCGGCCCGCAACGCATCGCGCGGAGAGGGCGGAAGGAGCCCCCGGCGAGAAGGCGACCCCACGCGACACGCGGCCCACGCGCGAGCACGGCCGCCCGATGGTCTGGTTCGAGGTCGACATCGGCCGCTCGCGCAACGCGGATCCGCGCTGGCTGCTGCCGCTGATTTGTCGGGCGGGCAATGTCACGAAGTCCGAGATCGGTGCCATTCGCATCCATGATCGCGACTCGCGCTTCGAGATTGCCGCCGACGTTGCAGATGCGTTCGCGGTGGCTGCGCAATCCATGAAGTCCAACGAGGCCCGGATCTCGCGCGTCGGCGCGGGCGATCGAGACACAGGCGACCGCGAGTCAGGCACGCGCGCCCCTTCGCCAGAGAACAAGGCGCCGCGCTGGAGGAGCCACAAGCCGGCCTCGCCCCGTCGGGACGATCGGCCTGGCGCGACGAAGCCCTCATGGCGCCCTCGCGCCCCGGAAGCCGCGGATGGAGAGTCCCGCCGCAAGCCCGATCGCGCGCGCCCCGCATCCGACAACCCGCGGCCCCGTCCCGCATCGGCGAAGCCATGGGATGGCGCCAAGGGCCGGAAGCCGGTGTCGAAATACGCCCGCAAGAAAACGCGTCGCGCCCCGCCGCCGACAGAGGCGTGAGGGCGCGACGGCGCTGCCGCCGGAGTCGCACGTATTCCCATCACACTTCACTTTCCTCTCCCGAGAAGGGAGAGGATGCCCAGCTCGCCGAAGGCGAGACGGGCAGGTGAGGGACTTCGCTCTGGCTCCAGCGCAAACGCCCGCTTGCGAAGGGTCATCACCGGTCGGATAACGTCGCAACGAGGGAAGGCCTGACGCCCGCCGGCACAGCTAACGAAACCCGGCGCGCGAAGAAGGGCGCACGCGCTCAGCGGCGCAAGACGCGAAGGGATCGTCCACTCACCCATGACCGCGATCATGTTCCAGGGCACCGGTTCGGATGTCGGCAAGTCGTTGCTCGTTGCCGGGCTGGCGCGCGTCTTCACTAACCGCGGGCTCAGGGTGCGGCCCTTCAAGCCGCAGAACATGTCGAACAACGCAGCGGTGACGGCCGATGGCGGAGAGATCGGCCGCGCGCAGGCGTTGCAGGCGCGGGCCGCGCGTGTGCCGCCCTCGGTGCACATGAACCCGGTGCTGCTGAAGCCGCAGAGCGAGACCGGCGCGCAAATCATCGTGCACGGCCATGTCGCCGGCACCGCGCAGGCGCACGAGTACATGGTGCGGAAGCCCAAGCTGCTCGCCTCCGTTCTCGAGAGCTTTGCGCGGCTCGAGCGCGAAGCGGATCTCGTTCTCGTCGAAGGCGCGGGCTCGGCGTCCGAGGTCAACCTGCGCCACGCCGATCTCGCCAACATGGGATTTGCAGAGGCCGCCGGCGTCCCGGTGGTTCTGATCGGCGATATCGAGCGCGGCGGCGTCATCGCCAGCCTCGTCGGCACTAAGGCGGTGCTGCCGCCCGACGATGCGGCGCGGATCGTGGGCTTCATCGTCAACAAATTCCGCGGCGATCCCACGCTCTTCGCGGATGGCATGACCGCGATCGCGAAGCACACGGGATGGCGTGCCCTGGGCCTCGTCCCGCATTTTGCACGCGCGCGCCACCTTCCGGCCGAAGACTCCCAGTCCCTGTCATGGACGGCGCCGGGCCCCGCGTCCGAACGGCCGCTGGTCGTCGTGCTGGCGTACCCGCAGATTTCGAACTTCGACGATGTCGATCCCTTGCGCCTGGAGCCGGGTGTCGAGGTGGCGTTCCTACGCCCCGGCGAGGCGATCCCGGGGCGCGCCTCGCTCGTCATCCTGCCCGGCTCGAAGGCAACGATGTCCGATCTCGCCGCGTTGCGCGCGACGGGCTGGGACATCGACCTCGCGGCCCACGTCCGCCGCGGCGGCTGGGTACTCGGCATCTGCGGCGGCTATCAGATGCTCGGGCAAGCCATTGCCGATCCCGACGGCCTCGAAGGCCCGCCCGGCGTGACGCAGGGCCTCGGCCTCCTCGCGATCGAGACCGTGCTGACGGGCGGAAAGGTGCTCGTCGAGGTCGAGGGGCGGGATCGCTCCGGCACGCCGATCCGGGGCTACGAGATGCACGTCGGCCGCACCGGCGGGCCGGGCCTCAGCGCTCCGATGCTTCACCTTGCAGACGGGCGCTGCGACGGCGCGGTGAGCACCTCGGGCCGCATCGCCGGGTGCTACGTGCATGGCCTGTTCGCGAGCGATGCCTATCGCGCGCAGTTTTTAGGCGAGCTCGGCGCAGAGACCTCGACGCTGCGCTATGACAGCGAGATCGACGAGATCCTCGATGCCCTCGCCGCGCATCTCGAAACGCACCTCGATTGCGACGCCATTCTGAAGCTCGCTCAGGGCCGCTCGCGCCGCGCGTCCGACGGTGTCGTGCCATAGCGGCGGCGAAAGGCGTGGTTGAAATGCGAGAGATCGCCGAAGCCGCTGGCGTAAGCGATGGCGCCGATCGATTGATGGGCGTGGCCCGGATCCACGAGCAGGCGCCGGGCATGGGCCAGGCGCTCGGCCAGCACGAATTGGGAGAAGGTCGTGCCCTCGCCCTCGAACAGCATGTGGATGTAGCGCGGGGTCACGCGTTGGCGCAGCGCCACCGCCGTGACCGAAAGATCGCGCGTGGTCAGGTGGGCGGCAATGTCGGCCTTGACCGCTTTCAGCCGGGCCGCGCGCATGCCGCGCCCACTGGCCACCACGGCGGCGTCACGCGTGGCGCCAAGCGCCAGCGCCACGAGATCGGTGACGTGGGTAACGGCCAGACGGCAGACGGCGGGATCGGCGATGTTGAAGGTCTCCCGCCACGGCGCGAGGTAGAGCTTCAGAAGCCGCAGCGCGTCATTGGCGACGACGCGCTGCGCCGCCGCTTCGAGATCGGGCACGAGGGGCGTCAGCGCCGCGCGCGGGATCATCAGCGCGACGTCGTCGAGCTGGCGGAACTGAATGCCGCCGGGCTCGCTATGGAGAACGAGGACGCCCTCGCCCGGCTGCACGTCGAGGTCACGGCCGCGCTGCGAGCACGTCACCGCGCCAGCGAGCGGCATGATCAGCGAGACGGTATCGTCCCCGTCCTTCACGAGTGCGTCGGTCCGGCTCCAGCGGGCCGCCATCGGCGAGAGGCACCAGCCGACGCGCACGCCCCCGAGCGCGAGCAGCGTCGCATCGACGTCCAGCGGGCCCTCTGATAGGGGCTCGAACTCGAGCCGGCACATTTGCCGGGCGAACACCTCACGCATGAAGGGGGTGCGCTCGGCATCGGGAAGGGCACGCGTCGCGACGCGCAGGCGGGCAACCTCGGGCGAGGATACGGCCATCGGAAGATCCCTTCCGGTTCAACCCAATAACTCGGGTCTCGACACTATCGCGGTCACCCGCCCCCGGAAAGCGCCCGATTTCCTTTTCAGCCAAATGTCTCTTCGCTTTCACCCCTGGACGGCGTGGACGGCCGGGTTTTAATCTCCCGCCTAATCAGCAGGCGGATTTACGAGTGGATCGAAAGCTCACATCGTCGGCTGCCGCTGTGTCACGGATTGCATTTCTCCCGCACCTTGGTGAACGCCAAGGACTGCGTCTGTGCCTCACGGGAGGCCCGCTGTGGTCGACGATTTGCTCCAGTTGTCCGTGCTGATTGCCGATATCTACAACGCTGCGCTCATGCCGAGCGCCTGGACCGACGTGCTGGCGAAAGTGACGACGTTCGTCGGCGGCACCAGCATCAACCTCTATTCCCGGCTCCCCGCGAGCCCACGCCCCGTCGTGAGCTGCGGGTGGGGAAACGATCCGCACTATCAGCGGCTCTATCTCGAAACGTATTCCGAGCTCGATCCGCTCTCCCCGGGCACGCGGGTGAGGGACGCCGGCGTCGTCTACAGCCAGTCCGACCTCATCCCGCACGAGGAATTCGAGGAGACGCGGTTCTATAAGGAATGGGCCGCGCCCCAGGGCTTTGCCGACGCGGTGGGAGTCAACCTCGACACCGCGGCGGCGCGCACGGCGACGGTCGCCATCCGGCGCAACGCGGCCCAGGGGCGCGTCGATGCCGAGTGCCGGCGCAAGCTTGGGCTGCTCGTGCCGCACTTGCAGCGCGCCGTTCTGATCGGCAACGTCATCGACGATGGCAAGATGACGGCCGCGGCCTTGAATTCCACGGTCATGGCGCTCGCGGACGCCGTCTTCCTCGTCGATCCGCGCGCGCGAATTCTTTTCGCCAACGCCGCCGCCGCCGCATTGCTGCGCGACGGCAAGATCGTCTGTAACCTCAGAACCGGGTTGTCCGCCGTCCAAGCCAACGCCAATCGTCTTCTGCGCGCGGCCATCGCGAGCAGCGAGGGGCAGGCCGGCGGCGCGGCCGCCAAAGCGCTCGCGCTCCCGATTTCGACCCCGGGCCGGACGTGCGCGCTCGCGCATGTCTTGCCGCTGACGGCGCGCACGTGCGAGGAGGCTGCCCTTCCCAAGGCGGTCACGGCCGCCGTCGTCATCCGCGGAGCTTCGCCCGGTCATTCCACCGCGCTCGAGACCGTCGGCAGGATCTACAGGCTGACCGCGAAGGAGATGCGCGTGCTGCAGGCGATCGTCGAGGTCGGCGGCGCGCCACGGGTTGCCGAAGTCCTTGGCATCTCCGAGACGACCGTCAAAACCCACCTGCGCGCCTTGTTCCAGAAAACCGAGTGCCGCCGCCAGGCCGACCTCGTCAAGCTGGTGGCCGGCGCCGCCAGCCCATTTTTAACGATAGCCCCGTCCTCTCGTCCGAACGGATGAAGCCGCCCTGCCGCAATCCTGAGACAGTCGCCGGACCGAGATGAGGTTCAGGACGCAGGGTTGGCATGCGCATGTCCGGGTTGTTGGGCCGAGCCGTAACGGCCATCGCCGTCCTTTTCGCGCCGTTCGCGATCAGCGGGGTCTCGCTGGCCGAGCCGGCGGGCGAGGCGGGCAGCGGGCCCGTGCTCCAGGCCGGCGATCTCGCGGTCACGGGCTTCTCCGGCACGATCCTCGCGACCGATAAGCTTCCACCCGGTGTCGATCCCGTCGATCGGACGGTCATCGATCCGGCCGGCCCCGCCTTGCGGGTCTTCGATGCCTCCAACCTCAACGGCGCGACAGCCGGTCAGCGCGTGCAGGCCCCCGTCCGCCTCGACGTGCCGGCCAAGGACATCGGCCAGGTGTTCGCGCTCGCTGTCGATCCGGGCACCAAGGGCGGGCCGCCCCGGCTCTTCGCCGCGGCGACCTCGGCCTTCGGCCTCAACATCGTCGGCGCGCCTGGTGCCGACGGCACGCCGGTCCGTCTCAAGGCCGGTGCCTCCGACGCGACGTTCATGGAAGGCCAGTTCGGTGCGCTCGCGAGCCACAGCCCGGGCGCCATCTACGAGATCGACGCGGCCACCGGCGCCGTGACGTACCTCGCCGATACGGCCTTCTCCGGCGCGCCCAACAGCGGACCCGGCATCGGTGGCCTGGCCTACGATCCTGCGAGCAACACCCTCTATGCCTCCGACCTCGACAGCGGTCTCGTTCACCGCTTCGCCCTCGACGACAACGCCGCCGATCTCGCCCAGTACGACCACGGCACCGCCGGCCGCCGCGCCAACGGGCTTCCCGAGGTCGCCGACGATGGCCGCCGCGTCGATCTCCTGAGCGACGCCTTCAAACCCGAAGATCCCGGCACCTGGGGCATCACGCAGCCGCCGCGCCGCGTCGATGCGCTCGCCGTCCACGACGGGCGCCTCTATTACGCCGTCGCGGAGGGCCCGGAGATCTGGTCGGTCGGCCTCGACGCCACCGGCGCGTTCCGCGATGACGCGCGCCGCGAGGTAGCCGTCAAGGCGGAGAAGCCGTTTCCGGTGACCGCGATCACGTTCGATGCGAGCGGCCACATGCTGCTCGCACAGCGCGGGGCGGTGAGGAGCCCCTATGACTTCGACAGCTTTGCCGAGCCGGGCGCCCAGGTGCTGCGGTACGCGCCGAAGGCACCGGACGACGCCGCACCGGACCTTTGGAAGAGCGATCCTGAAAGCTACGCCGTCGGAACGGCCGACAAGGGCAATGCCGCGAGCGGCGGCGTCAGCATTCAGTATGACTACAAGCCGGATGGCGCGATCGACCTCGGCACGTGCGAGGGGCCGGCCGTCTTCACGGGCGATACGCTGGATAAAACGGCGCGCGGCGTGCAGATGAACGGCCGCGAGCTGGTGCGCCCGCAGAACGACCCGCCGTCGCAGAGCCTCTACATCGCCTATGACGGGGAGACGCAGGATCAGACCGCGCGCGGCCACGTCGGCAGTGTCGCCGCGGTAAAGGCGTGCGGCGCAGACGCGGGCTTTCCGCTGATCGATGAGGGTGGCGGCGAAGGATTGCCGCCGGTCGATGAAGGCGGCGCCGGGGGCGGAGCATTCCCACCGGTCGAGGACGGCGGCGGTGGCGAGACGCTCCCGCCCGTTGACGATAGCGGCGGCGAGACGTTCCCGGAGATCGACGAAGGCGGCGGTGGTGAGACGACCGAGGCGAACGGCGTGGCGATCACCAAGTCGGCCGTGCCCGGCACATGTACGGAAAAGGGCGGCTGCGCCTTCAACATCGACATCACCAATAAGTCGGGCAAGGCGCTTCCCGAGATCGTCGTCAGCGACGAGATGACGGCGGGCGCGGCGAACCTCGGCGGCGCCAAGATCGAGGGCGCGCCACCCGCGCCGTGGACCTGCACCGCGCCGCCCAAGATGACGTGCAAGCATCCAGGCCCCATCGCCGATGGCGCGACAGTCTCGCTGCCCCTGTCGTTCGCGCCCACCGGAATCGGACAGGAGAAAGAGCTCAAGAACTGCGCGACGCTACAGCCGGGCGGCGCAGATCAAGGAGGCGGAAAAGGCAATCCGGTGGCACTTCCGCAAGCGACCACGAGCGAGGAGAAGGGCCTGCGGTTCGAGCAGGTCCCAGTCACGCAACCGTGCACGGCAGGCCAGGCGTGCGAATGGGAGCTGCGGGTCACGAATAAGAACGCCACTCCTGTTACGGGCGCTCTTCAGTGGCACACGGAGTTCGACTTCGTGCAGGGAGAGACCAAGGCGCGAGCGACGGGGGTGACGATCGAATCGGTATCGGCGGCGCCGAGCGCCGCATGCAGCCCCGTCGCCAACAACGATCTGCGGCAGATGACCTGCGCCGTGGATCTCGTGACCATTGGTGCCAATCAGACCTTTTCCGTAAAAATGAAAGTCAAGGCGGACGCGCCGCCAAACGGGCCTTCGGCGGCTCTGCAAACCACGGCATTCGCGAGTTTCTTCCATGCCAATCAGGATCAGACGACCGGCAAGACCAGTTCCGCTGTGGAACTGGCCTCTCCGGGACAGGCCGGCGACCAGGGGAAGGGCGGAAAAGGCGGGGCTGCCGGGCCCGTGTGCGCGAGCCTTCCCGTCACGGCAAACCCGGACGGAGGCGGGGACAAGGCCCAGGCCCAGCTCACGATCGAAAAGATCGCGGCGGTCACCTCGTGCTCGGCGCTCGGCGGCGGATGCAGGTTCAAGATCCTGGTCAAGAACCCGGGCCCCGGCGACGTCGACGGCGAGATCGTGATCGGCGAGGATGCAACCCTCCTCGATCAGCACGCCGGCATGGACGTCACCCCGATGTCGCCCGGATGGACCTGCAAATTCGACAAGCAGGGCGGAGGGAACTGTTCGCATCCCGGCCCCCTGAAGGCGGGCGCTCCTCCGCTCGAGCTTATCGTCGACCTGAAGCCGACCCAGGCGACCCAGGCGGCCAGCATCCGCAATTGCGCCACGCTCTCCGGCACGGCGAAGAAGGCGTGCTCCGAGATCCCGCTCCTCAAGGACAAGAAGCCGCTGCTGCGCCCAACAAAGCAGCTTGTCTCGGGCACCTGCGCTCCCGAATGCGAGTTCCTGATCACGGTGCAGAACGTCGGAGAGGGCGTCTCGACGGAGGACTTCGTCGTCCGCGAGGAGGCGATGAAGATGCCTTCAGTCGCGAACGCGCCAATGGTTCCGCTCAAGGCCGAGTATTCGGTCATCAGCCTCGACAAAGGGTTTACATGCGCGGACGGCGACGCCAAGGCGTGCAAGTTCTCGGGTACGGTGAAGCCGGGCGAGGCGGTAAATATCCGCATCAAGATGGTTGCGATCGATCGCACCTTTGTCGGCGTGAACTGCGCGTCCGTTGCCGCCCAGCACCCCGACAACGAGCAAACCGGCGAGCGGTGCGTGGAGATCAGGCGCGACGGCAAGAACGAGAAAGCCTTTCCCAACCTCGCGATCGAGAAGCGCGGTGTCGGCCCCGCGGTCGGCGGAGACTTTCACTGCGAGCTCAAGAAGGAATGCCTTTACATCATCACGGTGAAGAACACCGGGACCGCCGATTATGTCGGGCCGATCAAGATCACCGATACGGTGACGCTCGGCGTTCCCGAGGTGATCGAGCACGGTCCGTTCGGCAACATCGGGTGGAACTGCACGACCGCACGCAACGGCAAGGGCTCGATCGCGTCCATAACGTCCATCGACTGCACGATCCCCGGCGCTCCCGACCCGCTCAAGCAGGGCAATTTCCTTCCTCTGGCGCCCGGCAAGCAGATCGAGCTGGGCCTCTCGGTCAAGCCCGGCAGCACCTGGCAAGGCAGCAACTTCCTGAACAACTGTGCCGAGCTCGTTGCCGACGGCAAGGACATCGGGCCGCAAAAGAAGGATAAGGTCGCCTGCGCGCGCGCCAAGCTCGATCCCTTCAAGCTCAAGATCGCCAAGACCGGCGATCAGTCCTGCCGGCCGGGCGGAGAATGCCGGTTCGATCTCGACATCTTCAACGACGAGCAGATCGTCCACGACGATCCGGTCACCGTCGTCGATAAGCTGTCCGGGCTTTCCTCGGCCGAGATCGTCTCGATCACGCCCGTAGGCAACGCCCAGGCTTTCCCGTGCCAGCCGCAGCCGACACGGATTCCCTTCACCTGCTCGGGGCACATGAGGCTCAAGCCCGGCGATCACAATCATTACACGATGGTTGTGCGCCTGCCCGCCGATGCCAGCGCCGCCGCGTTCTCGAACTGCGCCTCCGTCAGCGACGCGCGCTCGTCGGACGCTCAAGCGACGGACTGCCACGGCGTGCGGATCGCGCCGCCCGAGAAGGCCAGGACCTGCCCGTCCGAGCGGCCGATCGGCACATACCCTGACTGCTGCCCGCGGGGCACGCACTTCGCAGCCGGCGCCTGCCGTGGCCACATCGACACGCCCCTTCCGCCTCCGCCGCCGCGCCTCTGCGAGGGTCGCCGTCCGGTCGGGACGTATCCGAACTGCTGCCCGCTCGGAATGCACTTCGAGCGTGGCGCCTGTCGGCCTGATGCTCCGCCGCCGCCATCCGTCTGCGAGGGTCGCCGTCCGGTCGGGACGTATCCGAACTGCTGTCCGCTCGGAATGCACTTCGAGGATGGCGCCTGCCGGCGCGACCGGCCGCCTCGGCCCTCGGTCAGCGAGGGCCGCCGCCCGGTCGGCACGTACCCGAACTGCAGTCCGCACGGGATGCACATCGAGAACGGCGCCAGCCGGCGCGATAAGCCGCGCGGCGACGACACGACGACTCCATCGACGCCGACGGGTGTCTGCAAGGGTCATCGTCCGGTCGGGATCTACCCGAACTGCTGCCCGCGTGGAATGCACTTCGAGAACGGCGCCTGCCGGCGCGATAAGCCGCGCGGTGACGACACGACGACGCCATCGACGACAGGCGTCTGCAAGGGCCATCGTCCGGTCGGGACCTACCCGAATTGCTGTCCGCGGGGAATGCAGTTCGAAAACGGCGCCTGCCGGAGGAAGTGTCCTTCGGGGACGCATGCGAGCCGCTCAGGGCAGTGTGTGCAGGATGCCTCGCCCAATGACGGGCCGAAGACGGAGCCGTCCAAACGTCGATGCTCGGGCGGCCGCGTCGGTATCCCGCCCCACTGCTACTGCCGCGGCGGCCGGAAGTTCATCGGCGGGCAATGCCGCTTCGGCCCGAGACCGCGGCCACACAAAAAGAATGACGACATCATCGTGAAATAAGGAGCCCGCGATGACGTCCCTCCGCCAATCAACGGTCGGCGCGGAGAAAGCCGAGCCGATGCATGGCATGGAAATCGTGAGCGACACCTCCATCAGGACCATCCCCCCACGAGGGGCGTGTCGGCGACCGATCAACGACGGTGGCTCAGAGCCTGATCATTTGAGATGCGAGCGGTCCGCTCGCATCGAGGGCGTGACTCAGACTCTCAAACAACAACTTAGAGTGCGTTCACGCTCAAATGCCGGTTCCAATAAGAGTGAACGCGCTCCAAGGGGCGAAGAGCGCGTTAGCCTCCGTTTGCCACCTGCCCTTCGACACTTCGTTCTCGGCAATCGCATCAACTTCGGAGCCGCCTGTCATGAAGCTCGCACGCCTCCTCCTCTGCTCTGTTTTCATTGCTTCCGCAGCCTCTGTCTCGGCCGCACCGCTCGACGGAAAAAGCACGGCACCCGATTGGAGCCGCGCCTCGCAAATGGAAAGGGATGCCTGGATCGCAGCCTTCAAGTTCAAGAATCCGGACATCGACAGAGCGGAGGTGGCCGCCTGTCTCGACAAGCGCGCCGGCGAGCCGCTCTTCGCTCAAAGCAATCTGGCGGGGGTTACGAAGATGTGTGAAACCATCGCCGCCTTACCGTGACGACGCAGCCAAATCGGCGGCCGCCAGCAGAGCGAGCCTCGCGGATCCGCGCCCAACGACGTCCGCATCTTGGGATCGAACGCTGGTTGCCGCTTCGAGCGGAGACCTCAGTCTCCGACGTGCATCGTTCTGTTCTGAAGGAGACCTCTTCAACCCAATCGATTGGATGCCTCGATCATGCAGGTACGAAACGTTTTGCGACACAGACAATCTGTCCCCCGGGCGAAGCAAGTCGCCGGGGGACAGAAGGGCGGCACTGGTCTGGGAGATGCGTGGGCCGCCCGGTTGACACAGAGGAATGCGGTGTCAGGGAGAAGGTATGCGGCTCGTCACGGATGACGTAAAAGTTCACTCTAACGTCACTTGGGGGACTCCAACTTCACTTGGCGACATGACGTGCTCACGGCGGGGAGTTCAGGTCGAGCATGGTCCGCGACTTGCAGCTTGTTGTAAGAAACCGGCGCTTCTGACGTCGCGAAATTGAGCGTTACCGTCTCAGGCAATGTCTTCTGCGAAGGGTTCACGCCTTTTGCGACGTTGTAGGGGTCCGTGAATACGCCATAGGTGCCGGGCTTCATCTTGTAAGTGACGCTCTTGGATCCCGTGCCCGCGTTAGCCAGGTACTTGAGCGGATCACTCCAGTCACGACCGTCGAGATTGCTGTAAAACTTGATATCGACGAGGACCGCGTCGCAGAGCGGGGGGACCTCCTCGTACTGGGTCGGCCAGCCGGAGCCCCCACTCGTATCCGGATATCGTCCCCAATCGCCACCCTTCAGCGGGCAGGCGCCACCGCCGCCGAATACCGCGCGATCGGGGTGATGTACACCGTAGATCGGAAGCCCGACCGCAGCTTTCGCAGCGCTGTCGGCGACCGAAAAACGCGGCGAATGCGTGAGATCCGTCTTAACGTCTTTCGCACGGTCCCCAAGAGACTTGTAATAGTCTCCGTCCGGACGGACGTACTCTAGATCGGCATTCTCCTTATTGGAAAACACTGCGGTGACGAAGAGATAGGGCTTATTGAAGAATGGGCGCTCCACGACGTAGTACTCGGCGTCGGTTCGCGAGGTGTCGATCGCTTCCCAATTCACATTGAGCTCGTCCTTGCCCTCGACGCCGGTGTTCACCCAAGCGCGTGCATCGGGGAACTGGTTCACGCGCAGGACATTGGTGTAGTTCTCGCGCACATCCAGGCCGGCCCGCCGCCCAAGAGGGCCAACGACGTTCGCACCCGGCTGCTGGAACGCGAAGCGCATCACGTCGAAGGCATACGGAAATTCCGCCTCAGACATGGTGCAATAGAATTGTGAGAGGTCGATGGGGTCATGAGCATCGTAGCGCCCGGCATACTTCGGGTGCGTGATGGGCAGGTCGACGTAGTTGAGACGTCCATCCTTGGACAGTCGCTCATCAGGGTACTTGTACCCTTTCCAGCCGTCTTCCTGAATGAACGCCGCATAATCGTTCTGCAAAGTCTCAAGGACACGCGCATCGTTGATGTCCGCGCTTGCTTCGAGACCTTGCGCACCAGCCTTCCGATACTCGCGAATGAAGCCGCTCTCCTGCACGCGCCAGAGACCGTGCTTGCCCTCACCAATCAGCGTGAAAACCTGCTCAGCAACATTCGCGAAGCGATAGGTGTAGTTGGTGTTCATATAGCCGGAGTACACGGGAAGATGTGGGATCTTCGAATGCGTCGTCGACGGGCGGCCGACTCCCACCAGCGCCTTTTGGCTGTCGCTGTCGGTGATCATCTGGTCGCTGGTATAGAAAAAAGGATCTCCACGCGTGACATCCTGAACCTTCGATTCGGTCGCGCTCGCGCCGTGGAACGGCACAGACATCAGCACGCCCACCACCGACAGGCCGTATAGATACGGGACCTTCATGGCACTTCCCCTACATTTTTCCTAAGGCGTTAGAGCATCCGAGGCATGCGCTGCCTCGACGTCACTCGCTCGGCCTTTGCCCGCAAGCAAAAGCAAGACCTTCGGAAGGCGTGGAGAAGGTTATCGTCGCGCCCTTCGGAAACAGCAGAACATCGCCCTTGGTCGCGGTGACGGTCGACTTACCGTCCGTGACGGTGATCTCACCATCGAGAATGATCTTGGCGTCATCGTAGTCGTAGGCGTACTTCAACGGCTCCGACTTTTTGATCCGAAACAGCGCACAGCTGATCGGTGCCTTCGGATCCTTCGAGGAGACGATGTCCTCGAAGAACGCCTCGACACCCGGCTCGTTCATCGATTTGATGTTCTTCGCAGTCGCTCCTTTGACGTACGTCATCTCCTTAGAAGATGCCGAGTCCGGATCGGGATGCGCCAAAGCCGACGAAGCCATCAATGCAATTGCGGCAACGACTGCAGCACCGGTTGCGATATATGTCATTTTGTTTCCACCTCTGAAGACTGGGTTTTTTCCTTATCTTGAAAACCGTACACACGGCCCGTGAAGCGGAACTCGTCATTGCGTTAAATGGCGGGTAATGTTGTAAAGAAATTTCACAATTGCATGTGCGTGCAATTGACGGGATGCCCGAAACCGAGGGGAGAATGTTGGTGAGCCTGTAGGACGATAAACGAGCTCCCCGCCGCAAGGCTCTGATGGCCTGATCGACGATCAGGCGTCCTTGCAGCATCGGTGGGGCGGTAAGGATGCGTTTCTCGCGATCGGCAGCAGGCTCTATGCGTAAATAGTCGGCCGAGACGGCTATTCGCTTGTCGCACAGCCAGTCGCGAAGAATGATTGCCGCATCCGCTGGGACCGCACGGCCGGCGATGTCGTTCAGTCCGGAACTCCCATCGAGCGCTTCTTCGACGACGCCCCTCTCGTGCTCGACAGACCGATCGCAGCCTGCTGCGGCTCATCGCACAGGCGCGCCGCTTCAACGAAATGGTCATGACGGGCGCTGGACTGACAATCACCGAGTTAGCAATCGAGGTCGGCGTCAGCAGATCCTACTTCTCGCGCATCCTGTCGGCGTTCTCGCGCCGCCAACGGTACCACTCGAAACCCGATGGAGACTCTGGCGACCAGGGTGACGCGGCCCCGGCACCAGAATGGTCTCTGCGACCTGTCGCACGTTCCACACCGACGTAACTCGCGGCAACGACGGGCAAAGTCCAAACCCTACCTCGGAAACTGGAAAAACACTATAATATCAATAGATCATGGCGGGCCGAGAACGACGAAACAGAGAACTACGTCTACGCTATACCCCGCTAAA
>DAITBB010000037.1:0-285 GCA_036823975.1 Hyphomicrobium sp.
GTTTCAGGTACTAGCGCCGCGAGGCGTGGAGGTTCGAGTCCTCTTCTGGGCACCAATTTTCAATAAAAATCAACACCTTACGAACGACTCGGATCAACCCGCCATACCGCGGGCTATCCCTCCACGACGACAGCGCGTCGGCCCTTCTCACTCCGCCACAGCCTTCCGCGTCGCGCCGGCGCCGAAGCGGCGCTCGCCTTGAGCTCGGCCGGGCGGCACGAGCGGCCCCCCCCCGTCGTCGGGCTTTCACGTGGTTATGAAAATCGCCGGCTTCAGAATTCCGGA
>DAITBB010000037.1:295-29279 GCA_036823975.1 Hyphomicrobium sp.
CCGGAAGATCCTTCGGCGGCAGCAGCGGTTTTGGCAGGGGGATGAGATCGATCGATTTCGATTGCCCGCCCAATGCCGACGGATCGAGAACACCTCCGCCGGACGGATCGCCGCCGGGCACCGCGCCCTGTGAGACCATTCTGATATTGATGCCTTCGCTGGCGCCGTCCGTTGCGCTCTCTCCGACATTCGGGGCGAGGTCTACGGCGCCCGCCTTGCCGCCTTGTGCATTGCCCTTCTTGATTTCCGATTGGGCTTCAGCCGTCTTTCGCGCAAGCTCGACCGAATAAGGCACGACGTAGGCTCGCGGCTCACCGCTGGGAATGTTGCGCTCGTCAAGCGCCTCGACCCAGAGATGGATCGCCCCCGGAAATTGCTTCGATGGGTTCGGCTCGAGTATGCGGGTCCACAACACCTGGAAACGCTCCGGCATCGCTGTCCCCGCAGACCATCCGAGCAGATTCTGCGTCCAGAAAAAGACAGCGATGTTGAAAGCGCCCATGGCGGAAATTGCGGCAATCTTGATTGCGCGCGGAAGCGTCAGTCTCGCGAAAACGATCAGCAACACCGTTGCGAGCGCCGCATAGGCGAGCGTGAGATACAGGACATCCATTTGGGCTGTCATAAACTACCGCCGTTCATGGGCTTGGTGGTGCCGTTCAGGCTGTTGTGCTCGGGATTGAAGAACGTCTGCAGGATCGATCGGTCGACACGGCTCGTGCTCACGACTTCGCCTTTTGCATCGAGCGTGAAGCGGGCCGCCGTTTTTTCTGAGTTCGACTGATCCATTTGGAGCGTTTCCTTGGCGACCAGGCTCACGCGCGGATTCAGCTTTTCGACCGTCACCGTGACAGGCACCGGAATGCCCGTTTGGGCCGTAAAGTGATAGACGTTGACGGTATACTCTCCCGCAACGAACCCCCGGAGACTAACCAGCTCCTGGCGGGCCGATGAGCGGACCTTTTCCCCACCGACCATCATGAAGTCGTTGGCGCCGCCGCGATTGTCGCGTTCAAGGGACATAAAGCCGATATCGCGTCGGCGGTACCAGACGATGTTGCCGATCGGATCCTGCACCATGAGGTCGAAATCGTCGGGATGGTTGTCAGGCCAGGTCATCGAGATGATGAACTCGGCCTTACTGTCGATCTTGCCGGAATCCTTCTGCTGCGAAATGGCGAGGAAGGCCATAAAGAACAGAAAGGCCACGACCTGAAGCGCCTTGAACAACACCACGCTCAGCGGATCGAACGGCGGCTCGCTGGAGCGCAGGTTAAAATCACCGATCATTGCGCGCCACCTGTCCGGCGGTCGAGGATCGGGACGACGTGGACCTCCGTCAATGCGACAGCGGATGTGAAGAGCCGGGCAGTAGCGGTTTCGACGAAATGGTACTGGATCTTGATGAGGATCGACGCGACGAGCCCGGCGAGCGTCGTGTACATGGCGACGGCCATACCTTCGCTCATGAGCGGCATGGACGATTTGATCGCAGCTTGATCGTCGGCGTTGAAGCCCGCAATCGGCGCAAGCATCATGATGAAACCGACGATCGTTCCGAACAGTCCCAGCTTCATGACGAGATCGCTGGCAAAGGCGCCAAAGCCGTTCGAGCCGCTCAGCCGCTCGGCCAGAACGCGCAGCAGAAGCGTTTGATCGAACTTGCGATCTTGATCGCTCAGCTTCGAGGACGTTACGAGGTTTCGGATGTGGTCACCCACAAACCCATCATAGACTTTCCCATTTTCCGAATCCGATCGCTCCGAAAATTCCAAGATATGGCGGGATTTTTGCCCGCCGCTGGAAATAGAAGCTGCAAGCAGCTTCTCCTTGTCCGTTTCACGAGAGATCGCGAGACACCGCGATAGGCAGTGCAAGGACGTGGCGATATAGATGAGAATGATGAAAAGCGTGATGTGTGTGGGATCGGAGCTCAGGGCTTGGTCCGCCAAGCCGTAGAACCACAGCAAGATGAAGGCGAGCACGTTCAAACTTGCGAAGATCATCCACGATAATACTGGGTCTGAAGCCTCGAACGCCCGTCTATCCTTACGTGCAGCAGCGCCCTCGATTGTATTTCTCTCAACGATATCAGACATTCTTGATCACCTGCATGCCGCCCTCTCTCCCCCTACCAAATTACACGTCAGTAAGGCAAGTCGAGGGATGGAAGGAAAGCACGAGGGTTGCGAAGCGGGATTCTTTCCCGAACTATGCGGGCGCGCACGGCGTGGCGACGCCATCTCGCTTGCGAGGACAGTTCGATCCTGACGGATGAGAAAAGCCGGACGGCAGAAATCGCGTGCGGTGAAAGTAGAGAGCAAGGGCAATCCGAGCATCGCGGAGACGGGATCAACGCCATCGACGACGAAGGCGCATACCTGCCCTTCTCACTCCACCGCGGCCGTCTCGGTCTTCCGCGTCGCGCCGGCGCCGAAGCGGCGCTCGATGTAGTCCTCGACGATCGCCTTGAACTCGGCCGTGATGTTGGGGCCGCGTAGTGTCATCGCCTTCTTGCCGTCGATGAACACCGGCGCCGCCGGGCTTTCGCCCGTGCCGGGAAGCGAGATGCCGATGTTAGCGTGCTTCGATTCACCCGGGCCGTTCACGATGCAGCCCATGACCGCGAAAGTCAGCGTCTCGACGCCGGGATAGCGCGTCTTCCAGTCCGGCATGCGCTCGCGGATCATCGCCTCCACGTCGCGCGCCAGCTCCTGGAACACGGTCGAGGTCGTACGCCCGCACCCGGGGCAGGCCGCCACGACCGGCACGAACGTGCGCAGTCCCATCGTCTGCAGGATCTCCTGGCCGACCTTCACCTCGAGCGCCCGGTCGCCACCCGGCTCCGGCGTCAGCGAGATGCGGATCGTATCGCCGATCCCCTCCTGCAGCACGATCCCGAGCGCTGCCGTCGAAGCGACGATGCCCTTCGATCCCATCCCCGCTTCCGTGAGCCCGAGATGCAGCGCATAGCGGCAGCGCGCCGCCAGCATGCGATAGACCGCGACGAGATCCTGCACGGCCGAGACCTTGGCCGAGAGGATGATCTTGTCCGCTCCGAGCCCGAGCTTCTCCGCCATCTCCGCCGAGAGCAGCGCCGACTGCACGATCGCCTCGTGCATGACCTGGCGCGCGCTCAGGGGAGCGGACGAGGCCGCGTTCTCGTCCATCAGCCGCGTCAAGAGATCCTGGTCGAGCGAGCCCCAGTTGACGCCGATCCGCACCGGCTTGTCGTTCTCGAGCGCGATGGCGACGATGTCGGCGAACTGCCGGTCCTTCTTGTCCTTGAAGCCGACGTTGCCGGGATTGATGCGGTATTTGTCGAGCGCCTCCGCACAGGCCGGATTGTCGGCCAGAAGCTTGTGGCCGATGTAGTGGAAATCGCCGACGAGCGGCACCCGCACGCCGCGCTTCAGAAGCCCGTCGCGGATGTGCGGCACGGCCTTCGCCGCCTCGTCGCGGTCCACGGTGATGCGCACGATCTCGCTGCCCGCGCGGTGCAGCGCCGCCACCTGCGCCACCGTCGCCGCGATATCGGCCGTATCCGTATTCGTCATCGATTGGACGACGACCGGCGCCGCCCCGCCCACGATCACGCCGGCCACATCCACGGGAACGGACCAGCGGCGGGGGGCAATCTGGGTATCGGACGTCTGGGTCATCGGCTCGTTCGCTTTCAGCGGCACCGGCTTAGACATAAACGAGCTTCATGTCACCAGCCAGCCATCCCGCCTTGAAAGAGAGGGCCGGGATCAGGGCAGGAGGAGGAAACCGTTGCGACAGGATGCCTCCCCGGGACCACCCTCATCCGCGCCGCGCCAGCGCCGCGAACGCCATCGCGACGCCCGCGATCCCCGCCATGAAGAGCACGATCGCCGGACCGCCGGGCACATCGAACGCCATCGAGAGGCCGATCCCGAGCACGACGCTGACAGCCGCGACGAGGGCCGCCAGCCCGGCCATGCGCTCAGGCGTCGCCGACAGCGGCCGGGCCGCGACCGCCGGCACGATCAGAAACGCGATCACCAGCAGCGCCCCCACGATCTTGATGGCGAGCGCGACGGTGAGCGACAGAAGCACGATGAAGATCGCCTTCACCCGGCCGCGGTCGATCCCCTCGGCCGCCGCCAGCTCCTCGTGGACGGCGAGGCGCAGCATCGGCTGCCACAGCCACGCCAGCACCGCGAGCACGAGCACACCGCCGCCGAGCACCCAGACGAGATCCGTCTCCGTCACGGCGAAGATATCGCCGAAGAGATAGCCCATGAGATCGACCGCCTGCCCGCTGAGGCCGAGCGGCAGGATGACGCCGAGCGCCAGCGCGCCATGGTGCATCAGCCCCAGCACCGCATCGAGCGGCACGATCTTCTGCTCGGAGAGCACGATGAGAAGCCCGGCCATGGCGAGCGTCACGAGGATCACCGGCACCGTCACGTCGATGCCGAGGAAGAGGCCGAGTGCGATCCCGATCAGGCTCGCCTGCGAGACCGTCTCGCCGAAATAAGCCATGCGGTTCCAGATCACGAGCGCGCCGAGGGGAGCCGCCACGACGGCGAGCGCCAGCGACGCGAGCAGCGCGCGCACGAGAAACGGCTCGAGCTCAAACAAGCGGCTTGCCTCCAGCCTCAATCAAGTGGCTTGCCTCCGGCCTCAATCACGTTGCTTGCCTCCGGCAAGGCCACGCCCGCCGTCGCCGGCCCCGGCCCGCGGGCGCGGCTCCCCCGCCAGATCGTGGCGGTGATCGTGATGATGCTGGTAGACGGCGAACGTGCGCGCCTGCTCGGGCCCGAACAGCCGCATATACTCGGGATGCTGCGCCACCGTCTCCGGCACGCCCGAGCAGCAGACATGGCGGTTGAGGCAGATCACGCGGTCGCTCTGCGCCATGACGATGTGCAGGTCGTGCGAGATCAGGATCACGCCGAAGCCGCGCGCGTCACGCAGACGCCCGATCAGGCCGTAGAGCTCCGCCTCTCCCACGTAATCGACTCCGCGCACCGGCTCGTCGAGCACGAGCAGCTCAGGGTCGGCGAGCAGCGCCCGCGCCAGAACCACGCGCTGCAGCTCTCCGCCCGAAAGCTCGCCGAGCTGCTGGCCGGCGACGCGCTGCGCCCCGACCTCCGCCAGCACGCCCGCCACGCGATCCGCCCGCGACGTGTCACCCAGCGTCAGGAAGCGCGCCACCGTCATCGGCAGCGCGCGGTCGATGTCGAACCGCTGCGGCACATAGCCGACCTTGAGGCCCGCCCGCCGCGTGACCGTGCCGCCGTCGGGCCGCTCGAGACCGAGCAGTGCACGCACGAGCGTCGTCTTGCCGGCGCCATTGGGGCCGATCAGCGTCAGGATCTCGCGCGGCCGGATGTCGAGATTGATGTCGGTGAGAATGGCCCGCCCGCCGCGCACGATGGCGAGACCGCGGGCGCTGATCAGGGCATCGGGATCGGGCGGCAAAACAGGCGTCGGCCCGTGCGCGTGCACCTCGCCGCAGCAGCAGGCTCCTGCCATCGGAGGAGAAGGCGGCGACGGCACGCCCGCCTCCGCGGCGCGGGTGCCCTCGGCCCCTGCCGCCTCTCCTGCCTGTCGATCGGTCATCGGAACGTCTAGTCTTTCTCGCCGGCCGCACAGCGCGGGCAGAGGCCCTGCACCTCGACGAACTTTACACGGGCCTGGAACTTGACGCTATCGGCCGCCTCTCCGATCAGGTCGAAGATGTGCTGGCCGTCGACCTCACCCACCGCCCCGCACTTCTCGCAGGAGAGAAACAGCGGCCGCCGCCCGGTGCGATGGTCCATGCGCCGGCAGGCGAAGAACGCGTTCTTGCTCTCGAGACGGTGAATGACGCCCGCCTCGAGCAGGGCATCGATGGCGCGATAGATGGAGATGGGCGCCACACGCGTACCCTTCTCGGCGAGGCGTGCCAGGATCTCGTACGCCCCGATGGAGGAATAGGTGGCCGCGATCTCCTCGTAGACCATCTGGCGCAGCTTGGTGAAGCGCAGGTTCCGGGCCGCGAACTCCTGGCCCGCACGCTCCACGGCCTTGGCCAGCCGTTTCCCGTTGGATTTGTCCGGCGGAGGAAAGGGAATCCGAGCAGCGTCCGACATTTCGACCTGTCTGTTCTTCGAGCTGGCGTAACACGATACCATGGCAGTCCCCCCTGCCCAGAAAAATCGCACAGCTCAGGTTTCCATCCCCCGAATAGCCTGAAATCTCTCGCGCAATCCCGAGCAGAGACCGGGAAAAGTGGGCGAGACGCGGTCACGACTTTGGTCCTGGTTTTTCTCCGCGTCCGGCCGGATGCCGCGCAGACGCCCCGCGTTTTGGCGCAGCGCACGAAACCTCGGAGCCGCGACGGATTGGCCTCGCATGCGCCGTCTTGAGGCGAGGACATTAAATCGCCGTCATGTGCGTCCGATGCCGCAATCCCGCCGTGAAGACGCCCGGGAATAGAGGCAGGACATCGAGGACCCTGCGACCACGCGCGCTCCTTCCCTTGGGGCGCAGCGCGAACGGCGCCGCGGGTCCGGGTGCGCTTGAAAGGTTGGGACCATGGGCTGGGACGTCAAGGCCACTGCCGACGGAATTGTCCAAACGCTGCCGTCGCTGCCTGCCATTCCTCAGGATCTGACGCTGCCGCAGATGGCGAGCTGGGTCGTCATGGCCCTGCTGGTGCTCGCCATCGCAAGCGCGCTCGCGCGGCTTCTCCCCAAGATCTGGCGGGAGATCGAGAAGGTCCTGCTCACGAACTGGCGCCTGGCTCTGATCGGCGCCTCGGCCCTGCTGCTCTCCCTCGCCGGCGGCTGGACGACGTGGGACGGCATGCGGAACTTCACGGGTGAATCCGTCCTCTCCGCGATGTTCACCTTCGGCATCCATGGCGTGATGCTGATCGTCGCCTGGCTAATCGGCGAGAGCTTCGCCACCGGCATGAGCCAGGTGCGCGGACAGCATGGCCATCGCGCGAGCGGCCCCATGGTCGCGCTCTCTCTCCTCGGCGGCGCTTTTCTGATCGTCGGCCTCGCCTTCGCCGTCGCGACGGCCGGCGTCTCGCAGAACCAGATCCTCTACGGCACGCTCGCCGCGGGCTTCGCGCTTCTGGCCGTCGCCGCCCTGATGATGCTTTCGGGGAGCGACGTGATCCTGCCCTACGCCCAAGGGCTGCGCATCGTCGCCAAGAACGCGATGCTGTGGGTGATGTTCCTCGCCTGCATGGCGACCAGTGTCTTCTTCTCGTTCGACAGCCGCTTCAACGTCATCTTCCCGAAGGATCAGCGTGAGCGCGCCGCCGAGATCCGCACCAAGAACCAGGTGGCCGGCGTCGTCGCCGACATTGGCGAGACCATCTCCCTCCGCCGCACCACCGAATCCGAGAAGCTGTTCGAAAGCGAGGGCTGGGCCGCCTACGACACCCAGCTCGCCCGCCTCTCGCGCGCCTCCGAAGGCGCCGAGGCCGAGATCGAGACCCACGTCACCCGCCAGATGGAGGCCCATCGCTCGGCCATTGCCGAGCAGCAGGAGCGCATTGCCACCGCGGCCAGCGGCCAGGCCGGCCTCACCGGCAAGAAAGCCGCCCTCACCGACGAGCTGGCGCGCCTCAAGACCGACCGGCCGGGTCTCGCCGCCGAGCTGTCCGGCAAGAAGACGGACCTCGACAGCCGCGCCAAGGAGATCGACGCCAAGCGCGTCGAGGCGATGGCCGAGGACAAGGGCGTCGAAGGCTCGCTCAAGGCCGGCAAGGGCCCGATCTACCGCGAGCGCATGGCCGAGCTGGACAAGCTCCGGGCGTACTACAAGATCGGCGAGGAGCGCGTGCGCGACGCGCAGAAGCGGCTCGACACGGCGGACACGCGCATCGCTCAGATCGAGCGCGAGCTGGCCGGTGTCGACGGCGCGCTGGCCAAGCTCAAGGGCGAAGCCTCGACCGCCGAGCAGCGCATCGCCGCCGCGGAATCCTCGCACCGCGGCCAGGAGGGCCAGACGGCCGATCCCGCCCGCGTGCGCGCCGCCTTCGAGCGCGCGCGGGTCGACTTCCGCCAGAGCCCCGACGCGGAGCATCTCGCCATCCTGCACCAGCACTGCACCCAGCTCTACGACGCCATGATCGGCACGGCGGCGACCAAGGACCGCGTGCGCGACATCGACTGCGACCCGAAGCAGGCCGTCGAGGCCGCTGCGGCGACCTTCGCGCTCGACGCCGGCCTCAAGGCCTTCGCGGCCAACTGCGCGGGCGGCGACAAGCTGCCGGCCGCGGGCGGCGTCGATCCGCTGCTCACGTTCGGCCGCAAATGCCTGCGGGATTCCGGCCTGCCGAGCGCGGACGCCAACGCCATGGGCGAGCGCCTCTCCGCCATCGATCTCAACCGCGACGACAAGGCCCACAACTTCGTCGTTTCGCTCAACGCCTTCCAGGACGGCAACCGTCTCGCCTACCTGGCCCTCGCGATTGCCATCGGCATCGACAGCCTGATCTTCATGACCGGCCTGTTCGGCGCCAATGCCGTGCGCTCGCCGCTCTCCGACGTGCCGAGCCTCAAGGCGCGCAACTCGCAGGAGCTGAACGCCATGATCGAGACCGCGCTCCTGCCGGACACCTTCCGCAAGGCGCGCCTCGTCTGCCAGGCCATGCACCCCATCGAGAACCTCGACGGCTATTCGAACGAGGTGCGGCTCGACGAGCTCGACCCCGAGACGGCCGTCCAGGTCCGCGAGGTGCTGAACGCGGGCGCCATCATCGGCGCCGTACGGCGGGGCGACCGCCCCGGCCACTTCCTCGTGCGTTCCGAGCTGCTCGAGTTCCTGAACAGCGTCATCAAGCACGAGCTCGAGCGGAACCCGGAAAAGGCCGAGCGCGGCCTGACGATGGACCAGCTCGAGGAGCAGGTCGTCGTCGCGCTTCTTCCCGACGTGGCGGGCAACTGCGCCGCCGTGATGAGCGAGCTGGTGCCCATCGACGAGGAGGCGGGCTTCACGGCCGAGCTGGCACTCGACGAGGCGCCCGAGGCCACGCGCCCGGTGCTCCTCAACGTGCTGAACACAGGCGCGACCTTCCGCGTCGTGCAGCGCGACGTAAAACGTCCCGACACGTATTTCATCCACAAGGATCTCTATAAGGCGCTCGCGCGCATCCGCGCCCGCGCCGTCACGCACCTCACCGCGCACAACGCGCCCTATGCCATCGAGAGCGCGCACACCGCGCCGAGAGCCCGGCTCGGCGGCTCGATCACGCCGCCCGAGCGGGCAGCGGCCGCGCCGCCCCAGCTTCCGGATCATACCCAGCGCCCGCAGCCGCCACCGCCGCCCCCCGTATCGACCGGCGAGGCGACGACGACGGCAACGGACCGCGAGCGGGCCATCAGTGCGCTGCTCACGCCGCTCCACATCGATCCCGCCGATTTCCTGGACATCGACGGCGCCGGCTTCCAGGCCGCCATGACCGCGGCCTCGACCTTCGCGGCCCTGCGCAGCTCCAACCGCACCCTCGACCGCGCGCTGACCGAGCGCGACGTCCTCGTCAACGGCATCCTCGATCACGCGCTCGCCAACGAGGAGCACGCGCTCGAAGCCAGCGACGGGTGGAAGCACGGCGCGCTGCGGGCCGCCGCCGACGAGATCGATCAGACCCTCTCGGTCGTCATGCTGCTGCCGAACGGACCGTACGAGGATGCGCTCCAGTCCGTGGTCGAAGCCCTCGAGCCGGATGCCGCCGCCGGCACTCTGCGCCGCGAGGACGAGATCCTGATGGCGATGGCCCAGACTCTGGCCCGCGAGCTCTCCGCGAACACGCGGCGTACGGCCGCCGACTGGACCCGGCTCGAAGTTCTGTTCCACACGCTCTCGCGCGTGCCCGCCCAGCAGATCGCAGCCGGAGACGCCAAGCGCGCGCTGAACTGAGCGCGACGCAATGCAAATCGAAACCCGCGTGACGGCTCGGCCTCACGCGGGTTTTCTTTTTTCTGCCATCCCACGAGCGTGCTTCCGCCCGCTCGCTGCGTTAGTCTGTCTACTCATTTTTATGAGGAGATTGCCATGTCGTCTGTGCGGACGCTTTCGCCCCTCGTTGCCCTCGCCGCAATGTTCGCCACCATCGCCCCCGCCGCACCCCACGCCGCCGCCATCGAGATCGGCGCCGAGCTCGGCCACGCCGCCGTCGCGCGCAAAAGCCGCGACCGCGTCTATCTGCGCCTCTCCCTCAAATCGCTCGCGGCCACCACGCGCAAGGAGCGTCCGCCCCTCAACGTCGCGCTCGTCATCGACCGCTCGGGCTCGATGGAAGGCGATCGCATCGCCGCCGCCAAAAAGGGCGCTCATGTCGCGCTCGAGCGCCTGTCCCGCGACGATATCGTCTCGCTCGTGTCCTACAATCACGCCGTCGAGGTCGATGCGCCGGCCGGCAAGATCGGCGCCAAGCGCGACGCCATCGAGCACGCGATCGACAAGCTCTCCGCGAGCGGCACCACCGCACTCTACGCGGGCGTGAAGGAGGGCGGCGAGCAGGTCGAGACGTTCCGATCCGACATGCAGGTGAACCGCGTCGTGCTCCTCTCGGACGGCCTCGCCAATGTCGGCCCCAGCTCGCCCGCGGAGCTCGCGGAGCTGGGCCGCAAGCTCGCCGGCAAGGGCATCACCGTCTCCACCATCGGCCTTGGCCTCGAATACAACGAGGACCTGATGCAGCGCCTCGCTGCCGCGAGCGACGGCAATCACGTCTTCGTCGAGCGGCCGAGCGATCTCGCCGAGATCTTCGACCGCGAGTTCGGCGACGCGCTTTCGATTGCCGCGCGCGACGTCGTCATCACCATCGAATGCCGGTCCGGCTTCACGCCGAAACGCATCCTGGGACGCGACGGCGAGATCGCCGGCAACCGCGTCACTGTGAAGCTCAACCAGCTCCAGGCGGAGAACGAGCGCTACGTGGTCGTCGAGCTCGATCCTCCCAAGGAGAGCGGCGCGCAGCCTGAAGCAGACGTGGCCGCCATCTCCGTTACCTACATCGACATGGAGCGCGGTACGGCGGGCTCGGATACGGCCACCGTCAAAGCGCGCCTCACGGACGATGCCGAGGAGGCGAAGGGGAGCATCAACAAGGCCGTGATGAGCCAGGTCACGGAGCAGGTCGCGACGGAGGCGAGCGAGGAAGCCGTCGCGCTGCGCGACAAGGGCGACGTCGCCGGCGCCCGCAAGCTCCTGGAGGACAACGCGAGCTACCTCAACAGCCAGAAGAGCGCGTTGGGCACAGGGGCCGCCGCCGCTCCAGCCGCCTCGATCTCGAAGCTCGACAAGCTCGAGCAGAAGACTCGCGAAGCCGCCAACAACCTCGACGCTGAAAACTGGGAGCGCACGCGCAAGGTGATGCGCCACGATCAGCACAAGTCCAAGGTCCAGCAATCCTATTGAGGCGCGGGGGACGCGCGAGATGAAACCTATCGCGAAGCGCGACGAGCTGCGCGATAGGTTTCCACCGACAAGCGCCGCGCCGACCTGAGAAAGGGCCGGAAAATCCGGCCCTCGGGAAAGTCCCGCAGGCTTCAGGAGTTCCGTGATTACTCGACCGGTCCAGATACAGCGGGGTCAACAATTCCTAAGGACCGAAGCGTTCGCAAATCATCGAGATACCGCTCGCGTACCTTCTTTGGCTTCGCAAGCGGCGCCGCTAATATTGCATCGCTGTCTCCACACCCCAGAAGATGCGAGACCCACGGCCCCCAAGCATTCGTCTCGTAAAACTTCGTGCGCCAATTAGCAGGAATATTCTCCCGCCGCACGACGCCTTGTGTTTCCGGGTCCAGCCTGAAAAGGCGAGCGGGAATGCCCTCGCAGTCAAAACTCGTGAACCGGGCCTCCGAGATGTCGATTGCCCAGTCCGCAGCGCTGTAGAACTCTCGACGCGTGCTATCGTAGAGCGCCTGCATTCCAGCATCCGGCAAGCTCGTAACGTGCTTGTTGATCTTGATGGCAGAAACCCGGCCGGAAAATTTCACCCTACGGAATAAAGAGCCCCAGAAGATTGTGAGGTCATGAGCGGTCGAGTTGATCACCGTTGCATCGCAAAAGAGCGCCGGGCCGATATGACAACCGATAAGCTTACAGTCTTCGAGCTTGATATTGCTCACCTTCGTCCGCAGACCATCCGATCTGGGCTTGGACAGGAGGCAATTGTCGAAAAGGCACTTCCGAAAGCTCATATCCGCGAAAACCAAGCCAGCGGCCCGATCCTTGAGCATCTCGAACGTCTGGTTCTCGATAAACTGCATTCCATTCCTCAGGGCGGAAGTTTCCCACGTAGGCGAGCACACGCCAGACCGGTAGCTATCGAACAATCTCCAGAGGCGAACCCCCGGAACGCAAGAGGGCGGCCCGCGCGAGCGGCCGCCCTTCGTCATGCGGGAAAACGGACGAGCCGCTTTACTTCGGCGCCAGCACCATCACCATCTGGCGGCCTTCGAAGCGCGGCTCGGATTCCACCTTCGCGATCTCCTCGGTGTCGGACTTGACGCGCACGAGCACGGCCATGCCGAGCTGCTGGTGCGCCATCTCGCGGCCGCGGAAGCGCAGCGTCACCTTCACCTTGTCGCCTTCCTCGAAGAAGCGTCGGATGGCGCGCATCTTCACGTCGTAATCGTGATCATCGATGCCCGGACGCATCTTGATCTCTTTGATCTCGACGATCTTCTGATGCTTGCGGGCCTCGGCGGCCTTCTTCTGCTCTTGATACTTGAATTTGCCGAAGTCGAGGATCTTGCAGACCGGCGGCTCCGCGTCGGGAGAGATCTCGACAAGATCAAGCCCGGCCTCTTCGGCACGAGCCAAGGCATCGAATTTGCTCACCACGCCGATGTTCTGGCCGGTTTCGTCAATAAGCCGCACTTCGCGCGCCCGGATCGCATCGTTGATCTTGGGGCCGGTCGGCTCGCGCTCGGGAGCGCCTCTCATAGGTTTGCGGATGTTCCGTCTCCTTACGTGATTTCGTTCGATGAGGCATTGCTACGGCAGCCGCAGCCGGAAAACAACGGCCACGTTGGGCGCTAACCCCCGGTTGACTGGGGAAGGCCAGCCTGCCGCAGAGGCCCGCCTCGGCGCCGAGAATTGGGAAGAAGAGGCCTCAAGTCAAGATCGGGCGGCCCTTGAGCTGGCCGGTCCGGGCGCCATGGCTAACGCGCGCCCTGGTAGGCGGCCTTGAGGCCGGTGCCGAGGAGATCATCGTAAACGCCGAGCGTTTCGAGCCGCATGGCCTCGAGCCCGAAGTGGCGGAGCGCGCGATCGCGCGAGCGCGCCCGCAGGGCTGTCCGGGCGGCGGCATCGAGGCTGAGCGCCTCGCCCATGGCCGCCGCGAGCCGGTCGGCATCGCCCGGCGGCACCAGCCACCCCGTTGCCGCGTCGGGGCCAAATTTCGGTGGCGAAGCAACGGTTTCCGGCGGGGCCCCGATGTCGGTCGCAATCACCGGGCAGCCCATGGCCTGGGCCTCCGTCGCCACCCGCCCGAACGCTTCCGGCTCGATCGAGGCGACGATGGCGAGGTCCGCCAGCGCCAGCGCCGCCGGCACGTCGTCCACATGCCCGGGCAGGATGACGGAGCCTTCGAGCCCGGCCGCCTGGATCTCGCGCTCGAGCCTCTGGCGATACGCCTCGCGCCCCTGGGCATCGCCCGCGAGCACGATCAGGCACTGGCCGAGCCGGCCCTCGGCCTTGAGCCGGCGGGCCGCCTCGATGACGGTGCTCTGGCCCTTCCAGTTCGTGAGTCGCGCCGGCTGCAGAACGATCGTCGCGCCCGGCTGCGCCTGCCATTGCGCCAGCAGCGCCGCCTTGCGCGCCTCGGAGACGGCGGCGGGGTCGAACTTCTCCCCGTCCACGCCGCGGTAGATCACCCGGATCCGCTCCGAAGGCGTGCCGTAGCGCGTCTCGATCAGGCGCTTGGTGTAGCCCGAGTTGGCGATGACCACGTCGCCCTTGGCCATGATCGCGTTATAGGAACGCTTGAGGCGCGTCTTCTCGTTGTAGGCACCATGATACGTGGTGACGAACGGCACCCCCGCGCGCCGCGCGGCGATCATCGCGCTCCACGCCGGCGCGCGGCTGCGCGCATGCACGAGATCGACGCCTTCGCGTGCGATCATGCGCCGGATGAGGTGGGCGTTCCAGATGAGGCGCAGAGGGTTCTTCGTCGCCGCCCGGAACGGCACGACCTCGCCGCCAGCCGCCTCGACGCGCGGCGCAAGGCGGCCCCCGCCTTCCGCGAGCACCAGCGCACGGCCTCCCCCGCGCACGATCGCGCCGGCGATCTCGATGGCGGAAAGCTCCGCGCCCCCCGTGTCGAGCTCGGGGATGATCTGCAGTATGGTGGGGCGTCTTTCGGCCAAGGCCGGCTCCGGCTTGATGCATCCGTCGGATGAGAATGGAAAAGGTTCATAGGATGGGCGAGAGCGATCCGCAATTCATCACTGTCGGCAGCGGCATTCACGCGCGCGAGATCGCCTGCCTCGCCGCGCCCGCCCGCCGCGACGGCGACCCGGGTCTCCTCTGGCTCATCGGCCTCAAGTCCGACATGGTCTCGACCAAAGCCGAAGCCCTCGCCCACTGGACGGCCGAGCGCGGCCTCGGCTTCACCCGGTTCGACTATTCCGGCCACGGACGCTCGGGCGGCGACTTTGAAGGCGCGACGATCTCGGATTGGGTCGAGGAGAGCGAGGCGGTGTTCACGCGCCTGACGCAAGGGCCGCAGATCATCGTCGGATCGAGCACGGGCGGACACGTCGCCCTCCTGCTCCTGAAGCGGCTGATGGAGACGGCGCCGAGCGAAGCCACCCGCGTGCTGGGCCTCGTCCTCGTCGCTCCGGCCTGGGACCTGACCGAGGAGCTGATGTGGCGCCAGTATTCGCAGGAGGCGCGTCGCGCCATCGAGGAGGAGGGCCGCTGGGTGCAGCCGTCGGACTACGACCCGAACGGCTACGTCATCACGCGCGCCTTCATCGAGGACGGCCGCCGAAACGTGCTCAAGGAGGCCCGCTTCGATCCCGGACGTCCCGTCCTCGTCCTCCAGGGAGCCCAGGACACCGCCGTGCCGATCGCGCACGCGCGCGCGCTTGCGTCCGTGCTCGCAGGCGACTGGGTCCGCCTCGTCGAGGTGCCGGACGGCGAGCACCGCCTCTCCCGCCCGCAGGATCTCGACAAGCTCTACAGCCTCATTGAGACGCTACTCTGAGACGGCGGCTCGCGCACGTCGCTGTCCGAGGTGCGCCAGGATGAAGAGGTTGAGCCCCTCGAGCCTCAGAAGCGCATACCAGTTGATCAGCGCCATCGTCGCAAACGCCGTCGCCGTCGCGACCGCAGCACCCGTCACGCCCCAGAGCGGGATCAGCAGGAGATTGAGCTTGACGCCGACGACGGCCGCAACCAGCAGCGAGGTGGCGCTGGCGCGCTGGTGTCCCAGCATGTTGAGGATCGTCTCGGACGGGCCCATGGCCGCCTTGGTGAGCATGCCGGCGGCCAGGATGAACATCAGCGGATAGGCGTCGGTGAAGCTCTCGCCGAACTGCAGCAGCACCGGATAGCCGACGGCGAGAATGCCGAGGATCACCACGGTTGCGGGGAAGAACGTCCAGCGCACCGCCGTGCTGACGAGCGTTTCGACCTCGCTCCGGTTACCGAGCGCATGCGCCGCCGCGATGCGGCCTGCGTAAGCAGTGCTCACCGCATAGAGCACGAAGAGTGCGAGCCCCGTCGTCTTGGAGGCCGCGAAATAGTGGCCGATCTCCTCGGACGGGCGGAAGAAATTGAGCAGCAGCACGTCCGCGTTCTGGATCACGATCTCGCAAACGCCGCAGACGAGAAGGGGAATCGAGATGCCGAACCACGTGCGGAACTGATAGCTCGGCACCGCCTTCGGCACCTCGCGGGCGACGCGGCGTTGGATGAGCAGCGTCTGAATCACCGCCGCCGCCAGCACGGCCGCAAACGCGATCGTCATGCCCGTCACGGCATCGGCGGAAAGCCCGACGATGAGCGCCACGCCGACCAGCAGGAGCATCACGAGCGGCCGCACGATATAGGGCGGCACGATCGCGTCGAGCGTCCAGTTCTGGCCGCGCCCCAGCCCGTCCTGCACATCGGTCACGGCATAGAGCGGCAGGCACAAGAACCCGAGCGCCAGCGGCACCGCTAAGAGCGCGCCGTGATCGAGATGGAAGACGAAGATCGCCGCCATGCCGATGAGCGCCATGACGCTGGCCGTCGCCACCGCGACAAGCCGCCCGCCCCACAGCAATCCGCGGAACGCGGCATAGTCGCCGCTTGCGAAATACTGCGGCCCGAGCCGCATCATCGCGATGTTGAACCCAAGATGCGCAAGCCCGCCGAGCAGCAGCACGCACGTCCAGGCCGTCACGTAGAGGCCGTATTCCGACGCCCCCATCCAGCGCGCGAACGCGACCTGCGTCAGGAACAGAAGCGCCGCGCTCATGGCGCGCACGGCGAACACGCCGACCGCGTTCCAGCTCTCCGCATGCGTGGCCCGGCTCGCCCACAGCGTTTCGAGCGCCTGCCTCACGGGCGAGACCGCCGACACGATCGGGGCGTCAGTCGTCATGGCGGACCTCCGAGGCGGGTTGAGGCTTGCCCGCATCCACGAGGCCCCAGATGAGCCCCATCAGAATGAAAAAATGCCGCCAGTGATCCGTATCGATGATCGCCCCCTCCGCGACCATGGCGATGAAGGACGCGGTGACAACGATGAGCGGCCCCTGCAGGGCCGTGCGCCGGCGCAGGGCGAACATCCCCGCGGCAACCGTTCCGAGAACCGAGAGGGCATAGAGCAATCCGCCGAGCCATCCGGCGTTGAGGAACTGGGTGAGGTAGACGTTGTGCGCCTCCTCGTTGTGATAGGTGTCGCGGAACGTATGCGTTCCAATGCCGAAGGGATGATCGAGGATCAGCTGGACGGCCTTCGCCTGCCCGCCGAAACGCCCTTCGGGACCCTGGTCGTAGGATTGGTCGAGGCTCGCCCGCTCCTCGAACAGGCCGCGCACCGCCTCGAGCTGCAAGGCCGTGCCGATCGCCGCTACGAGCGTGATCGCGCCGATGGCGCCGACCACCGTCAGGCGAAACGTGTCGGAGGCCCGCCGCGTCGTGACCAGGGCGAACCACCCGGTGATCGCAAGCGCGAGCGCCGTCACCGCCCAGGCCCCGCGCGAGAACGAGAGCAGAAGCGCAAGGCAGAGCGGCACGCACACGAGCGCGGCAACGAGGGCCTGCCGCAACGGATAGCGCAGCGCCGCCCACGCCGTATAGACGATGGCCGGCGTCAACGCGGCCCCGAGCACGTTCGGATCCTTGAAGGTGCCGCGCGCACGCCCGTAGTTCGTGAAGAGGTCGTAGGCCGCGGGGAGGATGCGGAAATAGCCCGCGAACGCCGCCGCCGCCGCGATCAGGCAGCCGATCACATAGCAGAGCATGACCAGCCGGAAGCGCGGGATCGGATCCTCCGCCACGTAGCCCGCGAGCACGAACGCGCCGAGCGCAAGGAAGAGCGTCACGGTCTGATGCACGACCGCGGTATCCATGTTGGTCGAGACGGAGCACGCGGCAAAGCCGAGCCCCACGAGCACGAGCCAGGCCGCGAAGTTGAGCACGGCCATCGGCCCGAACCGGGTGACGCCGAGGATCGGCAGCCCGACGATGACGGCGCCCATCAGCACGTCCGCAATGGCAGGCTCGGAGAACACGATCGAGCTCGTCGCCATCGCGCCCGCGACGGCGATCGCCGCCAGCATGCGGACGGACACGCGCCAGCCCGGCCGCTCGTCGCGGCCGGCCGGAAGGTGCGCCTCGCGCGAGGAGAGAGAGAGCGAGATCACGGCTAGTACGCGTTCTTTCCCGTCAGCAACGCAAACGGCGTCGCCGCGATGATGTAGAGGTCGAGCAGCAGCGACCAGTTGTCGATGTAATGGAGATCGGCTTCGACGCGGCGCTGGATCTTCTCGTGCGTATCGGTCTCGCCGCGCCAGCCGTTGATCTGCGCCCAGCCCGTGACGCCGGGCTTCATGCGGTGGCGGGCGAAGTACTCGCCGACGACCGTCTCATAGAGGTCGGAGCTGGCCTTCGCCTCCGTCGCGTGCGGGCGTGGACCCACAAGCGACATCTCGCCCTTGATGACGTTGAGGAGCTGCGGCAGCTCGTCGAGACTCGTCTTGCGGATGAAGCGGCCGACCGGCGTCACGCGCGGATCGTCGCGGGTGACGAGCTTGGCGGCCGACGCGTCCGACATGTCGGTATACATCGAGCGGAACTTCCACACCTCGATCAGCTCGTTGTTGAAGCCGAAGCGGCGCTGCTTGAAGAGGATCGGCCCCTTGCTGTCGAGCCGCACGGCCAGCGCGACGAGGCCCATCACCGGTGCGGCGATGAGGAACAGGAGAAGGCCGAGCACGCGATCCTCGATGTTCTTGATCACGCGGTCCCAGTCCGTCAGCGGCCGGTCCATCAGCGCGAACATCGGCACGCGCCCGATGTAAGTGTAGGCGCCGGAGCTGAGCCGCAGCTTGGACGCGAGCGCGGAGATGCGGATATCGACCGGCAGCGTGAACAGGATCTTGAGGATCTGCATCAGCCGCTGCTCGGCGGCCATCGGCACCGTCACGACGATGAGATCGACGCTCGACGCGCGGCAGAACTGGGGAAGCTGATCGAAGTTGCCGAGCTTCGGATAGCCTTTGATGCTGTCGGCCGAGCGCTCGTCGAGACGGTCGTCGAACACGCCGAGAATGGCGAGCTCCTTGAGATTGTCCTCTTCGAGCGTCGCGATCAGATGCTCGGCATCCGGCCCGCCGCCGACGATCACCGTGCGCCGCACGAGACGCCCTGCCTCGGTCAGCCGGTCGAGCACGCGGGCGAGGCCGAAGCGCGAGACGACCATCAGCGCACTCGCCACCATTATCCAGGCCAAGCCCGTCTGCGGCGAGAACGGCTCGCCCCCCATCAGATAGCCGATCCCGGCCGCGACGCAGAAGACGAGCGCGAGGCTGCGGGTGATCTTGCCGACCTGCTCGCCGGCGCGGCTGAGGGCGCGGATCGAGTAGGACCAGTTGCGCCGCAGCTCGAGCGTGGCAGCGAGCGCGATCACCGCCATCCAGATCCAGAAGGCTGGCGTCATCGCGGCTGTCCCGTCGACGGCCAGCGTCGCCAGCACACCGGAGGCCGCCACCGCGATCACGTCGAGAAGACTGACCGCGAACAGGATCTTCGGACGCGACACGTTGCGGTTCTTGTCGCTGAAGATCGCGTCGAGCGGACGGGCGAGACCCTTGAGCGCACGCCGCACGCCGCCGGAACGGCGCCGCGACGGCAGGACGGCATCGGCGATGTCGTGATCGGGACCGGAGGAAAGGAGGGCCATAACGCGAACTACCCGCAACTCTTGAGACTTGCGGTTATCCTTGAGCAAAGTTCGTCTCGAACCCGTAAAATTTTCCGGAGTTTCCCGCCACACGCCCTCCCGCGCGCCGCCCTCTGCGCGTCATGGTTAGCGAATGGTGAACGGCCGTGCCGAAGCGGCACGCGAACGGACCCGTCCTTCGGAAGCCCCTCTCAGGGCGTCGCGGCCACGCGCGGGTTTCGGAGCCCGCTGACGAGCGCGGCTTCGAGCCCGGCCACGCCGGCCTCGCGCGCAACCGCCTCCGGCACCACCCAGGCGCGCCACGTGCGCGAGACGAATGGCCGCTCGCAGCTCAGCGCACCGGCCGCAAAGCGGCAGGTCGGATCGGCCGCGAGGCGCATCGGCGCGCGGCGGTCATGGCGGAGGATCCTGAGATCGATGGGCTGCACGGCCGCCGTCATCGCCGCGGTCTCGACCTCGCGGAACGCGCAGGCGAGATGCTGATTGCAGGCGGCGGCACGGGGGCCGAGCGTATTGCCGGGTCCCAGCGCGTGGCCGCGGCTCACGGCCTCGGCAGGCCTCCCGCTTCCCCCACTGATCCAGCAGGTCGGACCCGCACAGAGGACAGGATCAGCCGTCTTCCGGCCGAAGCGGCGAATGCCCGTCTCTCCTGGCGCCATGACGAGCAGAACCGTAACGCGGGGAACGGAGCCACCCAGGACAGGCGTCGGCCGCCGCACGCCGAGCCCCATGCGGTCTCCGGCCGGCAGAACGTGCGTCTCGCGCGGCCGCTCCACCTCCTCGGACCGTTCCGCACGAGCGTGCTCTCGATCAGCGCGCTCCGCGGCGAGCCGTCTCTGCTGTTCTGCGGCGGCGTGCGCTCCCCGCTGGCGGCGCTGCTCGGCGGCCCACGCCTCCTCCGCCAGACGCCGGTCCTCTGCGGCCTTGCGTTCCGCCGCGACCCGCCGCTCCTCAACCGCCTTCTGCTCGGCGAGACGCCGCTCCGCCGCCGCGCGCTCCTCAGCAAGCCGGCGGGCTTCTGCCGCTTGCCGGTCCGCGGCAACCTGCGCTTCCCGCTGGCGGCGCTGCTCGGCGGCCCACGCCTCCTCCGCCAGACGCCGGTCCTCTGCAGCCTTGCGCTCCGCCGCGACCCGCCGCTCCTCGACAGCCTTCTGCTCGGCGAGACGCCGCTCCGCCGCCGCGCGCTCCTCAGCGAGACGGCGGGCTTCTGCCGCTTGCCGGTCCCGTTCCTCTGCGAGCCTCTTGCTCTCCTCGGCTGCACGCCGCTCCTCTGCGGCACGCTCCTCCGCGAGACGGCGCGCCTCTTTGGCTTTCTCCTCCGCCATCTGCCGCTCGGCTTCGGCGGTGCGCTGGGCAATGAACGCCTCGCGGGCGCGTCGCTGCTCCTCCGCAAGATGGCGGGCGCGCTCGGCCCGCGCCTCGGCATCCCGGGCATCCCGCGCCTCGGCGTCCGCCCGCACCTTGTCGGCAGCCCTCTTCCGCGCCTCGGCCTCGGCGCGAGCGCGCCTCAGCATCTCCGTCTCCTCGGCTTCGGCGCGCCGCCTGGCGTCGTCCGCACGGCGCTTCGCGTCCTCGCGCGCCGCGCCCTCTGCGAATTTCTGGGCCAGCACGTGGCCGGGGCGATCCTGCGCCGCAAGCACCGGCGACAGCGCCAGCCATCCGCCCACGATCGCCGCGAGGATCGGGGCGTGCTTGAGCGGCGTCATGGGACTCTCCAGGAAATACGCAGGCCGATGAATGAGGTGTGCACCCGGCCGCGCATGCGCGCCGGAGCCGGATGCCCCATCATTCTCGCGGATTTCGGCAACAAAGAGGGCGGGACGCGGCGGCTTCGCGCCTTATCGCCCCCGCGCAGCCAGAATCGCCGCGAGACCCTCCCGGTACGTCGGATAGGCGAGCGCCACGCCGAGATCCTCCCGGAGGCGCCGGTTGCGCACGCGCCGGCTCTCCGCATAGAAGCTGCGTCCGAGCGGGGAAAGGTCCGCCGCCTCGAACGGGATCTCGGGCGGCGGCGCACACCCCATCAGCGACGCCGCGTAGGCGACGACATCCTGCGGAGGCGCCGGCTCGTTGTCGGCCACGTTGTAGAGCGCCTTCGATCCGGCACCGTGCGCGGCGGCCGCCAGCACGGCCGCGATGTCGTCGACATGGATCCGGTTGAACACCTGCCCCGGCTTGACGATCCGCCGCGCCGCTCCCGCCGCGAGGTCGTCGATCGCGCTCCGCCCGGGCCCATAGATGCCGGCGAGGCGAAACACCTGCATCGTGCACCCAATGTCCTCTCCGAACGCGTGCCACGCCCGCTCGGCGGCGAGGCGGCGCACGGTCCGGTCCGATCCCGGCACGGGCGGCGTGTCCTCGTCCACCCACGCCCCGCCGGCATCGCCATAGACGCCGACCGTCGAGAGGTAGCCGATCCACTGCACTGAGCCGGCGCTCGCAATGTCGCGCGCATGAAACCGCAGCGTCGGATCGCCATCGGCATCCGGCCCGGCCGAGACGAGAATGTGCGTCACGCCCGCAAGCGCCGCGCCTATGTCCGCCGCCGGCGCGCGCCCGTCGAACAGCACCGCCCGATCGCCGCGCGCCGCGAGGGCGTCGCATCCTTCAGCGGTGCGCGCCGTGCCGGCGATGCGCCAGCCCAGGGGAGCGAGCCGCCGGGCGAGCGCCTCCGCACTGTAGCCGAGCCCGAAACAGAAGAGGCTGCTCAAAACGTCCCCTCCCGCACCCACTCCGCACACACGGCCGTGTCGGTCTCGCCCGCAAGATCACGCGCGCGCAGGCGCTCCACGTCGGCCCGAGGGGCGAGCTTGCGCAGCGCCCACACCGCCATCGCCCGCACGACCGGGGCGGGATCCTCGAGCAGAGGCACCACGCTCGTGAGCAGACCCGGATCGCCCGAGTTGCCGGCCGCGATGAGACAGTTCCGCACCACCCGGTCACGCCCCGTCCGCTTCACCGGCGTACCGCGAAAGCGCAGGCGGAAGGCCGCGTCGTCGAGCGCGAGCAGATCCGCGAGCGGCGGATCGTCGAGCTCGGCCCGGGTCGCGAGCTTGGCCTCGTGCGCTGCCGCGGCGAACTTGTTCCACGGGCACACGGCGAGGCAATCGTCGCAGCCGAACACGCGGTTCCCGATCGGCGCGCGGAAGTCCTCCGGAATATGGCCTTTGTGCTCGATGGTGAGGTAGGCGATGCAGCGGCGCGCATCGAGCTGATAGGGCGCCGGAAAGGCTTTCGTCGGACAGGCGTCGAGGCAGCGTGTGCAGCTCCCGCAGCGGTCATGCTCGGGCGCATCGGGCTTAAGATCCGCCGTGGTGAGGATCGCGGCGAGGAACAGCCACGAGCCATGCTCGCGCGAGACGAGGTTGGTGTGCTTGCCCTGCCAGCCGATGCCGGCCGCGGCCGCAAGCGGCTTTTCCATGAGCGGCGCCGTATCGACGAACACCTTCACGTCCGCGCCGCTCTCGCTCTGGAAGCGCCGCGCGATCTCCTTGAGCCGGCCCTTCATGACGTCGTGGTAGTCGCTGCGCTTGGCATAGGTCGAGACGACGCCGCGCCGGCGCGCCGCCAGCGCCAGCATCGGATCGGTCTCCGGCGCATAGCTCATGGCGAGCATGATGACGGACGCGACGTCGGACCAGAGATGGCGCGGATCGCGCCGGCGCTCGGCGTGGGTCTCGAGCCAGTCCATCGTGCCGTGCCGCCCGGCGGCGAGAAAATCGAGCAGCCGGTCGCCCGCCGCCCCGATCGCCTGCGGCCGCGTCACGCGCACGACATCGAAGCCGAGCGAGCGGGCATGCGCGACGAGAGCGGCCTTGGGGTCGGGCGGTGGCGCCACCACGGCGCAATTTGACGGAGCAGGACGAGACGACATCGCGAGACGCACTCAGAAATCGAGATCGGCATAGACCGCCGCCGGGGCGACGCCCGCCATCCGATCGGCCAGCAGCGGACGAAACGACGGCCGCGACTTCATGCGCGCATACCAGATCTTGGCCGACGGAAACTCGTCCCAGCCGATCTCGCCGAGGTAGTCGAGACACGAGAGATGGGCGGCAGCGCACATGTCGGCGTAGCTCATCTCCTTGCCGGCCAGCCAGCAGCGCTCATGCGCGAGATGGCCGACGTAGGCCAGATGATAGCGGATGTTGGCGCGGATCGCGCGCAGTGCCTCGGGATCCGGCAGATGCGTCCGGCCGGGAACGAGGTGGCCGTAGACGCGCTCGAACAGCAGTTCGCGCGTGACCTCCCGGTTGCATTTGCCGTGAAACCAGTCGACGAGCCGGCGCTGCTCCGCCCGCTCCTCGCGCCCGCCTGGGAAGAGGGGCCGCGTCCGCCCCTCCGTCTCGCGCGCCTCGGGCTCGGCATAGTATTCCGAGATCGCATAGGCGCCGCAAAGCACCTTGCCGCCCTCGAGCGCCAGCACCGGCAGTTCGCCCGAGGGGTTCAGCGCCAACAGCTCCGCCCGCCACTCCCAGGGCCGCTCCTGGGCCAGCGTCACCTCGACGCCCATCTCCGCCAACGCCAGCCGGATCGCGCGCGATTTCGGGCAAAGCTTGAAATGGGTGAGCGTCACCATTGCGTCGATCAGATCCGGTTTCAGCCAGTGTTGCGAAAATGCTGCGGGCCGTGAAGGCACCTCCGAGAGGCACCGCCCGGGGAACGTATCCCCGTTCGGGCAAACGTGCTACCGAGTGCCGCGGCGAATCCCCGTGCCGCGTCCAGGGTTTGTCATGACCTGGAACAGGAAATCACGTTATCCCGCCTCATCGATCCCCGCCCGCGCCCGCGTTCCCCGCTCGCGCAGTCTCCGACGACGTCGGGACCGGCCCGCCGCGAGGACATGCGACAGACCTAAAATCTAGGGTCCCGCTCCGATGCCGTCGGACCGGAGGCTCCAGAGATCCGGAGAGCCCTCGATGCCGATCTGGCAAGCCGTCCTGCTCGGATTCCTCGAAGGACTGACCGAGTTCCTGCCCGTATCCTCCACCGGCCACATCCTCCTCGCCGGGCATTTCATGGGGTTCGACTCGCCCGGCAAGACGTTCGAGGTCCTGATCCAACTCGGCGCCATCCTGGCCATCGTCTACGTCTATTTCCATCGCCTGGTCCGGATCGCATGCGCCCTGCCGCATGATGCCGGCGCCCAGCGCTTCGCGGCCGCCCTTCTCGTCGCCTTCCTGCCGGCGGCCGTCTTCGGCGCCCTCCTGCATGGCTACATCAAGGACGTGCTGTTCGAGACGCCGATGCTGATCTGCATCATGCTCATCCTCGGCGGCTTCATTCTGCTGGCCGTCGACCGCCTGACCTTGCCGGTCCGCTTTACCGACGTCGCGGAGATCTCGACGTCACGCGCCTTCGGCATCGGTCTCTTTCAATGCCTGGCCCTGGTCCCCGGCGTCTCGCGCTCGGGCTCCACGATCGTTGGCGGTCTCCTGCTCGGCACCGACAAGCGGACCGCGGCGGAGTTCTCATTCTTCCTGGCGCTCCCGACCATGAGCGGCGCCTTCGCCTACGATCTCTACAAGAACTGGGCCCGCCTCGACGTGAACGACGTGGTGCCGATCGGCGTGGGCTTCGTCGTCGCCTTCCTCACCGCCGTCGTCATCGTCCGCACCGCCCTCGACTTCATCGGCCGGCACGGCTTCACGCCCTTCGCCTGGTGGCGGATCCTGGTCGGATGCGTCGGGCTCGCAGCCCTCGCGGTCTATGGCTGAAAGGATCCGTGCGCGGCACGCGATGCGTGCCGCATCACCGGAGATGCAGCATTCGTCGCCGCCGTGACGGCGAGCTGGAGAAACGCCGCCCGTCAGGCCGCGTGAGACGTCAGCGGCAACGTGAGCGCCTGCTTCAGCGCCCCCAGGTCCGGCGCCGCGCGCAACCGCTCGAGCGCGCGGGGCTCCCGCACCAGCCGCGAGATCCGCGCCAGCGCCTTGAGGTGGTCGCCCCCGGCATGGTCCGGAGCCAGCAGCAGGAACACGAGGTCCACCGGCTCGTCGTCGGGGCTGTCGAAATCGATCGGCTTCACGAGCCGCGCGAACAGGCACACGATGCCGGGAAGGCCCGCGATCTTGACGTGTGGAATGGCGATGCCGCGCCCGAATCCGGTCGAGCCCAGCCGCTCGCGCTGCAGCAGCGTGTCGTAGATCATGCGCGCATCGAGCTGCGTCAGCTCGGCCGCATGCGCCGCGAGATCCCGCAACGCCTGCTTCTTGTTTGCGGCTTCGAGAGCGGGAAAGATCCCACGAGGTGCCAGCAGATCGCCTAAATCCATGTCTCCGGTCCCATCGGGTTGATCGGCCTGGGCCGATCTTCAAGCATTTTCAGCGTTCGAGCGTTCCAAAGCTCGGCTCAAATTCAAGGGCGGACGCAGCCGTCAGACGGAAGACGCCACCCGAGGGCCCCGCAACCCTTTGCGTGGGCCCGTTTCCGGCTGCGAACGCGCCAGCTTCCCCACGCGACAGACGCGCACCGACAACGCTCCAACCCCGCAGAACAAACCGATCCTCACCTGACACACAGCGTTCACCCGCAGGCGGCCCGAAGGCCCCTAAGCCCAGATCGCGGCAATCCTGCAGCAAGACTGATCGTGGCCGCTGGATGAAATGCCGCTCTCCCGAGCGCAGACGGCCAGCCTGTTCGATCACGCGCAGCCGCTTGCTCTAGCGTGCAGGCAACTCAGGACTTTCTTTAGTTATTCCAATTCTTTGGTTCGGTCCCGAACGCGTCGAACCTTGACGCGAAACGCTAGAGCCGACGACCGGCGGTGTCAATGCTGCAGCGGAGCCACCCCCGAGTTGCATAGTCGCATCAGCCCGGGGAAGACCCACGCGCCGCCGTGCGCCTCAGCCGCGCCCCTCGGCGAGCTTCTTCTCGCGGCGGCGCTGAACGGACGAGGGGATCCGCATCGCCTCCCGGTATTTGGCGACCGTGCGGCGCGCGATCTCGATCCCCTCCTTGCCGAGCTTCTCGACGAGCTTGTCGTCGGAGAGCACCGTGCGCGCGCTCTCGGCCTCGATGAGCTGCCGGATGCGGTGGCGGACCGCCTCGGACGAATGCGCCTCCCCCTCGCCGGCGGACGCGATGGCCGAAGTGAAGAAATATTTGAGCTCGAAGATCCCGCGCGGGCTGGCCATGTACTTGTTGGAGGTCACCCGGGAGACGGTCGATTCGTGCATGCCGATGGCATCGGCGACCGTCTTGAGGTTGAGGGGCCTCAGATGCTGAACGCCATAGGTGAGGAAGCCGTCCTGCTGCCGCACGATCTCCTCCGCCACCTTGAGGATCGTCCGCGCCCGCTGATCGAGGCTTTTGACGAGCCAGTTGGCCGTCTGCAGGCAATCCAGCAGATAGTCCTTGTCCTTCTCGGTGCGCGTGGTGCGGTTGACGTGCGCGAAGTAGCTGCGGTTGACGAGCACGCGGGGCAGCGTGTCGCCGTTGAGCTCGATGAGCCAGGTCCCGTCCGCCGCCGGCCTGACGATGACGTCCGGCACCACGGGCTGCACCTGCACAGAGCCGAGCTTGAGGCCCGGTTTCGGGTTCAGCCGCTTGATCTCCTCGATCATGTCGGTGATCTCGGCCATGTCCGTGCCCACGGCCTTGCGCAGGCCCGTCAGATTGTGCGCCGCGAGCAGGTCGAGGTTGTCGAGGAGGGCTGCGATCCGCGGATCGTAGCGGTTCTGCTCCTTGAGCTGGAGGGCGAGGCACTCCGCGAGCGAGCGGGCGAACACGCCCGGCGGATCGAACGTCTGCAGCACGGCGAGAACCGTCTCGACCAGCGCCAGCGGGGCGCCGAGCTTGACCGCGAGCTGATCGAGATCGGCCGGAAGATAGCCCGCCTCGTCCACCATATCGATGAGATGCTGGCCGATCAGACGCTCGACATGACCGTGAAGAGCAAGGGGAAGCTGCTCGGAGAGGTGATCGCGCAGGCTGGGCTCGCTCGAAACGAAGGCTTCGGGGTTGATCTCCTCGCCGGAGAACGTGCCGGCCCGCTGCCGCAGATTCGCCCAGCCCGATTCACCATCGAGACCACCCGCAGGGCCTGCCGCGTCGCTAAATCCGCCCTCGTCGCCGTCCAGCCCCCCGTCGGCCTCGGCAACCGGCTTATCGAGATCGAGCCATTCCTCCTCGCCGGCCGGGCTGCGCTCCTCCGGCTGCTCCTTGGGCAGCGCCTCGGACGGCAGGGCATCGGGCCCCTCGTCGAGCTCGAGCAGCGGATTGCGCTCGAGCTCGGTCTCGACGAACTGGCCAAGCTCGAGGTTCGAGAGCTGCAGCAGACGGATGGCCTGCTGCAACTGGGGGGTCATCACCAGATGCTGGCCTTGCCGCAGCTCGAGCTTTGCCGATAGCGCCATACGCAGACTTTCAGTTCAGCCGGCACCCGGTCCGGCACAGGGACCGGCCTCGCCACCGGCTCTCCCCGAGACCGATCGCACCCACCCGACGCCGCCGCAGGCCCGCTCCGTCAGGAACAGCCCGGCGCGGAGCATGCCGCAGGGAAGTGAAGACGGCGTTGACCGGCGCCCCCGGGGCGCACTCCCGCCCGCCAAATCGGCGGACATGGTCAACGGTCGTTAACGAACATGTCTCCGAGGTAGACGCGGCGAACATCTTCATTGGCAATGATTTCCGCGGGCGTGCCCTGGGTGAGCACCTGACCGTCGTAAATGATGTACGCGCGATCGATGAGGCTCAGCGTCTCGCGCACGTTGTGGTCCGTGATCAGGACCCCAATTCCCCGGTCCGTCAAGTGGCGAACGAGCTGCTGGATGTCGCCGACCGCGATCGGATCGATGCCCGCGAACGGCTCGTCGAGAAGGATGAACGAGGGGCGCGAGGCGAGCGCGCGCGCAATCTCGCAGCGCCGCCGCTCGCCGCCCGAAAGCGCCATCGACGGGGATTTCCTGAGGCGGGCGATGTGGAACTCTTCCAGCAGGCTGTCGAGCTGCTCCTTGCGCGCCTTGCGGTCCGGCTCCACCAGCTCGAGCACGGCCATGATGTTCTGCTCGACCGTGAGACCGCGAAAGATCGAGGCTTCCTGCGGCAGGTAGCCGATGCCGAGGCGGGCCCGCCGGTACATGGGAAGCGCCGTGACGTCTTTGCCGTCGATCGTGATCCGCCCGGCGTCCGCCGGAACGAGCCCCGTGATCATGTAGAACACGGTCGTCTTGCCGGCGCCGTTGGGGCCGAGCAGGCCGACGGACTCGCCGCGCCCCACCGCCAGGCTCACGCCGCGCACGACCATGCGCTTGCGGTAGCTCTTCTGCACGTTCTCGGCGACGAGCCATCCCTGATGCGCCGCCAGCCGCTCGGCCTCGTCGCCGTAGCCTTGCAAACCGCTCTCCTGGCCATCGGAGGCGGCCTCTGGCTTGGCGCGGGCGGATTTGAGCGGCCACAGTCTCATGCGGGCGAACCGTTGACGTCGGAGGAGGGCATGAAAACGTCCGGATTGGCGTTACGGGAGGGCCTCAGTCGAAGCAAGTCAAAAACCAGCAGACGAACCTAGAGCCTGATCGTTTGAGATGTGAGCACTTCAGCTCGCGTCGAGAGCGTGAATCAGACTCTAAAACAAAGAAATAGAGCACGTTCACTCCCGAT
>DAITBB010000038.1:0-1056 GCA_036823975.1 Hyphomicrobium sp.
TTCGTATTATTTGACCCCTACACGCCCGCCCACGCCGCCGCTGCCGTTCACCGTCCCTGTCGCATAGGCCTGCTCGATGCGCGCCGTCGAGCCGGAGTTGGCGGAATTGAAGCCTACGAGCCCGCCGACGTCGTAGGTGCCGGTCACCGTCCCAGTCGCATAAGCCTGTGTGATATTTGCCGTCGCGCCGATGCCGGAAGCGGAATTGAAGCCTACGAGCCCGCCGACATCGATTATGCCACTCAAATCCCCAAATGAATGTAACACATATCGGATCGTGAACTTTCGTAATTCTTTCCTACGAGCCCGCCGACTAAGTTACTTCCTCTCACCGTCCCTGTCGCATAGGCCTGCGTGATACTCGCCGTCGCACCGGTGCCGGAAGCGACGCTATAGCCCACGAGCCCGCCCACGTAGTTGCGGCCGGTGATATCGACATCTGTCAGTCCGACGTTGCGGATGGTCGCGTTCTGGGCGTAGCCGAACAGCCCAATTAAATCGGCATTCGGCCGGTTGATGATGAGACCGTCGACGACATGGCCCTGTCCGTCGAAGGTGCCGGTGAAGCCGTTGCCGACAACACTCCCGCGTCCATTGGTGCCCAAGGGCACGAAGCCATAGCCGCCGCTCGCGTCCGGCCGCGCGCTGGTGCGCCACATGCCGGAGGGGTTCGACAGCTCGCTCATGTCGATGTCGCTGGCCAGCGTATAGCTGGCGGCAGGGTTCATCTGCACGAGCTGGAGCTGATGGGCGTTGGTGATGCTGGTGGTGTATTCGGATCGCAGGAAGGGGCGGGTCTCGCCGTCGATCATGACCCAAGCGCCGCCCGCGCCGAAATTCCAGCCGGCGGCCGCGTAGGTGGATTGGGTGTAGGGCGCGTCTCCGCTCAGGCCGAGGACATTAGTAATGGTGCCGCCGTCGTTCACGCCGACGTGGATCGCTTGTCCCGTCGTGTCAACGTCCCAGAAGGAATTGCTGAGGCTCGCCGTTCCACCACTTCCAGCTAGGTTCCAGCCCACGAGCCCGCCCACGTAGGAGCCGCAGCCGGTCACGGAC
>DAITBB010000038.1:1066-28662 GCA_036823975.1 Hyphomicrobium sp.
AGTTCTCCGACGAAGTAGTATCTGCCGGTCACGGTCCCTGTCGCATAGGCCTGCAAGACGCTCGCCGTCGCACCGGTGCCGGAAGCGTAATTAAGGCCCACGAGCCCGCCGACGAAGCTACTGCCCCTCACCTCCCCGGTCGCATAAGCCTGCGTGATGCGCGCTGTTGCGCCATTGCCGGCCTCATTCCTACCAACGAGCCCGCCGACGTAGCCGCTGCCGGTCACCGCCCCTGTCGCGTAAGCCTGCGTGATGCTCGCTGTCGTGCCGGTGCCGGAGGCGTAATTCCAGCCCACGAGCCCGCCCACGTAGTTGAGGCCAGCGATATCGACATCCGTCAGGCCTACATTGCGGATGGTCGCGTTCTGGGCGAAGCCGAACAGCCCAACGTAATTCTGTGCCGGCCGGTTGATGGTCAGTCCATCGATGGTGTGGCCAAGGCCGTCGAAGATGCCGGTGAAGCGCGTTTCCGTCGTGCCCGTCGAGTTGTCACCTACCGGATTGAAGTTCGCGACGCTGCTCGCGTCGATATCGACGGCAAGCGCGTAACGGCCGCCGAGGTTGCTCTGCATGGCCTGCAACTGGCTCACGTCGCGGATCAGCGTGTAGGCGTCGCCGTTGATGCTGAACGCCGACCCGGCACCGGAGAGCGTCACCGGCGTGCTCATGCCGAGCGTGTAGGCCCCGCCGTAGTTGAGCGCGAGGCCGGCCGCCGCGCCTGTGGCCGTGATCGGCGCGGTGATGGCGATGTCGTTCGTCGCGTCGAGCGTCAGCGTCGTGTCCGCCGCCCACGCGATGGGAGCCGCGACGGTGATGTTGCCCGCGTTGCCGCCCGGGCCGGCCGTCGTCACGATGACGTCCGCCGCGCCGAGGGCGCTGATGAGCGTCGCAACGTCGAGAACCGAGGTGGCGGAGGGCGTGAAGGTGTTGGGATCGCCGCCGTCGAACGCGCCGCCCGAGGTGGCGCCCGCGCTAATGACGATGTCGTACGGATCGAGCAGCAACGTGCCGAAGCGGCCGGCCGGCGCCGAGAGATCGGCACCGCCGCGATAGTCGAGCCGCGCCTTGCCGGAGACCTCGGCGAAGCCGCCGTCGCCGCCGTCGGGTCCGCCGCGCGCCGAGATCGTGCCTTCGAAGGTCGTCAGGCTGTCGGACCACACGATCACCGTGCCGCCATCGCCTTTCGCGGTGGCATCCGCCTTGATGACGGCATCGGCGCCGATGACGGTCTCGTCCGCCCGCTCGAGCGGACCGCTGCCGCGCTCGTCGCCGCCGACCAGGACCTTGCCGCCGCCAGCCGCGCCCGAAGCGTCCACCGTTGCATCGGCGACCGCGACCGCGCCGTGCGCCGTGACGGCGATCTCGCCGCCCTTGCCCTCGCGCGAGTCCGCGGAGATCCTGGCGCCGCCGTCCACCGCGACCGCATGCCCGGTGATCTTGACTTTGCCCGCGCCCTTCTTGCCGCCGGCTTTGAGCCGGCCGGTGACGCGCACCTTGCCGCCCGGCCCGCCGCCGAGCACGATGCGGCCGTTGCGGCCTCCGACCGAGCGCGCCGAGACGACGCCCGACACGTTGACGGCATCGCGAATGGCCTGGCGGACGGTGGCCGCCTTGAGCTCCACCTGCCCGCCGCGTGCGCGGATGCGGCCTTTCACGTCCACCAGCGCGCCGTCGCGCAGGGCGCCGGTCGGGACGGCCACCTGCAGGAAGCCGTCGCCGGTGAGATCGAGCGTGGCGCGCTCGCCCGAGCCGAGCCCGACCCGCCCGAGCGGCACCGAGATCGTGCCCGCGTTCGAGACGTGACCGCCGAGCAAGCCGACGAAGCCGCCGCGCCCGACAGAGATCGCGCCGTGGTTATCGACGGATGCGGACGCGCCGTTGCCGAAGAACTCGAGCCGGCCGGCCTTGAAGTCGTCGTCGCTGATGCCGAGCGTGGAGCCGACGAAGCCGCCGCCGGCCTTGACCGAGCCCGTCGGCGTGATCTGGATGCCGTTGGGGTTGACGAGGAAGACCTGTCCGTTGGCCTTGAGCTGCCCGGCGATGGTGGAGGTCGTGCCGCCGGTGACGCGGTTCAGCGTGGCGGCAGACGTGCCCGGCTGCTGGAAGATGACCGCGTTGGGCTGGCCGATGGAGAAGCTCTGCCAGTTGACGATGCCGCGCTGCGAGCCCTGGGTGATGGTGAGGCGGCCGCCCGATGGCGCGCCGACGCTGACGTTGCCGGAGACGACGCTCGGCCCTTGCGGCAGGCCGGGCTGCTGGGCGAGGCCGGCCGTGGGGTGCATGAGAAGGGCCCCAATCGCGACGGCCGTCGTGATGACCTTGCCGCGCTCTCGATCTCTGAACATCGCGTCCTCCGCACGGGACAAACCGTTAATACCGAATGGCTGCATTCACGCTCGCGCGATAATCGTCGGGCGCCGTGGGATCGTCCGTGAAGCGCCGCGCCAGCTCGAAGCTCACCGCGCCGCCCGGCATGCCGAAGGGGCCGTCCAGGCTCGCGCGCACGCCCGCGCCGATGGAGGCCGCCTTGACGCTCTCGCGCTCGACCGCGGTGGGCTCCATCAGCCAGCCGCGGCCAGCGGCGCCGAACACATACGGCGTGACGACCTTCGCCCAGCCGGCGACGGGCAGAGCAAACGGGCGCGACAGCTCCAGCCGCGCGGCGATGCCCTGATCGACGCCGAAGGTGCCGCTGTCGAAGCCAGAAAGCAGGTCCGGGCCATCGAGCACGAACTGCTCGGAGTCGAAGAGCGCGTCGCCGAACGATGTCTGCCCGCGCACGGCGAGCCCAAGGCGAACGTCATGGGGGAGCGGGTGCGCGTAATGCACCTCGGCCAGAAGCTTGCGGAAATCCGGATCCGATCCGAGGCGCGACAACGGCACGCCGGAGACGGCGGCATCCTTTGCGTCGCGTCCTTCGAGCCCCTGGGAGACGGTGCCCGAGACGACCAGGATGCCGCCGCTCGCCAGCGCCTGGCCGTGCTCGAGGCCGGCGCGCAGGACGCTGTAGCGGTCGTGGTTGAGATCCACGCCGAAATCGATGGCCTCCGAGGTCTGCTCGATGTGCTCGTAGGCGCCATGGATCTTGAGGGTTCGCGCGCGCGTCAGCACGAACGGATAGGAGACGCGGACCGCGAAGCGCTCGAACACGTCCCTGGTGGCCAGCGCCGCCGGATCGAGGAGGAGCGGACGCGAGCGCGAGTGCGTGTATTCGGGGTTGAGGATCAGGCCGTCGCTGCCGAGCGGGATGACGGCGCCGCCGCCGACGATGCGCAGCGGCGTGGTCCCGTCGAAGGTGCCTTCGAGATCGTCCGAGCCGCTGTAGGAGCCGTAGATCTGCTCGCCGAAGCCGAGCATGCTGTTCGTGGCGGCCGAAGACGTGTACTGCCAGCGGCCGTAGCTCCGATTCAGGGCGTTGTTCACGCCGAGGGAGCCTTGCACGACGCTGTGGTCGCCCTCCAGCACGAGCCGCGTGCCGCCCTGCTTCTCTCCGCGCACCAGCGTGCTGCGGAGGCGCAGGCCGGGCACGTCGCCCGCGAGCAGGACGCGGCGCTCGATCTCCGCAAGCGTGATGTGACGCTTGCCGACGAGGGAGGCCATGCGCCGGGCGACGACATCGCGCACGCGCGGCGACAGCGCCTGCACCTCGACGTCCTCGACGAAGCCGTCGACGATGACGAGACGGAAGACGCCGCCGTCGACGATCTCCTGGGGCGGAAGCACGACGCGCACGAGCACGTAGCCTGCGGCGGCATACATCTGCTCGACGGACGCGGCCAAGGCGTAAAGCTCGGCGACCGTGACGGGGCGGCCGACGGCCTGCGCCGTCAGCGCGGCGACCGCCTCGGCCAGCTCGGGAAAGCCGCCTTCGAAGCGGACGCCGGTGATGGTGACCGAGAGGTCGCCCGCTCCTTCCGGCACATCGAGCGGAGCCGATTCGGGAAGCACGATGCCTCTGCCGCCGATATCGTCCGACGGACGCAACGTCTGGGGTGTGACCTGGCTCGGAGAGGGCGCCTGCGCCAGGCTCGCCGTTGCGGCCAGCATCAGACAGGCCGCGGCTGCGGCCCCCCATGCCTGAACCTTGCGATTCGCTTTCGCCCGACCTCGGACCACAGCTCCCCCCTCGAAACAGATTGCGAACAATTACGCCACCCGAGATCCCACCCCTGAGATCGCTTACTTCTTCACCAGTGCATCGAAAGCCTGGGCAAAGCCCCGGTATGAGAACGGAACAACGAGCGTGCGCCCGAGCCCGTCCTTGAACTCGAGCCGGCCGCGCTCGGTCAGCGCCTGCCACTTTGCGAGCACGGCGGCGTCGAGCGCCGCGTCCACAAAGCAACCGCCCGGCAGGCATCGCTGCCACGCCAGCGCGACAGGCTCCGCGTCCTTCTCGTCGACAGCCACCCGCGGCGCCTCCGTGAGAAGGATGTTGGCGGGGAGAACCGCCGTCAGGCGCACGCCCGAGGCCTCTTTCGGTGCGGAGACGGCGAGTTGCGCAATGGGCCCCGGCTGGCCCTGCACCTGGATCGACTGGGAGATCTCGCACAGCCGCTCGCCGTTCGCGGCGTGGCGCTGACAGACGTGCACCCAGTCGCCGTACGTGGCCGAGGTGGCCTGCGGATCGGCGGGAATCGCGGGCGGTGGCTGCGCTCCGGCGTCCGCAGCGGACGCCGGATTCTTCTTCGGCTCCGCGAATGCAGGGCCTGCCATCGCGTGGATTAAAAAAACAAAGAAAACAAAGATGTTGCGGTTCGCGCCCTTTGCCAGGGCTCGCCTGGAGCGGGCCTCGACGACCCCAACCGGGGCGACCGCGTCAATCATTCGAAACAACGTCATCAGGCTCTTTCTCGAAACTACGTGAAGGTGCGCGCCGCGATACTGGGACGGCCGGCCGCCTCACGCATCCCCCGAATAGGGTATGGCGCACGCGACCACGTTGTGGATTGGAAGCCGCGGACAAGCATGCCAATCTTTGCGCGGAGCATATGTGTGTCCCGGTCGGGTCGACGTGCGGGGGAGCCATGACACATCAAGGTGCAGCCGATTTAGCGAGGATCCTTCCCTCCATCCGGCATCTCTACGACGCGGCCATCGATCGCGAGAAATGGCCGGTTTTCCTGAAGGAATTCGCGGCGGCCTTCCTGGCGAAGGGGTCTCAAATCGTTCGCGTGCAGCCGCGCGAGAGCATGCTCAATTTCTCCGCGCTGTACGGCTATGACGACGACGTGGTGAAGATGTACGGCGACGCCTCGGGAAAGACTGACATCAAGGCTGCCATCGCCCGCTTCGAGCGACATTTCGCGGAGCTCATGCCGACGGATCCGCGCATGCGCCTGCTGGAGCGCTTTCCAGGGCGGCCGCTCTCATGCCGGCTGGAGATCAGCGAGGCGGAGCTGCATGCCTCCCAGATCTACCGGGACATGCTGAGGCTTGCCGATGTCGAGTACTCTCTCGTCGTCAGCCTCGGTGAGGACGATGGATCCCTCCTCATCCTCGGAGTCTTTCGCAGCAGGGACTCCACATATTTCAACGAGGACGATGTCGCGACCTTCGGGGAGATCATTCCCCATTTGAAGCAGGCGATCCAGATCAGCGAGCATCTCGCCGAGGTCAACTTTGCGAGCCGCGTCGCTCTCGACTCGCTCGACAGCATCGCCATGGGCATTCTGATCGTCGACGAGGGCGCGCGTCTCGTTCACGCCAACGCGGCGGGCCAGCGTATCCTCGAGCTGGGCGACGGCCTCGCGGCGCACGGCGGCCACGTGCGCCTGCACGATTCCGATCAGGATACCGCATTGCGCGGCGTCATTCACAGCACCCTCGCGGCGGCGCGGGCGGGATCCATTCCTCCGGGCCAAGCTCTCTCCGTCACGCGGCCTTCAGGGCGCGAGCCGCTGCCGCTCCTGGCCGGCACGCTCTGGCATGGCGCGCAGCGGCCGGCCGGCAGTCTCGACAAGCCGCTCGTCATGCTGTTCGTCTCCCGCCCGGAGGATCCGATCGAGGCCCCCGCCGAGCTGCTGCAGCGCCTGTTCGGCCTCACGCATGCCGAGGCGCGCGTGTGCGAGCGGCTCGTGCGCGGGCAGACTCTCAAGGACATCGCAAGCGATCTCGACATCGCCATCGACACCGCACGCGTTCATCTCAAGAATGCCTTCGGAAAGACGGGCGTGAGCCGGCAGGCGGAGCTCGTCTCCAAGATCATGGCAACGCCCGTCTGGATGCAGCGCCCGGATTTTGTCTCCCATGTCCTTTCCGCCAAGCCGTGAGAAGGCTGCATCAGAGCGACGCGCCGTCGTGGAGCATTTTCGAACCGGGGATGGGGGCTTCCAATGAGCCATGACGATTTTGGCAAAGCGCTGCTCGCAATCTACGATACGACGACCTCACCCGAGCATTGGCCTCAGGCGCTCGATGCGTTCGCCCACGGCATAGGCTCCGCCGGCGCAATCCTCGTCGCTCTCGACCGCGTGGGCCTTCCCTTCGAGATCCAACAGGCGACCTCGAACTTCGGCCGGGACGCCGTGCAGCACTATTTCGAAAACTTCGGGCATTACGACGAACCGATCATGTCGACGCGTCTTGCGCAGACGCCACCGCTGCAACTCCTGCGCGACTGCGACGTCTGGGGTGACATGACGAAGCTCGAAGATCGGCCCGACTACAAATACTTGCGCGAGCATTTCCGCATTTACCGCCGGGGCGGCGTGCGGCTGTCGCAGAACAAGGGTTGGATGGATCTCCTTGCCCTGCAGTTCGCGCAGGATTGGCCCGACGTGCCCGTCGCGCTGCAGGACCGGCTGGACACGCTTCTTCCCCATCTCGCCAAGGCCGTGGAACTCAACCGCACCTTCTCGCTGCTGCGCCGGCGCTATCACGCCGCGCTGTCCGCCCTCGACCACGTCACGATCGGCATGTGCGTGGTTCTGCTCTCGGGCTCCATCATCGTTGCCAATCGCGAGGCGCGCCGCATCCACGACCTCGACGATGGGTTCGTCATGGCATCAGACGGTCGATGGCGCGCTCTGCAGACCGAGACGACATGGGCGCTCTCCAAGGCGATCCGATCGGTGGCCTCGACCGCGGAGGGCGAAGGGGCCGAACGCGAGGTCTTGCTGTTCGCCGAGCGTAAGAGCGGCAAGCGTCCCTTCATGATCGAGGTCGCCCCCCTCCGCGACAGCCTGGGTGAGCTCGAGCGCGATCTTTCGGGCGCGATCCTGATGATCGTCGATCCGGAGAGCCAGCGGGACATCGCCATTACCCGGATGGCCCAGTTGTTCGCGCTGACCGACGCCGAGGCCGCCGTATGCCGCCACATGATCTCCGGACTCTCGGCCGCCGAGATTGCGGAGGTGCGCGGCGTCGCCGAAGCAACGGTTCGGACGCAGTTCAAGGGCATCTACGCCAAGACCGGCGTGCATCGCCGCGCCGAGTTGCTCCGCCTTGCGATAACGATTGATCCGCCGATCGGGCGGAATTGAAGGGCGTTGCCGAGGCGAGGATTTGGGGCGTCATACCCTGTTCAGGGTATGCGCGCCGACAGGGCTCGCGACATAGTCAATGGGCGCCGACGGATGGGTCGGGCTGGGTGTGGCTTTACAGTCCCGGCCCAGCCCTCCGCAATAACGGAGTTTCATAATCAGGCGTCAGGTTCATCCGCTCTGGCACTCACTCCTGCTCATCTAGTCATGACTTTCCGTCATAGGGCGTCGACTGATCTAATTTACAATTGTCGGTAGTGCAGGAAGGTGCCTGATCCGATCTGCATTCGCTAGTGTTACAGGCAATTTCATATGGAACGGCAATAGCCTCGCGTTCCGGTGACGCGGTCTCTGTCGGATGGTTATTGCAGCCGCCCTGCTCGCAACTCCAACTGACCGACCCAGGGAAGAAAACCAGTGGCGCTCCAAGAATAAGCGATTTCGCAAATATGCGTATCATGTTCATGATCCTGTCCTCTGCAATGCATGTGTCGGGACGATACCGCACCTCTCTCACTCCCGCGTTGCAAGCGATCTCGATATCACCATGATACCGCACTGGATCATCTCAAGAAGTGTTCAGAAAGACGGTCGAGCAAGCTGGCTCAATTTGCCTCCCAGGTCATAGCGACATTGATAGGGAGCCGTCGCTCAATATTGATCAATCTACCCCATCTAGGGGATGTTTAACTATACGTCTTCTTACAAAATAAATGGATTACACCAGACTAGGCCTGGATTATAAGCATTATAGAACGTATGGTTCCCACCTCACTCCTTCCAGACTCAAACAGGCTACGGACATGCGTATCAATATTCTATTTTTACTCATCTCCCTGAATTTCTTTTCTAACAAAGCGTGCGCCCAAGATATATGCAACGGAATTCTTTCCCTCACTGGGCGCGACAACGCATCCGAGGCGCGCGAAAACTCAATAGCAGCAAACACATTCAATCATTACTGCAAGGGATCGACAATAAATGTCGCCACAAATAACTCGATAGGCATACAGGCAATTGTAGAATCAATTCCAATAAAATTTGCTGTAGGAGGTGGCACTGCAGAGCAGAGACTAGATAATTTCTGCAGAGTCTACGATTCCCGTCGCGCCGAATATTCCGCGGAGACGATCGATAAATCTACTGTAGTAAGAGAATCCCTAGCCGCATTCAACCAATGCGTCGCATTGGCAGGAACTGAAATATATTTCAAGCCATTAGTTGGTAAATCTCTAATTACAATCGAAGTACGGCGGGGTAGCAATGACGCCGACATCCTTGGTATAAATTACGATCCTAAAAAATTAACCTGTCGTCTCCCGCCAACCTCTACATCAGGAGCAGCGATTGCCGACAAAGATACTATCCGCAGACTCGATGGTAATTTCTTTCCGATAACCTGCGATAGGATACCCATGACCGGATCCGATGGCGTGAGTGACTATCCAGGAACAGAAATTGTTATAGGCACCAGCAGGGGATCATTACTACTCCCGTTACCACCCCACGCTGAGATGCCAAAGCAGTGGGCTTCAGAAATATCTCAGCATATAAATGCATTGGAAAATGCGCACACCAAGGAGGTGAATGAGCGGAACAACGAAATCGCGGAACTTAAGAAGCAGCTTGAAATGCAAAAACCCATTGTGACAAACGAACTTATTGAGATCTGGCAATTAAAAGGACTTTTTGCATCTTGTGATTTTCTGCCAGGCGGCTACGGACCTCCATTGGCGGGTGCCTATGGCCCCGCCTGCAATGAGGCTGCGGTTACGTATTGCACGCAGAAATTTGCGGGAGTTCAGTCGGCAGGATTTGTGGTCGGAGCAAATGTGGATACCCGTGTCATGAGAGTAATTTGCGTGAGAGGCGCCCGATAGAGACGTATCTGGTATGTGCCCCGGGGGCGGACGATAATAGTGGTTAGTACAGGCATAGGCGCATCGAGCCTCAACAGAGGCAATTACCTGATACTCGATTACCCCAAGCGATCGAAACAGACGTCCTCACGCAAGCCGAAGAAGCGCTGCCGGGCCCGGTAGGGTGAACCGACTCCGTCAGCCACGGCTCAGAAGATCGTGGCCATCCTGTCGGATTTCTCGTCGGCGCGTTTGATGCCTTCGACCTTTGGCCGAGAAGGGGTTTTGTCCGGTCGCCGCTTTGCGCCACGTGCAGGACGGCGCGGGACTCGCCGATGCCATCGTCGCGCGTCCGCATCCGCTTCAGGCACGTCCTTGCCCGCCTCTCTGCAGACGGCCGCGCACGAAGCGGCTCATGACAGTGCCACCTCGGGACACTGCGGCCGGGCGGCGACACTCAGCGGAAACTCCCCTGGAAAATTTTTCCAATTATCGTCATTGAGATTCAACGGGCCCGCCGCGGCGTGCGGGTGGCGCGAGACAGCAACGAAACTTTTGTCTCCTCATTTGCCCTTCATCGCCCTCGTTAACGCTCTTCCTCTCCTTCGGACGTGACCGCATCAATCGACGCGTATAGGACGCGCGCGGAACAAAGTTCAGGGTGCTCACGTTGCAGGCGTCGAAGAAGGATGTGCCATGACCGAGCAACAGCGCCCGAAGCCTGGAGCGCAAATATGGGATCCGGAGCGAATGTGACATGAATTTCTAAGTTCAGGGGGATGTGATGTCGTCCAAGACGATCACCTCGGCATTCCGGAAAACAAACTCTGAAATTGGGTTGTTGGGCTGGTCTACCCTCGTTGCTATCATTCTTTTCTTTACGTGCCTCCTGGGCATACTCACGCGACCCAGCGGGTTTCTGGCCATGATCTGGCCGGCGAACGCTTTGACGCTCGGCCTGCTCCTGCGGATTCCGGACAGGCGCATCGCGGTCTGCATTGCGGCGCCTATTGCGTTCATGGCGGCGGATTTTGTTGCCGGAACTTCGCTGACTGAGAGCCTTCTCTTAAACTGTGCCAATCTCTTCGGCGTCGCGGCGGCTTATTCCGCCTATCGATTCCTGCCGACGAATGCGTTGTCTTTGGATAAGCCCGAGTCGGTCTTCTACATCATTTTTCTCTCGGCCATCGGCGCAACATTTGCCGGCCTCATCGGTGCGTTGGCAGACCCTTTTTTGCTGAAAATGGGCTACTTCAGCGCCTGGTCTTTTTGGTTCTCGACCGAGATCGTCAACTATATCGCTCTTCTCCCGCTGATATTATCAGCCCCATCGCTCCGCCTTCCCCGGCTTTTCAAAAGAAGACGGAATCTAAGAGCATGGCGCAATGCCGCCCCCGTCGGGGCGCTCGTGTTGTCGTGCGCTGCAGCTATGGCGGTGGGCGGCCCCGGCGCTATCGCATTCGCCGTGCCCGCCTTGCTATGGTGCGGCATTGCGTATTCTGTTTTTTCCGTATCGGCGTTGGCTTTCCTTTTTGCCTGCTGGTCGCTGACGCATATCAGCTCACAATATCTCCTCGACGTGGCCGGCGCCTACGATGGGCGGGCCATCATGTCCGTCAGGCTTGCGATCTTCATGATCGCGCTCGCTCCCGTGACCTTGTCGATCGTGATGCGCAACCGCGAGAAGCTGGCCGTGAAACTGGCTACGGAGCGGCGCAGGGTCGACATGGCGCTCGAAGCCGGCGGCATCGTCGGCACGTGGGACCTCGAGGTGGCGACCGATACCATCATGATCGAGGCGACAGACCCACGGTCTCGCGCCGTGTTGTACAGAACCGCTCAGCAGGTCGGCGACGTCCTCGTCAACATGGTTCATCCGGAGGACCGCAAGCATCTTCGCAACACCTTGAATGCGGCGATTGCGACGGGAACGGATTTTCGGTGCAAGTACAGGACCGCCGCCTACGGGAACGACGACGTCCGCTTTCTGGTCGCTTTCGGCAAACCTGTGCTCGATGGAAACAACCTCGTCTCGCACCTGGTCGGCATTCTGATCGACCTGACCGAGCAGGAGAGAACGGCCGAGACGCTCGATCTCAGCGACAAGCGCTTCAATATCGTCAGCGAATCCATTCCCGATATCGTGTGGAGCACGGACGGCTCAGGCCGGCATGATTATTTCAATTGCCGGTGGTCCGAGTTTACGGGCATCGCGCCCGAGGACATCACGCCGGAGATCTGGCGGGACCTGGTGCATCCGGAGGACAGCGCCCGAGTCTATGCGACCTGGGCGGCGAGTCTCGCGACCGGAGCAGGCTATGCGATCGATTATCGCTTCAGGTATCGCGACGGCACGTATCGATGGCTGAGGGTTCAGGCCAAGCCGTTGCGAGACGCGCAGGGCGCGATCGTGCGCTGGTACGGGACCTCCACCGATATCGACGATGCCAAGAAGCTGGAAGCCGAGCGGGAGGCCGTCGCTTGCGAGCTCGATCATCGGATCGGAAATCTGTTTGCGCTGGTTCAAGGCATGATCAATTTGAGTGTGCGGGAAAATGAGGATGTTTCATGCCTTGCGGAGTCCATCCGGGGCAGATTGAGAGCGCTCCACGACGCGCACAGCCTGATCCGGAGCCGGGCCACGCCAAACGCGGCCTCCATCCACGACCTTCTGCAGAAGCTTTTCCTGCCCTACGAGGACGGGAGTGGCCGGATTTCGATCTCGGGCGATGATTTTCAGCTCGACTCGTCCACCGCAACGCCCATGGCCCTCATTTTTCATGAGCTTGCGACAAATGCGGTCAAGTATGGCGCACTGGGAAGCGCGGATGGCACACTCCGTGTCGCCATTCGTCACGCGGATGGCCGCCTGAAGATCAGTTGGATCGAAGACGGCCGCGCGGCCAGTTCCGTATGCCAAGGGTCTGGTTTCGGCTCCAAGCTCTTCTGCACGATTGTCGAGGGACAGTTGCATGGGACGGCAACCAAATCCTTTGGTCCAAACGGTCTGATCATCGCGATTTCCGTGCCTGTAGACTCGTTCGCGAGATGCTCCTGAATGCCCTCGAGCGCGCCTCGGATCCGCGGATCAGAAGGCTGTCGGCTTCTGGGGCATGACCTATCGGGGCGAGCCGATCCTCAATGAGAACGCCGATCATCATGAGAAGATGGCGCGCGCCATCTCCCTCACGGTCGGGGAGACATTGCCCGAGAGCGGCGCATAAGCATTGCTTCTAGTGTGGCGCTCCCTCCTTCGTGAGCCGATGGGATGACATCGCGCGCCCGCGCCGCCGCCCTTAGCTCGTCATTCACCCGGGCTCACGCACCGGGATCGGCGTCACCGGCGGGTCTCAGCGTGCCGAGCCGGGAGATGGCCGTCTTCGCCAACTCCTGCGCGACGGCAAGCGCCTGCGTATCCTGCGCGGTCTCGGCGAGGCGCAGATAGGCGTCCGCCAGATATTCCGCCAGCGCGACCGCATCGTTCATCCGCTCGGCAGGGAGCGCGGGGACTAAAACCGTCGCGCCCGACGCCGCATGCAAAGCTTCGAGCTTCGCAGCGGTTTCGCGCGCGGCTGCGGCCAGTGGCGCAATCGAACGCTGCACGGACGCAGATTCCCTCTCGCTCTCGATGAGGTCGCCCAAACGACGCTCGATCGCCGCAAGCGCAGCCAGAGAGAGCGGTGCCTTTCCGGCCGGGCGGCCCCCGAGACGCGCGGCATGAAACGCCTTGCGCCGCTCGCGACGCAGGAGAGAGACGTGCTCGAGCTCCTCGAGCGCCATGCGCTCGGCCGCCTTCCTGATCTCGTTCGTCTCGGCGTGCGCGGCCACATAGCTCCAGAACGCAAAGGCGCGCTGCTCGTGGCGCACCGCCGAGGCAAGAGCTTGATAAGGCGTCAGCAGCTTTGTCCGCGCCATCTCCGTCGGAGTCGCATCGAACGTGTCGGGTATGGGCCAGGGAAGTGTCGCATCCGCCTGCCCCTCGTTGTCGCTGGCCCATTGATCGATCTGGCGGATGTGGCCGCGCTCCGTCTCGGCCAGCGTGTCGAAGAGGTCGGCCAGGGCCGTCTCACCCTGCGCGCGGAGCTGACGCGATGTCTGCGTGTAACGGGTCGCCGCATCGTGCTCGATCGCGTGCGCGATCGCGAAGAACTCGCTCATGGAGCGGATGTGGCCGGCAGGCTCGTCTTTCAGGGCTGTCATGGTCTCGATGATGCCGTGCTCAAAGATTCGGTGTGTCGCCGTGTGCGCCGTGCGGCACGTCCTGACCGCGGGACGGCGTCCTCGCGGGGCAGGTCCCGCCCGCCTCGCCTCTCACAGCGACATGGTTCATAGCGACATAGTTCATAGCGACATGGCGCCGCGCTCGCGACTTGAGGCCCAGATTAGCGCGATGGGCGCGCCGCGACTTGAGCGAGGTCAATCTTCGTAAGATGCATCGCTGGTACATGTTTGCTCGCATGTCCCGGTGAGGTGCCCCTTGGCCTCGAAACTGCAGCATTGGATGCTCGCCCTCCTGGCCGCCGCTTCGCTCATGCTGAGCACGGCACGCCTGGCAGATGCCCAGTCCCACCTCGACACGTTCGTGGGCAAGATCACGGCGCAGGATTTCTTTCCGCAAGCCACGCGCTTCGGAGCGCCGCAAGGCGACCCGCCTCTGCTGCAGGTGTTCGCCGGCGAGACCCAGGTGGGCTTCGTCTATCTGAACTCCGACGTCACCAACGCCATCGGGTACTCCGGCAAGCCGGTGAATATCCTCGTCGGCATCGACATGCAGGGCGTGATCACCGGCTTCAAGCTGGTCGAGCACAAGGAGCCCATCGTGCTCGTCGGCGTGCCGGAGCAGCGCGTCGTGGAGGCGCTGAACAAGCTGATCGGCACGAAGATCGGGCCGATCGCGGCGGGCGCGGAGCGGCCTCCGCAGCCGGACATCGTGAGCGGGGCGACCGTGACGGTGCTCGTCATGGCCGACAGCATCGTGCGCTCGGCCGTGCGCCTCATCCGCACCGGGCGGATCGCGGCGGCGGGATCAGATACGGCTTCCCGCGCGGGTGCCGCGACGCAGGTGCAGACCGTCGATATGGACGCCCCCGCCGGGCGCGACTGGCATAGCCTGCTCGGCGACGGATCGATCCGCCGTCTCCGCCTCTCCGTCGGAGACGTGAACGACGCGTTCGCGCGCTCTGGCAACAAAGAGGCGGCCGCCCATCCGGAGCCGGGCGATCCCGACGAGACATTCATCGATCTCTACGCCGCGCTCGTGAGCGTGCCCGCCATCGGCAAAAGCCTGCTGGGGGACGCCGGCTACGAGCGGCTCCGCAGCCGCCTCAAACCCGGCCAGCAGGCCATCCTCGTCGCGGGCGAAGGCCGCTATTCCTTCAAGGGCTCGGGCTATGTGCGCGGCGGCATCTTCGACCGTATTGAGATCGAGCAGGACGGCGCGGGCGCGCGCTTCCGGGACCGCAATCACGAGCGTCTCGGCGCCATCGAGGCTGCCGGCGCGCCCTCTCTGCCAGAGATCAGCCTCTTCGTCGTACCGGACGATCTCGCGCTCGACCCCACGCAGCCGTGGACCCTCGATCTCCTCGTGCAGCGGCCGACGGGGCCGCGCGACAAGGCCTTCCTCAATTTCGAGCTGACCTACACGCTGCCGCCGCATCTGCTCGTCACGAAGCCGGCACCGCCTCCCGCGAGCGCGCCGGTGCCCGAAGCGGCATCTGCACCTGCCGCAAGTGGCGATGCGCCAAGTGCCGATGCCCCGGGCAAGGCTCTTGCGCCGGCGAGTGCGGCCGACGATGGCGCGTTCGCAGAGGACGATCCGCTCTGGAAGAAGATGTGGCAACGCGATGCCACCTCCATCGCCATCACGGCGCTGGCCATCTTCGTTCTGACCGGCATCTTCTTCTTCCAGAACGCGCTTGTGAGCCGGCCCAGGATCTACACCTGGGTGCGCCGCGCGTTCCTCGCGTTCACACTGGTGTGGCTCGGCTGGTATGCCAACGCGCAGCTCTCCGTCGTCAACGTGCTGACCTTCACCAACGCGCTGCTGACCGGCTTCAGCTGGGAGTATTTTCTCACCGCGCCGCTGATCTTCATCCTCTGGTCATCGGTCGCCGTCTCGCTCCTGTTCTGGGGCCGCGGGCCGTTCTGCGGATGGCTCTGCCCGTTCGGCGCGCTGCAGGAGCTGACGAACTCCATCGCCAAGGCGCTCGGCGTGCCGCAGCTCCGCGTCGCCTGGGATCTGCACGAGCGCCTCTGGCCGATCAAATACGTGATCTTCCTCGGCCTGTTCGGGATGTCCCTCTACTCGTTCACGGCGGCCGAGCATCTCGCCGAGGTGGAGCCGTTCAAGACGGCGATCGTCCTCAAATTCGTGCGCGACTGGCCGTTCGTCGTGTTCGCACTCGCCCTGCTCGTGGCCGGGCTCTTCGTCGAGCGCTTCTTCTGCCGCTATCTGTGCCCGCTCGGCGCCGCGCTCGCCATTCCCGGCCGGCTCAGGATGTTCGAGTGGCTGCGGCGCTGGCCGGAATGCGGCTCGCCCTGCCAGCGCTGCGCCAACGAATGCCCCGTGCAGTCGATCCATCCCAACGGCCGGATCAACGTCAACGAATGCATCTACTGCATGCATTGCCAGGAGCTCTACTTTGACGACCACCGCTGCCCACACATGATCCAGGTGCGGCTCAAGCGGGAAAAGCGCGATGCGCTGCTGCCCCCCTCGCAGCGCGGCCGGCCCGAGCCCCCGCGCCCTCTTTTCACGTACGTCGGAAAGATCATCCACCAGCCTGCCAGATTTCGCGCAGCGAAGAAGCCTATGACAGGAGAGACCCATGCGGAATGACAACGATAAAACGACGAGCCTCACACGTCGTGACATCCTCAACAGGACCGGTGCCGCTGCTGCCGTTGCGGGCGTTGCCGGCGCCGCGGGTGGTGCCGGGCTCGTCGCTCTTGGCGGCGACCCGATCCCGACGGCTCAGGCCGCGCCGCGCGGTGCGGCTGGGAATGCCCACGTCGCCCCCGGCGAGCTCGATGAATATTACGTGTTCTCATCGAGCGGCCAGTGCGGTGAGGTGCGTATCATCGGCCTGCCCTCGATGCGCGAGCTGATGCGCGTTCCCGTGTTCAACCGCTGCAGCGCGACCGGCTGGGGCCAGACCAACGAGAGCCTGAAGGTCCTGACCGAAAGCCTCACGCCCAGCTCGCGCGAGTTCCTGAAGACCCGCGGCGGGACATACCTGAACGGCGACCTGCACCATCCGCACCCGTCGTTCACCGACGGCACCTATGACGGCCGCTACCTGTTCGCCAACGACAAGGCGAACACGCGCGTGTGCCGCATCCGCCTCGACATCATGAAGTGCGACAAGATCATCCAGTTGCCGAACCAATCGACGGTGCACGGCCTGCGCGTGCAGAAATATCCGCGCACCGGCTACGTCTTCTGCAACGGCGAAGACCGCGTGCCCGTGCCCAACGACGGCAAGATCCTCGACGATCCCAAGCAGTACATGTCGATTTTCTCGGCTGTCGACGGCGATACCATGACGGTCGCCTGGCAGATCCGCGTCGACGGCAACCTCGACAACGTGGATGCCGACTATCAGGGTAAGTTCGCCTGGGCCACCTGCTACAATTCGGAGGAGGGCGTCACACTCGCGGAGATGATGGCCAAGGAGCAGGACTGGGTCGTCATCTTCGATATCAAGCGCATCGAGGAAGGCGTCAAGAAGGGCGATTTCCAAACGATCGGCGGCGTGCCCGTTCTCGACGGCCGCCACGGCTCGCCCTATACGCGCTACGTGCCGGTGGGCAACAGCCCGCACGGCGTCAACACGGCGCCGGACGGCATCCACTTCGTCGCCAACGGCAAGCTCTCCCCCACGTGCACCGTCTTCGATGCGCGCAAGCTTCCGGATCTCTTCGACGACAAGATCCAGCCGCGCGACGTCGTGGTGGCGGAGCCGGAGCTCGGCCTCGGGCCGCTCCACACGGCCTTCGACGGCAAGGGCAACTGCTTCACGACGCTGTTCCTCGACAGCCAGGTCGTGAAGTGGAACCTGGATCTCGCCATCCGCGCCTACAAGGGCGAGGCGGTGAACCCGATCCTGCAGAAGCTCGACGTCCACTACCAACCCGGCCACAACCATACCTCGATGGGCCAGACCAAGGATGCGGACGGGAAATGGCTGATCTCCCTCAACAAGTTCTCGAAGGACCGCTTCCTCAATGTCGGGCCGCTCAAACCCGAGAACGATCAGCTCATCGACATCTCGGGCGAGCAGATGGTGATCGTTCATGACGGGCCGACGTTTGCCGAGCCGCACGACGCGACCATCGTCCACCGCTCGAAGATCAACCCGCTGCACGTCTGGAAGCGCGACGACCCGTTCTTCGCGGATGCCGTGAAGCAGGCCGCAGCCGATGGCGTGAAGCTCGAGACGGACGAGAAGGTCATCCGCGACGGCAACAAGGTGCGCGTCTACATGACGTCGGCGGCGCCCGCGTTCGGTCTCGACAAGTTCACGGTGAAGCAAGGCGACGAGGTGACGGTCCATGTCACGAACGTCGACGACGTGGAGGACCTGACGCACGGCTTCTGCATCGTGAACTACGGCATCAACATGGAGATCGGCCCGCAGCAGACCTCGTCCGTGACCTTCACGGCCGATAAGGCGGGCGTCTACTGGTACTATTGCAGCTGGTTCTGCCACGCCATGCACATGGAAATGCAAGGGCGCATGCTCGTCGAGCCGCGGAACGTGTGAGGCCGCTCGTGACGCGCCTCAGCGCACACATGATCGGGGGGGCGGTTTTGGCCGCCCTCCTCGCTGGGCCGGCCTTCGCGGAGCGCGAGACGGTTGCGCCGGGCGAGAGCGTCCAGGCGGCGCTCGACCGTGCGCGTGCGGGCGACACCGTGGTGCTTCAGCCCGGCGTGCACCGCGGGCCGGTCGAGATCCACGGGGAAGCGATCCTCGAAGGCTTGCCGGGCGCCATTCTCGAAGGCTCCGGCCGCGGCAGCGCGGTTACGGTCTCCGCTCCGCGTGCGGTGGTGCGCGGCCTCACCGTCCGTGGCTCGGGGCGTGACCTCGAGGCGATGGATGCCGGCATCTTCGTCAAGCAGAGCGCAACGGGCGCGCTGGTCGAGAAGAACCGGATAGAAGGCAATCTCTACGGCATCTATCTGCACGGCGCCGAGGATGCGGTCGCACGCGGCAACGTCATCGTCGGCATGACGGACGGCCGCATCAACGAGGCCGGCAACGGCGTCTCGGTGTGGAGCGCGCCCGGCGTGCGCGTCGAGGACAACGATATCCGCTTCGGCCGCGACGGCATCTTCGTCGTCGCGAGCAAGCGCAACGCCTTCCGCAACAACCGCTTCCGCGACGTGCGCTTCGCCGTCCATTACATGTACACCAACGACAGCGAGATCACGGGCAACGTCTCGACCGGCAACACCGTCGGCTTCGCCATCATGTACTCGCACCGCCTGATCGTTCGCGACAACGTCTCCGATGGCGACCTCAACCACGGCTTTCTCTTCAACTTCGCCAACTCTTCCAAGATCACGGGCAACACGGTGCGGGGACGGCTCTTGCCCGCCAGCCGGTGGGCCAGCCCCGGCCAGCGTGGCGCGGCGCGCGAGCATGGCGTTCCCGCCGAGGACGCGGCCCCTCCTCTCGCAGGCGGCCTGCGCAACGCCCCCGAGAAGTGCGTGTTCATTTACAATGCCAACAAGAACACGTTCCAAGGCAACTGGTTCGAAGGTTGCGAGATCGGCGTGCATTTCACGGCCGGCTCCGAGGGCAACGCGATGTCCGCCAATGCCTTCGTCCGCAACCGCAACCAGGTGAAGTACGTGGGCACGCGCTATCTCGATTGGTCGCACGAGGGGCGCGGGAATTTCTGGAGCGACAACCCCGCCTTCGATCTCGATGGCGACGGCATCGGCGACACCGCCTATCGGCCGAACGACATCATCGACAAGGTGCTGTGGACGGCGCCCTCCGCGAAGGTTCTGCTCAACAGCCCGGCGGTGCAGATCATCCGTTGGGCGCAGGCGCAGTTTCCCGCGTTGTTGCCGGGCGGCGTCGTCGACAGCCGTCCGCTGATGACGCCGGCAATCACGCCGCGCCCTGTCGAGACGGGGGCCGCGCCATGACGGCTCTTGTCGAGATCCAAGGCGCGACAAAGCGCTACGGCGGCCTCGAGGCCGTCCGCGACGTGTCGTTCACCCTCACGCCAGGCCAGACCGTGGCTCTCGTCGGGCACAACGGCGCGGGCAAGACGACGCTGATCAAGCTCATCCTCGGGCTCATCCGGCCGACGGAGGGCGCGGTCCGCGTTCTCGGGTCCGACGCGGCGGCCGGCGGCATCGGAGCCCGCCGTCAGCTCGGCTACCTGCCCGAGAACGTCTCGTTCAATCCCGCGCTCACGGCGCGCGAGATGCTGGCCTTCTATGCGCGCCTCAAGTCCGAGCCCGTCGACGTCGCCCAGGGCCTGCTCGATCTCGTCGGGCTCTCGAAGGCGCAGGACCGGCGCATCGGCACTTACTCGAAGGGCATGCGCCAGCGGCTCGGGCTCGCGCAGGCGCTCATCGGCACGCCGCAGCTTCTGCTGCTCGACGAGCCCACCACGGGGCTCGATCCCGGCCTGCGCATGGAATTCTACGAGATCGTCGCAGCTTTGCGGGCACGCGGTGCAACGGTAGTGCTCTCCTCGCATGTGCTGACCGAACTCGAGGAGCGCACGGAGCGCGTGCTCATCATGAGCCGCGGCCGCCTCGTCGCCGACGGCACCCTCGACGAGCTGCGGCGCATCGCGGAGCTGCCCGCAAAGGTGCGCGTCACCGTTGCACAAGGCGAGGCGGAGACGCTGCGCACGCTCGTCGGCGCCGCTGCCCCGGGGCGGACGTTCAACGGGCACCGCGTCGAGTTCGATGCCACACCGGCACAGAAAATCGAGGTGCTGCGCCGGGCCGCGGGCGCCTCTCACTTGATCGAGGATATCGACGTCATTCCGCCCTCGCTCGACGAGCTCTACGCGCACTTCCTGCGCAAGGAGGCCCCATGAGGAACGCCCTCGCGATCGCGGCGCAGGAGATCCGCGAATGCCTGCGCAACCGCTGGGTTCTGGCGATGACGGCCCTGCTCGCCGCCCTCGCCCTCTCGCTCACGTTTCTCGGCAGCGCCCCGACGGGCACCGTCGGCGTCCGCGCGCTCGATGTGGTCGTCGTCAGCCTGTCGAGCCTCACCATCTTTCTCGTGCCGCTCGTCGCGCTCCTCATCTCGCACGACGCCATCGTCGGCGAGATGGAGCGGGGGACGATGATCCTGCTCCTGAGCTATCCGGTAAGTCGGGCGCAGGTGCTGCTCGGAAAATTCATCGGGCACCTCGCCATTCTCGCCTTCGCGACCGTGATCGGATATGGCACGGCTGCGGTGACGCTGCTCGCGACCGGCGCCGACATCGACGCGGAGAGCTGGATCGCGTTCGCGACCATGATCGGCAGCTCCATCCTGCTCGGCTCCGTCTTTATTGCCATCGGCTATCTCGTCAGCGTGCTCGTTCGCGAGCGAGCGACTGCGGCCGGCATCGCGATCGGCGTCTGGCTGCTGCTGGTGGTCGTGTTCGACATGGCCGTTCTCGGCGTGCTGGTGGCCGATCAGGGGCGGACGATCTCGTCGTCGGCCCTGAGCGGGTTGCTGCTGCTCAACCCGACGGACGTCTATCGCCTGCTCAATCTCGCCGGCGCGACGACCGTCAGCACGTTCTCCGGCATGTCGGGGCTCGCGGGCTCGGTGGCGCTCAGTCCGGCCGTTCTCCTGGCGACGCTCGCCGCCTGGACACTCGTTCCGCTCGCGGCTGCAGGTCTCGTCTTTTCCAGGAGAGAGCTATGAAACGCACACTGTCCTTCATCGCCCTCGCATTCGCCACGCTTACCCTCGCCGGCTGCGGCCAGGAGCCGAATGCGGCCGTGCCCGCGCCCCGCAAGCTCACGGCGGAGGCCGTGGGACATTACTGCGGCATGACGCTCACGGAGCATACGGGGCCCAAGGGGCAAATCATCCTCGCGAGCCAGAGCACGCCGGTGTGGTTCTCCTCGGCGCGCGACGCCTTCTCCTACACGATGCTCCAGGAGGAGGCGAAGGACGTGCGCGCCGTCTACGTGTCCGACATGGGCAAGGCGGCGAGCTGGGACAATCCGGGTGCGGAGAACTGGATCGAGGCGCGTGGCGCGCTGTTCGTCATCGAAAGTCGCCGGCAGGGCGGAATGGGCGCGCCCGAGACGGTTCCATTCTCGGCCCGGGCCGACGCCGAGCGCTTCGTGGCCGAGTAGGGCGGTCGATTCGTCGCCTTCGCCGAGGTTCCGCGCGATTATGTGCTGAGCTCGGAGCCTGCCGCGGACGAGACCCCAGCGCCGCACGCGCATGATCACGGCGCGGGCGGCGCGCATTAGATTGAGACTGGGACACGCCATGCAGATCGCCATGAGCCGACGAAAAGTTATTACCCTCTGTGCCGCAGCGGGCGGCGCGGCGCTGGTACCGCTCGGGGCCGTGCGGCGGGCTGACGCCCAACCTCTCGTGGAATGGACGGGCGTCTCGCTCGGGGCCATCGCCACCCTTCGCCTCGCGCATCCGGATCGGCAGATGGGCGAAGCGCTTCTCCGCCGCGCCGTCGCGGAGGCGCGGCGGCTCGAAGGGATCCTGAGCCTCTACCGCGACGACACGGCGCTCTCGGAGCTCAACCGTAGCGGTGTGCTCGTGGCACCGCCCGCCGAGCTCGTGCAGCTTCTGCGTCTCTGCGACAACATCTGGCACATGACGGGCGGCGCCTTCGATCCCACCGTTCAACCGCTGTGGCGCTGCTATGCGGATCACTTCGCCACGCCGGGCGCCGACCCTGCCGGGCCGCCGTCTCACGAGATTACTGCGGCCGTCGCGCGGGTCGGCTGGCGGGACGTGCACGTCAGCCGCGATCGCATTGCGTTCGCCAAGCGCGGGATGGGGCTGACGCTCAACGGCATCGCGCAGGGCTACATCACCGACCGCGTCGTCGATCTCCTGCGTCAGGAGGGGATCGTCAGCGCGCTCGTCGACATGGGCGAGATCCGCACCCGGGGGCCGCGTCCGGATGGGCAACCGTGGCAGGCGGAGGTCGATGCGCTGGCATCGGCGCGCCGCACGCTCGATCTCGTCGACATGGCCGTTGCTACCACGGGCGCCCACGGGTTCCGCTTCGATGCGGAGGGGCGCTGCAATCATCTCTTCAATCCCGCCACCGGCCGCTGCGCAAACCCCACGACGCGCCTCAGCGTCGTTGCGCCAACGGCCGCTGCCGCGGACGCGCTCTCGACGGCGTTCGCATTCATGGATCGCGAGGCGATCGGCCGCGTGCTCGCGCGGATGCCGGATACCCGGCTCCTGGCGTGACGGCGGGTCTCGTCTCATCGGCGAGACGCGTCGTTCGTGCGCGCTTTTATGTATTCTCGGCCCTCTCTCGCGTCGTGCGCCCCAAAGACCCCTCATCCGCCGTCTCTTTTGATTGCGAGCCTCCGGGTCGACTGCGGCACCTTCTCCCTATGGGGGAAGGAAGTGGGCGCACGCACCTCTTCGCCTCTCATCGCCGTCGCGTCTCGACGCGGCCGCGATCCTGGTGTGGCGCATCCATCTGCATTAGGCTCGCTCCGCGCCACTCTCTCCTTCAAAGGCCCCTGCCATGACCCAACGCCCGCCGCTTCCGCCGTTCACCTTCGAAACGGCAACCCAGAAAGTCCGCAAGGCGGAGGATGCCTGGAACACGTGCGATCCTGTCAGCGTGGCGGGCGCCTATACGGTGGACAGCCAGTGGCGCAATCGCGCCGAATTCCCGACCGGACGCGAGGAGATCGTGGCCTTCCTCACGCGCAAATGGGCGCGTGAGCTCGATTACCGGCTGATCAAGGAGCTTTGGGCCTTCGGTCCAAACCGCATCGCCGTCCGCTTCGCCTACGAATGGCGCGACGACAGCGGCCAATGGTTCCGCTCCTACGGCAACGAGAACTGGGAGTTCGACGAGAACGGGCTGATGCGGCTGCGCTTCGCCAGCATCAACGACAAGCCGATTGCCGCCGCCGAGCGGAAATATCACTGGCCGCGTGGGCCGCGCCCGCTTGACCATCACGGTTTGTCGGATCTCGGTCTGTAGCTCGCAGTCCGTCACGACTTGCGCGCGTTGAGCCGCAGGCCCAGCGCTCTCTCCACGACGCCGCCCGCGACGTCCGTCGCTCGGCTATTCCGCGGCGTTGCTCAGAGCGGCCGGGATGTCCTCCTTGGGCCGGCCGATGCTGACATAGCGGAACCCATGGCGTGCGATGATCTCGCGCCGATAGACGTTGCGCAGATCGACCAGCAGCGGCTCGCGCATGACCGTCTTGAGGCGCGCGAAATCCAGAGCGCGGAACGCATCCCATTCCGTCACCAGCACGAGCGCGTCGGCGCCCTCCGCGACGGCGTAGGGATCCGCCCCGAAGACCACGTTCGAGAGACACGCCTTCGCCGCTTCCATGCCCTCGGGATCGAACGCGCGCACGTGCGCGCCGGCATCCTGCAGGCCCTGCACGATGGCGATGGCCGGACTCTCGCGCATGTCGTCGGTATTGGGTTTGAAGGTGAGGCCCAGGAGCGCCACGGTCTTGCCGCGGACATCCGCGCCGACCGCACGCGCGACCTTGCGGGCCATGGCGCGCTTGCGCTGGTCGTTGATAGCGACCGTCGTCTCGATGAGGCGCAGGGGACTGCCGTGATCCTGCGCGGTCTTGACGAGGGCGAGCGTGTCCTTCGGAAAGCAGGAGCCGCCGAAGCCGGGGCCCGCGTGAAGGAACTTCGATCCGATGCGCTTGTCGAGACCGATCCCGTGCGCCACGTCCTGCACGTCGCTGCCCACGGCCTCGCACAGATCCGCGATCTCGTTGATGAACGTGATCTTCATGGCCAGGAACGCGTTGGCCGCATACTTGATCAGCTCGGAGGTCCGCCGGGCGGTGAAGACGAGCGGCGACTTGTTGAGGTAGAGCGGGCGGTAGACCTCCGTCATCACGGCGCGCGCCCGATCGTCCTCGATCCCGACGACGATCCGGTCCGGCCGCTTGAAGTCCTCGATGGCCGCGCCCTCGCGCAGAAACTCCGGATTGGAGACCACGGCGACGTCGGCGGCGGGGTTGGTCTCGCGGATGATGCGCTCGACCTCGTCGCCGGTGCCGACGGGAACGGTCGACTTCGTGATCACGGCGGTGAAGCCGTCGAGGTGCATCGCGATGCGGCGCGCGACGTCGTAGACGTAGGAGAGGTCGGCGTGACCATCGCCGCGCCGCGAGGGCGTGCCGACCGCGATGAACACGGCCTCGGCCGCACGCACAGGGCCTTCGAGCTCCGTCGTGAACACGAGACGCCCGGCGGCGCTGTTGGTGGCGACGAGGTGATCGAGCCCGGGCTCGTAGATCGGGATCTCCCCGGCCTTCAGCGCCGCGACCTTCTCCGCGTTGCTGTCGATGCACGTGACCTCGTGGCCGAAATCGGCCAGGCACGCGCCTGAGACGAGACCCACGTAGCCGGAGCCAATGACGGCGATGCGCATGTTCGAGCCTTTCCGGGCGCCGATGCGATGTCTCGAGGGTCCCCTAGCATGGGCCTTCGCAGGCGCAAAAGAAAAAAGGAGCGCGGTGGCGCTCCTTCAAGACCCACAGGGAGGAACCCTATTCGAGCCTGCATGCAGGCTCGAATCCTCAGAAATTGTGCTTCACGGAGCCGCGGATCATGAGATCCTCAGAGGGCTGCTGAAGCTCGGGCTGCTGCTTGCTGTCGTTGGCGCCGTACAGCAGCTCCAGGCCGAAATCCATCTTCGGAAGCACGCCGAGCTTGCCAAGGCCGGGGATGCGAACCTCCGTGCCGGCGCTCGAATCGTCCATCTTCGGCGTAGAGAAATTCAGGTCCTTGTCAGCCGGGGCCGCGGGCTGCGCCTCGGCAGGCGCCGGCGTCGTGACGACGCCACCTTGCTCCTGAAAGGCCACGGCCGACGAACTGGCCATTGCCAGCGTCAGTCCCAAGCCGATGTACCCGATCAACTTCATTGCGTTCCCCGCCGTGCACTCTCTTCTGACTCGTGAAGATGAGGCCACCCCTTGCTGAAGACAAGAATGTTCGCGCAGAGTTAAGCCCTGGTGAACGTTTCCTGCCGGGAGTGTGCTTGCGCTGCAATGTGGCGCTGCTGTCACAGGCGATCCAGCGAACGCCGGGACGCCCCAGGTGATAGGACTAGCGGTAGATATCGCCCTATTTTCGCCAGAGACTCTTTTGGCGGATCTGTCGCCTTCGGCGCGCCTCGCTGTCCTGGGGCGCGATTGTCCCAAAATGGGGCAGGGCCGGTGGAAAACCACGGGCCCTGCCCCTCTCCGGGTCCGTGCACACCGGCCCGAACCCTCGTTTTCGCTGCAGCTTGCGGCTGCGGCCCTAGAACTTCCCGGGCCCTAGAACTTGATGATCGCGCCGCCGACGACGACGTCGAGATCCTCGATGTCCGCCTTGGCGGCGTTGCCGCCGGAGACGAGGGTCAGGTCGCCTTCGTAATGGCGATAGTAGAGGTAGAGGCTCATGGCCGCGCCGGACAGCTCCTGCACGACGCCGCCGCCCACCATCTCGAGACCCGTGCTCAGCACGTTGGCCGCGCCGCCCGTGTTGTTCGCCGGATCGGTGGCCGCCACGGAGAGACGCTCGCTCGCGCCGCCGTCGAGGCTGTAGTACTGGCCGAAGAGCGTGGTCTTGCCGATGGGGAACCACTTCTGCTCGATGCCGGCCTCGATCGCCCAGAACGTCGTCTCATTCGAGGCGTTGGTGCCAGCGAAATCGGCGTCGGAGAGGACGGTGTCGTCCTCATGGGCGCCGGCGGCGAAGTTCACGTAAATGCCCGTCGGCTCATGCATGACGCTGACCGAGCCGCCGTACTGCTTGCACTTCGCATCGGGCTGGCCGGGAACGTCGGTGCCCACACACTCGAAGAAGGCCGAATCCGCGTCCGTCGTCGTGTTCTCGCCGTAGGCGAACCCCGCCGCGAGCTTGAAGTTGCCGAACTCGCCCTTGTAGCGGGCGCCGACATCCCAATGGTCGTCGGAGCCCCAGCCCGCCTCGACGCTGAAGCCGCCGAACTCCGGGGAGACGTACCAGACACCGGACCGGCGCTCGCCCTCACCCGGCTGGTCGCCGGTGTGCTTGATCAGGCGGCGCCAGGTCACCGAGCTCATGCCGCCGCCTGCCGTGCGCAGGAAGAGGCCCAGCCCCGAGTCCTCCACGTCCGAAAACTTCGCGGCGTCCTTCGTGTTGGCGAGATTGATCTCCGTCACGCCTTCCATCGCCGTCGGCGTGACGCCCATGCTGAGGGTGCCGAAGGTCTTGCTCTTCAGAAGCCAGCGCGCATGGCGCGTGTCGAGGCCGGTCTCGTCCGGGCCGCCCGTCGGGCTCACCTGCGTGAAGCGCTTCGAGTTGGCGCCGCGGACGCCGATCTCGAGCACGAAGCCGGCCTTCAGGTCGTCCGTGATCTTGGCATCGCCCTTGAAGCCGAAGCGCGAGCGCGAATTGTCGTTCGTGACCTGATAGGCGTTGCTCTCGAAGCCATCGTCCCAGAACATCACGGCCTCGTTGACCTGGCCGTACACCGTCAGCGAAACTTTGCGGTTGCCCTTACGGGCCGTCGTGGCCTCGAGCTCCGCGATCCGTTCCTCCAGGTCGGCGCAACAGTCGCCGCCGAGATCCGCGGCCTGGACGGCGGACGCGCCGCTCGCCAGCAGCAGTCCCGCTGCGGCAAGCCGCGACAGCCGTCCTGCCGATCCCTTCAAACCCCCAGTCATGCCCCTGTCCTCTCGCATGTTGGCCCCGCCTGGATGGGCGTGAGCACCGAATATCGACGTCTCCACGCGTCAGGCTGGCCCATGCCCGCACACCTTTTGCTGCCGGCCAGCCCCCGTGGACGCCGGGAGGTAAGCTCAGCTTGGTGCGCTGCGTAAATGCGAAAAGTATTTGTGACAGATTTGATACGAAAACGCGTGACGCGCCGGCAACGAAAGCTTCTATATGATCTGAGCCTCCAAGCTTTCGTGACAGTTTTATGACATTATGACTTGGGTTAGCTGCTCATCGAGCGCGTTTCACCCTAACGATGCCCCAACGAGAGAATCGCGCGATCCAAGTTGCTCCCGGGCTGTCGCCGTGAGAGCTTCAGGCACGCG
>DAITBB010000107.1:0-4981 GCA_036823975.1 Hyphomicrobium sp.
ACGAGGACATCGCCAAGAAGGTCAACTCGGCGATCTTCCCGGGCATCCAGGGCGGTCCGCTGATGCACGTCATCGCCGGCAAGGCGGTGGCCTTCGGCGAGATCCTGACGCCGGAGTTCAAGCAGTACGCCAAGCAGGTCATCGTCAACGCCAAGGCGATGGGCGAGGTTCTGGTCGATGCGGGCTTCGCGCTCGTCTCGGGCGGCACCGATACGCATCTCATCCTGCTCGACCTGCGCCCGAAGAAGCTCACCGGCAACATCTCCGAGAAGTCGCTCGGCCGCGCCTACATCACCTGCAACAAGAACGGCGTTCCGTTCGATCCGGAGAAGCCGATGGTGACGTCGGGCGTCCGTCTCGGCGCGCCGGCAGGCACCACGCGCGGTTTCGGCGAGGCGGAGTTCCGCGACATTGGCCGCATGATCGCCGAGGTTCTCGAAGGGCTCTCCAAGAACGGCGAAGCGGGCAACGGCGCTGTCGAGGAGAAGGTCAAGGCCGAGGCGGTGGCGCTCTGCAAGCGCTTCCCGATCTACGGCTGATTTGACGCGCGCCCCTCGGGGCGCGCGTTGCAGCGTCGTTTCGCGGCGCGGCAACTTGAATTAGAGTGCTTCCGGAAAAGTAGGAACCGGTCATGGCGGAGCCATGCGCGGGAAGTGTCCGATAAGAAGCACGACAAACAAAAGGCTGGAGCCGGTCCCAGAGTCCATAAAACGGAACGGCTCTAGAACAGGCGCCGGAGTCATGGGCTCCGGCGCCTTTCATTTGGAGATCACCGATGCGCTGCCCGTATTGCTCCTGCGAGGAGACGCAGGTGAAGGACAGCCGCCCGACGGAGGAGAGCACGGCCATCCGCCGGCGGCGCGTTTGCCCGGATTGCGGCGGGCGCTTCACGACCTTCGAGCGGGTGCAGCTTCGCGAGCTGATCGTGGTGAAGCGCAGCGGCCGCAAGGTGCCGTTCGACAGGGACAAGCTTTCGAAGTCGGTGGCGGTGGCGCTGCGCAAGCGGCCGATCGAAAGCGAGCGGGTCGATCGCATGGTCTCAGGCATCGTGCGCCAGCTCGAAAGCGCGGGCGAGACGGAGATCGCCTCCTCTACCATCGGCACCTACGTGATGGACGGGCTGCGCGCGCTCGATCCGGTCGCGTATGTGCGGTTTGCATCCGTCTATCGCGACTTTCGCGAGGCCGCCGACTTCCAGGAGGTGCTGGGCGAGATCGCGCGCGACGACGGCACCGAGGCGACGCCGCCGCTGGCGAAGAAGCACTGAGGCTGAGGCATGCGCACCGCGGCCGCTTCGGATTTCGACCGGCACATGATGGACATCGCGCTGACGCTCGCGCGGCGCGGGCTCGGCACGACGGCGCCCAATCCGTCCGTGGGGGCGGTGATCGCCGACGAGGCGACGGGCTGCCTCATCGCGCGCGGGATGACCCAGCCCGGCGGGCGCCCGCATGCGGAAACCCAGGCCATCGCCCGCGCCGGCGCCCGGGCAAAGGGCGCGACGCTATATGTGACCCTCGAGCCGTGCTCGCATCACGGCAAGACGCCTCCGTGCGTCGATGCGGTGATCGCGGCGGGGATCGCGCGGGTCGTGATCGCCGTTGACGATCCGGACGAGCGCGTCGCGGGCTGCGGCATTGCGCGCCTCGAGGCCGCCGGCCTCCGGGTCGAGGTCGGGCTCGGCGCCGAGGCGGGCCGATGGATCACGCTCGGGCACATCCTGCGCGTGACGCAGCACCGGCCGTTCGTGCAGCTCAAGATGGCGCTGGGCCGCGACGGCCTGGTGCCGCGCGGACAGAACGGGCAGGCCGTGTTCGTGACGAGCGGCGAGGCGCGCGCGGCAGGGCACCGGCTCCGCGCCGAGGCCGATGCGCTCCTCGTCGGCGCGGGCACCGCGCGCGACGACGACCCCGAGCTCACCTGCCGGCTTCCGGGCTTCGCCGGCCGCTCGCCGGTGCGCGTGGTGCTGTCGCGCACGCTCGACCTGCCGCCCGGGCTCAAGCTCGTTCGCTCCGCGCGCGAGGTGCCGACATGGATCGTCACCGGGGCCGACGCCGCCGCACGCCGCGGCCAGGTGTTCGAGGACGAGGGCGTGCGGATCCTGCCCTTGCCGGACGGCTTTACGTATGCGGATGGTCTCGCCGCCCTGGCCGAGGCCGGGGTGACGCGTCTCCTCGTCGAGGGCGGGCCGGGCGTTTGGCGCGCCGCGGCGGCCGAGGGCCTGGCCGACGAGATCGCCCTTTTCGCCGCCGGAGCCGCAGAGGAGGGCGCACCCGCGGCCGAAGCGCTTGCGGCCCGCTATGCTCCAGGGCTAGATCTCGCGTTTGCTTCGGAGCGGCGCGTCGGCACGGACCGGCTGACGATGCTTCGGGTTCGCGCGCCGCGTTGAAAGCCTCAGAGAGGTCCGGCGCAGGGCGGGCGATCCGATCCGGCAATTCCTAACGTTTGGAGCAGACGGAACGTGTTTACAGGCATCATCACGGACGTCGGCGAGCTGATCGGCCGGGAAGGGGGGCGGTTCGCGATCCGCTCGGGCTATGCTGCCGATGGCATCGCCCTCGGCGCGTCCATCGCCTGCGATGGCGTCTGCCTCTCCGTCGTCACGGTGCGGGCCGACGGACGCAACGGCTCGGCGTTCACCGTCGATGTCTCGAACGAGACGCTGGCCCGCACGACGCTCGGAAGCTGGCCCGTAGGCAAGCCCCTCAATCTCGAGCGCGCACTCAAGGCCGGCGACGAGCTCGGCGGCCATATCGTCTCGGGCCATGTGGACGGCGTCGGACGCATCGTCGATCTGCGCCCCGACGGCGAGAGCCTGCGCGTGGTCGTCGAGCTGCCGCCCCATCTGGCGCCTTATGCCGCGCCCAAGGGCTCCATCGCGCTCGATGGAACCTCGTTGACCGTTAACGAGGTTGCAGGGACGCGCTTTGGCGTCAACCTCGTCCCCGTGACCTTGACCCAAACCACCTGGGGGCGCAAAAAGCGCGGCGACGAGATCAACGTCGAGATCGATCTCTTCGCGCGCTACGTCGCGCGCATCATGGAGTTTCGTACGTGAGCACCGGCCTTTCGAACGTGGCCTATACCGAGGGCGGCGGCTTCCTCTCCTCGACGCAGGAGATCGTCGACGATATGCGCAACGGCCGCATGGTCGTGCTCGTCGATGCGGAGCATCGCGAGAACGAGGGCGATCTCGTCATTCCGGCGCAGATGGCGACGCCGGACGCCATCAACTTCATGGCCAAGCATGGCCGCGGCCTCATCTGCCTCGCGCTCCTGCAGACGCGGGCGCAGGATCTCGGTCTCGAATTCATGGTCCGCACTCAGGCGGCGCGCGAGCGCACGGCCTTCACGCAGTCCATCGAAGCACGCGAAGGCGTCTCCACCGGAATCTCGGCGCACGACCGGGCCCGCACGATCGCGACGGCGATCGACCCGACGAAGGGCGCGGACGATATCGTCTCGCCGGGCCATGTGTTTCCGCTGGTCGCGCGCGAAGGCGGCGTGCTGATCCGCGCCGGACACACGGAAGCCTCCGTCGATCTCGCGCGGCTCGCCGGGCTTTATCCGGCCGCCGTGATCTGCGAGATCATGAACGAGGACGGCACGATGGCGCGCATGCCGGACCTCGTGCCGTTCGCGCAGCGTCACGGCCTCAAGATCGGCACCATCGAGGATCTGATCGCCTATCGCCTCCAGCACGACCGCCTCGTGCGGGAGGTCGTGCGGACGAAGGTCGAGAGCGCGTTCGGCGGCGCGTTCGATCTCCACGTCTTCACGACGACCGTCGAGCCCGTCGAGCACCTCGCCCTCGTGAAGGGTGATATCACGGCGCCCGGGCCCGTACTCGTGCGCGTGCACGCGGTCAACTTCGCCGGCGACCTCCTCGGCATCGGCAGCCCGCCCGGGGTGGTGGCGCGCGCGATGGAAGCGGTCGAGCGCGAGGGTCGCGGCGTTGTCGTGCTCATCCGCGACCTCGGCCCCAAGAGCGTATCGGAATGGATCGGACGGCGTGCGAAGGCGACGGCGGATCACAAGGCGGCCCGCGGCCGCCGACAGGTGGAGATTGGCGTCGGCTCGCAGATCCTGCGCGAGCTCGGCGTCCATGACATGGTGCTGCTCACCAATGCAAAGAGACCCCACGACACAGGTCGACATGCCGCTCCATTTCGGAGCCGGCGCTCGCGTCCTCATCATCGAGGCGCCCTATTACCGTGAGATTACGGACGAGCTGATGGTGGGGGCGAAGGCGGTGCTCGATGCGGCGCAGGTCGGATTCGACCGCATGGCGGTGCCGGGTGCGCTCGAGATTCCCCAGGCGCTGGCGCAGGGGCAGGCGGCGGGGCTGTTCGGCCCGGGCGGCAAATATGCGGGCGTTCTCGTACACGGCTGCGTCATCCGCGGCGAGACCTCGCACTACGATATCGTATGCACCAGCACGAACCACTGGCTCATGAAGACAGCGATCGAACACAACATCCCGCTCGGAAACGCCGTCCTGACGGTGGATACGGAAGCCCAGGCGCTGGCGCGCGCACGCGGCGGCGCCGACGGCAAGGGGGGTGACGCGGCGCGTGCGTGTCTGCGTCTCGTGCGCATCGCGCATGATCTCGGTCTCGCCCGCCCATGATGCTTCCCCCCAAAAAGAAATCGAGCGGGGATGCGCCGAAGCCGCGCACGGTCTCGCGCATGGCCGCCGTGCAGGCGCTCTACCAGATGGATCTCGCCGGCACGGACGTGACCGACGTCATTGCGCAGTTCCTCCGCGTCGACGTCACGCCGAAAGAGGGCGAGGGGAAGAGCGAGGACACCGAGACGCTCGTCGATCTCGAAGGCGCGGACGCCACGTTCTTCTCCGAGATCGTGAAGGGCGTCGTGCGCCGCCAGCGCGAGATCGATCCGCTCGTCGATCAGCAGCTTCGAACCGGCTGGCGGCTCGTGCGCGTGGACTCCATCCTGCGCGCCATCCTGCGCGGCGGCG